>NZ_VHSY01000003.1:0-549916 GCF_013048625.1 Vibrio sp. 11-4(1) | reverse complement strand
TTGCTTGGCGACCATAGCGTTTTGGACCCACCTGATTTCCATGCCGAACTCAGAAGTGAAACGAAATAGCGCCGATGGTAGTGTGGGGCTTCCCCATGTGAGAGTAGGACATCGCCAGGCTTTAAATTTGAAAAAGCCCACTCGAAAGAGTGGGCTTTTTTACGTTTCTGGGTTCTGAAAATTACCTAAGCACTCAGAACTCAAACATCTATCGTTAAGGTGTAATGTATTTACTCTCCGCTACTTTCCAAAAAGCCTTCACTAATGGATTCTCTAACTGATTTTTGGTGCAGCAGACACCAAGCTCAAACGGCTTAATTGGTAACACTTTTAAGCGATTTATCTTCTCCCTCACCGGGCTATTGTTGATCACGACATCAGGTGCGATACCCACACCACATCCCAGTGCAACCATACTTACGATGGCTTCATGCCCTGACGTTTGCGCGTAGATATTCGGCTTTATTTTCATTTGTTTGAGCCAAGTATTGGCTCTATCTCTTGCTGTCCCTGCTTCTGGGAGAATGAATGGAATTACTGACCAGTTTGGTCTTTCTTTTTGTAGCTCTTCCGCAAATGAACTCACGCCGACAGGAGCGATGACAGAAAGCGGTATTTCACTGATCGTTTCAAATGCGATTTTGCTTGGCATCTGCTCAGATTTGGCTGAGATGGCAATATCGGCTTCATCTGCTAAAATTTTGTCGATCGCTTGAGCTGGATCGCCGGTTGATAGCTTAAATTCGATAAAAGGATGCTGAAGACGAAAATCAGAGATTAACTCTGGCAGGTGGCTGTAGCTTGCAGTAACCGAACAAAATAGACGGATTTCTCCTTTCAATTCGTCCTCTGCTCCCTTTAGGTGACTTTGGTACTGCTGCCATTCGCCAAGAATTTTTAAGGCGACAGGAACCAGTTTTTTGCCTTGGCTCGTTAAATCAACGCTGCGATTGTCCCGCAAAAATAATTGTTGGCTAGTTTCTTCCTCTAGCTTTTGTATTTGTCTGCTCAAGGCTGAAGGACTCACATGCATCGCTGCTGCGGTCTTAGCGAAACTTTTACTCTCACACAGATGAATAAAAAGTTGCAGGCTTTTGATATTCATTAAATCTTCATGTCCATGTTGCACAAATTGCAATAACTAATTGTGAATATATCACTTTAAGCAATTTAATGTCTGTTTTAGTATGAAGTTATTCGGTAAGGCAATTACCGACCTCAATGGAAGAATCTCAAAGGAGCACCCAGATGGCTAATTATTTCAATACCTTAAACTTGCGCGAGCAGTTGGACCAATTAGGTCGTTGTCGCTTTATGGACCGTAGTGAATTTGCTTCAGAAGCGGATTACTTAAAAGGCAAGAAAGTGGTTATCGTAGGTTGTGGTGCTCAAGGTCTTAACCAAGGTCTGAATATGCGTGACTCTGGTCTAGACGTTGCTTACGCGCTTCGCCAAGCAGCAATTGATGAGCAACGTCAATCTTTCAAAAATGCAAAAGACAACGGTTTTGAAGTAGGTAGCTACGAAACGCTAATTCCACAAGCTGACCTAGTAGTAAACCTTACTCCAGATAAGCAGCACACAAACGTTGTTGAGACGATAATGCCGCTAATGAAAGAAGGCGCAGCGCTAGGTTACTCACACGGCTTCAACGTTGTTGAAGAGGGCATGCAAATCCGTAAAGACCTAACAGTAGTAATGGTTGCACCTAAGTGCCCGGGCACGGAAGTTCGTGAAGAGTACAAGCGTGGTTTCGGTGTTCCAACTCTTATCGCTGTTCACCCAGAGAACGACCCAAAAGGTGAAGGTTGGGATATCGCGAAAGCTTGGGCAGCAGCAACAGGTGGTCACCGTGCAGGCTGTCTAGAGTCTTCTTTTGTTGCTGAGGTGAAATCTGACCTAATGGGTGAGCAAACTATCCTTTGCGGCATGCTACAGGCTGGCTCTATCGTATGTTACGAGAAGATGATTGCTGATGGTATCGACCCTGGCTACGCAGGTAAGCTTCTTCAATACGGTTGGGAAACCATCACTGAAGCACTGAAGTTTGGTGGTATCACTCACATGATGGATCGCCTAACTAACCCTGCAAAAGTGAAAGCATTTGAGCTTTCTGAAGAGCTAAAAGAACTGATGCGTCCGCTATACAACAAGCACATGGATGACATCATCACCGGTCACTTCTCTAGCACTATGATGGCTGACTGGGCAAACGACGATGCAAATCTACTAGGCTGGCGTGCAGAAACAGGTGAAACTGCTTTCGAAAACTACCCAGAAACTGACGTAGAAATCTCTGAGCAAGAGTACTTCGATAACGGTATCCTGATGGTTGCTATGGTTCGTGCGGGTGTTGAGCTAGCATTCGAAGCAATGACGGCATCTGGCATCATCGATGAGTCTGCTTACTACGAGTCTCTACACGAGCTGCCACTTATCGCAAACACTATCGCACGTAAGCGTTTATACGAGATGAACGTGGTTATCTCTGATACGGCTGAATATGGTAACTACCTATTTGCTAATGTAGCAACGCCGCTACTGCGTGAAAAATTCATGCCTTCTGTTAGTACAGACGTCATTGGTAAAGGTCTAGGTGAAACGTCTAACCAAGTGGATAACGCGACTCTTATCGCTGTGAATGAAACAATCCGCAACCACCCTGTAGAATATATCGGTGAAGAACTACGTGGTTATATGACAGATATGAAGCGCATCGCGGTTGGTGGCTAATTTTCTTTGCTTCAAAGTAGAGAAAATATTAAATGAACTCTGGCCAGACTGGAGTCGATAAATACAAAAACACAACATCTAATCAAAAGGCTTGGTCGCCGTTGACCAAGCCTTTTTGTTTTTAGCCGATTTATCTGCGCGCCGATAAGAAAAACGCTCCTTTGTGAGGAGCGCTTTGATACTTATTTTTCAGCAAGCTTTTCTTCAAGTTGCGCCAACTTCTGTTCCATTTCTGTTAGCTTTTGACGTGTACGTAGTAAAACTTGAGTTTGAACATCAAACTCTTCGCGACTTACAACATCTAGCTTGTTTAGCTGGCCTTGGATTACTTGACGAACTTTCTGATCGACATCAGAGCCCAACTCTTTTACAGGTTGAGGCATTGAGTCGTGAATCTGTTTAGCAATTTGCTCTAATTTCTTTGGGTCAAACATAGTGGCTAAAACTCCTTTTGATTTGTCCTCATTTTAAGTAAATGATACGTGAAAGTCGCCATTTAGATGGCAAAAAAGAGAGCGGCAATAAAAAAGGCCACCGAAGTGACCTTTTTGAATGCCTTAATAGCTTATCTGTTATCCGCTAATTCACGATGAGCTGCTTTCGCTTCGTCAACTCGCGCTAACTTCTCCAAGTCTTTGTCTTCAACAAATACTGGCAGAGGTTTGTGTTTTTCAGCTAGGTAGCTGTAAATCACAGGTAGGACAAATAGTGTGAACAGTGTACCGATTGCAAGGCCAGCAACGATGACGATACCGATACTGAAACGTTGCGCGGCACCTGCACCTGTTGCGTACATCAGCGGGATCAGACCTGCGATCATCGCTGCAGTGGTCATTAGGATAGGGCGAAGACGCACTTTCGCAGCCTCCATCACCGCATCAATACGAGACAGTTTATTATGTAACTGCTCTTCTTTGGCTACTTCACAGATCAAGATGCCGTGCTTGGTGATCAGGCCGACCAGCGTGATCAAACCAACCTGCGAGTAGATGTTCATTGAGGCCGTACCCCACGCCAACGCGATCAAGGCACCACATATTGCTAGCGGTACAGATACCATGATGACAATAGGGTCGCGGAGTGATTCAAATTGAATCGCCAGAACGAGGAAGATGATCGCAAGTGCAAGACCAAAGGTTGCATACAAGGCGCTACCTTCTGTCACAAACTGACGAGATTCGCCCATGTAATCGTGGTTATAGCCTGCAGGCAGTTTGGTTTGTGCGATGTCTTCAAACCAGTTAATTGCATCACCCATAGCAACGTTAGGCGATGGCACCGCACCTACCGTCGCGGAGTTTAACTGGTTGAAGTGTGGCAAAGAGCGAGGCTCTGCAATCACATCAATCGTAATCAAGCTGCTTAGTGGGACGGCTTTACCATCAACAGAACGCACATAGTAGTTCTTCATCGACTCTGGGTTTAGACGCCATTTACGTTCAACTTGAGGAATCACTTCATATGAGCGGCCGTTAAGGTCGATACGGTTAACGTAACCATCAGCCATCATGGTGCTGAGAGTGATACCAATATCTTGCATGGTCACACCGTAGGCACCCGCTTTGTCTTTATCGATCTTAATCTTCATGGTTGCTGAATCGTAGTTCAGGTCTAGATCGGAATAGACAAACATTGGACTACTTGCAACATCGGTCAGGATATCGCTAGCGATAGTAAACAAGCTTTCGAAGCTATTTGGTGTCGTAATTACAAACTGGACAGGTAGGCCTGAGCCCGCACCAGGCAGTTCTGGCATTTGGAACGCAGTGACAGACATACCTGGGACACTTGAAACTAGGCCTCCCACACGTTTTGTGATTTCAGATTGACTTGCTTCTCGTTCACTCCATGGCTTCAATGTTGCTAGACCAAACGCTTGGTTTGAGTTCGGCACACCGTTAAATACCTGAGCGTATTCTACTTCTGGCTGATCAGAGAGAATCTTATTCACGTCATCCATGGTGTTTTGGATGTAGTCCAAGTTCGCGTTTGATGGTGCGGTACCCATCAGAACAACTACACCTTTATCTTCGGACGGCGCCAGCTCACTAGGAATAAACTTAAATAGAATCGGTAAGCTCGCAAATACAATTATCGCAAATGCAATTACAACAGGACGGTGAGCCATGACTGCTGTAAGCATTTTCTCATAGCGATTAGTCATGCCATCAAGGATACGATGAACTTTTTGCTCAAACTTGCTCGGTTTTTCATTCGCCTTCAGCATCTTTGAACACATCATAGGTGATAGCGTTAAAGCGATGATACCGGACACAAATACCGAACCTGCTAGCGTTAAAGCGAACTCTTTGAACAACGAGCCTGTAATACCGCCCATCAACGCGATTGGTGCGTATACCGCACCTAGCGTTAATGTCATCGCAATAACTGGCACTGCAATTTCACGCGTACCAATGATTGCTGCACGGAATGGTGACTCGCCTTCTTTGATATGACGATCCACGTTTTCTAGTACCACGATCGCGTCATCCACCACCAGACCGATGGCAAGTACCATCGCTAGTAGTGTCATTAAGTTCCAAGAGAAGCCCATTGCCTGCATAACCATCGCCACACCAATCAAAGAGAGTGGAATAGTGACGATAGGAATGATGACCGCACGGAACGAACCTAGGAACAGTGTGATCACTACAAGTACGATAATTGCCGCTTCAAGAATCGTTTTCACTACTTCGTGAATTGACTCGTTGATCGCAATGGTAGAGTCGTACATCACGTTCATTTTGATGTTACTTGGTAAGTTGCGCTCAAGTTGAGGTAATAATTCAAGCACATCAGCAGCGATGTTGATTGGGTTGGCACTTGGCGCGGCGTTGATTGCAGCAACCACTGCTTCTTGGCCGTTTGCACTTGCACGGTAAACGTCGTGACTCTTCTCAAGTGTTACCTTCGCGATATCACCTAAGCGAATAACGTCCCCTTCACCCGTTTTTACGACCAACGCTTCAAGCTCAGCAACGTTTGATACCTGAGTATCCGCGCTGCCGTTATAAAGCACGAACTCACCCGTCGCTTGACCCGTCGCAGATTGGTAGTTGTTGGCGTTAAGAACGCTCATCACATCCGTTGCAGTCAGCTTTAATGCGCCCATTTTTGCTGGATCTAGCCATACGCGCAGCGCGTATTTCATACCACCGTAAAGGTCGACTTTTGATACACCATTTACAGTGAATAGCTGTGGGTTGATTACACGCTCAAGGTAGTCGGTGATCTGGCTGGAAGACAACTCGTCACTAGTAAAACCAATATACAATACCGCGGTAGTTGAACCAGTCGACATCGTTACAGTCGGGTCTTCAGCTTCTTTTGGAAGCTGGGAACGTACCGAGTTCGTTTTCGCTAAGATGTCAGCCAATGCCGCGTTCGGGTCGGTATTCAACTTCATGTTGACGGTAATGGTTGATTTACCTAACACCGATTGCGAGGTCATATAATCAATATTATCGGCTTGCGCCACCGCTTGCTCCAATGGCTGAGTAATAAAGCCCTGGATCAAGTTGGCACTTGCACCGTAGTAACTGGTGGTCACGGTGACCACTGTATTCGTCATTTCAGGGTATTCACGAACTTGCATTTTGAACACGGCTTGCAAACCAAGCAATGCAATCAAAAAACTGATCGATACCGCTAAAACTGGACGTTTTATAAAAACATCTGTAAAGCGCATGATGCCTCCAACTTAAAGCATTGGTGTTTCAGCAGGTGGGGTAGTTGCATCGCTTTCGACAATGCTTACTTTTGCGTGGTTACTTAAACGGACTTGACCCGATGTCACCACTACATCACCTGGCTTCACGCCTTCTAGAATGTGTGCGATATCTTTAGAGCGTTCGCCAACTTTTACCACATGCTGCTTAACGCGTTTCTCGCCATCTTCTTCCGTTACGATGTAAACATTGTCGCCGTATAGCGTAAACGTGATCGCAGTTTGAGGCAGAGTGACCTGATTTTCTAATTTAGGCAGAATGATGTTTGCACGTGCGAACATACCACTACGCAGTTTGCCATCACTGTTAGGGATATCTGCTTGAACCTGAATCAAGCCACTTTGTACGTTAACCGCAGGCTCAATCGCAGAAATTGAACCTTTGAAAGGCTGATCTGGGTAGGCATCCACGAAGATATCCACTTCTTGGTCGATATTGATACGTGAAATATCGGTTTGCGGCACGGTAAAGCGTAAGCGCATCACGCTGGTGTCTTCCAGGCGAACAATATCGGTACCCGCTTGTAGGTACTGACCTAGGTACACGTTACGAATACCTACTACACCATCAAATGGCGCTTTGATTTCGCGTCGGTCGATGGTCGCTTTCAAGCTTTCAATGTCCGCTTTTAAGGAGAAGTAGTTCGCTTCTGCTTCGTCATACGCTTCTTTAGAAATAGAGCCTTTTTTAAATAGCCCTTGGTAGCGTTTGTATTTCGCTTCTGCTGCTGGCAACTTGGCTTGCGAGCTCTTTAAATTCGCTTTCTCAACGTCAGAGTCAAGCAGTACTAATGGCTGACCTGCTTTGACTTGAGTGCCGGAATCAAATGCGATTTTGTCGATAACACCACTGGTTTCGTTTGCGACCGTCACACCTTGGTTTGGTTCGATAAAACCGATAGCCTCGATCACTGGTACCCAATCAACCGCTTGTACTTTCGTCACGGTTACTGGGAACTCAGGTTCAGGACGGTTTGCCATGTATTCAGCAATCTTTTGTTGCTTAAATAAATTGAAACCTATCACGCTGCCGAACAAGAGAACGGCGATAAGTAACATAAAGAAAGTCCACTTTTTCATTCTATTAAGAACTCCAAGTTAGTGTTTAATAATTGCATCCCAACTGGCTTCAATAGCAGCTTCTAATGCCGCCTTATCCAGTTGATAAAATCCCAAAGCGTGTTTCCTAGCAAGTGCAACACTTGCCTCAAAACTCAATCCAGAAAGCACTTCGTTATCGAGAGGCTTGAATACGCCCTCTTCTTTCCCCTGATTAAAAAGAAGATCTACTTGGGCAAACATTTGTCTTTCAAGTTCCCGAGCTTTGCTACTATTTGAACAGGGTAGAGACTCATATTGGACTCGGTTGCTGATCGCACTTAAGTTCGAGCTCGCTAGATTCCAAATATTGAGCCACATGGTTCGATAACGCTGTTTTAAAGGCATCTCTTCACTAACACCTAGTTGCACCGCAGTAGCAACACGCTTAGCAACGTTAAGGCGTAGTTCCTCTAAAAGATGTTCTTTATCTGAGAAATAACGGTAAATCGTCCCTGCTGCGACACCTGCCTCATTGGCGAGCTTTTGCATGGAAAGCCCTTGAAAGCCAGATTCAGCAATGAGTTGTTCAGCAGCGACTAAGATTTGTTCTCGTTTATCTACAGCAGGGTTATCCTTCATAATGTCACCCTTTAGTGAATGAACGTTCATTCATTATAGCTTAAATACCCGCCATTTATGCAACAGAATATTGCACTTAATTGGTGTAAAAATTACAAGAAATCAGCATAGCTTTCACGAGGCCACCCCTTTATCATAGGCGCCACATTCATCACCCGCAGAGAATTTCTATGAAGCTGAACCCTAGTCAAGATGAAGCCGTGAAATACGTGTCAGGTCCATGCCTAGTGCTAGCTGGTGCTGGCTCGGGCAAAACTCGTGTTATTACCAATAAAATCGCTTATCTGGTTCAGCAATGTGGTTACAAAGCGCGTAACATTGCGGCGGTGACGTTTACCAACAAAGCAGCACGTGAAATGAAGGAGCGTGTAGGTCAAACGTTAGGGAAAGGTGAGTCTAAAGGTTTGATGGTATCAACGTTCCACACCTTGGGATTAAACATCATCAAACGCGAATACAAGCATTTAGGATTGAAAGCGGGCTTTTCACTGTTTGATGACCAAGACCAACTGGCGCTACTCAAGGAACTTACCGAAAAGCAGCTTGATGGTGATAAAGATCTGCTACGTCAGCTTCTGAGTTGTATTTCCAATTGGAAAAACGACATGTTGACGCCAGAGCAAGCCAAAGCGCGTGCGCAAGGTGAGCAGCAACAATTGTTTGCGTTCTGCTTTGATATGTACCAAAAGCAAATGAAAGCCTATAACGCGCTCGATTTTGATGACCTAATTTTGATGCCCGTCTTACTCTTGCGCAATCATGAAGACGTTCGTCAACGTTGGCAGAACCGTATCCGCTATCTATTGGTCGATGAGTACCAAGATACCAACACGAGTCAATATGAGTTGGTGAAATTAATCGTCGGTGAACGTGGGCGATTGACGGTCGTAGGAGATGATGACCAGTCCATTTATTCATGGCGTGGTGCGAAACCTCAGAATCTAGTCTTGCTGGGTGAAGATTACCCGAATTTGCGATTGATTAAGTTGGAGCAAAACTACCGCTCAACGAGTCGAATCCTGCGTGCGGCCAACATTTTGATAGCCAACAACCCTCACGTCTATGAGAAGTCCTTATTTTCAGAAATTCCTGACGGTGAAAAACTCAAAGTGTTGTTGGCTAAAAATGAAGAGCATGAGGCTGAGCGTGTCACGGGGGAGTTGATTGCACACAAATTCTTGAATCGAACCGACTATCGTGATTACGCAATTTTGTACCGTGGTAACCACCAATCGCGCTTAATTGAAAAGTCTCTGATGCAAAACCGTGTGCCGTATAAAATTTCTGGCGGCACCTCGTTTTTTGCACGAGCAGAAATTAAAGACATCATGGCGTATTTGCGTGTTTTGGTTAATCCAGATGACGACAATGCATTCTTACGTATTGTGAATACACCACGACGTGAAATTGGCCCAGTAACGTTAGAAAAGCTAGGCAGTTATGCCAATATGCGTGGGAAGAGCCTGTTTGAGTCGAGTTTTGAAATGGGGCTCGAACAGCACTTAACGGGACGCGGCCTGGAAAATTTACGTCGTTTCACCCAATGGTTAGTGGCGATTGCTGACCAAGCTGAGCGTGGTGATACCGTCGAAGCGGTTCGCTCGCTAGTTCGCGATATCCATTATGAAGATTGGCTATACGAAACTTCAGCAAGCCCGAAAGCCGCTGAAATGCGAATGAAGAACGTTTCTGATCTTTACTCCTGGATAGTGGCGGATCTAGAAGGTGACAACTACGATCAAGAAGAGAAAACGTTAAAAGAAGTCGTTCAGCGTTTGACCTTGCGTGACATGATGGAACGTGGCGAAGAAGATGAAGACAGCGATGCAGTACAACTGATGACGCTGCATGCATCAAAAGGCCTTGAGTTCCCATATGTATACCTAATTGGGTCTGAAGAAGGTATTTTACCGCACCAAACCAGTATTGATGAAGACAACGTCGAAGAAGAGCGTCGTCTGATGTATGTTGGCATTACCCGTGCGCAGCGTGAACTGACTTTCACCATGTGCAAAGAGCGTCGACAGTTCGGCGAGTTGATAAAACCGACTCAAAGCCGATTTTTGGATGAGTTGCCATTTGATGACGTTGAATGGGAAGTGAATAAAAAGCCAGTATCAGCAGAAGAGCGTATGGCGAAAGGTCAGGCACACATTGCCAATATTCGAGCAATGTTTAAGAAGTAGAGTAACCTTGTTCTCACTGACTAAACACAAAAAGGCTTGCCAGTTGGCAAGCCTTTTTCATTGATGTCTTTACTTATAGACCTTCAATCATGTGGTCGATTGCTGCGATGATTTCATCGTCAGAACAGTCCATACAGGTACCTTTGGCAGGCATCGCATTGAAGCCTTCTAACGCGTGCTTCACTAACGTCTCTTTGCCTTGTGCAATACGCGGTGCCCAGTCATCGGCATTACCTGTTTTAGGTGCGCCGTTTACACCAGATGCGTGACAAGCAATACAAAAAGTACCATAAACTGTGGCGCCATCACGTGGACCGGTTGGTTCTTCTTTCACTGGCTCAGAACCCGCTAGATAAACATCACCGACAGGTTGGATGCGTTCTGCGATCGCATCGTATTCAGTTTGGCTGATGTCAGAAGCTAAAGCTGCCGTAGAAAACGTTAAGGCAGCGAACAAAACGCTAATCATTTGTCGAGACATATCCATTAAACCCACTTCACATTCCCGAGGTAAGTGACTTACCTATTTATATAGTTAGAGTATTAATGCCGAGCAGAGAAATCACTAAATTCCACTGAATGGCATAGAATGATTAGACAACTTGGTTGCAGCTGTTAAATCAATGTAAATAATGGGTGATTATATCCCGATAACTTGTTGCAATAAACAACAAGTTATCCATGACAGGGCGTGAATCACATCAAAAATTCAGTTTAAAGGAAGATAACTGTCGAAAAAGAGACCAAACGATAAAAAAAGTAAAAAAAGTACTAGACGGCATAGTGTGATATCCGTATTATTCCACTCCGCCGATAGGGCATGCGCCCGTAGCTCAGTTGGATAGAGCGTTGGCCTCCGGAGCCAAAGGTCGAAGGTTCGAATCCTTTCGGGCGTACCATTGCCTCGGAGGATACATCGGTAAAAATCAGTGGTGGCTATAGCTCAGTTGGTAGAGCCCCGGATTGTGATTCCGGTTGTCGCGAGTTCAAGTCTCGTTAGCCACCCCATTCTTTCTTTTTTAGATTGAATGCGGTAGCATTGCTTCCAATCTTGATTAAATCAAGATAAAACATCGTCGGTGAATAGCGCAGTTTGGTAGCGCATCTGGTTTGGGACCAGAGGGTCGGGGGTTCGAATCCCTCTTCACCGACCACTATTTAGTTTATGGCTGAGATAGCGGTAAACATGACAATTTGATGGTGGCTATAGCTCAGTTGGTAGAGCCCCGGATTGTGATTCCGGTTGTCGCGAGTTCAAGTCTCGTTAGCCACCCCATTCTTTATTTAAAGAATATATGCTCGGTGAATAGCGCAGTTTGGTAGCGCATCTGGTTTGGGACCAGAGGGTCGGGGGTTCGAATCCCTCTTCACCGACCACTATTTAAAGCCTCAGTCGAAAGACTGGGGCTTTTTTACATTTGAAATTTAGAATGTAGGGAACTGAGGGGCGTGGGCTGAAACGCCAGTCCGATCGAATCTCTCTTCACCGACCGCTATTTAGAGCCCCAGTCGAAAGACTGGGGCTTTTTTGCATCTATCCTCTTAAAAGAATCTGCATTCGATTTCAATTTCACCAAAAGTGTACAGCTCTAGGGGCTTTTGACCACCTATGATCCAAATGCTTTTCGAGCTGACAAAATAAACCCCAGAACGACGTCTGGGGTTTTGTGTTTTTCTAATCCGCTACTTTTATTGGGCGAGTGTTTTAAGGATTTCTCTCAGCTCTACCGTTTCTTGGATTTCAAAATTTGGCGTTATATCTGTTGAGTTACTTGCGCCTGTCGCATTTACCCACACACTCAAAATGCCCATATTGTTAGCGCCTGCTATATCTGCTGGTAAAGAGTCGCCAATGTGTAGGGCTTCTTCTGGTTTTACTTCGACCAAGTCGAGCGCTTTTTGGAAAATGCTCGCAGCGGGCTTCTCTTCAGGCTCTTCCCCCCCCACAATAATATGGTCCACCCAGTCGCTCATCTGTGTCGCGCTGAGTTTAGGGTGTTGAGAAAAAATCGGGCCGTTAGTGATCACGACGAGTTTATAATGCTGACGAAGATCGCTGAGCATTTCTTTTACACCAGGGAAGAAAGTGAACGCGCCCATACGTGCAGAGTCAAAGTAGTCTTGAGCTTGTTGAGCCTCTTCGGCATTAATGCTGACTCCGTGCTCCGCCAATATATTTTGGATCAGGCCACAACGGAACGCGTTTTCATCAGGTAGCAGAGCCACAAGGTGAGGGAATTCCGCATTCAGCTTCTTGTACACACCCTGTAAGTAGCGCTGTAAAAAAGCTTGTGGTTCGGTAACTTGCGGGTAGGTCTTATGAATCCAAGTCGTAAACTTTTGTCCTGCAACTTTATCGGCTTGTGACGTCGCACATAAAGTCTCGTCCATATCAAAAAAAATCGCTTTAAGCACAGGGGCTCCTTTCATTTACAGCTTGGCTCTAACATTGATTATCTATTATCCCACTCTGAATTGTGCCGTAAAGGGTTAAAACCGACGTGTTTCACCTACAATGGGAGAGTGATGGTAACCGCACTTTCTTTTGTTTAGTCAACAAACCGCTTAAGCAGCGCATAATCGTCGTCGACAGAGGATTTGTGTGGTTTTGCTGTTGTGTTCACGTTTTAGCCTATCCTTTCTCTTTCTAAGTTTGGCTTTTTATATTTGCCGACTATTTTATTAATAGTTTTTTATGTTGAAAAATCGCTTTTCGCATACGATATTGTTTGTTAAATGTTAATAATTACACATGAATAATGTGGTTAATGGTTCTGGTTAGCTCGTGCTTATTTTTAGAGTGTTTTTCTAGTTTTATTGGTGCATGGCGCACAAAAATAGTGTGATATGAAAATGGTTAAATACTTGTTAATGCATTTTTATTCGCTCATTGTGCGTTTATTTAATGTTTTCTCGGCGGAATATACTTTAATTGTTGCTTTTTTGTGTGATTTTTGCCAAATTGTTTCCGCATTAAGATTTCAGAGTATTATTCTGAATTTGAACGGATTCATTCAGGTGATGAATGGTGCCTTTGGCGCGATTCGATACCACAGACAAGGCAGTAGAGGTCTGAAATGTCACTATTAGAAGTGAAAAACCTTCGTATTGAATACCCATCCCGACACGGCGTTCACGCTGCCGTGAAGTCACTTTCTTTTCATATTGAACGTGGTGAAATCGTGGGTGTTGTTGGCGAATCAGGTGCGGGTAAATCCACCGTTGGTAACGCCGTTATTGATTTGCTTAGCCCTCCAGGTCGCGTTGCTAGCGGCGATGTTTTCTTGGATGGAGAAAAAATTTCTGGTTTATCACCAGAAGCGATGCGTAAGGTTCGCGGATCGAAGATTGGTTTTATTTTCCAAGATCCAATGACCTCACTTAACCCACTTTTTACGGTTGAGCAGCAGCTGAAAGAGACGATCCACGCCAACATGAAAGTCTCTGATGAAGAGGCGTATCAGCGTGCGCTTTCTCTGATGCAGCAAGTTGGCATCCCGCAGCCAGAAAACCGCTTAAAACAATACCCACACCAATTCTCTGGTGGTATGCGTCAGCGTGTCGTCATTGCGATTGCTTTGGCAGGTGAGCCAGATCTGATCATCGCCGATGAGCCAACCACGGCACTGGACGTATCAATCCAAGACCAAATCCTCAACTTGATCCGAGAATTGTGTATCAAGAATAATGTCGGCTGTATGCTGGTTACTCACGATATGGGTGTGGTCTCCAACGTCACTGACCGCGTCGCGGTAATGTATCGTGGTGACTTGGTGGAGTTTGGACCAACAGCCAAAGTGTTGGGCGATCCTGATCACTCCTATACTCGCAGTCTAATTTCAGCCGTTCCACGTTCAGACAGAAAGCTCGATCGCTTCCCTTTGGTCAGCTACATCGAAGAAGCGGCAGAAATGGAGCCTCTCGACATTAAGAATCACTGGCTAGGACAAAGCCAGGATGAGCGCGAGTACACAGGCCCGCTTTTGGACGTGAAGAACGTTAATCTACGCTTTGTCACCAAAGACTCTTTATTTGAAAGCCGTCGCGAATACGTGCAGGCATCCAATAATGTGAGCTTTGAAGTGCATGAAGGCGAAACCTTTGGTTTGGTGGGTGAGTCTGGCTCTGGTAAATCAACCATTGCGCGAGTTATTGCTGGTTTATACCAACCTAACTCTGGTCAGGTGAAGTTTGAGGGTATTGACCTGACAGCTTTAACCTCTGAGAAAGAACGCCGCCCAATGCGTCGTCAAATGCAAATGGTGTTCCAAAACCCGTATACCTCAATGAACCCTCGTATGAAGGTATTCGATATTATTGCTGAGCCAATCCGTTTTCATAAACTGACGAAAAACGAGTCGGAAACTCGCCAAATCGTGAATGACCTTCTCGATCATGTTGGTTTGGGTCGCATGGCTGGGCTTAAGTACCCTCATGAATTCTCCGGTGGTCAGCGTCAGCGTATCTCTATTGCGCGTGCATTGGCGACTCGTCCTCGACTTTTGATTTGTGATGAACCGACATCGGCACTGGACGTATCGGTACAGGCACAAATTTTAAACTTGCTGAAAGATCTGCAAAGTGAGCTGAACTTGACTATGTTGTTTATCAGCCACGATTTACCTGTTATTCGCCAGATGTGTGACCGAGTAGGTGTGATGCAAATGGGTACACTGTTAGAAGTGGCACCAACAGAACAGTTATTTACGGCACCCCAACACGAATACAGCAAAAAATTGATTTCTCTGATGCCTGAATTTACAGGCTTGCGAGAAGAGATCGAGACGGCATAAACCAAGCACCTCGCTTGGCTAACCTTTAGTCATAACAAAGACGCAAACACAACAACAAGGGATCCGTATCCCCGCATGAAGGAGTTATGCAAATGAAAACCATGAAAAGCAAATTAGCAGTGGCGCTAATGGCGGCGGGCCTAAGCTTTAATGCACTGGCAGCAGATATCAAAGTTGGCTACGCAGCTGACCCAGTATCGCTTGACCCACATGAGCAGCTATCAGGTGGCACACTGCAAATGTCACACATGGTATTTGATCCGTTGGTTCGCTTTACTCAAAAAATGGATTTCGAACCTCGCCTAGCGGAAAGCTGGGAACGCATTAACGACACTACCGTTCGTTTTAAATTGCGTGAAGGTGTGAAATTCCACTCTGGTAATACCCTAACGGCTGACGACGTTGTATGGACGTTTGAGCGTCTACAAAGTTCTCCTGATTTTAAAAACATTTTCGACCCGTACGAGAAAATCGTCAAAGTGGACGACAACACGTTCGATCTTGTAACCAAAGGTCCTTACCCACTTGTGCTGCAAACTGCAACGTACATTTTCCCTATGGACAGCAAGTTCTACACGGGTAAAACAGCAGACGGCAAAGACAAGTCTGAGCTAGTGAAGCACGGTAACTCATTTGCATCGACTAACGTATCTGGCACGGGTCCATTCATTGTGACTTCACGTGAACAGGGCGTAAAAGTGGAATTTGAACGCTTTAAAGATTACTGGGACAAAGAGTCGAAAGGTAACGTTGATAAGCTAACGCTTGTACCAATCAAAGAAGACGCGACTCGTGTAGCTGCGCTACTTTCTGGTGGCGTTGACATGATTCACCCGGTAGCACCAAACGATCACAAACGTGTGAAAGACGCAGACGGCATCGATCTAGTAACGCTACCAGGTACTCGTATCATCACGTTCCAACTAAACCAAAACAGCAACGAAGCACTGAAAGACGTTCGCGTTCGCCAAGCGATTGTTCACGCAATCAACAACGAAGGTATCGTGAAGAAAATCATGAAAGGCTTCGCGACAGCAGCTGGCCAGCAGAGTCCAACTGGCTACGTTGGTCACGATGACAAGCTAGTACCTCGCTACGATCTGAAGAAAGCAAAACAACTGATGAAAGAAGCGGGTTACGAAGACGGCCTGACGCTAACTATGATTGCGCCAAACAACCGCTACGTAAACGATGCGAAAGTAGCGCAAGCGGCGGCGGCAATGTTGTCTAAGATTGGCATCAAGGTTGATCTGAAAACCATGCCTAAAGCGCAATACTGGCCTGAGTTTGATAAGTGTGCGGCAGACATGCTGATGATTGGTTGGCACTCGGATACGGAGGATTCGGCAAACTTCAACGAGTTCCTAACCATGACTCGTAACGAAGAAACCGGTCGTGGTCAGTACAACTGTGGTCACTACTCAAACCCAGAAATGGACAAAGTGGTTGAAGCTGCAAACGTAGAGACGGACCCTGCGAAACGTGCAGCAATGCTGAAAGGTGTCGAAGCGACGCTATACAACGATGCTGCATTCGTACCGCTACACTGGCAAAGTGAAGCATGGGGCGCGAAGTCTAACGTGAAAGCCGCAGAGATCGTGAACCCAATGGTAATGCCTTACTTTGGCGACCTAGTTGTCGAGTAATCATACTTAGTCATGACAGAGAGGGGCGCCAGTCCTTCTCTGTTTTCGACACTTGGCTCGGTTTTGTTTCAGTCGGATTGAGCCAGTTTTACAGACTGAATTTTCTCTCTAAGTTTAGAGATCTATGGATAGTTAAGGGGCAAGGAATGTTTTCGTTTCTGGTCAAGCGCCTGTTTCAGGCACTGATAGTGATGTTTGTGATCAGTTTGGTGGCGTTTGCCATTCAGGACAACCTGGGTGATCCGCTGCGTGAGCTTGTAGGTCAGTCGGTTTCGGAATCGGAGCGCCAAGCGCTACGCGACGAATTGGGCCTGAACGATCCCTTTATCACAAAGTACACGCGCTTTGTGGGTAATGCACTGCAAGGTGATTTGGGTACATCATACTTTTTCAAGCGACCTGCGGTTGAGGTGATCCTCGATAAGCTGGTGGCAACATTAGAGCTCGTGTTTGGCGCGACGCTCATCATTATCGTTTTCTCTATACCACTCGGGGTGTATTCCGCGATTCACCCGAAGAGTGTCTTTACCAAATTTGTTATGGCGATGAGTAGTGTCGGCATCTCGATTCCGGTGTTCCTAACCGCAATCATGCTGATGTACGTCTTCTCCATCGAACTCGGCTGGCTGCCTTCCTACGGGCGAGGTGAAACCGCTAACTTGCTTGGTTGGGAATCTGGCTTCTTTACCATCGATGGTATTAAGCACCTTATTCTGCCGTGTATTGCGCTAGCATCAATTATGCTGCCGTTGTTTATCCGTCTGGTACGTTCAGAAATGCTGGAAGTACTGAGCTCGGAATACATTAAGTTCGCCAAAGCAAAAGGTTTGAACTTACAAAAGATTTACTACCAACATGCACTTAAGAACACCATGCTGCCAGTATTGACGGTAGGTGGCGTGCAGATTGGTACCATGGTGGCTTACACCATCCTAACCGAAACCGTATTCCAGTGGCCGGGTACAGGCTTTCTTTTCCTAGAGGCAATCAACCGTGTCGATACACCGTTGATCACAGCTTACGTTATCTTTGTTGGTCTGATTTTCGTGGTAACCAATACCATCGTTGATTTGCTGTACGGCATCATCAACCCAACTGTGAACTTAACTGGAAAAGGAGCTTAATCATGAGCCAATCAAATGTAACACCAGCTCCTGAAGCCGCTCCATCTGCATGGCAACGTTTTAAAGAGTCGGACTTTTTGTATTACTTCAAGCGCGATAAAGTGGCGATGGCAAGTTTTACGGTCTTTATGATGTTCTTAGTGTTGGCATTAGCTGCGCCAATTCTAGCTCCGACTGATCCGTATGATCTGACGTCTATCGACATCATGGATTCAGAGCTACCACCGTCTTGGATGGAAGAGGGCGATGAGCGTTTTGTTCTTGGTACTGATGAGCAAGGCCGTGATATCTTATCGACCATTCTTTACGGTTCTCGTCTGTCTCTAACCATCGGCTTTTTAGCCGTCGGTCTTCAGTTGATTCTGGGTATCATCATTGGTTTGTCGGCGGGTTACTTCGGTGGTCGTATCGATAGCTTCTTGATGCGCTTTGCGGATGTTCAATTATCGTTCTCAACCATGATGGTGGCGATCATCGTATCGGCCATTTTCAAAGCCAGCTTTGGCAGCGATTTTTACAGCCAATACGCGGTGGTGATGCTGGTGGTGATCATCGGTGTGGCTGAATGGCCGCAATACGCACGTACCATTCGTGCTTCAGTACTGGCTGAGAAGAAGAAGGAATACGTAGAAGCGGCACGTGTGATGGGCTTTAAAGCGCCACGCATCATGTTCCGTCACATCCTGCCGAACTGTCTATCACCAATCTTGGTTATCTCGACGGTACAGGTAGCGAATGCGATCATGTCGGAAGCGGCACTGTCATTCCTAGGTTTGGGTCTTCCTGTTGATCAGCCGTCACTAGGTGCGCTGATCAGCATCGGCTTTAACTACATCTTCTCAGGTGCGTGGTGGATTACTGCCTTCCCAGGCATCGTGTTGGTTACACTGGTTCTGGTTATCAACTTATTGGGTGACTGGTTACGAGATGTATTCAACCCGAAACTGTACAAAGGTTAAGAATTTTCCCGCCAAGCGTTGTAAATTCGCTTAATTCCTTCCTAAACTGAGAGCCGGATGCAAATTCCGGCTCTTTTTTTGCTAGTTATTCTTTGTTCACATTTTTTTGGCGCTTTGCCGCCATAATGACCTTACCCACTAATTTAGAGTGAAGTGTATGGAAATGAAGAAGGCACAACACCCATCTCGTATCTTCCAAGCAAGCCTAGCTTTCGGCTTGTTGCTGGTATGCGCCCAGTTTTCTAGCCCAGTATCGGCGGAGGAGTTCCTTTGCCAAGCTACTCAAGCGAGCGAGAAAGAACTGCCGATGCTTGAGAAAACGTGCCCAATTGGTAACGGAGTATGGGGAAAGAAAGTGCCGCAAGGAGGCAACTACCTCTACTGGATTCAATGCGGATTACTACCAAAGCCAATGTCACTCGCGAAAGCAAAGCCGCTTTACAGCAAGATTACGACTGACGTGTGGATGAAGCCGGAGTCCAAAGGTTATCGCTGTTTGATTGGGCCTTACAAAGATCTGTCTGATGCGAGGGGAGATTTGCGGGGAGTCAAAACCTTGTCGAATTACAAAGAGGCGTTCATCCGCGTGGTTGGAAAAGAGAATAAACAGTCTACGACACCATCTAAACCCGCTGTGCCGTCGAAATTAGCCGCATCTTCGGTTAAGCCAACACCGACGGTGACCCCGAAATCCGCGCCAGTTCCTGCCGTGCGAGCTGATACCGACGCCTTTACAGCGCCGGCAGAGAAGTCAAAGACCAAGGTAAAAAATACACGTGATAATTCTTCGTCCAAGCCTGTTGCTAAGACCAAAGCGAAGCCAGTTGTGAGCGGGAATGATGACATTGAAGTTCGGTTGAGAACCTCCTTACAAGGCAAAACGTACGTGGTGCCGTACTTACTCGACCACCACAATCAGTTTTACATGGAATACGGCAAGCCGTGGAATCGTCTCAACTACGAAAACTCGCAAAAAGTATGTCAGCAACTGGGTATGAGCTTAGCCAGCCCTGCAGAATTCAAAGTGTTGAGGGCGTCTGGTGTGATGGAAAAAAATCAATGGCCACTGCAACTGCCGTATTGGGGCAAAGATAAGAAAGGTTTGTTCGCAGATCGTGAGCCAAACCAGCTCACCGGAACCTCATTATTGAACGTAGTGTGCGTGAAATAACGACTCAAATATTGCGGTCAAAAGATAGAAGAAAGCCCCGAGTTCGGGGCTTTTTTGCGGTCTCAAATATTATCGCTATTTGAGTGGCGTTTCTTTGTGACAGTTAGAGCAGATATACACTTCTTTTATGCCGACCAAGCGTTCCCAAAGCGTTCTGCGTCTTCTACGCAAATGCACGCTATCACAGCAAGGGTTAACGATGGTTGCTTTAGTCATCATCGCCAGGCTCCAAAATCGGGAGCGAACTCGCGATGCTCGTCATGGCTTCTTTGTTGTGAGAGTACAGACCATATTCCGGCGCGGATTCATGACCGTTTTGCTCTTTACTCCAACGAATACCGATGTAGAAGTCACCAAAATCACGGTTGATGTAACGATGACGAGTTTTGTAATCTGACTCTGAGCCTGTTTCTTTTAGAATCAGCAGCTCACGGCCTTCATCTCTCTGGATTTCCCAATTACCTGGAGTTTGGAATCCTGTTGGCATGAACGACGTGTAGTTGTAAGTATCAGCGTCGTACTCGTACGTACCTGACGAGTATTTCAGGACTTTGTCGTCGCCCGAGCCTTTACTTTCTACCATCAAGTCATGCTCTACCGTGCCGTGTTTGATGTGTTCTGCAACCGAAAGTGATTCTGCGAATGGTGTATTGCTTGAATCCATCCAGAACAGCTCATCATCTGAGATTTTAACGATCATTTGAGTGCCGTTATGCTCGGTTGTGTGCTGGTACAGCATTTCATACTCTTCGCCGTAGCTGTTGTATAGCTTGCCGTCTTTCAGCTCGACGTCTTCACAGTCTTTATTGTGGTATTCCGCGTAACCAGTTTGTTGGTCCAGATCGGCAAGAATAGCGTAGGCATCGTGTTCCCATGTGTTTTCTAGGAAGTCGCTGATGCTCGCTTTGTACTCTTGATTCATCTCATCATGGTTTGAGCCCCAGCAGAATAGTAGGCCTTCAGAGTCTTGCATCAACATGGCATAGCCAATTTCACCGTCTTTTTGTGCAAAGCTACCCATTTTCCACTCTTGGCCGTTGAAGTGCTCGTGAGTGAAGCCCAAAGTCGGCACTACTGGTGGTGGCGTGACGCCTTCGATAACCGTTGGCATGCTGAGTGCAATCTGTACCGCGGTATGGCCATCTGTTGCGCTAATCGCAAGTGCTGCACCAGCTTCGCTCGCTTTTGTCGGTGTGCCTTTAATGGTGACAATCGCATTGTCATCCTCAGATACTGTTAGACCTTCAATGTCCACATAGTCCGCTGAGTAGTCGGTGATATGACCGTCTTTATCTTGGAACAAGCTAGAAATATCGAGCGTTTGTTCAAATACTTCACCTTGTTGTAGGTACCAACCATCAACGATGGACTGTAGACGCGCTTGTTCTGTTTCCACAACCGTTGGTGGTAAGTTTGCCGATTCGATTTCGAACTTAAATACGGTGCTTACCGTACCCAAAACCTTACCTGAAGAATCAATGTCTTGCGCCGTTAGGACTATCTCAAAATCACCAGCTTTTTCTACGATAGCAGTCGGATATAGAACAATCAGATTTCCAGTTTGCGCAACTTCAATGCCTGTGCCTGCTAAGTTGTGCGTCAGTTTGGTTGTCACAAGGTTTTGGTCTTTGTCTGTGAAAAGACCTTCGATGTTTAGTTCAACGCCATCAAAGCCTGCGCCTTGTACGATTTTTGGTAATTTGCCAAGCTTATCTTTAGCAGCCTCTTCGACGGTTTCGTTTACGGTTAGCTTGTTATTGATTGCCGTTTCAGGTGCTAAGTTGTCGCTATTTGGGGTCGCGTCAGTGATGATTGGGCGTAGGCTTGCATCATTGATGTTTTCGCCGGATGCGATAAGACGATCGACTTCTTGGTTTGCCGCTTGAGCAAATTCAGTGGCCTTTTTCTCGTAGTTAGCTGGGTTTTGCGCTTTTGAGTCGGTCAGAATCTGAGCGGTTTTATGTAGTTCGGCGTTTTTTGTCGCACCTTCAACAAAATCACTGTACAGATCAATTGGTGCTTCTTCTGAGCCTCCTAGCGCTTGGTTTACCTTGGCTTTTGCGTCTTCTTCACTAATGGATGGATCTTTTGCCATTTCAATCGCAACAAGGTCTGTGATAGGTGAAATCACGTTTGACGATGTTGGTGCACGGAACACGATTTCGTGGGCCATGGCTTGGCCTGGATGATCCATATCAACCGTGTATTTGCCAGCGTACTCTTTAGAATCCAAAGCGATAAGCTGTTTCTGCTTTGCACCGTTTGGTGTAATGGTCTGCAGTGCTAGAGTGTTTTCTGGTTTGGCATCCAATTTAAGCTGACCTTTCTCATCGGTCAGACCAAGGAGTGTTTCTTTAGTGTCCCATTGGCCGTTGTTGTTCGTATCTTCAAAAACAACTGCATGTTTGAAGTAGCCGTCAAAGCCTGTGATCACAACACCGTTGTTAGCACTGTTTGAACCACCATCTGAA
The DNA here is from genome assembly GCF_013048625.1 of Vibrio sp. 11-4(1). Taxonomy (NCBI): domain Bacteria; kingdom Pseudomonadati; phylum Pseudomonadota; class Gammaproteobacteria; order Vibrionales; family Vibrionaceae; genus Vibrio; species Vibrio sp. 11-4(1). The sequence continues at coordinate 527,426 of NZ_VHSY01000003.1, read as the reverse complement.
CCGCCACAGCCAGTAAGAGCGATAGCCACTGACGCTGCTAATAAACTCACCTTATTCATTATTCATTTGTCCTTGTTTCGTTTCCGAATGAGAAAGTCGCTTTTTTATTGTTTTTGTCTTTCAATCTCACTAGTGAGATTGAAGAGAGTGGTGTCTTTTTAATGACTATTGAGCCTAGGTTCAAGACACGAAAAACCGCACAAAACCCGTAAAATTTATTTCTATTTTTTGTCTATGATGGAAAATTGATAATTTGATCACGGTTCCAGTTTTGTTTTTGGGATGATTGTTTTGTCAAAATAACCATCTGTAAAGAAAGGTTTATTGGGTGTTAGTAAGGACTGGGGCGTGATAAATCATGTTGATCTTAAATTCCTCAACGCGATCAGCAAATTGAGGGTGAGGTTTAAGCACATAACTGTAGACTTCGCCTGGAATGAATATGTCGTAATCTGTGTATTCAAGGTTGTAAAACATAAATGTTCGTTGCCAGTAATCATCTGGCCATTCAGCACAATGTATTGGAGTTATGCCGTCAAAATCCATTGAGCTAGAGATAATATCGGCAAACTCTCCTCGCCCCGCTACGATAGAGCTGTACCAGTAAAATAAATAATCATGACAAAATAGGTCATGTTGGTTTGATTTCATATTGAGATCAGAGTCCAGTTTGTGCACAGGTTCGTTACCCTGAACACTTCTATCAAATATGTAGTTGCTAGCAGTCCCGTTTATATAACCTCCTCCTGAAATGGGAAAGAGGTAGTCAAACAACGTTCCTTGATATTCGTACTCACCAGTGTGGACATTGATGCGTTTTTCCATCGATTGCTTGTTTTTTTGCATGGTGTAGCTTTCGAATTGTTTGCCATCAAATACGGTGGTGAAATAGTTCTGAGTCTCTTTATGAACCTGAGATGCGTATACTTTTTTGGTGGTCCAAATTTGGCGTACGCCATGGACATAAACAATCAACGAGTCATCACTGATTTTGTACTCACCCACCTTTTTTAAGTCTCCCTTTTCAGGACACTGGTGTTTGTTGTTTGAGGCGGCATAACGTACCTCGTCATCCTCAAACTGAAACGCTTCGCAATAAACCACTTCATACGCGTACGCGGTACCGCCAAGGTTTTGCGTCGTCTCCAAGCGATAGACAATGCCGCCAATTAACGGGTGTTCCGTGTCATTGTGACCTGGAGTGACAACAGGCAACTCAAAACGTGTTGTGACCCACGCATGGTCGCTGTCGCCGTGGTAATCATCACGCGCCGCTACCGCCAGGTATGTGGTGGTTTTAATGTTCTCTGGTGCACCTAGCACCATCATTTGTCCTTGGTTTAGCACCCTTAATCCATTGGCGTTTTCGAGCCAAATCCGAGTGGTGAGGAGATCACCATCCGGGTCTTCAAACAGTTGGTTAAGATTGAGCGAATAGCTAATCGGAGAGTTTTGGTTGAGCTCCCAAGCATAAATAATGGTTTGTAGCTGTTGTTCCACCGTGAGGTTGATGATGGGTTTATTGTTCTCTGATGGGTCCTCTTTTGAGCGGCTGTCTTCATAACCCAATGACGAGTCGTAAAAAGAGCCGTCTTCTGTAGTATGAAATGGGTTCGTAATTGGCCCTGGTTGTCCTAAAATGGCAGAATTGAAGGCGTCATCACCGTCTTTTGTGTGGGCGTTCTCCAACGCAGAACCTGTCAACGCTTGCTTTACTTCAACTAAAGATGTGCGCTCATATTGACGATGTGTTCGCGTGGTTGATTGGCTCGTGCTGTCTGATGAGTCCGCCGCTGATGCCAAGCTGGATTCGTCTGACATGCAGTATACGCCGAGCAAACCAACGCAGATTGCGCCGATTATCCAAAACTTTTTGCTTCTCATTACGCGTGCGCCATTCGTGATTGCAACCAGCTGCGAGAGAATTTTAGGTCTTTCTCTATTAAGCTTGCGCTGCACTCGAGCAGTTCACTGATTTCTTGGTTTTTCATTCCCATTAAATACTTGAGTTTGAGTGCACTTGATTGGCGTGGGTAACGGCTACTGAAGTTATCCAGCGCTTTATCCATGATGATCAATTGTTCGAAGCGATCTTCTTCATCTCTCATCAATGTGATGTGTTGACGCTTTTGTGCTTGGTGCGAGCGTGCGTTATCGATCAAGATTTGACGCATCACTTTGGCGGCCATCAAAAAGAAATCACGTTTTGTTTCAATTTCACTCATGTCGCAGTTGGACATCTTCAGGTAAGCATCATGAATTAATGCTGTGGTGCTGTTGACGCTATCGGCCAATACTTTGTTGTCGGTGCCGTACTTTTCCGCGTTTCGTTCACGCTCGTGTTGGGCGATCTTACGTAACTGCAAATACGCAAATTGGTAGAGCTCACTCTCAGCTTGTTTATCACCAGATTGCCATTGTTGAATGATTTGTGTCAGTGCTACTGCTGTTGCCATGGTTATACATCCTCGCTCACTTTGACAAATTCAGAAATGGTGTGGGTTTCAATGCGATCGGAGCCGTCTCGGTTGCGGAGAACATCTTGTTGATAGCGATATAAAATGCCTTGTTCCCAAGTTGCGCCAGCGGGCAAATATTCCCAAGTGGTGTAATTGATTTCGGCTGGGGTCGTTGACCAACGTACCATGACATTCATTTGCGCAAGCTCGGCTTTGGGTTCGTTATTGTTGACCCACCACATGTCCGCATACTCTTGGGTGACATCTTGTGTGTATAGGCTTGCGTCGGTTGGACAGGTGTCTGCATTGTGTGGCAGTCGCATGACTTGTTGGTGGCGCATCAATAGGCACGATTGTGTCATGGACTGCTGGTGGTATTGGGTCTGCTGCCATACCCCGAGGTAGTCGATATCGTGTTCGTTCGTGTTGGGGTAGGTAAACCACAGCATTTCTGTACGATTGTGGTGGTGGATGTTTTTTTTACGCCCAAGGCCTTGTACTTTTTCCATCAGTAGCTCAGTACTTGGATCAAAGTTGAGTGCAACGGAGCGGTATTTCCAGTCGCCTTCATCATCAAAGTCTTCGAGAGAGAAGCCATTCAAATCGTTGCGGGTGCACCCTGTGATTGAGCAACCGACGATATTAAACCAATCCGCAAATTTGCTTATCGGCTCGACAATGTCTTCCGTGATAGGGCGCTTCATCGAGAGGAAGCAACCTTGAAAATGATCGCCAATGCTTGGATGCTCAATCAATGAATCTTTGGTGATGGTGAATCGAGTTTCACCAAACGGAGGGCGATATTTAGGATGATGTTGATAACGTAAGTCGTAAGCACAAGCTCGGCCTTGCCAATCTTTCTTTTTGATCACGATGTTTTTGAACGTCATGCCGCGAGGTTCAAAGATGATCTCATCTGAGGCAAAGTTTTTTTCAATGTACTGCTGGCTTTCGTTTAGGTGCTCGATTGCCTCATCGACAGATACCCAGTCGAGATTGAGGTGACGTTTGGCGTCATCCAGATAATTGAGGTCAAGGCCCTTGAGCTGGTTTTGAAAGCGAGCATCAGACAACACGCGGTTGGCTAAGACAATTTCCTTACGATTCTCAGGCGTGCTGTCGAGAGAGAGCAGCAGGCGCGTCATATTGATGCTACGACTGGGTTTGGTTGTTGCCATCGTCGGTGTAAGCACTTCTTGGCTCGATAAGGTTGTCAGCAGATAACCCTTATCATCGTTGCCAAGGAAGAAGCTAATCACATCACCAGGTTGGTAGTGAAATGCCCCTTGTTGGGTAACGCCAGTGATATTGGAACTGGTTTTGTAATACAAGCCAGTCACTGGCGCATCGATAAAGTAGCCTTGCTTCACGGTTGAAGTGGGCGGGTGTGAAGTGGCAGCAGAAGTGTCTGCTGCTAACGTGGAGGTAGCCGTCAATGCAGACAGCCAAAATACCACTGAACGTGTATACATCTTGTTTTAAGCCTTATTGGTTGGTGCTGTCCTCAGACGCACAATTTGGCTGACAACTCATTGGAGTAGTTAGGTGCTTCTTTGGCACCGGTGTCATCATCGCCAACAACATTTTTTGTTTTATATGTTTGGGGATATCTGGATTAGAGAGTATCCGTCTTCGTGTTAACTCCATCATGGAGCTCACTGAGAGGTGCTCGACATTTTGCCCCTTCGCGTGGAAGATAAGACGAGTCATTTCGTACATCATATCTTCTGCAATCTTCTTCTCTTGTTGCAGTTGGATATTCTTTTGCATCATGGCGCTGCCAAATAGCACACCTGATAGCACGATGATGCCTGACAATGCAGAAGCAAGAGGGCGCCGTTGCACCAAGCGAAAGGCGCTATACAACGGCCAGTGTTTTTTCTGCTCGATAGGGCGACGTTCGATAATTCGCTCGATATCAATGCGTAGCGCTCGTACATCTGAGTATCGCACTTGGGTGGCTGGACGCGTCGCCCGTCTTATCACCCAATACACATCAGACCAAACCGCTGGTGACGGAAACATCAAAGCGAGGATTTTGCCCAATGAATAAACATCGCTTTGCTCTGTCAGTACTTGTCCAGCCTGCTGCTCAGGGCTGGCAAAATTTTGGCTAAACGCAATCAGTGCCGAGGGTGAGCCCTCTCGGGTGGAGTGCGCTTTTTGAGTCAAGTTGAAGTCGAGCAGTTTGGGTCGTTTGCTACGATCGATCAGTATATTTTCTGGTTTTAGATCGGCATGCAAAACATGATGCTGGTGGGCGTGCTCCATCGCCTGACAAATCTGCTTAAACAGCAACAGTTTTTCCGTCTTTTCCAGCTTATTTTCTGACAGGTATTCATCTAAGGTTTGACCAAATACCCGCTCCATCACGATGTAAACTGAATCTTGATGAAGACCGCCATCAAACACTTTCGCTATGTACGGATGGTTTAGACGTGCGAGCAGTTGTGCCTCATCGAAGAGTGCACGTTGTCCCAGCACATTACTCAAATTGCTTTGAATAAACTTGATGGCCAGATCTTGTTCGAACGTTTCATCTGCACGTAGGGCGGCGTAAACGACACCCATGCCACCGCGACCCAACTCATGAGTTAGGCGATACTTACTGATGACTTCTCCGCTTAGATCGACGTCTCGGTTCGTAGCCTGGTGAGCACCAAAGTAAAGTAACTGCGTTAGTTGTTCTTCAGGTGTCTCGTGGGCTAAAAGAGGAACGAGTTGTTGATACAGCTCAGGTTGACTTTGTTGCAATGCTTGGAGGTATTGCTGCTTTTGGGAGTCGTCCAGATCAAGCAAGTGATAGTAAATCTGGGTTTCGCTAGAGCCTAACTGCACTGTGCCTAATGTCTTATTCTTTTAGGTACGGCATTTTATAAGAACTTTGATATAAATGTCATTTATTTATTCGGCTTTGACTCACAATGTATGAAACGCAATTTGGTGGCTAATAGAATAATAACGTCATGATTTTGCGAATTATTTTCACTGAGCTTGTCGGCAGAGAGTCTATTCGTCATAATGTTACTTGTAACATTACTGATAAATCACATATTTATGGCTCAACAGAATAAGAAAACTCGCACGACATTGCAGGATGTCGCAGACCAAGTTGGCGTCACGAAGATGACGGTTTCACGTTATATGCGTAACCCTGAATCGGTGGCAGAAAAGACTCGGGCCAAGATTGCGACTGCGATTGAAGAGATGGGATACATCGAAAACCGCGCCCCCGCTATGCTGTCAAAGTCGTCCAGTAAAGCCATTGGTATTTTACTGCCCTCATTGTCCAACCAAATTTTTGCTTCTTTTGTTCAGGGCATCGAGATGGTAACCAAAGCCAATGGCTATGAGACGCTTTTAGCGCATTTTAGCTACGATGAGCTTGAAGAAGAACGCAAGATCGCGTCATTACTCTCTTATCAGGTCGATGGACTTATTCTCACTGAAAGCCATCATACGCCGCGTACATTGCAAATGATAAAAAATGTAGGGATCCCTGTAGTGGAAACCATGGAACTACCACCAAAGCCGATTGATATGGCGGTCGGGCTCGATCATGAAGATGCCTCGTACACGGCGGTTAAGCAGATGCTAGATTCAGGTAAGCGCACAATCGTTTATTTTGGGGCGCGTTTGGATACGCGAACCAAGCTGCGTATGCAAGGCTATGATCGCGCGATGACGGAAGCAGGGCTAGAACCTAAGCACGTATTAACGGGTGATCACTCTAGCTTCTCTTTAGCGCATGATTTGCTTGAACGCGCGCTAGAAACTCACCCAACGCTTGATGGCGTATTCTGTACCAACGACGACATCGCGATAGGGACCATGCTGAGCGCGCAACAACGTGGCATTCAAGTTCCGCAGCAGCTGGCGGTAGTGGGCTATAACGCGCTGGATATTGGTCAAACCATCAGCCCGAAACTGACTAGCGTCGATACACCGCGTTTCAAAATCGGTGAAAAGAGCGCAGAGCTTTTGATCGCGCGTCTGAAAGGTGAAGCGCAAGAAGAAAAAGTGGTTGATATGGGGTATCAAATTACCTCAGGAGAGAGTGTTTAACTCGCAGTTAACCGCTCTTCGTATTCGCTCATCAATGGTATTGGCAGGTTAGGGTATGGCACATCAGCTGGATGCATTGGATCTCAACTTAATGCGTTTATTAAAAGCCGTGGTGGAAAACCGCAGCATCAAGCTGGCCGCAATGCAGCTTGGCATTTCTCAACCGAGCGCCAGCCGCGGCGTAATGAAGCTTAAGCAAGTGTTTGATGACCCGCTATTTGTGCGTAAAGCGCATGGGGTAGAGCCATCTCCCATGGCGATTCGCCTTGCCGCCGAATTCGATAACATGATTGCACCACTGGAAAAAGTGGTGCAAGAGTTTGAAGTATTCGACCCTCAGCAATATCAAGGACAGATCGCGATTGTAACCGACCCTTATTTGATGGATGAACAAGGGCAGCGATTGCTAACTGGCTGCCATCGAGCGTTCCCTAAAGCGCACTTTGCCTTTTCCAGTTGGAACAGTTACTCGCACGATGAAATGCTCGAAGGTGAGCACGATTACTGCATTCTTGACCAAGAGACCGAACTGTCGAAAGACATTTACATGCGCCCGTTATTCGTTGAAAAACGAGTGATTTTGGCGCGTAAAAACCATCCGACCTTGTCGAAAGTCAGCAATGATTGGGACACGGTCTCCAAGCTGCCCCTTGTTTCTTTGCCTGCGCCCGCGTCATATAAACCGCTTTGTACCGTGGAGTCCGAGTATCGCCGCATGGGCTATGAGCCCGTGGTGTTATTGAAATCCTATAATTTGCGCGTGGCTTGCCAAATGCTGCAAGAAACCGACGCAATTATGTATGCCAGTCAAAGCTCGGCATTGTTGATGCCGGAACTGGCGTCTTACGCAATGCCACTCGTCAACCGTGAGTTCAGTCAGTTTGTGGTCTCTGGCGGTTTCCTTCAAACCAACCGCAACCATCCTTTGCACAGACACCTGCATAAAGTGGTGCGACAAACCCTCAATACGCCGCTGATTTTTACGCAGTGACGTCACTTTATGGCATCGGCTGAATGAGAGAGCTGGTGCTTTAACCTTGTCAGTATTGTGTTATTACATAGACAACTTACTTCTTAAGATATTCAAAAATGAATATCTCAATTACCTGTCTCTTTTTCCTACCCAGCGCTAACCTTATCTCAAATAGTCAGGAGAAGTGGCTCATTTTTATCTTTTTAACTTTTTGAATGTCGATACAGGTACGCGACATTCACCATTCTCCGTTATGCATTTTTTTAATTTCTGATGGAGGATTAATCATGCTAGTTGCACGTCTATTTTTATTGCTCGCCATCGTTGCCGAAGTGGCTGGCACCAGCACTATGTCTCTTATCGGACAAGGGCACGGGTGGTGGGGCTACATCGTAATGTATGTGCTGATCGCAATCTCTTACTACTTTCTCGCGTTTGCCGCGAAGAAAATATCGATCGGTGTGGCATACGCTGTCTGGGAAGGGTTGGGTATCTCGTTGATCACCGTGGTGTCGATCATCGCCTTTGATGCCAACTTAAACCATCAAGAGCTGTTTGGTTTGATGTTAGCCGTTGTCGGCATTGTGTGTGTGACTTTAGGGGAATCACACGATCAACCTAACGCTGAGAAAAACGCCGATAAACCGGCAAAAGAACGTTCATTTTCTGCTAGTACAAGGTGCGAATCATGAGTCAATTTTTTACGATGTCATTTGGATTTGTCGTGATGGCTGCCTTGGTCGATATCATGGCCAATATGGCGCTGACACGCTCAAAAGGTTTTAAATACAAAGGCTGGGGCATTGCGGCGATTGTGTTGGTACTGACAGCATTCACGCTGTTGGCACAAGCGGTTAAAGAGATCGACTTAGCCATTGCTTATGCTTCTTGGGGCGCGATCGGTATCTTGGGTACCGCAGTGGGTGGAGCCTTGCTGTTTAAGCAGAAACTTAAGCCAATCGGCTGGTTTGGTATCTTTGTGGTGATTGCTGCGGTCGTGGTGATGAAAACCGCTTAATCAAGCTAAACAAAAACAACGAAGACAAATACAAAGAGCGGAGTATCAAACTCCGCTCTTTTTGTTTTTCTGGCTTAAACAATGAAGCTTGCGCCTTCTTCTGCGCTAGAGACGTTTTGGCGGATCACGCTAAACAAGCCTCGTCCCCATGTTTGTTGGGTAGATTCGGTGTCGAAATGAATCAACTCGCGACCAGTGGTATCGCTTAAGTTGTTCAGTTCGCCCGTTTGGCAATCAAGGCGAATCAAATCACCGTTGCGCACCAAACCAATCGCGCCACCACGAATGGCTTCTGGAGAAACATGAATCGCAGACGGAATTTTACCTGACGCGCCAGATAAACGACCGTCAGTAACCAGCGCCACTTTAAAGCCCGCTTTTTGCACGTTACCTAAAATGGGCATCAGCTTGTGCAGTTCAGGCATGCCGTTTGCCGCTGGGCCGTTGTGTGTGACCACAACGATGCAATCTTTGTTCAGCTCACCACGTTTGTACGCGGCTTCCACTTCGTGTTGGCATTGGAATACGATCGCTGGTGCCACAATCACGCGTTGCTCTTCTTTCACCGCAGACACTTTCACCACGGCTTTACCCAAGTTGCCAGTCAGTACGCGAGTGCCGCCGGTGTTTTGGAAAGTGGCGTCCGGTTTGGCGATCACGTCACCGTCTTGGCTGCCTTGGCACGGTGTCCAAGTCAGTTGTCCATCGACAAGACTCGGTCGCGTCATTTGGTCTTCAAATTCACCAAACACGGGTTTCACATCGCGATGCAAAAGCTCGGATTGGTTCAAGCGGTGCAATAACGCTGGCACGCCCCCCGCGTCTTGGAACGCGTTCATATCGGCTGGGCCGTTCGGGTAAACGCGAGCTAACAAAGGAACCACATCCGACAGATCGCTGATGTCTTGCCACGTGAGCAAGATGCCAGCAGCACGCGCCACGGCGATCATATGAATGGTGTGATTGGTACTGCCGCCAGATGCGAGTAGAGCGATGATGCCGTTGACCAAGCTCTTTTCTGTGACCACTTCTGCCAGCGGACGAAAGTGTGCAGAACCCGCCGTCATAGAGGCGATTTTCAGAGCTGCGTGATCGGTTAACGCTTTACGCAGTTGGGTATGGGGATGGATGAATGCCGAACCTGGCAGCATCAAGCCCATGGCTTCGAACACCAACTGGTTGGTGTTGGCTGTGCCGTAAAACGTACACGTCCCCGCAGAGTGGTAAGCGCGACACTCCATATCCAGCAGAGCGTCTTTGCCGACTTCACCCGCTGCGTATTTTTGGCGCACGTCGACTTTCTCTTCATTGCTGATGCCTGTTGCCATCAGACCCGCTGGTACAAACGCAGTCGGTAGATGCGCGTAAGACAGCGCGCCCATCAGTTGCCCCGGGGCGATTTTGTCACAGATACCAAGCAGTAATGTGGCATCAAAGACATTGTGACTCAAAGACAACGCTGTTGATTGCGCAATTAAGTCACGCGAAAACAGCGACATATCCATGCCTGCTTGACCTTGAGTCACCCCATCGCACATCGCTGGCACACAACCTGCGACTTGCGCTGTATGGCCGTAGTCCGCCAGTACTTGTTTGATTTGCGCTGGGTAGTCTTGGTACGGTTGGTGGGCGCTCAACATGTCGTTGTAGGCGCTGATCAGCGCGACATTGGCATGAGTAAAATCGAGAATATTTTTCTTTTCAGAAGAGCAAGAAGCGGCGACTGCATGGGCTAAGTTACCACAAGATAAACCAACACGGCCTTTGCCAGCTTCGGCTTGCACTTCGGTGCGAGCAAGAAACGCAGCGCGCGCTTCACGGCTGCGCTCGGTCAAACGTTGTGTGACCTCAAGAACAACAGAGTGAGTCATTACGCCACCTCGATCGCTTGCATTTTGATTAGCTCAGCGGCAGAGCGTTCCACCACGTCGCTGATGTCTCCGTCGATACTGATGATCAGAGTTTGAGGCTCGTTGTCTGGGCGCTCTAGCGTCTCGAATTGGCTCTTCACCATGTTTTCTTTCATGAAGTGGCCTTTGCGCATACGCATGCGATTAAGGATCAACTCCATATCGCCATCAAGGAACAGGAAGGTCACGTTGTCGTTGCCTTCGCGGATCTGATCGCGGTAAATCTTTTTCAGTGCTGAACAAACAATAATGCCGTGTTCGTTTTTGCTTTCTAGGCTGTACGCCGCATCACGAATGCGTTCTAGCCATGGCTTGCGATCATCATCGTTCAGAGGTTGGCCCGATGCCATTTTCTGAATGTTCGCTCGTGGATGAAGATCATCACCATCAATGAATTTACGCCCTAGCTTTTTCGCTAGATGCTCACCAATTGTGCTTTTTCCACTAGCACAAACGCCCATAACGATGACACTACTACCAGCCATAACTTATCCTCATAACCAAATTTGCGCGTGATCTCAATTTTTGAATTCACTTTAAAATATGGGTTTATCTTATTTATGTTATCGGTAACATGTTACCGGTAACTGAAATAAATGTGAACCATAACACAAACAATAATTCTTAAAGGTGAACCTATGGAGCAATTAACCCAAGCCCCAGATCCTACGTTCCTACTGACGATTGCAGGCCTTGCCATTGCAGCGTTACTCGTTCTGATCATTAAACTGAAAGTCCATGCTTTTGCTTCCCTTACTATGGTGAGTTTAGGCACAGCAATCGCCACTGGCGTTCCTTCTGAGAAAGTCGTATCGACCATGATGGGCGGCTTCGGCGGCACACTGGCTTCCGTAGCATTGCTGGTTGGTCTTGGTGCGATGATCGGTAAAATTCTTGAAGTGACTGGCGGTGCGAAAGTGCTGGCAGACACTTTGATTGGTCGCTTTGGTAAAGAGCGTGCACCATTTGCTTTGGGCGTCGCTTCATTACTGTTTGGCTTCCCAATCTTCTTCGATGCTGGCCTTGTAGTGATGATGCCAATCATCCTAAGTGTGGCGGCTCGTTTTGGTGGCTCACCAATTAAATACGCGTTGCCTGCAGCCGGTGCTTTTGCGGTTATGCACGCGTTTGTTCCACCACACCCTGGTCCGGTTGCAGCGGCAGAATTCCTTGGCGCAAACATCGGTCTGCTATTGGTGGTGGGTATTTTGGTTGCTATTCCCACTTGGTACCTTGGCGCTTACCTATTTGGCTTGTACGCGGGCAAAAAATTCGATATCCCACTATCTAAAGCCTTCTTTAATGGCGAAGCGATGGTGGATGAGCGCAACGCACCAAAATTTGGCACGGTTATGACCATCCTTGTGCTGCCAGTCCTGCTAATCTGTTTGGATACGGTATTGAACACACTGGCGGTTGCAGGTTTGATTGATGGCAAAACGGCACTGGTTGAGTTCCTACGTATGCTAGGTAAAACCCCAGTCGCGTTGCTGATTACTTTGATTGTCTGTCTGGCTGTGTTTGCCAAAGACTACGGCATGGCAAAACTAGAAAAATTATGTGGTGAGTCATTGGCTCCAATCTGTGGTGTTATCCTAGTAACGGGCGCAGGTGGCATGTTTGGCGGCGTATTGCGCTCAAGCGGTATTGGTGATGCACTGGCTGACGTTCTTACAGACACAGGTATGCCTGTGATTGTGGCGGCGTTTGTGATTTCAACCTGTCTGCGTGTTGCTCAAGGCTCGGCAACCGTAGCGCTAACCACGACGGCGGCTCTTATCGCGCCAGTTGTGGCAGCATCAACAGGTTTGAGTGAACTAGACCTTTGCTTTATCGTAATCGCGATTGCGGGTGGTGCAACGGTACTGTCTCACTTCAATGACTCTGGTTTCTGGTTGGTCTCTCGTCTGCTTGAGATGGATGAGAAAACCACATTAAAAACTTGGACGGTAATGGAAACGTTACTTGGTGGTATCGCGTTTATTATCGTCGCAACATTAAGCTTTATTCTTTAGAGGTTCCCCATGACAACACTTGAACAACGATTAAGAGAAATCAAAATCGTCCCAGTTATCGCAATCAACGACGTAGCACACGCTCTGCCACTGGCAAAAGTGTTGGTAGAAAACGGTTTACCATGTGCTGAAGTAACATTCCGCACAGAAGCGGCGGCGGAGTCGATTCGCATCATGCGTGAAGCGTACCCAGAGCTGTTGATTGGCGCGGGCACCGTTCTGACCACAGAACAAGTGGATATCGCGATCGAAGCGGGCGTGGACTTTATCGTTAGCCCAGGTTTCAACCCAACCACAGTGAAATACTGTCAGCAACGTGGCGTGACTATCGTACCAGGTGTAAACAACCCAAGCTTGGTTGAGCAAGCGATGGAAATGGGTCTGCGTACGTTGAAGTTCTTCCCTGCTGAGCCATCAGGCGGCGTAAGCATGCTGAAAGCACTCACGGCGGTTTACCCAGTGGAATTCATGCCAACAGGTGGCGTAAGCCCATCCAACGTGGAAGATTACCTAGCGCTGAAATCGGTTGTAGCTTGTGGCGGTACTTGGATGGTGCCAACCGCAATGATGGACAACGGCGATTGGGAAGGTATTGCTGAATTGGTTCGCGCAGTTAAGTAAAACGCACAAACGGCTCCGAAATACCCCCGAACGTTAGAAAACGTGATACGAAAAAGGGTCATCAAGTTACTTGATGACCCTTTTGCTTTTTGGAATGAAGCGGCTTTAGAAGTGATGCTTCATAAAGCGCTTAATAAAGCGAATGAAATCTGCTTCGGCTAGCTTCGCGCACTTCAATGTTTGGGCGTGAGACAATTCTACATCTCCCAAGCCTTCTGCCATGTTGGTGATCGCACACACTGCCAATACGGGTAAGCCGCAATGCGCTGCAGAAATCACTTCTGGCACGACCGACATGCCCACTACATCACCACCGATGATTTGCATCATGCGGATTTCGGCTGCGGTCTCAAAGTTGGGGCCTGTGTAAGAGACAAACACACCTTCATTCAGGTGAATGCCATTGGCTTTGCCGACTTCAAACGCTTCTGCGCGCAGGTCTTTGTCGTACGCATTGACGAGGCTGAAGAACCTCGGGCCGTACTCTTCATCATTCGGACCGATCATTGGCGATTCAGGCATGGTGTTGATGTGGTCATGAAATACCACCAGAGAGCCGACATCAATACGCTCAGGGCGAAGTGAGCCTGCCGCGTTGGTGACGAGCAGAAACTCACAGCCCAGCTTTTTAAAGGTGCGCACGGGCGTGGTCATGACCTTCATTGAGCCGTGTTCGTAGTAGTGACCGCGACCTTTCATGCACACTACGTCTACGCCGCCCATGGTACCAAGCACCAACTCACCAGAGTGGCCTTGCACGGTGCTAACCGGAAAGCCTTCGAGCTCTTCGTATGGAATGACCACTTTGTCTTGTAGTTCGTCTGCCAATACGCCTAAGCCAGAGCCTAAAATAAACGCCGCTTTAGGTTGGAAGTTTGGTTTGCGTTCGCGAATGGTTTGTAGTGCGCCGATTACTGGATCGTGATTCATGTTAGTCACCTTCTGGTTGTGTGTTGATTCCATTGTGTGACTTTCTGCGCTAGTTATCTTTGCTTTATTCGCTACTATCATCCTTAAAAAGAGGATGATGAAATTCGCTAGGACTCAATGCATGAAGTCAGAACCATTTGAGCGCGTGACGCTGAAGATGCTGCGTTACTTTTACGAGGTCGCACAAACCAAGCATTTCACTAAGGCGGCCGAGAACCTCAATATCACCAATTCGCCGTTGAGCAATCGCATCAAAGAGTTGGAAGAAGTGCTTAACGTCAAACTGTTTGAGCGTGATTCAAGAAACGTCATGCTGACGGAGGCCGGGCGATTGTTGGAGTCCAAATGCCAACTGATTTTTCAGACCTTAGATGTCTCGCTCAATCAAGTGCAGCAAGTGGGTTTGAACCAGAGAAACATCTTGCGAGTTGGTGTGGTAAGTAGCGCATTTTGGGGCGGATTTGATCGTCTGTTACAGCGCTTCCATGCTGAGCATGACAGTTATCATGCCGACATTTTTGACCTCAACCCAGAGACGCAAAAGAAGCATCTGAGTGAGAAGAAAATTGACGTGGGTATTGTACGTTTTGCCGATGCACTCAACATTTATCCGTATCAGTCGGTGTCTTTGGGCAAAGATGTGTTTGTGGTGGCGGTGTCGGAGCAACATGAGTTAGCCAGCAAATCTTTGCTGCGGCTCCAAGATTTAAAGACGTGTGAGTTTGCGTTTATGAGTTTGGCGAATTCTGCCTCGGCAAACTTCATCATCAATGCCTGTCTGCAAGAAGGCTTTTCACCCCATATTGGCAAACAAGTGGTGGAGCCAAGCACCTTGATGGCGTATGTAGCAAACAGCAACACCGTGACGTTGGTGCCGTCGACGTTTTCTCAGCATCATTGGCATGGGATTCGTTTTATCAAGCTGAAAGAGTCACTGCGTGCAGACTTGTGTCTGATTCATGACGGTAAGCAGGAGAGTGCTATCAAAGCCGAGTTTATTCGCACGTTATTGGAGAATGCGAGTTAAGCATGGGCAAACAAAAAAGGTCACCCTAAGGTGACCTTTTCGAATGATTCGCTGAAATCAGCAATGCGATTAGCGCGCAATTAACGCATCGTTACGAATTCTTCTGAGCCCGTTGGGTGGATAGCCACAACAGAGTCGAAGTCTGCTTTGGTTGCGCCCATCTTCATTGCTACGCCGAAGCCTTGGATCATTTCATCTACCGTGAAACCGATGCCGTGCAGACCAACAACCGTTTCTTCTTCGCCCGCACATACAAGCTTCATCTTACATGGTTGACGGTGCTTAGTAACGGCGGTGTACATCGCAGTAAAGCCAGATGTGTAGACTTTGATGTTGTCTTTGCCGTACTTCTCTTCCGCTTCTTGCGTTGTAAGACCGATAGTGCCGATTGGTGGGTGGCTAAATACCACAGTTGGAACCAAATCGTAGTCCATCTTCGCGTTTGGTTTATTGTTGAACAAACGCTCAGAAAGTTGACGACCCGCTTTCACTGCTACTGGTGTTAGCTCGATACCGCCTTCCATGATGTCACCCACACAGTAGATGCCTTTCACGTTGGTTTCTTGGTATTCGTCTACCTTGATGTAGCCTTTTTCGTTCGTTGCCACGCCGGTTGACGCTAGGTTGATTGCGTCTGTCGCTGGGTGACGGCCGATTGCCCAGATTAGTTGGTCAACGTTTTGGCTCTCACCGTTTTCTAGGTGCAGAGTTAGGCTGCCATCGGCTTCTTTTACCACTTCTTTTGGTACAGAATGGGTGTGCAGTGTTGGGCCTTCTGCGTCCATCACTTCAACCAACGTATCGATGATCATTGGATCGAAGCTACGTAGTGGTGACTCTTTACGTACGAACAGGTGCGTTTCTGTACCTAGCGCGTGCAGTACGCCAGCAATTTCAACTGCGATGTAGCCAGCGCCCACAACCGCAACGCGTTTTGGTTGTTCTGCTAGGTCGAAGAAGCCGTTTGAATCGATGCCGTATTCAGCGCCTGGAATGTTTGGAATAGTAGGACGACCACCAACCGCGATCAGGATGTGATCTGCTGTGTAATGTTCACCGTTTACTTCGACAGTTTTTTCGTCAACAAACTTAGCAAAGCCTTTAATCACGTTTACTTTGTTGTTGCCAAGAACGCGATCGTAAGATTGGTGAATACGACCAATGTATGCCTGACGGCTCTCAACCAGTTTGCTCCAGTCGAAACCTTTCACGTCGACATCAAAACCGTAATCTTCTGCGTACAGGTTCATTGCTTCTGCGATTTGCGCGCCATGCCACATCACTTTTTTCGGTACACAACCTACGTTGACACAGGTGCCACCAAGGTCTTGAGCTTCGATTAGCGCAACTTTCGCGCCGTACATCGCCGCACGGTTTGCAGATGCGATGCCGCCACTGCCGCCACCGATACAGATATAGTCAAAATGAGTCGCCATTACTTTCTCCAAGAGCTTATAAATTTTATCTGGTACATAGATAGATTGGGATGACCTTGCCTGAACTCAATGCCACCGTTATCCCACTATCATAAATCGAATGTAACGAATTCCTAAATGGGAAAAAGCGACATTACTTATGACAAATAGCGATGAGAGGCACAAAAAGAAGAATAAGCGCGATGAGAGGGCAAAGTTGAGAGTATAAAAAAGCGCAACGAAAATGTCGTTGCGCTAGAAGGTTTCGGTGCAGATGAGCTTACTCTGGCACAATCCAGTCCACTTTCCAGTGGCCGGTGGCTGGTGCGATCGCGTCTTGCAGGAATGGCAGAATCTCTTTCATCTGGCTTTCCAGTTTCCACGGCGGGTTAATCACAATCATGCCGGATGCCGTCATGCCGCGCTCGTTGGTATCGGGTGCGACACCTAACTCGATTTGCAGAATTTTACGAATGCCCAGTGCTTCCAGGCCTTCGATCATATCTTCGATGTCGTGACGGTTTACCACTGGGTACCAAATCGCGTAGATACCGGTTGCCCAACGCTTATGGCTCTGATGAATCGCTCGCACTACATCGCGGTACTCTTTCGCGAGCTCGTATGGTGGGTCAATCAGCACCAAACCACGACGCTCTTGTGGTGGTAAGCTTGCTTTTAGACGCTGGAACCCGTCCTCTTTGAAGATGCTCACTTGGCGATCGCGATGGAATTCTTGCTCCAACAGCGGGTGATCGGCTGGGTGCAGCTCCGTCAGCACCATGCGATCTTGTGGGCGGATTTGCGCACGTGCCACACGTGGTGAACCTGGGTAGTAACGCAGTTTTTCGCCGTTGTTGAGTACTTTGATGGCATCGATGTAGCTTTTGATGTCTTCAGGAATATTTGGGTTATCCCAAATACGCGCGATGCCTTGTTTGTATTCGCCCGTTTTTTCAGACCATTCGTGAGTCAGATCGTAACGGCCCACACCCGAGTGGGTATCGTGATAAACGAACGCTTTATCTTTTTGTTTCAGCGCATCAAGAATGAGGCTTTGAACGATGTGTTTGACCACGTCGGCATGGTTGCCAGCGTGGAAGCTGTGGCGGTAACTTAACAAATTAAACTCTCGAAACACTCTTTGGTTGAGTGTGGTCTGTGATTTTCACTCTATGGCGGTATTATACTCAAGTAACTTAAAGATGTAGAACTTCCAATCAAATCCGTTCCTCTAACTAGGGGCTCACTATTGAAATTTCTTTAAGTCACCCACACTTACTATTGGTAATCGAATTGAACTAGGTGAGTTTCTCGTGCTCAAAGAGTGTGAAATCTCATTTAGGTATAACAAGACTCAAGGACAGAGTAGCGCTCGTTGACTATATGGTCATCGCAGCATAGAGAAAGGGAACGGAGCTCCCCCAATCCATGTTGCTGGCTCGTCTGTACATTGAGTTGGCCTATCTACACAAAATAGACAGGCAATCACAGAGTCAAAACACAAAAGGAATTATTCATGTCTAATCCTCTTCTGACGTTTACGGACTTACCTCCGTTTTCTCAAATTAAACCAGAACACATCAAGCCTGCCGTTGAACAAGCGATTGCTGAATGCCGAGCGAAAATCGATGAAGTTCTAAAAGATAATGCTCACCCAACTTGGGACAGTGTGATTGCGCCAATTGAAGAAGCGGATGACCGCTTAAGCCGTATTTGGTCGCCAGTGGGTCACATGAACTCCGTGGTGAACAGCGAAGATCTGCGTGAAGCGTACGAAAGTTGTTTGCCAATTTTGTCAGAGTACGGCACTTGGGTTGGTCAGCACAAAGGCCTGTACGAAGCGTACAAAGCGATTAAAGCCAGTGATGCATTCGCAACGCTGACTCGCGCTCAACAAAAAACCATCACCGATGCGTTACGAGACTTTGAGCTATCGGGTATTGGTTTACCATCCGATGAGCAGCACCGTTACGGCGAAATCAGCAAGCGCATGTCTGAGCTCAGCTCTAAATTCTCTAACAATGTACTGGATGCCACCATGGGTTGGACCAAGTACATCACGGATGAGAAAGACCTTGCTGGCATGCCAGAATCGGCGCTGGCAGCAGCGAAAGCCGCGGCAGAAGCAAAAGAGCTAGATGGTTACCTCATTACGCTGGATATCCCATCTTACCTACCTGTCATGACGTACTGCGACAACCAAGAGTTGCGTAAAGAAGTGTACGAAGCGTATGTGACGCGCGCTTCTGATCGCGGTCCAAATGCTGGTAAGTGGGACAACTCAGAAATCATTACTGAGCAACTGAGACTGCGTCACGAAATTTCACGCATGTTGGGTTTCAATACTTACAGCGAGAAATCGTTAGCAACGAAAATGGCCGAAACGCCAGATCAAGTGTTGGGCTTCTTGAATGACCTAGCGACACGTGCGAAACCGCAAGGTGAACGTGAAGTGGAAGAGTTGCGTCAGTTTGCGAAAAGTGAGTTTGGCGTTGAAGAATTGCATGTGTGGGATATCGCTTACTACAGCGAGAAACAAAAGCAGCACTTGTTCCAAATTTCGGATGAAGAACTGCGCCCGTACTTTCCAGAGTCAAAGGTTGTCAGTGGTCTGTTTGAAGTGCTAAACCGCGTGTTTGGCATGACAGTTACTGAGCGCGAAGGCGTGGACACTTGGCACGAATCTGTGCGTTTCTTCGATATCTTTGACGCTGAAGGCGCACTGCGTGGCAGTTTCTACTTAGATCTCTACGCACGTGAGCACAAACGTGGTGGCGCGTGGATGGATGACTGTCGTGGTCGTCGTATTACGCTCTCTGGCGAACTGCAAACGCCGGTGGCGTACCTAACGTGTAACTTCAACCGTCCAGTGGGCGACAAGCCAGCACTGTTTACGCACGATGAAGTTGTGACACTTTTCCATGAATTTGGTCACGGTATCCACCACATGCTGACGCAAGTAGAAACTGGCGCGGTATCAGGGATTAATGGCGTACCTTGGGATGCGGTTGAGCTACCAAGTCAGTTCCTAGAAAACTGGTGTTGGGAAGAAGACGCACTGGCGTTCATTTCTGGTCATTATGAGACAGGCGAGCCGTTGCCAAAAGCGATGCTAGATAAGATGCTCGCGGCGAAGAACTTCCAGTCGGCGATGGGTATTTTGCGTCAGCTAGAATTCGGTTTGTTCGACTTTACTCTGCACACCGAATACGACCCAGAAGTGGGTGCACGCGTTTTAGAAACGCTGGCGAAAGTGAAAGAGAAAGTTGCGGTGGTTCCAGCCGTTGAGTGGGCGCGCTTCTCGCACAGCTTCGGTCACATCTTCGCTGGTGGTTACAGCGCGGGTTACTACAGCTATCTATGGGCTGAAGTGCTGTCGTCAGACGCGTATTCTCGCTTTGAAGAAGAAGGTATCTTCAACAAAGAAACGGGTCAAAGCTTCCTGAATAACATCCTAGAAATGGGTGGTAGCGAAGAACCAATGGAGCTGTTTAAGCGCTTCCGTGGTCGTGAACCACAAATTGATGCGCTATTGCGCCATTCTGGTATTGCAGCGTAAGCGCACGCTGTCTTTCCAAAAATACTAAGGCCAACCATTCGGTTGGCCTTTTTTGTCCATTTTTATAAAAAATTCACGGATTCACACTGCGGTTAATTGGGTTCTGCAGCGATATCAATGTCTCCGTAGACTGAACCTCATCAATGGCTTGCAGCTTATCAATCAGCACAAATTGCAGTTCTTCAATCGATTTGCACATCAATTTGACGAATATGTTATACGCGCCCGTGGTGTAGTAAGCTTCAACGACTTCGTCGAGCGCGTTGAGTTTTTCTAGCGCGGAATGGTAATCACGAGCTGCGTTTAGGTTAATTCCAATGAAGCAGCACACATCGTAGCCGAGCTTTTTGGTGTTTACGATCACCTCCGTTCCTTCGATGATATCAGCCGATTTCATCTTCTCAATACGCACATGGATAGTGGCAGGGCTGACATCGAACTGCTTGGCCATTTCTGCGTAGGGCGTTCTGGCGTCAGCCATCAGTGTTTTTAATATTGCGCGGTCAAGGTCGTCGAGTTTCGGCAGGCTCGCATTCATACTATTATTTCCGTTAGGGATAGAGTTTTACCTCCCTTTTATACTCATAGCGGATAGGATTCACAAGGTTTGGCAGGAGTAACTGCGGGTTAACTCCGAGCTATGGAGATAATGTGCAGCGTTTTCTGGTTATTGTCGCGCTATGTTGGAGCGCGTTTGCCGCGGCCTCAGATCCGAAAGTTTTGGTCGTGCACTCCTATCATCAAGGTTTTTTCTGGACGGATTCCATACAGCGAGGTATCGAGCAGCAATTGGGTGATCGATCGCTGGATATGCGCGTGCTCTATTTAGACTCGAAACGTAACCAGAGTGAGCAGTTTTTCGCTCAGCTTGAATCCTTATATCGTACGAAATTAAGCACAGAACGATTCGATGCCATTTTAGTGAGCGACAACAACGCGCTTGAACTGATGCAGCGTTTGGCGCCAATCATCAAAGACACCCCGGTTATATTTAATGGCATCAATAATTATCATCCTTCTTTGCACCAATCTCTGAACGCAACAGGAGTAACAGAAGATGTCGATTTGGAGGCAAATTTAGCCCTCATAGAGCGCCTACACCCTGATTACACCCAAATTCTTATTGTCAGTGACCATTCCGTAACGGGAGAGGTATTACGCTATCAAATCGACGATTTTGTACATGAACATCCGCAATATCGCGACAAAATCGTGCAAGTTATTCCCGATAGTATCATTGACTTAAAGCAACAAGTAGCGAAGCTGAATAAAGATAAAGTCGTCCTGTTTTGGACCTATTACCGAGATAAACAAGGTGTGGTTGGCAGTGAACGTGACTGGATTGGCGTCAACAGAGCCTCAAATGCGCCGCTGTTTATGGTGCACGACATTGGCTTAGGGCACGGTGCGGTTGGTGGCGTGATCCAAAGTGGTTATCGGCATGGCATAGAGAGCGCTGAGATACTTGAGTTTGTGTTGGATAACCCTGACCAAGCTCTGCCAGCCGTGAAGAAAAGTGATTCTGAAATCAAGCTCGATTATCAAGCTGTAGTGCGCTGGGGGCTGGGTGCTGAGCAAGAGGTCTCTGCGGTATTTTTTAATAAACCGATGAAGTTTTCTGAGCGTTTTGCCAAAGAAATTCGCTTGTTTGGTAGCCTGTTTGTGGTGATGTCGGTGGTCATTTTGTTGATGGGTTACTATTTACAGCGGATGCGTCGCAGCGAGAGTGCCGCGCGAGAAAGCCAAGCCATCTTAGAGTCGATTTTTGATCAGAGCATGCAGTATATGGGCATTTTGGATGCCAACGGTGTACTTAAATCGGGCAACGATCACCTGCAATCTTTGCTGTATCACCAAGGGCTGCGTTTAGACCGACCACTTTGGTTTCATCCCAATTGGAGTGAGAAAGCACAATCGTTGCTTGAGGCGTATTTCCACGCGCCTCACCATCAAGTGTCGACGTTTGAGGCTGAAATTTGGAGTAAAGAGCACGGTACATTGGTGTTGGAAATTTCACTCAAGCCTTTTTCTCAGCAAGTAGGAAATCAAAAGCAATACTTGTTTGAAGCGCGCGATATCACTAGTCGTAAGTTGATGGAAGATAAGCTCTATCAACGCGAATCAACCCTGCGTAACTATTATGAGCAACAGCCCGTCATGATGGTGACGCTCGACAGCAACAATCGCATTCAAGAAGTGAATCGATTTGCTCAGCTACTCCTCGGCTACAAACCGATGGACATGCTCGGACACCGCCTAAGGGAGTTTTATTTTGATGACAAGGTACTGTTTCCTCGCCAAGTGCTATTGCAACCCAATCAACAGGTGCATGGGGTCTGGCGACGGGAAGTCGAGTACCGCCATGCAAATGGTCATCGTGTTTGGGTACGTGAGAACATTCGTCCACTGAGTGAATCTGATCAGCTGTTGATTGTGGGTGAAGATATTACAGAAACCAAACAGCTTTCCGAGAAATTGGAATATCAAGCGCGCTATGACTTACTGACAGGGACTTATAACCGAAACCACTTTGAACTAGAGCTCAAGACCGCACTGCGTGAGGTGGACAGCCATCGTCGCGTCCACGCCATGCTATACCTCGACTTAGATCAGCTAAAAGTCCTCAATGATACGGTTGGGCATGATGCGGGTGACGCGGCGATTCAATTTTGCGCCAGCATGTTAGAGGAAGTGCTGCCATACAATTCCATCTTGGCTCGAATGGGAGGCGATGAGTTTGCGGTACTATTCAAAGATTGCGACGAATACGGCGCCATTAATATCGCTAAACTGATCATCTCGACGTTGAGTGAGCATCTCTTTATTTGGGAAGATACACGCTTGTTCATCAGTTGTTCTATTGGTATTCGTATCATCGATCATACGGCAGAGACGCCGCAAATGGTGCACGCTCAAGCAGACTCGGCGTGTCATGCCGCCAAGGAGCAAGGCCGTAACCGCTACAATCTGTTCAGCTTAGATAACGAAGAGCTACAACGTCGCCAGATGGAAATGCAGAGCGTCAATTTGGTGCATGAGGCATTGTCGAATCAGCGTTTAGAGCTATTTGCTCAACCGATCAAAAGCTTACAAAAGCACGATGCTCAGATGTATTTTGAGATTTTAGTGCGCATTCGCAATGGATATGGTGATTATGTTTCTCCTGCATTATTTATTCCTGCCTCCGAGCGCTACAACATTGCGCATTGGATTGATAAACAGGTCATTACTCAAACGCTAGAATGGTTTGAGCAACGCCCGGAGGTGGTTGAAAAACTCGGCCGTTGTTCGATAAACCTTTCAGGTCAATCTATGGGGAATCAAGAATTTATCGATTTCTTATTGGAACGATTGGAACGTTCGTCCATGCCGTGTGAAAAAATCTGTCTAGAAATCACCGAGACAGCAGCGATGAGTAATCTTGAGCAAGCCATTGAGCTCTTCACCAAGCTCAAAGCGTTGGGTTGCATGATTGCATTGGATGATTTCGGCTCGGGCTTGTCTTCATTTGGTTACTTAAAGAAACTTCCCGTTGATATCGTGAAAATTGATGGCCTTTTCGTGCGAGATATCAACGTAAATGAAATGGACCGTGTAATGGTTCGCTCGATCAATGATCTGGCAAAACAGCTAGGCAAAGTGACGGTGGCGGAGTTTGTCGAAAACGAACAAGTCATGCAGCATTTGATCGATCTTGGTGTGGATTATGGCCAAGGCTACGGTATTGGGCATCCTCAACCGCTTTCTGAGTTAGTTGAGCGACTGAAGGCTGAGTAGTTTTGTCATATCAAGCTCAACCTAGCATTGAGAGGTAACTTAGGTATACACTCAGCGCCAGTTACCGCGATTTTTTATTGGAGCCTACTTTTGCAACTGCAATTGATCTGTGAAGACCCGTCTCAACAACCTCATCTGGATGAACTGGCTGCGCGCTGGCAGCTTTCTCACACTGACGAGAGCGATTTTGCTTTGGTGTTGACCACCGAGCGTTTAGAGCTGCGTAAAGTGGATGAGCCAAAGTTGGGCGCTATTTTTGTCGATTTAATTGGTGGCGCAGTGGGACATCGCCGAAAATTTGGTGGTGGTAAGGGCCAAGCCATCGCAAAAGCCGCAGGTTTGAACAAAGGGGCAACGCCAACCGTTCTAGACGGCACGGCGGGGCTGGGACGTGACGCATTCGTTTTGGCTTCGCTCGGCTGTAAGGTACAGATGGTGGAGCGACACCCGGTAGTCGCAGCGTTGCTGGATGACGGGTTAGCGCGTGCGAAACAAGACCCTGAAATTGGAACTTGGGTATCAGAGCGTATGTCGCTGATCCATGCCTCCAGTCATGATGCATTGGAACAGCTGGCACAAGATGAAGACTTTGTTCAGCCAGATGTGGTGTATCTCGACCCTATGTATCCGCACCCAGAAAACAAGAAGAAATCGGCGCTCGTAAAAAAAGAGATGCGCGTTTTCCAATCGTTGGTTGGCGCCGATTTGGACGCCGATGGTTTGCTAGATCCTGCCATGGCGTTAGCCACAAAACGCGTGGTGGTGAAGCGCCCAGACTATGCAAACTGGCTGAACGAGCAAACGCCGACTATGGCGATTGAAACCAAAAAAAATCGCTTTGATGTCTACGTTAAAGCCTCAATGGCATAACTTCCTGACCGCTCAACTTTTCTTGTCACAGTACGGTGTATCGTGCTGTGATCAAGCCTCTCTTTCTGAATCGTTACTGATAGTTTTCTCTTGCTAATTCTCCTCCCTGACTGTATATCTAACTAAGAATTATTATTATTTCACTTGTTGTGATGCGGTCGATAATTGGGAAGCTGGAGTAGTAGAATGGCTAAACGCTTATGTAAAATGAGTCGTAAACAGATCGCGGCGGAGCTTGGCGACATCCATCGTTTAGTTTTCGCACCAAAGTTTGTTTGTCGCTCTTGCGCACGTTCTTCAGCGGCCAAAGATACCCTGTGTAAGCCAGCCGCTATTCCGCCGCAAAAATGCCAAGACAAGCCATTGAACGAGCAACAATCATGTGGCTTATTGGCTGAAGCGCTGCCAGTACAACCGATTCCTATGACAACAAAACAAAGCAACGAAAAAGCAGCGATTGTGAAGCGTGTTGTTGAACGCGTGAAAGAGAAAAAGCAAGCCGAAAAATCCCTGGAGCCAGTAAGAACCGACGCACCAGTATGGTTTGATTTAGCGGATAAAAAATCGCTTAAGAAAGCGAAAAAAGCACTGAAAAAGCATTATAAGCAGCAGAAGAAGTTGTTAAAAGTAGCGAAAAAACAACAAAAGTTACTTAAGCGTCAGCGCAAGCTTGAAGCGCGCAATGCCAAGCTAGAGGTGTTGCTATCAACGCCACCTAATGCGTTGATGAGCACAAGCTCGCAAGTCAAAGTGCATTAATCTAATCCAAAAAAACGCTCTCCAGTTGGAGAGCGTTTTTTATTGTCGGTATGTGTGTTGGGAGCGGTCGCTTTACTTCTTGGCGTAGCTCATTTCGACGCGCTTTTTCACCCAGGTTTCGTTAATCCATAGCGATAGCATGATGATCGCACCGCCAATGGCGAGTCGCATGACATCAACATCGCGGTTCCAAATCACAATGTTCACAATCAAACCTGCTGGCACTAACGCGTTGTTCATTACTGCAAGTGCTCCTGCGTTTACCATGGTTGCGCCTTTGTTCCACGCGAAGTAACCAAAACCGGAAGCAATTAAACCAAGGTACGTCAGAATGCCCCATTGCGTTGCGGTGGTGGGTAGTTTGTCGAGGTTGCCCATCAGAGCGAAAGCCACGGTTGCTACACAAAGCGCACCTAAGTAGAAGTAACCAAACACGGTGTGTTGTGGCAAATCAACCGGCTCACTTTCCATGATGTATTTGTAGCCTACCTGACCAATGGCAAAACAGAGGTTTGCTCCTTGTACGACCAAAAAACCCAGCAGGAAGTCTTCATTAATGCCTGCAAACTTAATCCAGGCTGCGCCAAATACAGCAATCGCCGCGGTAACCAAATACCAAGGTGAAAAGCGACCTTTCAAGAAGTCATAGATCAGCGTGACGTAAATGGGTGTGAATACGGTGAACAGCAATACTTCTGGCACGGAAAGGAGCAAAAAAGATTGGTAGTAGAAGCAGTACATCAGACCAAGCTGAAAGCCACCGACCGTCATCAGTTTCGCGATTAAGGATTTGCTAACGCCGCGGAATTTTAAAAAGGGAATGAAAACCAGACTCGCCAGTGCCACGCGCATGAACACCGAGAACCAAGAATCAACCTGACCAGCGAGGTAAACGCCGATCAGGCTAAATGAGAATGCCCAAAGTAGGGTAACTGCGGATAGATAAGCCATGGATGAGAATCTTTATCAACAACAAATGTGCCCGCAGTCTAACCAAGTTTTAACGTCGCGCCAATCAGTCTTTTAGCGGTACGACCAGCATATCGACTGGAGAGCAGTTAATCAGTTGTCGAGTCGAAGACAGAATCTTGCTCCAGAAATCTTGGTGATGACCACAAACCACCAAATCGATACTGTAGTCTTGAATGGTATCGCACAGCTCATTACTCAAATCGCCACTACCGACCAACGTATGGGCTATTGGGTATTGCGCATATTCTGCGAAATTCGCCAATTGTGTGCGCGACGCTTCCATTGCTTGATGTTGCGCTTCTGCCATATTGATGTCGATAAGCCCGGTGTAGAGCTCTGCGTAGTTCACGTCGATGTGAATAAAAGAGACTTTCGCATCCAGAGGTTTAGCCAGTGATACGGCTTTTTTAATCAACACTTTACTGTCGTCTGACAGGTCGACTGCCACAAGTATGTGTTTGTAACTCATATTGCTATCTCCTTGTAAGGTCATAGTTTTAGATTAGCACTAACCCCCAAAAAAATTTGCTGAAGTGATCTCATATCAGTGTCGTAGGTACAAAGTCTTGTCTCAGTAATCATGTTATAGTGGCGTTATACCCAAGTGACTTTGAGATGCGGAGTTCAGCGCTCCGTTACTGACTATAGTTCAAGTAAAACCTTGCCTCTGATGTAGAGCAAGTCAATCTCGCGGCGTCGTTTATCTCGAGGTTACTTGGGTATATTGCATGCACATTAATAGGAGTTAACATGCTGTCTCAAACTATGGTCGAACAATTGAATGAGCAAATTAACCTAGAATTTTTCTCATCCAATCTATACTTACAAATGAGTGCTTGGTGTGAAGACAAAGGTTTTGAAGGTGCGGCTGAATTTTTACGCGCTCACGCCGTAGAAGAAATGGAGCACATGCAACGCCTATTCACCTACGTAAGTGAAACTGGCTCAATGCCAATTTTGGGCGCTATTGATGCACCAAAGCATGATTTTGCTAGCTTAGGTGATGTTTTCCGCGAGACCTTCGAACATGAGCAAATGATCACGGAAAAAATCAATAAATTGGCACATGTTGCATTTACTAGCCAAGACTACTCAACGTTTAACTTCCTACAGTGGTACGTGTCTGAACAGCACGAAGAAGAGAAGTTGTTTAAAGGGATTTTAGATAAGATCGAATTAGTAGGTGAAGATGGTAAAGCATTGTTCTTCATCGACAAAGATCTAGCACAAATGGCGAAAGAAGGTTCATCTTCAATCATGGATGCTCCAGCTGCGTAAACGCGTTTTTTGACGCTATAAGTAGCGGGTAAAGACGAAGCATTGATCGTCTTTTTCTCTTGAGCATTGTTGAAGATGTAGGGAGGAAAAGATGATCAGTGGAGACACAATCTTATTTGCGCTAATGGTGGTAACTGGAGTCAACATGATCCGGTATCTCACCGCTCTTCGTTCTCTAATTTACATCATGCGTGAAGCGCATCCGTTGTTATATCAGCAAGTTGATGGCAATGGCTTTTTTACCACCCATGGAAATGTCACCAAACAGGTGCGTTTGTTCCACTACATCAAAAGTAAAGAATATCACCATCACCACGATGAGATTTTTACTGGTAAGTGCGAAAGGGTGCGTGAGCTATTTGTTTTATCGACCGCTTTGCTCGGTGTTACCCTACTCGCGGCCTTCATTCTTTAAAGAATCAATAATCTAGCGAGTTAATCTCCTAGGATTGTACGGGTATGCATAGCGCTTACCGTTTAAGCGCTTTTCCCCTTCGAGATTTGTCGGTAGAATGTCGCGCCTAGAAAGCAAGGATGTGCAATGTGCACATCCTTTTTTATTTCGATTCGATCCCAATCAGTCTAAGAGCTACCGATGAGTAAGAAATTTGATGTTGTTGTAATTGGCGCAGGTGCAGCGGGTTTGATGTGTGCTGCAGAAGCCGGCAAGCGAGGCCGCCGTGTTTTGGTGCTCGATCATGCTAAAAAGCCAGGACGTAAAATCCTTATCTCAGGCGGTGGCCGTTGTAACTTCACTAATTACGACGTCTCAGCCAGCAACTACCTATGCCAAAACCCGCATTTCGTTAAGTCGGCGCTTTCTCAATACACCAACTGGGATTTTATCTCGATGGTGTGTAAGCATGGTATTGAATTTGAAGAGCGCGATCACGGTCAGCTGTTTTGTGTCGATGCGTTTACGGCGAAAGACATCGTGAAGATGCTGTTGGCTGAGTGTGACATGCCGAATATCGAGCAGCGTTACCAATGCGATGTTCACTCAATTGAGAAAATCGATGAAGGTTTTCGTTTGCACGCGGGTACCGAGCCAGTTGAGTGTGAGTCTTTAGTTATCGCAACAGGTGGCTTGTCGATGCCAAAACTGGGGGCGACACCATTTGGTTATAAAGTCGCGGAACAATTTGGTCTTCGAGTTATCCCAACTACGGCAGGGCTGGTGCCATTTACGTTGCATAAAGAAGACAAAGAAGACTTTGCTGAGTTATCTGGTATCGCGGTACCTGCGGAAATTACAGCTGAAGATGGCACCATGTTCAAAGAAGCCCTGTTGTTCACACATCGTGGTTTATCTGGCCCAGCCGTTTTACAGATTTCATCATTCTGGCGAGCGGGGCAAAAGGTGTCGATTAATCTGGTGCCAAATGATGATGTTGCCGAGTTATTAGAACGCAGCCGTGAAAAGCATCCGAATCAGTCGCTCAAAAATACGCTCGCTAAAGTGCTACCAAAGCGCTTGGTTGAAGTCTTGATTGAACGTAAAGAGCTGGTCGATAAACCGTTAAAGCAGTTCAATCAAAAGGAGCTTGCGGCGATTGTGGCGCGTTTAGAACATTGGGATATCGCCCCTAATGGCACTGAAGGCTACCGAACCGCGGAAGTGACACTCGGCGGTGTGGATACCGATCACTTATCTTCGAAAACCATGGAATGCAAAGATATCAAAGGGCTGTACTTCATTGGCGAAGTGATGGATGTGACTGGTTGGTTAGGGGGCTACAATTTTCAGTGGTGCTGGTCGAGCGGCTTTGTCGCGGGTCAGTGGGTGTAATCAAACGCTACACATCCGCATAAAAGATAAGATAAAAAAGAGCACTGAATTGTATTCCGTGCCCTTTTTATATTCTCATTGTATTCCCACAGCGAGTTACTCGTCTTGATACTTTTCGAGTTTGTTGTAGAGCGTTTTAACGCTAATGCCTAATTCCTGCGCTGATTCCGTTTTATTGCCTTGATTCTCTTCAAGGGTATTGAGAATGGCGGCTTTTTCTAGCTCTTCTAGTGATACGCCCGCTGGAACGAGGTCTTCGATGCTGGTGCCTGTTTCCAATGGTGGCGTATCGAATATCAAGTGTTCATCTCGGATAGTGTCATCAGCCAAAATAAACGCGCGCTCGATCGTGTGTTTGAGCTCACGGACATTACCTGGCCAATCGTGCACGGCGATTTTTTGGATGGCAGAATCAAGAATGGTTTTGGTTTTAGCCTCATTTGCGTTGCGGTGCGCGATAAAGTGCTTAGCCAGACCGACGATGTCACCGCCTCGCTCTCGCAGTGGCGGTATCGTTAATGGGAAGTGCGATAAACGGAAAAACAGATCTTCACGCAGGAACTGCTCTTCAATGGCGACTTTAGGATCACGGTTGGTGGCGGCAATGATGCGAGTGTTGGCGATATGCACCGTATTACTACCTACTGGGCGATACTCTCCGGTTTCCAACACACGCAATAGCTTCACTTGATGCTCGATAGGCATCTCGGTGATTTCATCTAAAAACAGCGTGCCGCCTTCTGCCTGTTTAAATACACCTTGGTGAGTTTTATTCGCTCCGGTAAAGGCGCCTTTTTCATGGCCAAACAGTTCACTATCGACCAACTCTGGGCTAATCGCACCACAGTTAATCGCGATAAAGGGTTGTTGCTTGCGATCGCTAGCTAAATGAATGGTCTGTGCGACTAACTCTTTACCCGAGCCGCTTTCACCGACAATGAGGACGTTGGCTTCTGTTTTTGCGACGCGTCGGATCATGCGATAGAGCTGATGCATTGGCGATGAGGACCCCACCAAAAGGCCAAATTGGTCGAGATCGCTAGTGGACACTTTACGTCCTTGATCTTGTTTTTGCTGATAGTACTGGCTGACTTCGCTTAGGGTGTCCGTCAAAATGGCAATATCGACGGGTTTTCTGTAGTGAAAAATTGCACCTAAGTTCATTAGCTTATCCAAATTTTCGTTTGGAGCACCAGAGCTAATGATGATCAAGTCCATATCGTAGATGTCTTCGATATTAGAAAGGCGCTGGTAATCTGCGCTAGTAAAGTGGGCGACTTCAACAATCGCAACTTCCGGTTTGAGTTGGAGGAAATCTTCAATCCAACTATCTGCGGCATCGGTATTATGCAGACGAAATTTGTTCAGTTCCTGGCAAGAGGCAATAGCATCTTTAAGTGTCGGGTCTTGTATTCGTAGAAACAGGCTTGGCAACGACATAGAAATGTCCTCTTTACTATGACAGAAACAATGTACGTGGATTATTCTAAGTGCACAAGACAAAATATTGTCAGCAAAGATTTAAGGGTCTGTAGGCTATTTTAATTTTGTTTAACCTATCTTGGTATATATCAGTAATAATTCTGATAAATATTGCTTCTTTATTCGGGTGTCTCACGTTTTAAATAATAATTCTGCGATTAAGTGAAGTCGAAGAAATAATATCTCTTCTTTTATTGGCGTATTATGTGATTGATTGCGAAATTATTAACGATTAAAAATTACATTTCTTCTGTGTAAATAATTCATGCTTATGTTTACTTGTTAGTCTTATTTTCACCTCTTGTTTTTATTATTCCTTTAAAAACAATTGGTTAAAAACTTGGCACATGGTTTGCTCCTATGGAAATACAACGTCAATAAAGGAGAATTACCATGAATAACATCGCAGCTAAAATTGTACTTACGTCAGTTCTTGCTACTTCATCTACAGCAGTCTTAGCGAGTGATAAATGGGAAAAAGAATCCATGGACGCTTGGCTAGATGGTAAAGCCGAAACTACGCTGCTGCTAAACAGTAACCTTAACTCTTTTGATATCAACACCGATGTTGAAAATCAGGTAGTTACCCTTTCTGGTTCGGTAAACAATGACCTTGAAAAATCGCTTGCCGAAGAGCTTGTAACAGGTCTTGATGGTGTGAAAGAAGTAAATAACGAATTGTCAGTGGTGAATGAAGGTAAGAAAGAAACCGATTCAGAGGCATTAGCCACACTGACCGACTCTAAAATCACGACTATAGTTAAAACGCGCCTACTGATGGATACCAATGTAAGTGGTACGGACATTGATGTAACGACGGAACGTAAAACGGTAACGTTGGCAGGTAAGGTTAATTCAGATGCGGAGCATGATCTTGCACTTTCAATTGCAAATAATACCAATGATGTAAATAAGGTGATTGATAAGCTAGAAGTGGTTCAATAATAACGAGCCGAGTGATTTAACCCACTTTTATTAGGAGGTAACACTATGGTTCGTTGGATGTTTATTTTTCTGGCTTTGGCACTGGTTTCTGCACTACTAGGTTTTACTGGTATTGCAGGGGCAGCGGCCTCTATCGCGCAAGTGATATTTTACCTATTCCTATTGTCATTAATTGTATCAATAGTGATTGTTCTGCTAGGAAGAAAAAACGTAAATAGATAGGAGATTTCATGCGACTTACGTCATTAATTTACCGTATCGCCGCAGTATTTGGTTTGGTGTTCGCACTGGCTGCTTGTAGTGAAGAAGGGCCAATGGAACAGGCAGGCAAGAAGATAGATGAAGCCGCCGAAGAAACTCAAAACGCGATTGAAGATGAGTGTGAAAATATTAAAGAGAACTTGAACGCAGAAGACCAAGATTGTTAGTCGAGTCAGGTCAGCTTTTTGTTCACAGCAATGTAAGAGAAGGGCGGTCAATCACCGCCCTTCCTTTTATCCCAATTGTTTACAATCAGATGAGGAGTCAAAGATGAAAAACATATTTGATGTACTAAAAGAGAGTCATGAAAAGCAACGCCTTTTACTCGATGCTCTGATGGAAACGTCTGGAGATTCCCCTGTACGCGAAGAGTTTTACCTCAATCTGAAGGATGAACTCGAACAGCACGCCGCCGCAGAAGAGCGCTTTTTCTACGCGCCTTTAATCGAGAGCGATAAAACCATCGATCTTACTCGTCATGGCATCGCAGAGCACCACGAGATTGATAAAGTGATTGCGCAGCTTGATGCAACCGACATGAGCTCGCCAGCATGGCTCAACCTCATGAAAACTTTGCGTCACAAAGTATTGCACCACCTCGAAGAAGAAGAGCAGCGTTTTTTCCAATTGGCCGGTAAGGTGATGACCGATCAGCAGAAAATGAAACTAGCGGATAGCTACGTCGAAGAAATGGCTAGTTAGGTGGAGTATTGGTCCTTTTCGTGCCATTTCGGCACGGGAAGGGGCCCAATCAAAGCGTTTACCAAGCTAATTAGCCTAAACTAAAACCAGCTTATTCTCACTTTCACTAAAAAAGCGCACTCGCTGAAGGCAAGGAGAGCGAATGTTTATCATCAAATATTATATTCTTGGCGCTCTGATCAGTTTATTGGCCGCTATTTATATTCCCCAAATCATGGTTAGCCTGTTGTTCTTATGGGTATCTCTTTCTTTAGCATTAGTCAGCGTAGCCTACGTTTTCGACATTCCCTCCATTTTTAGAAAAAACCAAGACGGCAAGATTGTCAGGTGGATCCGCTGGGCATTCATCCCCTTTTTACTGGGCGCTAGAGCATATAATGCCTGGGAAAGACGGCGCGATACTGTGCCTCCGATCCAAAAAGTCAGCGATAATTTATACCTCTCCCGTCGGCTATTTCAGAGTGACTTAGATTTTCTCGAATCCAATGACATCTCTTGTATTGTCGATGTCACCGCAGAATTTGCTGGGCTTGAAAGTGCGATGACCGACAAGCAGTTTCATTACCTTTCGATTCCGGTACTCGACCACAAAGCCCCAACGCTAGAGCGCCTTCGCCATGCGATTAACTGGATTGATACGCAAATCTCGTGCTCGCGAGCTGTGGTTGTGCATTGTGCGTTAGGGCGCGGTCGTTCGGTGTTTGTTGTTGCGGCGTATCTACTGAGCAAAGACCCGTCGCTGACGGTTGAATCTGTGATGAAAAAAATCAATGACGTGCGCAGTACCGCGAGATTGAATAAATTGCAGATCAAAACGTTACGAGCGATAAGTGAAAAAGGCGTACTGGATCTGGATCAATCCACTTGGATGGTGGTTAACCCTGTTGCAGGTGGCGGCAAATGGGAGGAAAACAAACAGCACTTGATTCGTGAACTAACCAAAAAATATCGCTTGAGTATTCATCAAACCACCACAAATCTCAGCGCCGAGCAGCTAACACAACAGGCAAAAGAAAGTGGGGCTAAGCAAATTATCGTAGCGGGTGGCGATGGCACAGTGACGGAAGTGGCGAGCCAGCTGGTAGGTACCGACATAAAACTCGGCATTGTTCCGCTCGGAACCGCCAATGCGTTGTGTCATGTGCTCTATGGAGTTGGCGCAAAATTCTCACCAGTCGAAAAAGCGTGTGAAGCATTGCTAGCAGGTCACTGCCAACGTATTGATACGGCGGAGTGTAATCAGAGGCTTATATTGTTAGTCCTAGGTATTGGCCTAGAGCAGAAAATGATCGAGCATGCGCAGCGAGAAGAGAAAAACACCTTTGGACAATTGGCCTACTTAACGGGCTTTTTTAACGCGGTGGTGGCGGAAGATACGCAGACGTTGACTGTTGCGATGGATGCGCCATTTGAAGATGGAAACCGCGAAAATGGATCACAAACGCTAGAAGTTCATAGCTTTGTTGTTGCGAACATCGCTCCTTTTAGTACGTTGCTCGCGCAAGGTGGTGGTGCTCCGCAGCCTGACGATGGCAAGCTGCATATCACGTATTTAGATAACACCGAATCTTTAGGTGGACGCCTCATCGCATTGTCTGATCTGACATTAACCAGCGTAGGTGCGCAGGAGGAATCGACTCATTTTCAATACGCGACGGCTCAGAATGTCACTATTTCTGCGAACAAACCGATTGAGTATGTGATTGATGGTGAGCTTTATTCTGATGAGCAATTAGCGATTAAGCTTCGTCCAAAATCGTTGAATGTATTTGTCCCAAGCGGGAGAAGTAAATCGGCTTAGCTTTAAAACAGATAAGCAGTGGATAATGCGCCATTTGCCTAGTGCTTTGTAGCGTGCCTTTGTTTACCGGTTTAGTCGTAGTTTTGAGGGAACCAATAAGGTCGCTGCGTAGGTGCAGCGGCTTTTTTATATCGGCATTTTTTTTTGTATCTGAGAGAGCGTCTATTTATCGTTCTCGAAGTGAAAGGAAGAAGGGGGTGAGTATGACTACTCACCCTGGGGTAAGTGCTTTTCAATTTCATCGTTTTCGACTTGTAAAGCAGCTAACCAGTAAGAAACAAGCGCCGTTAAGTTAGTGTCGTCAATGGCTCTGAGTAGCGCTTTTAAATCATCTAACAACAACTTGTTCATGAAATGCATTTCTTTGTAATTACCTAATTCGGCAACGCCGTATTCGGTGGCATTTTCTGCAATGAATTGTTCACCATCTTGGTCGAAGAACAACTTCGCCATCTTTTTGATCATCACTTTTTCTATTTTAACGAATCGATACGCCGCTCTTGCGAGTGTCATATGCGATTGCGGATTAACGAGAGGCAAACACGTTTGGCGATGGTGTGTCATTTTTACGAGTAGCTCCCTTACTCGATTATTATCCAATGTCATACTGACCTCTTTATTTATGACTACCGTGTTGATTACTCGGTTTAGTGTTTTCTAGTTTTGGTTGTATTGAGGTGCCTGTGGTCTTATCAGAAATGGCCAAAACGGGTTGGCCATTTTCTCTGCCAGCGCTTGATTGCAAAGGCGACCACTAAGGATCAGCTGATAAGGCTGATGCTGCTGAGCTTTTCTTTACAGCTTTTGATATCACTGCGAACTTTCAGTAGAACCGAATTATCCGCTTGCTCTGGGTGGCTAGTAATTAGGTTTTCGATCTCTTTGAGCACCTTGCTTTCAACACCTTCGAGCTGTTCCAAATACATGGACTCTTTGTCAGAAGACACCTCCTTCATCACATCGCTGTATACCTCACGCGCTTTAATGGTGTAGGAAACCGGAGTGTCGTCGGCAGAGTCTTCCTGGTTATTTGCCAATGTGTAGGGAGTAAGCTCAAGCACCGCTCGCTCACGTACTCTAAGCAGTTCTACCAACACATTATTCAAAGAAGTGTTGTCAATGTTCTCAATGGCCTTGTTGTAAATGTCATTTCCGCTCTCGATAAGCTCAATGATTGAGGCGATATTTTCATTTTTCATATCTCACTCCTGATTTGGTTGGTGATGGGAGTGTTTGTACGTATGGGGAACAAACACAGATGTTTCATCTTTAGTTGCAGGTTGTATGCCAATGAATGTTATTTTTCTATTAATCAATTGGTTATGAGTTTATTGCGCAAGAATTGGAGGGTTGCAGACGTGGTGCTAAGAAAAAATTACAAGAATGTTGGGGAAGTCTGGAAAGAATTACACGTACAGATAAGGGTTTGTCGTGAAACAAAATAAAAATCAAATAAAAACAAATACTTATAATTTTGGCACGGATATGGCTTTGTTGTGAGTAAGTGAGTTCAAAAGTTGTTTCACTTGATTTACTACTCAACTCATCAACGGAGGCTAGTTATGGCTACAACAAAAGAAAGCACAGTAAAACCTCAAGAGCAGTTAGAAGAAGCATATCACTTAGCGGAGCAAGCCACGACGGAAGCCGTCGGCGCAATGAAAGACCAAGCTAAAGAGAAATTTGATGTGGGCGCGGAACACGTTCAGCAGGCGACCAAGTCGGCAGAGAACGTTATCAAGGAGCGTCCATTGCTGAGCATTGGTTGTGCCTTCCTTGCGGGTTGGGCGGTTTCGAAGCTGATCAAATAATCACGGTCCAACGGATTAAGCCACATAACAGAAGGCGAGGGTTCCAATGAATAATTCCGGACAAGTCACCAACCAGCAACCGGGCTCGGCCGCAGCAGACAGCGGTCGAGCCCCAAGTGGGGCAGAAGAGCAGGATATCCAACAAACCATCAATGGTTTGAGCAGTATTCTTTCACAACTGGACCAATTGACTCAATCGCTGAAAGCGTGGTCGGGTTCAACGTTGGATTTGTTCCTCTTGGAGGTGAAAATTAATGCGTCCGCAGCGCGACAGATTTTGCTGTGCACCATTGTTTTTACCTTATTGTCGGTATTGTTCGTGTTCAGTTTGTGCCTTGCCTCTGGTGTGGTGGCTTATCAGCTGACCGCTAACGTGTATGTTGCCGTGGGCGTATTTATTGCGTCCTTAGGTTTGGCATTACTGTCTTTAGCTTGGTGGCAGAAGCGTTTAGTTGGTTTCCTTGGATTCAAAAATACGGCAGAACAGTTGCAGGAGGGGTGGGATGCGCTCGCTACAAAAGCTCAATCGAGCCATGCGAATCAAGCGGATGGAAGGTAAGGCATCTTTAGAGCAATGCTGCTTGTCGATGGAAATGTTCACATTTACCACTAAGAAGTTTGTGAAAGAAAATCCTTGGACGACGCTAGGTATTAGTGCTGTCGTTGCTGTTACCGCTGCCAAAGCGGGTCGATTGTCTCGACTGACTTCCTCTATCTCTTCCATGGGGCTATTGGCGAGTAGTGTCTCCGAACTGACGGATTCGCTTGCCAAGCCAGTTATGGCAGCGTCTTCTAACCAGTCGGGCGTAGAACAAGGTCAAAATGCAGAACCACAAGCAAGCAATACTGCTTCGACAGAAGAGACCGCGACATAAGCAGAAGTCGAGCAACCCCAATAACGGCTTTCGCCGATAATCATTCCTACCGACCTTGAGCCTTTTTATGACAGCGAAATTGAACATCCCTGCCAACACCGCGATTGGTGCAACCCTTCTTGTCTTATTGCTCGTTCCTGGGCTGTATTTTGCTAAGCCAATCTTGTTACCTATTGTGCTTAGTACCTTTATTTCTCTGTTATGCAGTCCTTTCATTAACTATCTTGAAGACAAAGGTTTACCGCGCGCGATTACCGTCGTGGTGACTCTGTCATTCTTGGTTGGTGCTTCAATTATTGGCCTTGCTGCCATGTCGGAGCCTGCCAAGCAGTGGTGGTCTGAACTGCCCAGTATCGTGAAAAATGTGTCGCAAGAAGTGAGCGAAGTGACTCAAGCCTCGGCGGATCACCTTAATACGCCGCTGAATATTGCCAGCGATATGGGTATGGATGAAGTCGGGAACAATACCGTATTTTCTTTGGTGAAGACACTCGCGACCACGACGCCGACCATTTTGACACAAGCGATGATCGTGCTGTTTATGGTTTATTTTATGCTCAATCACGGACGCAGCTTATTTCGAAAGTCAGTGTCGTACTTGCATGGGTTTGCCAAGCAGCGCCAAGCGATTGAACTGGTCAAAGCACTACAGAAAGACCTATCTCGATACATTGGCACTATCACGTTGGTGAATGCGGGACTTGGGTTGAGTGTTGGGGCTGTGTTTTTTGTTTTAGGCCTTGAGGACCCGTTCTTGTGGGGTGCGTTTGCTGGCGTGATGAATTTTGCGCCGTATCTCGGCCCAGTCATCTCCATGGTGAGTTTCGGTTTTGTGGCTTATCTGCAGTTGGAGTCGGTCAGTTTTATGCTCACTGTGGTGTCTATCTATTTGTTGATCAACTTGATTGAAAGCCAGTTTGTCACGCCAACGTTATTAGGGAAAAGATTCAATTTAAATCCGTTAGTGATCTTCGTTTGGCTCGTGTTCTGGGGTTGGCTTTGGGGTGGTATGGGGCTCTTAATCGGTGTACCGCTATTGGTCTGCATTAATATTTTGGTTGAGCGTCTGGAGCTGTGTCAATCAACTCACAGTCAACCAAGCCAAACCATCCCCGAGGATGTGGCTCCACGAGAATGACTTGGGCTACAAGCTGGCTCAACGAAAAAGTTTTTCCGCACTTACTGGCTGGCTAAAAAGATACCCTTGACCGTAAACACAGCCTTTTTCGAACAAGTAATCGGCTTGCTCCTGAGTTTCTATTCCTTCCGCTACCACTTTCAATGACAGTGTTTTGCCCATGGCGATAATCGCATTCACAATCGCATTGCTATCGCTGTTGCTGGGTACATCACTGACAAACGAGCGGTCAATTTTCAGCTTATTGATGGGTAAACCTTTTAAATAAGACAAAGACGAATAGCCTGTGCCGAAATCATCCAGAGAAATCTCGATGCCTAACCCTCTTAGTTGATTTAACGACGCAATGGCTTGTTGAGGGTCGATCAGTAAAAAGCTCTCGGTTATCTCCAAATCCAGCCGTTGAGCAGGAAAACCGGTTTGATTGAGGATATCGCTCAATCTCTGAATGAAATTCGATTGCTGAAGCTGTAATGCCGACACATTAACCGCAATTCTGCCAAACTCAACGCCTTGTTTCAGCCAAGCATTTCCTTGCTGACAAGCGTGTAGCAAGACCCACTCGCCAATGCTTTGGATAAGCCCCGTTTTTTCTGCAATTGGAATAAAGTCGGCTGGTGGTACAAGGCCAAATTCGGGGTGCTGCCAGCGTAATAAGGTTTCAACGCCAACAATCGCATGTTGCTCCAAGTTATATTGTGGCTGGAACTCTAATCGAAGTTGCTGTTTTTCTATCGCTTGATGCAAAGCAGATTGAATGCGCACATGAGATACCGATTTATCGGTTAAATCTGGCGAGTAAAACGCGTAGCCGTTGCGTCCATTTTTCTTCGCTAAGTACATCGCCGTATCTGCGTTTTTGAGTAAGGTTTCGCTGTCTTGGCCGTCTCTTGGGTATAAGGCTATGCCAATACTGGTCGAGACGCGCAGTGAGTCGTGATTTGCCAAGTCGAACGGTTGTTGGAAAACGCTGAGAATATCGCCGACGGTTTCCAGCAAAGCCACATCACTGTGGACGTCCGGCAAAATGATCACGAACTCATCGCCGCCAATACGAGCCACATGCGCATTTAAGTGAAGAATATCTTGCAGACGGATAGCCAACTTAGACAGCAACTGATCACCACAAAAGTGACCCATGCTATCGTTGATGTGCTTGAAATGGTCGATATCCAGAAATAGGGTGGCAAACGTCTGTTGGTTCTTGTGCCCGGTTTCAATGTGTTGCTCAAGCAAGCTAAGTAAATGGGTGCGATTAGGTAGATTCGTTAACGGATCATAAAAGGCCATGCGCTGCAGTTTTTCTTCGTGTGCTTTACGCACGGAAATATCTTCAAATACACAGATGTAGTTAATGAGATGATTTTTATCGTCCATTACGGCACTAATGGTCGCTAACTGCGGGTAAATGCTGCCATCTTTCTTTCGGTTGATGAACTCGCCTTTCCATTGACCTTTGGTTTCGAGCTGATGCCACAACTGTTTATAGAAGCCTTGGTCATGATGACCAGAGCGCAGAATTCTGGGGTTCTTTCCAATCACCTCTTCAGAGCGATAGCCGGTGATTTGAGTAAAGGCTGTGTTTACATCAATGATGTTGGCATTGCGATCAGTAATGACCATGCCTTCTTGTGAGTTATTAAAAATTTTGGACGCCAATGAGAGTTGCGTTTCGACCATTTTCCGGCGTGTGATGTTGCGTGTCATGCCCAGAATGCCAATTAAGTTACCGTCATTATCACGGACAGGAGACTTAATGGTTTCTAGCCAAGTTGGGTTATTGTTTTCATCAATTTGGCGGCATTCTTCGACGATGTTCAGCGTGCCTGTCGCCACGACCAAGTTATCGGCCTCAATGAACTTCTCTGCTCGTTCGTGGCTAAACAGTGCGAAATCGTCTTTGCCGATGATCTCACTGTTGGTCTTTTGCCACGCATTTTCTACGCTTCGATTGGTCATCGAATAAAGACCATCCATGCCTTTTATCCAAATATGGTCTTCAAGGCAGTCGATAAACTCTTGCAGCGTCGGTAATGGTGTGGTCGCTGCAGTTTGATGGCGTGTTCGTTCTTGCTGGTAGTGTGAGCTGACATCAAAGCTCATTCGCCCCACTAATGCACTCAGCCAAGCAGACACTACCGTGATTTGATCGTCAGGGTGAGTTAGCGCTAATACGGCAAACAGATCGCCATTTGGTAGCCAAATTGGACCTATGCTCAAGGTTTGCTGTCCAAAGGATGTGTGGCTTATCGTCAAGTCTGTCGGTTTAAATTGATCGGCAACTTGCACTACCACTTCGACGATAGC
The DNA here is from genome assembly GCF_013048625.1 of Vibrio sp. 11-4(1). Lineage (NCBI taxonomy): Bacteria > Pseudomonadati > Pseudomonadota > Gammaproteobacteria > Vibrionales > Vibrionaceae > Vibrio > Vibrio sp. 11-4(1). The sequence goes on along the minus strand of NZ_VHSY01000003.1, from coordinate 486,667 downwards.
GCAATGATTTTGAACCGAGGTGGACACCTCAGTTGATAGCCACTGCTGGGTATCGCTCAGAGTATAAAGTTGTCCCTGAGCTTGAGTAGCATCACAGCATTGTTGCAGAGCCTGTTGCCAGTCTGCCATCAAAGGCGAAGGAATAGCGAAGCGAAACATAATTAATAACGTGTCCTGAAGCGCCCAAAGATAGTGGTATTAGAATCTAGCTTAAGCTATTGGGCCGTGTTGGTATCGTATCCAACGCTTAGGTAATTCCCAGCAGCGTAAGGCGCTTTCTATCATTAAACTGTTAGCTATATCTCTTTTTTATCCAACTCATTGCATCGTTTATTGAGGTTTTTTGTTCATCATTGAGAAGTGCTCATGGCTTTGTTTTTTTTACCCCACGATACTTGTTGGACCACTAATCCACTGATGATCAGTATTAAACCAATCAAGGTTGATGGATGAATTTCTTCACCAATGATAGTTGCCAATAGCATCAGTGAGATGAATGGCGAAGCAAAGATCAGATTACTGATGCGGGCTGTGTTTTGTGTCGATTTGAGGGCGCTTAGCCATAGGACGAAAGTAATCCCCATTTCAAATAGCCCGACATACGTCACCGCTGCCCAGCCTTTAATTGAGATTGCCTGCCAGCTCGCACCTTCATAAATACTTAAACCAATGGCAAATGGAATAGCGACCAAAAAACCAAGTAATACACCAACCACAGGGTCGGCCTTATTTTTGGTGTTTAAAATCCAGTAACCAGCCCACAACAGTGTCGATAGCAGCGCCAGCCCCACGCCCAACGGGCTCTCGAATTGCATGCCGAGAACATTGCCTTGTGTGGCAATCACAATCACGCCTACATAACTAAAACCGCAAGCGAGCCAATCTTTAGCACGGATCTTCTGCCCTAAGAAAACAGCAGCCATTAGCGTCAAGGTAATGGCCCAGCTGTAGTTGATCGCTTGGGCTTGGGATGCAGGCAGCAAGTCATACGCTTTAAAGAGAATGACGTAATACGCCAAGGGGTTAATCAACCCAAGCAGTAGGTAATACCAAGGGTTTGAGAGGAAGGTGGCACTTAACTGGCCCAACTTGCCTTGCACACCACAGATTATCGTCAGCGCAAGCGCAGAGACGATACTGGCAATGCACAGCATTTGGATTGGCGTAAATTCTGCCAACGTGAGTTTAAATGCGGTTGCAACGGTAGACCAAAGTAATACTGCTGAGAGCCCAAATCCTAGGGCGCGACGCTCGTTCATGATGCCTCTGCGTGATGATGTGCCGCTCGGTCTGGTTCATTTGAGCGGAAGAAAGAATATTATAGGAAGGCCTAGTGTATGCGAGGATTTTTCATCCAACAAACTGGACATTTATCCAGTGTCTAAATACCATTGTTATAGATACAAAACACAGGCTAACTCGCTATTATGCAATGGATTCTTGAGTACCAATCTCTCATTCTCTCTTCTCTTTGCGCTGCCACGCTTAGTGGTGTCGCCGTCGGTTGGTGGGTGAAACAGCGTTTTATCACCCAAACTCAGCTTCTCGAACAACAACTTGTTTCAGAAAAGCAGTTTCACCAACAGCAGCTTGAACAGGTTAAACAAAGCCTTGCCGATGCCCAGCAAGAGTTGGATGAATTAGATGATGAGCGCGATAAAGCCGCGTTTGAAGTACGCCAAACACACGGAAAGCTGATGGCAGCAATGGAAAAACTGCGTTACTTCGAGGCCGTAAAGCAAGAGCGCCAACAATACTTTGATGAGCTTGGTCAGATGCGTGAGCACAAATCACGTCTAGAAACGCAACTGCGTGAGCAGCAAGCACGTCATGAGCAAATCAACCAAGCCAATGCCGAAAAACTGCAAATTCTAGAGCAAGCGGAAGCGCGCCTGAAACAGCAATTTGAGCACTTGGCCAACCAACTGTTTGAAGAAAAAACCGCGAAGGTCGACTTGCAAAACCGTCAGAGTTTGGAAGGTTTGTTGTCACCGCTCCGAGAGCAGCTAGAAGGATTCAAAAAGCACGTTAATGACAGCTTTAGCCAAGAAGCTAAAGAGCGCCATACCTTAGTGCATGAGCTCAAAAACCTGCAACGTTTGAATGAGCAAATGACGCGAGAAGCGGTTAATTTGACCCAAGCGTTGAAAGGGGACAACAAGCAGCAAGGTAATTGGGGCGAAGTGGTGCTCGCTAGGGTGCTTGCCGAGTCGGGACTGCGTGAAGGGCACGAATATCAGACTCAGGTGAATTTGCAAAATGAAGCAGGCAAGCGCTACCAACCTGATGTGATTGTTCATCTCCCACAAAACAAACAAGTGGTTGTGGATTCCAAAATGGCGCTGGTCGCCTATGAGCGCTATTTCAACGCCGAAACTGATGCCGAGCGAGACCAGGCTTTGAGTGCGCACTTAGCCGCACTGCGTGCTCACATTAAGGGTTTAAGCATGAAGGACTACCACAAACTCAAAGGTATTCAGAGTTTGGACTATGTGCTGATGTTTATTCCGGTTGAGCCTGCGTTCCAAGTCGCGATTCAAGCCGATCCAAGTTTGATCAAAGACGCGATGGAGCAAAACATCATTTTGGTGAGCCCAACAACGTTGCTGGTGGCACTGCGCACCATTGATAATCTATGGCGCAATGAACGCCAGAATGAAAACGCCAAAATGATTGCGCAGCGCGCGACAAAACTCTACGACAAATTACGATTGTTTGTGGACGACATGGAAGGGCTCGGCGGTGCGCTGGATAAGGCGAATCAAAGCTATCAAGGCGCAATGAACAAGCTTGCCACAGGGCGCGGGAATGTGATTCGTCAAGCCGAAAGCTTTAAGCACCTTGGGGTTGAAATCAAACGACCAATTTCTTCTGACCTCGCACAGTTAGCGCAGAGTGATTCATTTTCAGAAAATGACCCGTTAGTAGAAAGACATCCGGCTGAGGATAAAGTAAACTAATCGCCCGCAGTGCAGTGGGCGATTTTATTTGTCAGCAAACGCCCCGCAGAGAGAAAGCGCTGCCTAAGAGGAATTAGAATGACGGACACAAGTTTGCAATCCAATACAGCGTTAGAGAATGAAACCACCCACTTTGGTTTCTCTACAGTGGCAAAAGACGAAAAAGTGACTAAGGTTGCCGAAGTATTCCACTCCGTGGCAACAAAATACGACATCATGAATGACCTGATGTCTGGTGGTATTCACCGCCTTTGGAAGCGCTTCACTATCGATTGTAGTGGCGCTCGCCCTGGCCAACGTATTCTTGACCTAGGTGGTGGTACGGGTGATTTAACGGCGAAATTCTCGCGCATTGTTGGCGATGAAGGCCATGTCATCCTTGCTGATATCAATAATTCAATGCTTAACGTTGGTCGCGATAAACTGCGTGACAACGGTATTGTGGGTAACGTGCATTACGTTCAAGCCAACGCAGAAGAACTGCCGTTCCCTGATGATTATTTTGATGTCATCACCATCAGTTTTTGTTTGCGTAATGTGACTGACAAAGACAAAGCGCTTCGTTCAATGTTCCGCGTACTGAAGCCAGGCGGCCGTCTATTGGTGCTAGAATTTTCGAAACCAGTTCTAGAGCCGTTATCGAAAGTATACGACGCATATTCATTCCACTTGTTGCCGAGAATCGGTGAGCTAGTTGCGAATGACTCAGAGAGTTACCGCTACCTAGCGGAGTCAATCCGTATGCATCCAGACCAAGAAACGCTGGAAGGCATGATGCAAGACGCAGGTTTTGAAAACACCAAATACTACAACTTAACTGGTGGTATTGTGGCTTTGCATCGCGGTTATAAATTCTAAGGGTTAACGGCATGCCATTTGAACCACTTATCACCGCTGTGATTGAAACGTCACTGAATACTCTGATCAAAGACGACCCTGCATTGGGCCGTCGTTTAGCGCGTCTAAAAGGTCAAGTTATTCAAGTTCACCTGAAAGAGATCAATAAAACACTGACGTTCGTTTTTAGTCAGCAAATTGATGTGCTCGGTCATTACGAAGGGCAGCCTAACTGCTACTTATCGCTCAACTTGAGCGTGTTGCCAGAGCTGCGTGACCAGGCCAACATCACTCGCCTTATTAAACAAGATAAACTTGAGCTTGAAGGCGATATTCAATTGGCGCAGAAATTCTCTCAGTTGATGGTGGATTGCAAGCCAGATGTTGAAGAGTGGTTGTCTCGCGTAACTGGCGATGTCGCCGCACATACCTTTGTGCAAGGTTCAAAAAACATAGGCAACTTCCTCGCATCTCAAGCAGAGAAACACCAGCGTCATCTTGCGCAAGTAGTGACTGAAGAGTGGAAGTTGGCACCTGCTCCTCTAGAAGTGGCGTATTTTTGCGACCAGGTTGATGAGGTGCGCAGCCAGGCTTCTCGCGTTGAAGCTCGCTTGACTGCTTTGCTGAATAAGCTGGATGCGGATAAGCCGGCATTGGAGAAACCATGACGCCAGCAGAACTAAAGCGCTTATACCACATCGCCAAAGTACAACTGGAATACGGCTTAGATGAGCTGCTTCCCGATCACCAACTGACCAAAGCTCCGTTATTACTGCGCAAAAGCCTGTTCTGGATTAAGAACAAGCATCCAGAAAAACCACTCGGTGAGCGCCTGCGTTTAGCGTTGCAAGAGCTGGGGCCGGTTTGGATTAAGTTCGGTCAGATGATGTCAACGCGCCGTGACTTATTTCCTCCGCACATTGCTGATCCCCTGGCTTTGCTTCAAGACCAAGTCGCGCCATTTGATGGTGAGCTAGCAAAAAAGCAGATGGAGCAAGCATTAGGTGGCCCGTTAGAAAACTGGTTTACCGAGTTTGATATCAAACCACTGGCGTCTGCGTCGATTGCTCAGGTGCATACTGCGCGTTTAAAAGACTCTAACCAAGAAGTGGTATTAAAGGTTATCCGCCCAGATATTCGCCCGGTCATTGATTCAGATCTAAAACTGATGCACCGAATGGCGCGTATAGTCGCCGGAGCGATGCCTGAAGCACGTCGTTTGAAACCAGTTGAAGTTGTACGTGAGTACGAGAAAACATTGCTTGATGAACTCGACTTACGACGTGAAGCGGCGAATGCCATTCAGTTGCGCCGCAACTTTGAAGGCAGCGAAGAATTGTATGTTCCTGAAGTTTTTCCTGACTTCAGTAATGAAACTGTCATGGTTTCTGAGCGAATATATGGCATTCAAGTCTCTGATATTGAAGGCTTGAAAGCAAATGGCACCAATATGAAATTGCTCGCGGAGCGCGGCGTGAGTGTGTTCTTCACTCAGGTGTTCCGAGACAGCTTCTTCCATGCCGATATGCATCCGGGGAACGTGTTCGTCAAACCAGAACACCCAGAGAACCCAATGTGGATCGGGCTAGATTGCGGAATCGTTGGTACACTTAATAGTGAAGACAAGCGTTATCTGGCGGAAAACTTCCTGGCGTTTTTCAATCGAGACTACCGCCGAGTGGCGGAGTTACATGTGGACTCAGGATGGGTGCCTGCCGATACCAATGTCGATGAGTTTGAGTTCGCGATTCGTATTGTGTGTGAGCCTATTTTTGCTAAGCCGCTGTGCGAAATCTCCTTTGGTCATGTGCTGTTGAATTTGTTCAACACGGCACGTCGATTCAACATGGAGGTTCAGCCACAGCTTGTATTGCTGCAAAAAACGCTGCTGTACGTGGAAGGGCTTGGTAGGCAGCTGTACCCTCAGCTTGATTTGTGGGAGACCGCAAAACCATTCCTTGAAGAATGGATGATGAATCAAGTTGGGCCGCAAGCTTTGGTGAATGCAATTAAAGATCGCGCACCATTTTGGGCGGAGAAGTTACCGGAACTGCCAGAGCTGCTTTACGATAGCCTGAAACAAGGTAAAGCGATGAACCAACGCATGGATCAGCTTTATCAAGGGTATCGTCAGAGCAAGCGCCAGCAGGCGACAGGAAAGTTTTTATTTGGCGTTGGCGCCACTTTAGTCGTATGCTCGGCAATATTGGTGAACAATGCTTTTGAGCAGCTTTCGTTGGCCAGCGGTATCGCAGGTGTCACATTTTGGCTGCTTAGTTGGCGAGCTTATCGTCAATAGACGTTAAACTCTTGAAATATTTTTGTTTATTTAAAGACCCGAGGTAAAGAGAATGGGTGGTATCAGTGTTTGGCAACTTCTAATCATTGCTGTAATTGTTGTATTGCTATTCGGAACTAAGAAACTACGCGGTATCGGTGGCGATCTGGGTGGTGCCGTTAAGGGCTTCAAAAAAGCGATGAGCGAAGATGAACCTGCGAAAAATGACAAAGACGCAGACTTCGAACCAAAAAGTCTAGAAGAGCAGCAGAAAAAAGAAGCTGCTCCTGAAACGAAAAAAGACAAAGAGCAGGCGTAAAACGTGTTTGATATCGGTTTTTGGGAACTGGTATTAATATCTGTTGTTGGTCTGGTCGTTCTTGGGCCGGAGCGTTTGCCTCATGCTATTCGCAGCGTGTCTCGCTTTATCGGTGCCGCTAAGAGTATGGCAAATAGCGTCAAAGACGAATTGTCACACGAGCTGAAAGTCCAAGAGCTGCAAGAAAACTTGCGCAAAGCAGAGCAAATGGGGATGGATGATTTGTCTCCTGAGTTGAAATCTTCAGTCGAAGAATTGAAGAAGGCAGCGCAATCTGTAAATCGTCCTTACGCAAAGAACACCGATTCAGAGGCTGAGCCTGTAAAAACAGAGCCAGCAGCAGAAAAGGTAGAGAAAGCGGAAGAGAGCAAGGTTACAGCGGCAGATAAGAAAGCCGAATAGTCTCATTAGGAGGAGCTACTAGTGATTGGTAGCTCCTTTTTGATCTGGTTTTTAATAAGAGGTTTGCCATGTCTACCGTCGAGCAGACACAACCTTTAATTAGTCATTTGTTGGAGCTTCGCAACCGACTACTGCGCTCAATTTTGGCAGTGTTGGTGGTGTTTGTCGGACTAATTTATTTCTCTAACCACATTTACGAGTTTGTTTCCGCACCTTTAGTAGAGCGTCTACCTGAAGGCGCGACCATGATTGCTACGGATGTGGCTTCACCCTTTTTCACGCCACTGAAGTTGACGTTAATCGCTTCGGTATTTATTGCGGTGCCGTTTATTTTGTATCAAGTTTGGGCCTTTGTTGCTCCTGGCTTATACAAACATGAGCGTCGTTTGATTATGCCGTTGCTGTTTTCCAGCTCACTGCTGTTTTATTGCGGTGTGGCATTTGCGTATTTTGTGGTGTTTCCACTAGTGTTTGGCTTCTTTACTGCTATCTCATTGGGTGGTGTAGAGTTTGCGACCGACATTTCTAGCTATCTCGATTTTGTACTGGCGCTATTTATGGCGTTTGGTATCGCATTCGAGGTGCCTGTTGCGATTATTTTGTTGTGTTGGACTGGGGCCACCACACCAGAAGATCTAAGACAGAAACGGCCTTATATCATTGTGGCGGCGTTTGTCGTAGGTATGGTGTTAACGCCACCAGACATGATCTCGCAAACCTTACTCGCTATTCCGATGTGTTTACTGTTTGAAGTCGGTTTGTTCTTTGCGCGTTTTTATACGCGTCGAGGCGAAGAGGCAGAAGCGGAAACCGAAGAATAAGTTTACTGTAGATGTAAAAAGCGGCTCAATTGAGCCGCTTTTTTTGCGGTTGGTTTGTTTCTTGGGCTAACTACTTAACTTTCATGACGTAACCACACTTTGTGCATACGTATACTTCCTTGATGCCCAGCAGCTTTTGAAAAAAACTGCGCGGTACGCGTTGTAAGTAAGCACCATGTGTACACACTTCAACTTCCATATTCATGCTGTTTTACATTTGTGCTAATTAATGGGCATAAAGCAGTATAGAAAAAGAATATGTCTAATTGTCGACAGTTTTGCAAGACAGACGAAGTAAAGTGGCGATATGAGAGGTAAGTAGAGTTGCTAGTTAATTATTATGTTTATCAATAACTTTGTGTGGGTTGTTCTATTATTTCAATAGGTTGAATCATTCATTCAATAGTTTAGGTAATAAAAAAGCGACGTTGATTTCGTCGCTTTTTTCAATTTTCGTGAATTAAATATTAAACAGCTTTTTGGCATTTTCAGTCGTTATTGCATCGATAGTTGCGACATCGACATCACGCAAGTCGGCAACACGTTGTGCAACGAGAGAAGTGTAGGCTGGTTCATTACGCTTACCACGGTGCGGTACTGGCGCTAAGTATGGACAATCGGTTTCTAAAATGACCCACTGCATATCCAAATGTGGAATGACTTTATCCATCCCGCCATTCTTAAAGGTCGATACGCCACCCAAGCCTAAGTGGAAGCCTAGCTCATTGATTGCTTGCGCTTCTTCTAAGCTGCCTCCAAAACAGTGGAATACACCACGCAGACGACCATCTTGCTCTTGTCTTAGCAAAGTGAGTGTTTCTTCAATCGAATCACGAGTGTGGATAACGACTGGTAAATCCATCTCTTTTGCCCAGTTTAGCTGAGTCACGAATGCCATCTCTTGCTTGGCGCGATAGGTTTTGTCCCAATACAGGTCGATACCAATTTCGCCCACCGCAATAAACTTGTGTTTCTCAAACCAGCCGCGGATGATTTCCAACGTTTGCTCAACGTTGTTATCCACATAGCAAGGATGGAGTCCCATCATTGAGTGGCACACGTCTGGATACGCCGCTTCGGTTTGTAGCATGGGCTCAATAGAGTCCAGATCGATGTTTGGCAACAGGATCTTATTAATGCCTTGCGCTAAGGCGCGTTGTACTACTTCATCGCGGTCGTTATCAAATTCGCTGGCATAGATGTGCGCGTGGGTATCGATCATCGTTACTCTCTGTGCTTCATGGTTGGTTTCGTATTCGAAGTATACTTGAGTGTGAGTGCTGGGTCATTTTCAGTTTTTTTCATTACCTTTTTCCAGATTGTCACTCGCAACATGCATCAAGAGTGATATGATTTTGTTCACCAGATGATTTGATCATCATAACCGTCCAGACAAGGAGAAAATGGTGTCTGTATCAATTCAAGGTCCATTCCCTGCACGCCGTATGCGTCGTTTACGTAAGCACGATTTTAGTCGTCGTTTGATGGCTGAGAACCAACTTTCTGTTAATGATCTGATTTACCCAATGTTCATCCTAATGGGTAAAGATCGTCGTGAGAGCGTGGAGTCCATGCCGGGTGTAGAGCGTTTGTCGATTGATTTAATGCTAGAAGAAGCGCAATACCTTGCAAATCTAGGCGTTCCAGCAATCGCGCTTTTCCCTGTCGTAAACCAAGACGCTAAAAGCTTATGTGCTACTGAAGCCTACAACCCAGAAGGTTTGGTTCAGCGAGCAGTACGTGCGCTTAAAGAACATATTCCTCAAATCGGTGTGATCACAGATGTGGCACTTGACCCATTCACGACGCACGGCCAAGACGGCATCATCGATGAAGATGGCTACGTAATGAATGATGAAACCACGGAAGTACTGGTTAAGCAGGCTTTGTCTCACGCTGAAGCGGGTGCTGACGTTGTCGCGCCTTCAGACATGATGGATGGCCGTATTGGTAAGATCCGCGAAGCATTAGAAAATGCGGGCTACATTCATACACAAATCATGGCTTACTCGGCTAAATACGCATCGAACTACTACGGACCATTCCGTGATGCGGTTGGCTCTTCTTCAAATCTAAAAGGCGGCAACAAGAAAAACTACCAAATGGACCCAGCAAACATTGATGAAGCGATTCACGAAGTGGCGCTAGACATCAATGAAGGTGCGGACATGGTGATGGTTAAACCTGGTATGCCATACTTAGATGTAGTTCGCCGAGTAAAAACTGAACTTCAAGTACCGACATTTGCTTATCAAGTATCTGGCGAGTACGCGATGCATAAAGCGGCGATCATGAATGGCTGGCTCAAAGAGCGCGAAATTGTGATGGAATCACTACTGTGCTTCAAACGTGCAGGTGCTGACGGCATCTTAACGTACTTTGCGAAAGATGTGGCTGAGTGGTTGGCAGAAGAGAATGCACAAACTGCTCAACACCTAAATCGTACTCCGGAAGCGACTGAAGAGTAATTATCGCTCAGTGAGAAACACCAGACCAACAAGAGTTGTTCGTCTGTATATACCCAAGTAACCTCAGGCGGATTACAACAGTAACAATCCAAGGTGCTTGGGTATTTTTATTTTGGAGAAGAGAACAATGACAATGCTGATTCGTGAAGGCACATTGGAAGAAGCACTTCAAGTTGTGGCACGTGTTACCGAATTTTCGAAAGGAGAAACGGTAGACTCCATGACTCAACGTTTAGAAGAGAAAAACAGTTTAATCCTCGTTGCAGAAAAAAATGGCACGATTGTCGGCTTCAAAATAGGTTACGAATTAGAGGATGGTGTTTTCTATAGCTGGTTGGGTGGTGTCGTTCCTGAGGCTCGAAATGAAGGCGTGGCACAATTGCTTTTGGAAGCACAAGAAGATTGGGCGGCTGAGCAAGGCTATAACACGTTAAAAGTGAAATCTCGAAATCAGTTTCCTGCTATGCTTCGATTGTTATTGAGAAATGGGTATATCATTGAAAAATTTGAAGAAAAAATTAATCTTCGTGAATCTCGAGTTCATTTCATTAAAGCGATGTGAAAATAAATGAGATTTTTTCTCATTTAACTGTTGACTACGAAATGAGAATCATTATTATTAAACCTGTCTTAGGGAATGAGGAAGAGTTCACAAGGACGTTGAATGACTTATTAACAGAAGTTGATTAACTGAAAGTTGAGAAGTGATGAAACATTTTTCCGAGAACTTGCACGAATTCTTTTTGACACGACATTGCTCACATTGCTTCCAGTGTAATTTATAGCTTCTTGGTTAAGCTGCTCTATTTACAGAATTTGCTTTACCACTTCTGCTAGGCGACCCCATTCGGGTCGCTTTTTTCTTTTCTACGATTTCTATTTGACGTCACTATTCGTATTTTTTCCACACACGATGATCATTTAAGGATCGTTGATCTTCTCGCCGTTTTATAAAATAAATATTTAAAAACAATAAGTTACCATGTGTGTTTTTTGTGTTTTCTATCATTGGATAACCAGTGGATAATTTCTATAAACAGAGTTATCCACAGGGTGAGGTTATCTTCGTGAATAAAATCGAAAAATTTACGCGACCTAGATCGAGCGAACAAGATAGATTCGGATCAGCAGTCATGGCATCCTAGGCAGATCTCTCAAGTACTGAATTGGATACAGACAATTATGGCAAGTATTCCTGAAAATCCGTTGATCCTTATCGACGGCTCTTCTTACCTATATCGCGCTTTTCACGCCTACCCGGGCACCATGAGTAATGGTGAAATTCCAACTAATGCCGTTTACGGTGTCGTGAACATGTTACGCAGCATGATGCGTCAGTTTGCGTCTGAGCGCATCGCGGTGGTTTTCGATGCGAAGGGAAAAACCTTCCGTGATGATATGTATGCAGAATACAAAGCTAATCGTCCGCCAATGCCGGATGATCTGCGTTGCCAAATTGAACCATTGCACAATGTTATTCGCGCGATGGGTTTACCACTAATCTGCGTTCCTGGTGTCGAAGCGGATGACGTCATTGGTACGTTGGCGCATCAAGCATCACAAAAGGGCATGCCTGTATTGATCAGTACTGGTGATAAAGACATGGCGCAGTTGGTGGATGATAATATTACCCTGATCAACACCATGACGAACGTCGTGATGGATCGTGAAGGTGTGGTTGAAAAGTTTGGCATTCCACCTGAGTTAATCATCGACTACCTAGCGCTGATGGGCGATAAAGTAGATAACATCCCTGGTGTGCCAGGCGTGGGTGATAAAACAGCGACCGCACTACTGCAAGGTATTGGCGGTCTGACTAAGCTGTATGAAAATCTCGATGACATTGCTGCGCTCGGTTTCCGTGGTTCTAAAACCATGGCGAAGAAGCTCATCGATAACAAAGAAAATGCCATGCTGTCGTACGAGCTCGCGACCATTAAATTGGATGTTGAACTTGAAGAAACGCCAGAATCACTGCTGAAAGCGGAACCAAATAAAGACGAACTAGTGAAGCTGTATGGCCAACTGACGTTTAAATCTTGGTTGAACGAACTACTTGAAGGCGGTTCTGGGTCGGTAGAAGCTGTTGAGCTTGCTGGCTCTGCTCAAGCCTCTGCTTCTCATGCCGAGATGGAAACTTCCGCAGTGACAATCGACCGCAGCCAATATGAAACGATTCTGGATGAAGAAACCTTCAATGCGTGGCTAGATAAACTTCAAACGGCCGAGTTGTTTGCGTTTGATACGGAAACCGACAACCTAGATTACATGCTAGCGAACTTAGTTGGTTTGTCATTCGCTGTCGATGAAGGTATTGCCGCTTATGTGCCTGTTGCACATGACTACCTAGATGCACCTGAACAGCTTGATCGTGATTGGGTTCTAGAACAGCTTAAGCCAATTCTTGAAGATGCAGCGAAAGCAAAAGTTGGTCAAAACTTAAAGTATGATGCGTCTGTATTGGCTCGTTATGACATTGAGCTAAAAGGTATCAAGCACGACACGATGTTGGAATCGTACATTTACAACAGTGTCGGCGGTAAACACGATATGGACAGCTTGGCGCTTCGCTTCCTACAACATAGTTGCATTTCTTTTGAGCAAATTGCAGGTAAAGGCAAAAATCAGCTTACGTTTAACCAAATCGAGTTGGAACAAGCATCGCCATACGCGGCAGAAGATGCGGATGTGACCCTTCGTCTGCACAATCGCTTGTTTGCGAATATCGAGCAGGATGAAAGCCTGAAGACAGTGTACGAAGAGATTGAAATGCCGTTGGTGCCAGTTCTTTCGCGCATTGAACGCACCGGGGTCTTTATTGACGAAATGAAGCTGAGTGCGCAGTCGGTCGAGATTACCGCTCGCCTTGATGAGCTTGAAAAGAAAGCGTATGAAATTGCAGAGCAAGAGTTCAACATGAACTCGCCAAAGCAATTACAAGCCATCCTATTTGAAAAAATGGGTTTACCGGTGGTGAAGAAAACGCCATCAGGTACACCATCGACGAATGAAGAAGTTCTGCAAGAGCTTGCCTTAGATTACCCACTGCCAAAATTGATTTTGGAATATCGCGGTTTGGCGAAGCTTAAATCGACGTACACGGATAAGCTGCCGAAGATGATCAACCCAACAACAGGGCGTGTGCATACTTCTTACCATCAAGCGGTAACCGCAACAGGTCGTCTATCTTCTACCGATCCGAACTTACAGAACATTCCAATTCGTAACGAAGCCGGCCGTCGTATTCGCCAAGCGTTTGTCGCACCAGCTGGCCATAAAATCTTAGCGGTCGACTACTCGCAAATCGAACTGCGCATCATGGCGCACCTTTCTGGCGATCAAGCGTTATTGGATGCCTTCCGTGATGGTAAAGACATTCACGCGGCAACTGCGGCAGAAATTATGGGTCTGGATATTGAACAAGTATCCAGTGAGCAGCGTCGCCGTGCTAAAGCCGTTAACTTCGGGCTTATCTATGGCATGAGTGCATTTGGTTTGGCGAAGCAGCTTGGTATCCCTCGCGGCGAAGCACAAGCCTACATGGATAAATACTTTGAGCGTTACCCTGGCGTTATGCAGTACATGGAAGACACGCGCAGCACGGCTGCAGATAAGGGCTATGTTGAAACGATTTTTGGTCGACGTTTGCATTTACCAGAAATCAAATCGCGCAACGGTATGCGTCGTAAAGCTGCTGAACGTGCGGCAATCAACGCACCGATGCAAGGTACAGCTGCGGACATCATTAAGAAAGCGATGCTGTTGGTTGATCAGTGGATTCAGGAAGAAGGCAATGGCCGTGTGAAGTTGTTAATGCAAGTACACGATGAATTGGTCTTTGAAGTTGAAGAGTCATCATTGTCCGAAATTGAAAGTAAAGTACAGAAATTGATGGAATCTGCAGCAGAGCTAAAAGTACCGTTGGTTGCAGAAGCAGGGCACGGTGACAACTGGGATCAAGCTCATTAGTCACTTTTAGACCAAAATAACCAATTAATTATGAGCCAGCGCACAAACGCTGGCTTTTTTTTGCGATTAAAAAAGCTAGCGCAAAGTTAACTTTGATGTTGCTTAATAAAAATTTCATGAAAAAAAACTACAAAAATTCTTTGCAATTCTGACCAATTGTTGTACATTAATACTCGTAGGGTACAGAGGTAAGATGTTCTATCTTTCAGACCTTTTGTTTCACGTTATTGGATTAGGCTGATTCAGCCGCCCCAGTCAGCTTTTGACTGGGGCGTTTTTTATTGGGCGAAAGAAAATTTTTCTTTTTGTTCAATGTGTTGGGTTGGTAACGACTTGTCTTTATATTTCTCCCACCTTTAACCTATTGTCTACACTCCAATTTTCTTCAAAAACTCGCAAACTATTCAGTCTGTAAATTTATGCCAATCACACTATGATTTTTTCTTGAAGGAAACTAAGTTGACGTGGAAGTGGGTAGGTTTCTGTTTAACTTGTTGAATTGTATTTTCTTTATTGGTTATGGTTGTGAGTTAATTAAGCGAAAGCTAAAGTTAGGCGGCTTTTTAAGCTATTGAAATCATCCGATAGTTCAGCAATGCTTCGTCACATAACAATAATTACCAATTTTTCTCTCCCGTTATCCCTGCCAGGAAGGTGGGGATTTTTATTGCCTGTTATTTAGCTCAGATAAACAAAAGCCCCACCAAATGGTAGGGCCGTGTCGAAAAAATTTAACAAATATTGTTAATTATTCTTCGTCGCTTGCTGGGGTATCCAGTTCGCCTTCTTCTATCAGGTGTGCGAGCGCCGGTGCAAACCAGGTATCCAGTTTTGCACGCAGCTGATCAACGCCTAATCCTTTAAGGGAAGAGAACACATCAACGGAAACGTCGCCACCGAAAGTTTCCACCTGTTTGCGAACTTTCAGCAGGGTTTGTTTGCGTGCGCCACTTTTTAGTTTATCTGCTTTGGTTAGCAAAACTTGCACAGGAATGTGGCTGTCGATGGCCCAGAAAATCATTTGCTGGTCGAGATCTTTCATTGGATGACGAATGTCCATCAGAACCACTAAGCCTTTTAGGCACTCGCGTTTCTGTAAGTATTCACCTAAAGATTTCTGCCATTTGTTTTTCATCTCTACCGGTACTTGAGCAAAACCGTATCCAGGTAGATCGACAATGTGACAACCTTCTTCTACTTTGAAAAGGTTGATTAATTGCGTACGACCAGGTGTCTTTGATGTCTTGGCTAAGCTTTTTTGATTAGTTAGACGGTTAAGTGCACTCGATTTACCAGCGTTTGAGCGTCCTGCAAACGCAATTTCGACACCTTCGTCTTCCGGTAGGTGACGAATATCGGGTGCGCTGGTGATGAAATGCGTATTTTGGTAATGAATTTTTACGCTCACTGTTAACTCCATCTCGACTTTGTGTAGTCGATTGATTACTTTTTTGTGAAAATGTGTAAAATAACCGTGCTCGGCATAAGGTCGCCTATTGTACCATGAGTGTACGCGGTATGTTCACATTCCGTGGTACTGGAAGCTTGATAATTATAATGGAATGTCATGAAGAAATTAGCGCTAATTTTGAGTCTTTTAGCCAGTTGCTCAGTATGGGCCCAAGGTAATATTGAGGCTGGTAAAGCAAAATCACAAACCTGTGTCGCCTGTCACGGAGCAGATGGCAACAGTGCAATAACAACGTACCCGAAACTCGCAGGCCAACACGCTAAGTATCTTGAGAAGCAGTTAAAAGAACTTAAGCTAGGCATGACAAGTGGTGGTAAACAAGGTCGTTACGATCCTGTAATGAGTGGTATGGCAATGCCACTGAGCGATGAAGATATCGCAGACCTATCTGCTTACTACGCTTCGCTACCAGTTTCAGAAAACTCAACACCTGAAGATGTGGTAGCAAAAGGCAAAACGCTTTATACCGCTGGTGATGCCGAGCGTGGCCTAACCGCATGTATTGCATGTCATGGTCCTCGTGGCAATGGTACAGAGCTTTCAGGTTTCCCTAAAATTTCTGGTCAGCATGCTGACTACATCAAAGCTCAGCTAGAAAAATTCCGTGATGGCGACCGTGGTAATGATATGAATGCCATGATGCGCGACATCGCGAAGAAAATGACAGACGAAGATATCGAAGTGCTGTCTAAATACGTTGGCGGTCTGCACTAATATACCTAAATCGCTCAAGATCCTGCATCTTGAGTTTATTGGGTAGATGTCCCTACATCGTTCGAGCAACTTATACAAAAATGCCCTAGTGAATTCGCTAGGGCATTTTTGTTCGTGACAAATATCACAGTCGACTTTGAGTTCGAAAGCGATAGTTAGCTCGGTAGTTTGTGAGACATTTGCCATACTTGATGTTGGCTTTTTCTTGTTGGTGTTTTTAAGTTTTTGATTAAATGATAATTTTGATGTTTTAGAAAAATAGGCGGATTATTTTTTCAACCCATTACTTGTGAGCATAGCGGGATGGCGTAAAGTAGAAGTTGTTCACAGGGGGTGAATGTAAGGATTTAAGACCACGGTTTAGGTCTCCAAGGATGTAGCTCGGATGCTTGGTGATTTAGAAAGGGATTTAGATAGGTAGGGAGCCTATCAGATAAGGATGGTCATCTCGTCTGACGGTTAAGACAGTGAAACGGATCAGGCACAGGAAGTTGCTCAGTAGACAGGAAGTAAACGGATAGCCAAAACTCATCAGGAAGATGAAAAACAACTCTTTTTGGCAGGGAAAGCTCGAAAAACAAAGGGAACATTGATGCACCAAATGCGTGCAACACAGTTTCGCCACTTGATGGCACTTAGAAAGCGACAGTCTGACTGTCGCTTTTTTTATATTCTTTTCCTTTGGTAAGTCGCAATCTGAATTACGATTACTGCACTTATTTACTTCGATGGGTTGTAAACAAAGTTTTTTAACAAAAATTGCTGAAAAAATGCTCAGTAACACTCCAATCTGAGTTCACTTTCTGGTATGTTTCGCATCCCTGTTTGAGGAAGTCAGCATGCATACCTGTCCTTTATGCCAAAATCAGCGTACTCACCACTATTTTGAAGATAAGCGACGTGAATATCTTCAATGTGAGCAGTGCAGTTTGGTGTTTGTGAATCCAGACCAACGTTTGGATGCGGAAACCGAAAAAGCTCACTATGATTTGCATGAGAACAACCCTGAAGATTTAGGTTACCGAGGCTTTTTGTCGCGTATTGCTGACCCGATCACAGAGCGAATTTCTCCACAATCAAATGGTATCGACTTTGGTTGTGGTCCTGGCCCAACGCTCTCCTTAATGCTGGAAGAGGCGGGGCACAACATGGCGTTGTACGACCTCTACTACCACCCTGATACGTCGGTTTTAGAAAAAACGTATGACTTCATGACAGCAACAGAGGTGATAGAGCACCTCTACCACCCAGATTTGGTGTGGAAGCAATGGTTGAATTTAGTTAAGCCAGGGGGCTGGATAGGCCTGATGACGAAAATGGTCATCGACGTGGAGGCTTTCAAATCATGGCATTATAAGAACGATCTCACTCATGTAGTGTTCTTTAGTCGTGACACGTTCCAGTTCCTAGCAGAGCGGGATAAGCTCGAACTCGAATTTATTGGTAATGATGTAATTTTACTGAGGAAACCCCAGTAATGAGCCGTAGTAAAAAATCTAGAAAGCCAGGTGCCGCTGGCGCACCTGAGTTTGTTGTAACTCGTAACCGTACAGAATCTGATGTGGAAGGCCGCCTACGCAAGCGTGCTAAAAAGCGCAAAGGCTTGAAAACGGGTAACCGTAACTCAGAAGTTAACGAGCAGAAAAAGCAAGCTGCTGCACAAAACCGCGACCCGCGTTTAGGCAGTAAAAAGAAAATTCCTCTGGTTGTTGAGCCTGCGAAGAAAATGACGAAGCAAGAGCGTCGTTTGTCGGCAGAGCAAGAACTAGAGATGCTAGAAAATGACGCGCAATTGAACGTGTTGCTAGACCGTATTGAAGCGGGTGAAAACCTAGGCACAGGTCTACAGAAATACGTCGATGAGAAGCTCGACCGCATTGAGAAGCTAATGGACCAACTAGGTTTGTTGGAACCTGAAGAAGAGGAAGACTTCACTGCTCCTGCTGAGAAAAGCACGCGCAATGATGATGACTTGCTGGCAGATTTCGACGACATTAACTTCGACGACTACAAAGGATAATTAAGCTATGAATGTAACCTTATTAGCTATTGCTGGTGTTGTGATTATCATCGCACTTGCTTCTTATGCAGGTTACCTTCTGCTTCAATTGAAAAAGCAAAAGGAATTGCAGCTAAAGCATCAAAAATTGGCGATAGATAAACGTAACGCCAACATTTTTGAGAATGTGCATACCTTGTGTCAGGCGGGTATTCAAGGCCAATGCGATTTATCTGAAATCAGTATTCGTGTGTATAACATCATGGATTATGTACAAGGTGAAGACCGTGTCGATTTTGATAAAACGTACCCTGCAATTTCTGAGCTTTACCATATCGTGAAAGATATGGCGCGTGGTGAAGAACGCCAACAACTTGCCAAGAAAGAGCGTATGCAACAGAACTTGACGCGTCATAAAGCGGAAAGCCGCCTCACTGATGCGATCATTGAGGAGCTCAAAGTGTTGCAGAAAAACGTCCAGCCACTGAATAATCAAATCAATATTCAGATGATTTAATAGTTACCCCCAATGGTTTCCTTATGACTGTTGGGGGTATCGTGATCACGCTAGCACTTCTTTAGTTTTATAATTAAAAAGCCAGTCGGCGTTGCCACGCTTGTCATCGTCGTATGGCAAAATAGCGGCTCTGAATATCGGGTGACGGCTTTCGTTGCCCTAGCATTTAACGGAAAGTACCACCATGTCGAATCAACACACTGAATCGAAGCAGCAAATCGTCTGGGATCAAGCGGTATTGGATAAGTACAACTATTCCGGTCCTCGCTACACGTCGTACCCAACGGCGCTGGAGTTCCATGAAGCGTTCACCATTTCTGATTATGATATGGCATGCACTCAGTACCCAGACCGCCCATTATCGCTGTACGTGCACATTCCGTTCTGTCACAAGCTTTGTTACTACTGTGGTTGTAATAAAGTCATCACGCGCCACTCGCACAAAGCGGACGAATACCTCGATGTGCTTGAGCATGAGATTCGTCAACGTGCAGCCTTATTGGTGGGCAGAACGGTAACGCAATTGCACTTTGGTGGTGGTACGCCAACGTTCCTTTCTGAAAAGCAAATTACACGCGTAATGAGCCTGTTGCGCCAAGAGTTTACCTTTAGCAGTGATGCTGAAATCAGTATCGAAGTTGACCCGCGTGAAATTCACATCACCATGCTGGATCACCTGCGTAGCGAAGGCTTTAACCGCTTGAGCATCGGTGTTCAGGACTTCAACAAAGAAGTGCAAAAGCTGGTGAACCGTGAGCAAGATGAAGAGTTCATCTTTGCGATGGTTGCGCGCGCAAAAGAGTTGGGTTTCCGTTCGACAAACCTAGATTTGATCTACGGCTTGCCAAAGCAAACCAAAGTCTCTTTTGCCAAGACGTTAGAACAAGTACTGGAAATGCAGCCGGGCCGTCTGTCCGTATTTAACTACGCGCACATGCCACAGCTATTTGCAGCGCAGCGTAAGATTAAAGACGAAGATCTGCCTAAAGCAGAAGAGAAGATGGCGATTCTGCAAGACACCATCGCGACACTGACTGGTGCTGGCTACCAGTTCATCGGTATGGACCATTTTGCATTGCCTGATGACGAACTTGCCGTTGCTCAGCGCGAAGGTATTTTGCATCGCAACTTCCAAGGCTACACCACACAAGGTGAATGTGATTTGGTTGGCTTTGGTGTCTCTGCAATCTCGATGATCGGCGATGCATACGCGCAAAACCAGAAAGAGCTGAAGAAATACTACGCTCAAGTCAACGAACTTCGTCACGCACTGTGGAAAGGGGTTTCGCTGGACTCTGATGATTTGCTCCGTCGCGAAGTGATCAAGCAGCTGATTTGTAATTTTAAACTAGACAAGAAAGCGATCGAGTCTGAGTTTAAAGTAAAGTTTGATCAATACTTTAAAGAAGATTTGCAGCTACTTCAGACCTTCATCAACGATGAGCTGGTGGAAGTGGATGACAATGAAATTCGTGTGACGCTGCGAGGTCGTTTGCTGATCCGTAATATTTGTATGAGCTTCGATAAGTACCTGCGAGCGAAGGCGCGTCAGCAACAATTCTCTCGTGTTATCTAATCATAGACGCCGATTCAAGATATAAAAAATGCCAGCAGATGCTGGCATTTTTTTATGTTTTCGCTGGATTTAAGCGCGATCTTTTACTTTTGCTTTCAGTTCCGCTTTTTCTGCTTCTGAAAGGAACGCAATCTCAAGACCATTGATTTGTGCTTGGCGAATCTGGTCTTGGCTCAGACCAGCTGCTGGTGCCGCTACTTCGTATTCGTATGGCAGCTCGATGCCTTCTACCGCTGGATCGTCAGTGTTCAGACACGCAAGAACACCATGCTCTAGGAACTGTTTGAGAGGGTGGTTTTCCAACGTTTCTACCGTGCTTGTTTGGTAGTTTGATGTTAGGCAAGACTCAATACCAATGCGGTTTTCTGCTAGGTAATCCATCAGTTTTGGATCGTGGATCGCTTTTACGCCGTGACCGATACGAGTTGCGCCCAGCTCATTGATTGCTTGCCACATGCTCTCTGCACCTGCTGCTTCACCAGCGTGAACCGTTACCCCAAGGCCAGCATCGTGTACTTGCTTGAAGTGAGACACAAAGCGATCACCCGGTTGGCCCAGTTCGTCACCCGCCAAGTCGACCGCAACGATGTGATCTTTTTGGCTCAGAATGCCGTCCAGTTCTTGTTGGCACGCGTCGGTGCCAAATGTGCGGCTCATGATGCCGATCAGGTTGGCTTTCACGCCAAAATCGCGCATACCCGCTTGCACACCGTCCACGACTGCTTCAACAACACCCGCTACTGGTAACTTGTGTTTCATTGCCATGTAGTATGGTGAGAAACGCAGTTCAGCGTAATCGATTCGAGCGTTTAGTGCGTCTTCCACGTTTTCGTACGCCACACGACGACACGCATCTAGGTCGCCCAGTACCGCAACCCCCCAGTCGAGCTTAGAAAGGAAAGCAACAAGAGAGGGTTCCGCTTCGACAATTTGAACGTGAGGAGTTAGGGACTCAATATCGTACGCTGGCAGAGCAATACCAAATTTTTGGCCAAGCTCAAGAATCGTTTTAGTACGAATGTTACCGTCGAGGTGGCGGTGCAAATCAGTAAGAGGAAGGTTCTTCGTTATCATTATGTCGATCCGGATAGTTATGAACTGGAACAGGGCCCAAACATCATCTGTGACAATACATGGGTAAGATTTGCAGTTAAGTATAAATAACAGTTAGGTAGATTGTCAGTAGAGGATGACTAGGAAATCAACGATTCTCGCTCTTTTCTACTTCATGTTAACCAAATGTGTTGGCCACTCTTCTAGCGGCATTGGACGACTGTAATAGAAGCCTTGCACTTGGTTGCAGCCTAAAGAGCGCAGTAATTGTGCTTGATTGCTATCCTCTACGCCTTCTGCGACGACATTGGTTTTGAGGCCCGCGGTGATATTGATGACCGCAGCAACGACCGAACTGTCTAAGTTTTCTTGCGTGAGTTGATTGATGAAGGTGCGATCAATCTTCAAACAAGTAAATGGCAGTGAGTGAAGATAACCCAGTGATGAGTAACCGGTACCGAAATCATCGATCGCGATACCAATCCCCATATCACGCAGTTTGGTCATATTTTCCAGTGTGGTTGGTGCGCTATCAATAATGCGCGACTCGGTGATCTCCAGTGTTAGGTTACTGGCGGGTAATTTTGTGATATCCAATACGTTGGTCACTGTATCGACAAAATCAGGGCAGGACAGTTGATTAACGGAGATGTTCACATGCAGTTGGAAGTCTGATGGCCACTGATTACTTTGAATGGCTTGGTATGTATCGCGGCAAGCTTGTAACAGAATTTGTTGGCCAATGGCTTTGATCATGCCGCTTTCTTCTGCGATTGGAATAAAATCTAATGGTGACACCATTCCTGAGTCACTGTGCCAGCGCGCCAGCGCTTCTGCGCCACACACATTACCACTAGCGAGATCCACAATAGGTTGATAATGAGGGACAAATTCTTGGTTTTCGATGCCAGTTTGAATCTTAGTCAGCATTTGGGTGCGGAACTTTGAAGCGCTTGCCAGTTCAGGGCTGTAATGACAGACACCGGTCAGTGAGTCTTGCTTGGCGTAGCTTAATGCGATGCTGGCGTTGCGAAGCCACAGCGGCATGGTTTCATTTGGTTGGGTTTGCACAATGCCAAGTGAAATCTTCATCACTACATTCTCACCTTCCACCATAAATGGGGTGGAAAAGAGTTGCTGTAATCGACGCTCGGTTTGTTTAACTTTGGCTTCAGTATCGGCGTTTGAGAGAAACACTGCGAACTCATCACCGCCAATCCGAGCCAGTAACGCGTGATCACTAAACTCTTGTTTTAGCCTTTCTGCGATGCTGACCAACAGTTGATCACCGTTATGATGACCCACACTGTCGTTGATATCTCTAAATTTGTTGATACCAAGTAAAAATAAACTGCCGTGGCACAGGTGAGATTGGTTCTCACAGATTTCGACCAAGCCCTGACGACTGTATAAGCGTGTCAGAGAGTCATAAACCAACTGCTCACGCAACGCTTTAAATGAGGCTCTGAGGTTACTCGTCATCTCATTAAAGGCATGCACAAGTACCGTTGTCTCATACACATAACCAGGTTTTGGCATACTGCTGTCCCAATCGCCATTCGCAAGGTGTTGGGCGGCGTCGGCCGTCGCGTTAATCGGTCTGGTGACTCGGTTGAAAATGATCCAACTGATGGCGATACCAAATAAGCTGACGATAAACCCGACTAGCCAACTCTTTTGTTGGCTTTTCGGCAATGTACCCAGCAACTCGGATTCAGATATAGAGGTGCCAATAAACCATGTTAAACCGTTTTGATCTCGGTATGGGGTTAGTCGGCTGAAAATACGTTGGCCGTCATGCTCAAATGAAAAGGTGTAAGGTTGCTTAGTATTGTTGAGATCAAACGACCGAACGCGGCTCGCACTGATTTTGATGATCGGATCTGCGTTTTCAGCCGCAAACAAACGCTGCCCTTTATCAGAAAACTTTGTGCCCCATGAGATAACGCTTCCCGGGCCTGAGTGAGCGATTAAACGATGCTCTGGGTCCATGATGTAGACCGAAGCTTTGGTGTTGTATTTTAACTCACGTAGAAATTCGTTAAATGTGTTGATGCGAATGTCTGTCACCAACACGCCAGCAAATTGGTCGTGTTTATACACCGGTGTCATGGCTGACAGCGTAATATCCTGGCGTTCATCGGCATTCGTATAAATCTCAGACCACATCGAGGTTTGAGTCTCTGCGACGGGCGTATACCATGGGCGAGTGCGAGGATCGTATGGAGAGATAACCGTTCGAATGCTATTACTCACATGGTTGGTGCCATAAATAATCAGATCACCATCGGTATATCGATCTTGAACCATTAAGGTGTAATCGTCGGAAAGCTCGCGGCGGAACCCGGCAAAGTCACCGCTTTCTGAACCAAATGCGATGACATCCAACTGCGGTATCGATTGGTAAAGGTTTTTGAATGCACTCAGCAGGTAGCTTTGAATATCTGAGGTGTCGTGAGGGTGATAAAGGTTGTGATAGCTGACGTTATGTGCGAGAGCCATAACTGCAGTAAACGGCTTGCGCAGATAGCTATTAAGGTGGTCGTGGACACTTTCGGTTAACACGGAAAGTTGTTTGTCGCTGATATCTGTGACCACTTCTTCGTAGCTTTGTTTTTGGACGTAGACAATGACACCGATCGCCAGTAAGAAGATCATGACAAATGGAATGAGAACAGCGGTACGCAGTGTAATTTGAGTCGTAGCAGTAGACATTGCCTAATCACATAGATGGTGGTGCGCCACAATTGTACTGATATTTTTGTTAATATCGAGTGACAAACGACTCTCGTTGTTAACGCACCACGTAAGTGATTGTCAGTACAATTCTTTTAATTTTCTGGTAAGCGTGTTTCGCCCCCAGCCTAATACTTTAGCGGCATCTTGCTTGTGACCTTTAGTGTGCTCCAAAGCGGCCTCTAATAAAATGCGCTCAAATTCTGGTAAAGCATAAGAAAGCAGTTCTTTATCTCCTGCCGCGAGTGATTGACGTGCCCAATCCGCCAATTGTTCTTGCCAGCTGCCATGCTCAGAGTCCGAAATGGATTTTTTCTCTTCGAGCAGTTCGCTTGGTAAGTCGTTTGGCAATACCTCGCTACCACTGGCCATGACGGTTAACCAACGGCAAATATTCTCTAATTGACGCACGTTGCCCGGCCAATCAAGGCGGTTAAGAATTTCAACGGTCGACGGATGCAGAGTTTTGGTTTCGACCCCCAGCTCATCAGCCGCTCGGATAAGAAAATGCTGCGTAAGTTTTTCGATGTCCTGCTTACGTTCACGCAATGCCGGAATCTGCACTCGAATCACGTTCAAGCGATGGAATAAATCTTCACGGAAATCGCCTTCATGCACCAGCTTTTCTAAATTCTGGTGTGTTGCCGCGACAATCCTTACGTCGACGCTGATTGGGGAGTGACCGCCCACTCGATAAAACTGTCCATCGGCCAGAACACGCAGCAAACGGGTTTGAATATCTAACGGCATGTCACCGATTTCGTCTAAAAATAGGGTGCCGCCATTGGCTTGTTCGAATCGACCCTGACGAACATTGTTCGCCCCGGTAAATGCCCCTTTTTCATGACCAAACAACTCTGACTCAATCAGATCTTTGGGAATCGCCGCCATATTGAGTGCAATAAAAGGTTTGTTGGCGCGAGGACTATGGCGGTGCAACGCATGAGCAACGAGCTCTTTACCCGTGCCCGATTCACCGTTAATCAATACTGAAATTGAGGAGCGAGAAAGACGACCAATGGCGCGAAATACTTCTTGCATGGCTGGCGCTTCACCGATGATTTCTGGCGTTTCCGCTGGAATGTCTTCTGGAGAGAGTTGCTCACGTTTATTTTCGTGACTGTGTGCAATCGCTCGTTCAACCAGAGTTAAGGTTTCATCGATATCAAAAGGTTTTGGTAAGTATTCAAAGGCGCCTTTTTGGTACGCATTCACTGCCGCATCCAAATCTGAGTGGGCGGTCATGATAATCACGGGAAGGTCTGGGTAATCGCGCTGTACTTGTTTTAGCAGCTCTAATCCATCAATGCCCGGCATGCGAATGTCTGATACCAGCACATCTGGTACTTCGCGTTCGAGCGCCATCAAAACGCTTTCCCCATCGGCATAGGTTTCGCATTTTATGTTGGCAGAGGAGAGCGTTTTCTCCATCACCCAGCGAATGGAACTGTCGTCATCAACGACCCAAACATATCCTTTACTCATGTAGTAATCCTTGCAGCAAACCGAAAAACTGATGCGACTTGAAGTCCATTAGTGCAATCAGATCGGCAAATAAATAGTAAATGTTGTGTGACCAGGCCAGCTTTCTACGTCTATTTTTCCATTGTGCTGGTCGATCAAATTTTGTGAAATAGACAGCCCTAAGCCAGTTCCTCCCTCGCGGCCACTGACCATGGGATAGAACAGCGTGTCTTGTAATTCCGGTGGAATGCCAGGGCCGTTGTCTGTGATTTCGACACGCGCAGCGAGTTTACAGCGTTTGCCGTGAATATTAGCTTGATGCACCGTTCTGGTGCGAATGGTGATTTTACCGTGTTCTTGATGGCTAAGAATTTGCGCCGCATTACTGACGATATTAAGCATCGCCTGTTCGATTTGGTCCGCATCCATCAAAATTTCTGGCAAGCTCGGGTCGTAATCGCGTTCAATCACGATTGAACGTTGCGATTCTAATTCAACCAACTGGCGGACCTTTTCCAGAATTTGATGCAAGTTTTCTTGTGTCTTCTTACCTGGCTTTTGTGGCCCGAGTAATCGATCAACGAGCGCTCTTAAACGGTCGGCTTGCTCAATAATGATGTGCGTATACTCGGTGAGAGAAGGCTCTGGCAGCATTTTTTCTAGCAATTGCGCTGCACCACGTAATCCACCTAGCGGGTTTTTGATCTCATGTGCAAGCCCTCGGACTAACAGTTTCGCCGCTTGTTGTTGGGCGTGCTGGTTCAGTTCTTGAGAGAGTCGGCGCTGTTGATCAATTTTGCGCATCTCAACCAGAAGCATCAACTGCTTTTGCCAAGTGATTGGGCTAACTGTCACCTCTAGCATTAAGGGGCGGCCATCAACAACGAAAGTGACGTCACTGTCGGTGATGCTTTGGCCACTTTGCAATGGTTGAGTGAGCAGCGCGAGATCCAGCGACGCATGTTGAATCAATTGAGAAAGCGATTGTTCAACAATACGTTTCGCGCTTTGAGAAAACAGCAACTCGGCAGCCGGATTGGCATAACGGATAGCCAATCCATCATCAAGAATCAGCGTTGCTGTCACCATGTTGTTGAGAATGGCACTAGGAAGACTGGTATCCACATTACGTCCTTGTTTTGCTTTAAGATTGTGCGTTGCACAATAATGGTGCAATTGAACGTTAAGTATGGCGAATAAATCTCAGAAGAAAAAGTGAAAAGCACCGCAGTGATGCTATTTTTTTCACCAGATATTCTATTTTGCCCCTTTTACGGTCGGCTTAACACTTGCTCTATGTAAATGCACCGTTATAGGGCTAGTAGATGCAATAAGCTTGCCGCTTCTTTTCGCGTGCACGGCCAGTGTGTGGGTGCCTCGGTCAATATTGTTTAACTGCCACATCATATGGCTTTGTGGCGCACCATAAGGTTTTCCGTCGAGCAGCAGTTGCAACTGTTCGCCGATACCAAGCTTGCGATTGGTTTCCAGTTGAATATTGATGATGCCTCGGTTGCTGCGGATGGTTTCGTTATGTTGAGGAGTCAGCATCGAGAGCTTTAATGGGAGAGGTTTATCGGTTTTCTTTTCCGGCTTGTCTTGTGGCTCTTTCGATGGCTTGGTCTGA
Source organism: Vibrio sp. 11-4(1) (assembly GCF_013048625.1). NCBI lineage: Bacteria > Pseudomonadati > Pseudomonadota > Gammaproteobacteria > Vibrionales > Vibrionaceae > Vibrio > Vibrio sp. 11-4(1). The sequence continues at coordinate 459,456 of NZ_VHSY01000003.1, read as the reverse complement.
GGGGCGAGTGATTCCGTGCTTTCTACCTTAGGAGCGGGTGCGCTGGCTTCAAGGTTTGGCAGCGCGATGGCTTTTGCACCTTGGTTTGGCGTATCACTAAAATGAACCACGCCATTTTTATCTACCCATGTATAAGCAACCTGCGCTGATGCGATGGAGACGATTAATAATCCGCTGAGAGCACATAGCGATGGAATAAGCTGAACTTTCATTGCTCACCTTCTTTTGATCGATGATTTCACGTTTCAATGGCTTAGCTCTTTGACCCATAAGGTAAAAAGTCCAAGCGTATTTTTATTATCCCCTCATGTTAAACGTCAAATCTTGACTGACGAATACAAAAAAGGCCCGCCTGCGAGGCGAGCCTAATATTTTGTTGCTGTGTTTACATTTTACACAGTGTCGACCTTATACAGAGTAGTAAAGTTCGAACTCAACTGGGTGAGTTGTCATGTTCACGCGCTCTACGTCCTGAGATTTCAGCTCGATGTAAGAGTCGATGAAGTCGTCAGAGAATACACCACCCGCTGTTAGGAATTCACGGTCAGCATCTAGCTCTGCTAGTGCGTCTTTCAGTGAGTATGCAACCGTTGGGATTTCTGCTGCTTCTTCTGCTGGTAGATCGTAAAGGTCTTTATCCATTGCTTCGCCTGGGTGGATCTTGTTCTTAATACCGTCAAGACCAGCCATTAGCATTGATGCAAAGCATAGGTATGGGTTAGCCGCTGGGTCACCGAAACGAACTTCGATACGACGTGCTTTCGGGCTTGGTACCACAGGGATACGGATTGAAGCAGAGCGGTTACGTGCAGAGTAAGCAAGCATAACTGGCGCTTCGAAGCCTGGTACAAGACGTTTGTACGAGTTTGTTGATGGGTTAGCAAATGCGTTGATTGCACGAGCGTGTTTGATGATACCGCCAATGTAGTAAAGCGCCATTTCAGATAGACCGCCGTACTTGTCACCAGCAAATAGGTTTACACCATCTTTCGCTAGAGATTGGTGAACGTGCATACCGCTACCGTTGTCACCAACAAGTGGTTTAGGCATGAATGTTGCCGTTTTACCAAACGCGTGAGCAACGTTGTGTACAACGTACTTGTAGATTTGGATTTCGTCAGCTTTGGTTGTTAGCGTGTTGAAACGAGTTGCGATTTCGTTTTGACCCGCTGTTGCCACTTCGTGGTGGTGAGCTTCAACAACAAGACCCATCTCTTCCATTACTAGACACATAGCAGAACGGATATCTTGAGATGAATCCACTGGAGCTACAGGGAAGTAACCACCTTTAACGCCTGGACGGTGACCTTTGTTACCTTCTTCGTAATCAGAACCCGTGTTCCATGCTGCTTCTACGTCATCAATTTTGAAGAAAGATCCTGACATGTCCGTCGAGAACTTCACGTCATCAAAAAGGAAGAATTCTGGCTCAGGACCGATAAGTACAGTATCTGCAACGCCAGTAGAGCGCATGAAGTCTTCAGCGCGTTTTGCGATAGAACGTGGGTCACGGTCGTAGCCTTGCATTGTTGCCGGCTCTAAGATGTCACAACGGATGTTTAGTGTTGCGTCTTCCGTGAATGGGTCAAGCACAGCAGAAGATGCGTCAGGCATCATTACCATGTCTGATTCGTTGATACCTTTCCAGCCAGCAACTGATGAACCATCGAACATTTTACCTTCTTCGAAGAAGTCTGCGTCGATTTGGTGAGCAGGGATCGAAATGTGCTGCTCTTTACCTTTTGTATCAGTGAAGCGTAGGTCAACAAACTTAACTTCGTTTTCTTGGATCAGCGATAGAACGTTTTCTACTGACATCTTGGATAACCTCCAGTGTTAATAAGCGGTAAAAGCTCGATTTATGAATTATTCATGAAACCTGGCATTGATTAATCAATTTGACTTTTCATTAATCGATGCTGTTTTAACTAAAGCCAAAACCGTGCCAAAAAAAATATTCCATTAATTTCAAGCAATTGTGTTTTTTGGCGCTAGCTTGGTGCAGATGATTGCACCAAAATGATCTTTACTTGCACTATTGTGGTGCGGAAAATAATTATTGCACCATAATGTGACAGGCGCATTGCTTATTCAGCCCAGTTTTTGAGCAAGAGTCAATTTGAATTATGCATCGATTGGAATAAAGTTGCGTTTAATCAATTCGTTCTGAGGAAGAAAATGGGCATTAAGCGTAAAAATCGCAGAAATGCTCGGGAGTAGATCACATATTTCTAGGCTTTTTGCTAAAATCTGGTACATTATGGCCGTTTTTTTAATCAGCAAATGTCGCCAGAGAGCACCCGTTCTCAGCGTGGGGGCATTTCATCTATCTAAGTGAATCAATATCCATGGCTACTCCACAGATTGATAAATTAAGAAATATCGCGATCATCGCGCACGTTGACCACGGTAAAACCACGTTGGTTGACAAGCTGCTACAACAATCAGGCACGCTTGAGTCTCGCGGTGAAGCTGAAGAGCGAGTCATGGACTCGAACGACATCGAGAAAGAGCGCGGTATTACCATTCTTGCTAAAAACACAGCAATCGACTGGAACGATTACCGTATCAACATCGTAGATACTCCGGGACACGCGGACTTCGGTGGCGAAGTTGAACGTATCATGTCGATGGTAGACTCTGTACTACTTATCGTTGACGCGGTTGATGGTCCAATGCCTCAAACGCGTTTCGTAACACAAAAAGCGTTTGCTCATGGTCTAAAACCAATCGTTGTTATCAACAAGATTGACCGCCCTGGTGCACGTCCTGATTGGGTTATGGACCAAGTGTTCGACCTATTCGACAACCTAGGTGCTTCTGACGAACAGTTAGACTTTAAAGTGGTTTACGCTTCTGCTCTTAACGGTTGGGCTTCTCTAGAAGAAGGCGAAACTGGCGAGAACATGGAACCGCTATTCGAAACTATCGTTGGCGAAGTAGCTGCACCAGAAGTTGACCTAGATGGTCCACTACAGATGCAAATCTCTCAGTTGGATTACAGCTCTTACGTTGGCGTTATCGGCGTTGGCCGTGTAACTCGTGGTAGCGTTAAGCCAAACCAGCAAGTAACGGTTGTTGGTGCAGACGGCAAAACTCGCAACGGTAAAGTGGGCACAGTAATGGGCTACCTAGGCCTAGAGCGTCACGAAGTTGAGCAAGCTAACGCGGGTGATATCATTGCAATCACTGGTCTTGGCGAGCTTAAAATCTCTGACACTATCTGTGCACAAAACGCAGTAGAAGCACTACCAGCACTGTCTGTTGATGAACCAACAGTAACCATGACGTTCCAAGTAAACACGTCTCCATTCGCTGGTAAAGAAGGTAAGTTCGTCACTTCACGTAACATCCTTGAGCGTCTAGAGAAGGAACTGGTACACAACGTTGCACTGCGCGTTGAACAAACAGACGATCCAGACAAATTCCGCGTATCAGGCCGTGGTGAGCTTCACCTGTCTATCCTGATCGAAAACATGCGTCGTGAAGGCTTCGAGCTTGCCGTATCTCGTCCAGAAGTAATCATCAAAGAAGAAGATGGTCAGCTAATGGAACCGTTTGAAACGGTAACTATCGACGTAATGGAAGAGCACCAAGGCGGTATCATGGAGAATATCGGCCTACGTAAAGGTGAGCTGAAAGATATGGCTCCAGACGGTAAAGGCCGTGTACGTATGGACTTCATCATGCCATCTCGTGGTCTGATCGGCTTCCAAACGGAATTCATGACACTGACTTCTGGTTCTGGTCTTCTATACCATACGTTTGACCACTACGGCCCACACAAAGGCGGTAACATCGGTCAGCGTATCAACGGTGTTCTGATTGCTAACGCTGCGGGTAAAGCGCTAACTAACGCACTGTTCAACCTTCAAGAACGTGGTCGTCTATTTATCGGTCACGGTGTGGAAGTTTACGAAGGCATGGTTATCGGTATTCACAGCCGCGACAACGACCTAACAGTAAACGCACTGAAAGGTAAGCAGCTAACCAACGTTCGTGCATCTGGTACAGATGACGCACAGGTTCTAACTCCGCCAATCATCATGACACTAGAGCAAGCGCTTGAGTTCATCGATGACGACGAGCTAGTAGAAGTAACACCTGAAAGCATCCGTATCCGTAAGAAATTCCTAACGGAAAGCGATCGTAAACGTGCTTCTCGTGGCGCGAAATAATTTTCGTTAAGCGATTCAATTAAGAAGAAGCCCTGAGTTATGCTCAGGGTTTTTTGTATCTAGAGAATGAACATATCAGCATGAAGCCAATTGTGATTACTGGTAGCCCAGGTGCGGGGAAAACCACCCTACTGAATGCATTAGAGCGGCAAGGGTATGCGACGTTTGCAGAGAGCTCTCGTACGCTAATTGAACAGCAAAACCAGTTAGACGACGGTATCTTGCCGTGGACGAACCTGCCTGAGTTTGCTCAATTGTGTCTCGACTTGATGAGCAAGCAAAAGAGTGATGCGCGTTGTCATGACGTTGCGTTTGTTGATCGCGCCATCCCTGACATCATTGCATACCTACAAGTGGGCGGCTGTAAGGTTGACCAAGCTTTCTTAACCGAAAGTGCTGGGTACCATAGTCAGGTGTTTACTTGTCGACCTGAAGCATCCATTTACGTGCAAGATGAAGTGCGTCCACACAGCTTTGAAGAAGCATTGGAGATTCATCAATCCTTAGTGGATATCTATGCTGAGTTGGGTTACGAAGTGGTCGAAGTGCCATGGGGCACTGTGCTAGAACGAGTAGGCTTTGTTCGAAGAGTCATCGGTTTAGTTGGTGAGGTCACAGACTAAAACCTCCTCGCTAGGAGGAGGTTTGAATCATTTACTTTTGATTGAGCTTTTGCAGGAATTTATCAGACTCTGCAATCGCTTCGTTCATCTGTTTGATGGCAAACTGAATGTCTTTCTCTAGACTAGAAAATTCACCTTGTAGAGAGCCAATCGCACTCGCGTTAAGGTTGTGTTTCAAGTACAACGTGTTGTCGCGCAGTGTATTTAGTACAGGAGTCATCTTTTTCTCCGCACGCTTCATTGCGCTAAGCATGGTTTTGTACGAAGCTTTGGTTTCACGTAGCTTTTTTTCGCTTGAACGGCGCAATTTCGCGCTCGAGTACAACTCTAGTTCGTCTTGCCATTCATTAAATAGTGCGCCGGAAACGTCTTCAATCGCAGCAATGCGGTCACGAACGTCTTGCGCCGCTTTTTCGCTGTCTTCGTACTTGTCATTGATTTTGTTGTAGACACTTTCTAGCTCACCACCATCAAAATTAGTGATCGCAGATAAGGCTTCGAGCGCACTGGTGAATTCTTCTTGTGCATCTTGTTGAGATTCTTTGGCATCTTTAACGCGGTCGACCATAATATCTCGTTTATGGTACCCAACTTGCTCCATCGCTGAGTAATAAGCAGATTGACACCCTGTTAAAGTGAAAATTGATAGTACAATTGCTAATAAATAAGGCATTCTTATGTCCTCGACAATAGGGTCTGCCGACCTTTTGTGGTTGTTTTTTTGTTCGATATAAAAGCGTTTTAATCGCGGCGAGAGGGTTGTAGCATAGTCATTCTAAGCAAAACGCCTCTCAACAAAGAGTAAAACGCTTCTAGACGAACCCTTCGGGCAGCGCTTGTGGTTTCTTTCTACTGCGTTATCGGCTTCTCTGGTAGGTTAACTACAATTCAAAGCCTCTGCCTTGTATAAAGAACCCACAAACTGCTGCAAAAATCAGCTCAAAAGGTCAACAGACCCTTATTATGGGATGAACTATGAACCAGTTATCAGAGAGTTACAAGGTAAGATTAATCAATCTACTGCCAAGTTGCGTCGCGTTTTTTAAGTATCTTCTTAAGCGATTAACGCATGATCGCGTCAATGTGAACGCGGGCTATCTTGCCTACATTACCTTGTTATCCATCGTGCCAATGCTGACGGTATTGTTATCAATATTGTCGAAATTTCCCGTTTTTGCGAACGTCGGTGAGGTGTTGCAAGGCTACATTATTGAGAATTTTGTTCCGGCATCTGGGGAAGCTGTACATACGGCATTGCAGGAATTTGTGGCGAATACGGGCAAAATGAGCGCGGTTGGCGGTGGGTTTTTATTCATTGCTGCAGTCATGCTGATTTCGAACATTGATAAGAACTTAAACTACATTTGGCGAGTTAAAGATAAGCGCCGTTTAGTCTTTTCATTCTCTATGTATTGGATGGTACTCACGTTAGGGCCGATCATGGTCGGTGCGAGTATCGCGGCGACATCGTACGTGACCTCACTGCAAATTTTAGAGAACGAGACATTATCTGGTGCGTTTAATCTGTTTTTACGTTGGTTACCGCTGTTGTTGTCTTTTTTCGCTTTCCTTGGCTTATATATTCTGGTGCCGAATAAAAAAGTGCACCTGGCTCATGGCGCGATGGGGGCAGCAGTCGCTGCGATACTGTTCGAATTAAGTAAAAAGGGCTTTGCACTCTACATCACGCAGTTCCCATCTTATCAGCTCATTTACGGCGCGTTAGCCGCGATTCCTATCTTGTTTGTTTGGGTGTATTTATGCTGGATGATCGTGTTATTGGGTGCGGAAGTCACAGCTGCGCTTGGTGAGCGAGAGCACTGGAGTGAAGATTTAGACATGATACACTCGACCGCTGAATCTCAGTTAACAGATGAAGGAAGCGAGAGTAGTGATAGCGCTAATTCAACGAGTCAGTGAAGCTGCCGTCCGTGTGGATGGTGAAGTCGTAGGGGAAATTGATCGTGGTCTGCTGGTCTTATTAGGAGTAGAGAAAGACGACGATGAGGCCAAAGCAAAACGCTTGATGGAGCGTGTTACGACCTACCGCGTGTTCGAAGATGATGAAGGTAAGATGAACCTGAACGTCAAACAGGTAGAAGGCAAAGTGCTGGTGGTTTCTCAATTTACGTTACCTGCGGATACAAAAAAAGGCACTCGTGCTGGCTTTTCTCGCGGCGCGCATCCTGATGATGCTGAGCGCTTGTATGATTACTTTTCTGATTTGTGTGAACAAGTTTTGCCCACACAGCGTGGCCGCTTCGCTGCCGATATGAAAGTGTCCTTGGTGAATGACGGTCCGGTGACGTTTTGGTTGCAGGTCTAGTCTGGTAACACCGGTGCCATAGTCTAAGCTTTAACTCCAAGCTCATGGAATTGGCTTGGAGTGATTTTTCCGACATTTATTAGTGTTGTGCTTTCAAAGGATTGATATGTTCAAACTCATTACTCCCAAAACCGATAATCAGATAAACAAGTATTATCAGTTTCGCTGGCAACTGCTTCGTGAGCCATGGCGTATGCCAATTGGCTCTGAACGCGATGAATACGATGAAATGAGCCATCACCGTATGATTGTTGATGGTCGAGGGCGTCCTATGGCGATCGGTCGTTTATACATTACGCCGGATAATGATGGCCAAATCCGCTATATGGCGGTTAAAAATAATCGCCGTAGTAAGGGGATGGGCTCGCTGGTTCTGGTCGCGCTAGAGTCGTTAGCACGCCAAGAAGGGGCGAAGCGCTTGGTGTGTAATGCCCGTGAAGATGCCATCGCATTTTACGAGAAAAATGGCTTTGAGCGTCGTGGTGAACTGACCGACGAGCGCGGCCCTGTGCGTCACCAGCAAATGGTGAAACCATTGGATCCGATGGCGAATGTGTTGCGTCGCCCAGAATGGTGCACTGAACTTCAGCAGCGCTGGGAGCAACAGATCCCAATTAGCGACAAAATGGGGATAAAAATTAACCAGTACACGGGTTACCAGTTTGAATGCTGCGCGCAACTTAATCCAAACCTTAATCCGCATAACACCATGTTTGCGGGGTCGGCTTTTACTTTAGCTACATTGACGGGGTGGGGTATGACGTGGCTGCTGCTTAAAGAGCGCGGTTTGCATGGTGATATTGTGTTGGCCGACAGCTCGATTCGTTATCGTCAACCAGTCGAACAAAACCCTGTGGCAAGTACTTCGTTGGATGGGATCAGTGGTGACCTAGATCGATTGGAGTCAGGGCGCAAAGCACGCATCGTCATTCACGTGGTGATTTATAGTGGCGACACGCCAGCCGTAGATTTTGTTGGTACCTATATGCTGATACCGAACTATTCGCAATTACTCAGTTGTTAATTGAGAGGGCGCCTTACTGATCTGTAGGGCGCTTATCTGTTTCTTTTTCTCGCTCTGTCGGTGGGAGGATTTGTTCCTCTGTGGTGGGATCAGTGACAGATGCTTCGTCTTCTTCGACAATTTCTTCGGAAAGCTCTTCCTCTTGAATCTCCACATTGACGTTATCGATCACAGTTGGCTGCTCAATGGATGATTCATGTGTTTGTGGAGTACTTTCAACATCAGCCGGTTCTTTTGGAGCTGGTGCTTTTAAACACTCATTATGATGGATTTCGCCACTGAGTAGATCGCCTTCAACGCTCCCGCACGAGTCCTTCCATTGATAAACAATGCCATTTAGCGGGTTGTTGGCCATATCAAACTCGCCCCAAACCCTACCACTCATAGCTTTCCCTGAAATGGTGACTGGTTCTATGGCGACTTTCCCTCGTTGCGCGCTTAAACGCAGCGGACTTAAGGTAATGGCTTTGAGCGAATGATTCGCTTGGGATTTAAAACGGGTATCTCGTAGGTTGGCTTCCACTTCACCCGATAAGCTGTAGGCCAGCATGTTGCGATCACCTGATAATCCTTGTAGAGCGAGGCTGAGATCGGAAAAACCATCAATAGCCAGTGTGTCGGGTAAATAATCGTGGAAGAGTGATAAGGGAATGCCATCGGCATTGAGGTTGAGTGCCCAAGGCTGGCTCGGAGTTCTTAGGTCTATCTGTCCGATGCCTTCTACGTAGCCTTGCTCGAGTGGTGCAAAAAGGCGTGTCAGTTTCCAAAAGCCATTCTCACTTTGCATGGCAAGTGCAGCATGAGACGTGAGCACTTGGTTATAACTGGCGTTGACAACGCTAGCTTCCAGATCGCCATGCCAAAGGCCCCAACGTTGATTGACCTGTTTAAGATCAAGCTGCTTCCCTTCGATGTTTAAACCGGAGAACTGCCAATAAGGTTCGTGAGATAGCTGAATGATTTGGCTGCGCTCGATGTCGAGTCGTTGGATTGTGACATGATCTAACTTACTGATGGCGGCGTGCCACCAGTTTTGGTTATCTTCAGGTTGTATTGCCCACTTGAGGCCTTGAATGGAGGCTTCTTCGAGTTGCCATTGCGTTCGAGTGAACACCCCAGAGACCTGCACTCGACCTTGCTGCCAATCTAAGCTGAGCTCGTTGAGTTGGATTTTTTCAGGCTTGATAACAGCACTTAAACGTGGCTCTATTGCGGTTTGCTGTTGGAATCGGACGCTATCCGCCTGCAATGAAACTTGAGCCGTTGTCTCCCAGAGAGACAGTGGCAGTGTGGCGTTTTCTACGGAGAGCTCTAAGTTTTGCCAGTGCCAATCGCCCCATTCAATATCGGCGTTCAGTAAGTCTAAGCTATTAATGTGATTAATCTTGAATGGTATTGCTTGCCAAGGCTTAGCAAGCAGTGATTGGAGCTGGGTATCATTGAGTTGCAACTTATTGATGGTCACATTCACTAAAGACCAGCCTTGTGGATACTGCTCGCCTTGCCCTGAAATTTGACTGTTACGCCAGTTAAATGAGGTGCCATAGAGCGTACTGTCTTGCGGTTTGTAGTCCATGTCGACCAAGACCTGATTAAAGGCTTCGCCATTCCAATAGATCTGGTCGGCTGCAAGTTGAACCTCGCCATATGGTATTAACTGGTCATTCCATTGTGGTGATTGAATTTGAAGGTCAATGCCATTACCAGAAAACTGCTCGTCGGCGTAATCAATATTTTTGAGCGCGATTTGATGGAATAAAACGTTATCTAAAGGCGGGAGCTTTGGCGCGCCATACTGCAAATTAAGTCCATCAATCAATAAGCTATCAACGATCCATTTACCATCGCGATAAACATCGGGATTCATCCATAAATCGACTTGCTCGATATAAGAAGCGTCGTCTACGTTTGTGTTCACACCCTGTAAAGTTAGGTGGTAGGGAAAATCGTAACGCACGCTTTCTGCTTGAAAGGGCAAGGAAATGCTGTTTGATAGCAGACGCCAAGTTGCATCGGCGTAAGATGTTGTTAACAGCGCAATCATAGTGGCCGGAATGGCAACTAAGATAACCAGTAACAGAATTAGAACTCGACGCGCTGTTTTCATCCCTGCTAGAACCTACGTTTGCAATTAAATAAAACTAGATAGGCTTTAGCTTGTATCAATATTCTGCGGTATTCAATAAAAAGCCCTTCAAAAGAGGGGCTTGAAGCGGTTTTTTGTAACTTGGTCTACGTAAAAGTGATAAGTGGCTGCCCACTTATCACTGTGGTTTACGCGACGTCGTTGTTACTCGACTTAATCAATCTGAGGGCCAGCGGCAACCAGAGATTTACCTTCCGCATTGTCCGTGTATTTATCAAAGTTATTGATAAAGCGTTCAGCCAAGTCTTTCGCTTTGCTTTCCCACTGAAGTGGATCAACGTACGTGTCACGAGGGTCTAGAATGCTTGGATCCACACCTGGTAGTGAAGTCGGTACTTCAAGATTGAAGATAGGAATGTGCTTAGTTGGTGCATCTTCAATCGAACCATCAAGAATCGCATCAATAATTCCGCGCGTATCTTGAATCGAGATACGTTTGCCAGTGCCGTTCCAACCTGTGTTCACTAGGTAAGCCTCAGCGCCTGCTGCTTCCATACGTTTAACCAGTACTTCTGCGTATTTAGTTGGGTGAAGCGTTAGGAACGCCGCGCCAAAACATGCAGAGAAGGTTGGCGTTGGCTCAGTAATACCACGCTCTGTTCCTGCCAGTTTTGCAGTAAAGCCAGATAGGAAGTGGTACTTCGTTTGCTCAGGTGTCAATTTAGACACTGGAGGTAGCACACCAAATGCGTCCGCCGATAGGAAGATCACTTTATTCGCGTGATCGCCTTTTGATACTGGCTTAACGATGTTGTCGATATGGTAGATAGGGTAAGAAACACGTGTGTTTTCTGTTTTCGAACCATCATCAAAGTCGATAGAACCATCGCTACGTACCGTTACGTTTTCTAGCAGTGCATCACGGCGAATTGCGTTGTAGATGTCTGGCTCCGCTTCTTTCGATAGCTTGATGGTTTTCGCGTAACAACCACCTTCGAAGTTGAAGACGCCGTCATCATCCCAACCGTGCTCATCATCACCAATTAGCGCACGTTTAGGGTCAGTTGATAGTGTGGTTTTACCGGTACCAGAGAGACCAAAGAATACCGCTACGTCGCCATCTTTGCCCATGTTAGCGCTACAGTGCATTGATGCGATGTCTTTTAGAGGAAGGAAGTAGTTCATCATCGCGAACATGCCTTTCTTCATCTCACCGCCGTACCAAGTACCACCGATAAGTTGCATGCGCTCGGTTAGGTTAAATACGGTGAAGTTTTCTGAGTTCAGACCTTGCTCTTCCCATTTTGGGTTAGTGCATTTTGCGCCATTCATTACCACGAAGTCTGGTTCAAATGTTGCCAATTCTTCTTCCGTTGGGCGGATAAACATGTTTTTAACGAAGTGCGCTTGCCATGCGACTTCCGTGATAACACGAATGCTCAAACGCGTATCTGGGTTTGCACCACAGTAACCGTCAACAACAAACAAACGTTTGTTAGAAAGCTGGTTTGTGACCAGTTCTTTCAGCTCGTCCCACACTTCTGGAGTGATTGGTTTGTTGTCATTTTTTACTTGATCAGACGTCCACCACATATGCTCTTCTGTCGTAGCGTCTTTGACGATGTATTTATCTTTTGGTGAGCGACCAGTAAAGATGCCAGTGTCAACGGCAACCGCACCTAGTTCAGTAACCACGCCACGCTCATAACCAGTTAGGTCTTCACGCGTTTCTTCCTCAAACAACATTTCGTAGCTAGGGTTGCGAATAACCTCTTTAACGTTATGCAGTCCGTGCTTGGTTAGATCAAGTGTTGCAGCCTTAGTATGTTCCATAACGGTCATAGGTGCTCCTTATAAGGATTTTTGTAGGGATTTTGTAAGAATGTTTTAATTTTAATCTGCTCACCATGCTAGCAACGGGGCGGGGAGAAAACAGGGAGATAGCTCAAAATTTATCCATGATTTCAATAAGGTTTTAGGTAACCCGTCACATATTGGTGGGAATAGTTTATCGTGCACGCAATCCTTTGCGCTAGGGCAAAATCATTATTAATTGTTTAAAATTAAGCAGTTGTTTTATTACGCTTGAAGCGAGGCATTACGAGGGGTAGATCACAAAAATGCCAGCATTAAGCTGGCATTTTGTAGGGTAAATTACGTGCTTGATAAGCTATGTAAATTAATGAAGGGTTTTCTTGTCCGCAGAAGCTTGTGCATATAGCTCGGTGACTTCTGCTTCGTCGAACGTATAGGTCGTGCCACAGTAATCACAATGTAAAGAAACGGATCCTACTTCAGCCAAAATGTCATAAATTTCAGCTTTCTCAACGGTGATGATAGCGGCACCACTACGATCACGAGAACAGCCACAATGGAATTCGACAGGTTGCGGTTCGTAAAGGCGCACTTTGTCTTGGTTATATAGGCGGTATAGTAGTTCGTTAGCTTCTAGACCAAATAGCTCTTCATCTTTTACCGTGTCAGTCAGTTGCTCTAGATGCTCGAAATCATCTGGTGAACCAGTGCCATCAGGGATTACTTGAATCAACATACCTGCTGCGTGGGCTTTACCTTCATGCTCGCCCGTGCGGATCCATAGGCGCGTTTTTAGCTGCTCTGAGTTTGCGAAGTAGCCTTCTAGTACGTCGGCTAGAGTATCACCTTCTAATCCAACAACACCTTGGTAACGCTCACCGTTTTTCGGTTCGATAGTGATAACGAGGTAACCTTTACCCATGAGATCGTGGAGGCTTGCATCATCGGCAATATCGCCTTCCCAGCGAGCCACGCCACGAACGCGTTGCTTGTGGTCACCGTTGATAACGGCAAGAGATACAGGGCCGTCGCCTTGTAGCTGAATGGTGATTGAGCCTTCGAACTTAAGAGTGGCAGTTAAAAGAGTGGTTGAAGCGAGTAGCTCACCCAGCAGTTTCTCTATTGCTGCCGGATATTCCTTGCTGGAGATAACACGTTGGTACGCTTCATCCAATTGTACCAACTCGCCACGTACTGAAAGATCTTCGAATAGGTAGCGGTTTAAAACATTATTTGCCATGGAGTGCTTTCCTCGTTGGTAATTCCGGCTTTTATTGGTGTTTGAACTTAATGATGTCTCTGCGCTGCTTTTTATCTGGGCGGCGTTCTGGACTTGGGTTGTGGGCATTAAGCTTACGTTGAGTCGCGTGTTCCTCACGTTTCGCTATACTTTCATTAGTTTCGCGATACAAGGTCTGTGCGATGGGAGCGCCTCGGCGTTGATCAGAAATTTTTTCGATGATCACCGTTTTTTCTTCGTTGCCTTGACGAAGTCTTACTTCGGCGCCCACTTCAACGATTTTACTCGGTTTGCTTCGTTGGCCATTATAGTGGACTTTACCACCATCGACCATGTTACGAGCGATAGAGCGGGTTTTATAAAATCTTGCGGCCCATAGCCATTTATCTAGCCTAACGGCTTCATTTAGGGAACTCATAGAACACTACGCTATCTAATCACTGCCCGAATATGGCAATGAGTGATGGATTATTCACCTACAGATGGAGTCAAGGCGTATTTTTTTCAAGGGAGTTGGCAAAAACTGCATAAGAAAAAGGTATGAAAGACAACTTGTGATATAGTTCACTGCTCTTTGTTGAGTAATAATTTTATTGCAAATTTAGCAATTTAAAGTCGATAGCTATTGTTATAGCTTACATGACGAACGTTAGAATAAAGGAATCCATTCAGTGAAACGTTTAGAGCTAAGTGCAGGATTATCAAGCAGACCGCTACTGGCTCAGATCAAGTCCAATAATTATACAATTCAAGCCAAACTTAGCTTGTTGCTCACCTGTCTGTTTATTGCGATAACCGGATGGGTACTTGGCAAAATTGTATGGTTAGCCATACCTCAATCGTCGGAAGTGCCGCAATGGCGTCCATCGACGAGCAGCGTTGTTGCGAGCAATAAAGGCGACGCGATAGATTTTAATGCCCTTCAGAATGCCAACCTATTCGGTAAATTCACTGAACAAAAGCCTGCAGTTGTAGAACAACCTGTTGTTAAAGACGCTCCTAAGACGCGCCTTAACCTTACACTGGTTGGCGCGGTTGCAAGCAGTGATGCGAATACCAGCCTTGCTGTCATTGCCAACCGTGGCAAGCAAGCAACGTATGGTTTAGGTGAAGAAATTGAAGGTACGCGTGCGACACTAAAAGCCGTATTAGTGGATCGCGTCATCATTGATAACCAAGGTCGAGACGAGACCTTAATGATGCAGGGTATAGAATATAAGAAGCTATCTGAATCGCCGCAGATAGCCAGAGCCCAATCTCAACGAGCAGAATCAACGTCTGACGTTGGAGAAAAATTAGAGCAAATCCGAGAGGAAATTGCGAAAAATCCACAAAGCGTTTTCAAATACATCACCATTTCACCCGTCAAAAGAGACGGGGGCATTGTTGGTTATCGAGTGTCACCTGGTCGTGATGCCGCGCTGTTTAATGATGTGGGTCTAGAACCTGGTGATATTGCGGTGCAACTTAACGGGATCGATTTAAGCGACCCGTCTTCTTCAGTACAACTGATGCAAGTGATGAGCGATCCGCAAGAATTAAATTTAACTGTTGAGCGCGACGGCCAACAGTACGATATCTATATCCAATTGTAAGACTTAGGCAACCGGCGTAAGTTCAGGGAGACATACGTGAAACATTGGTTCAGCAAAAGTGCCTGGCTACTAGCAGGAAGTTTACTCTGCGTCCCAGGTGCAATAGCAAACGAATTTAGTGCCAGCTTTAAAGGCACTGATATTCAAGAATTCATCAACATAGTGGGTCGTAATCTCGAAAAGACCATCATTGTTGACCCTTCAGTGCGCGGTAAAATCGATGTCCGCAGCTATGACGTGCTTAACGAAGAGCAATACTACAGCTTTTTCCTTAACGTACTCGAAGTATACGGCTACGCCGTCGTAGAAATGGACAACGGTGTACTTAAGGTTATCAAAGCGAAAGACTCAAAAACGTCAGCAATCCCTGTATTAGGTGATGGCAGCGCGCAAGGCGATAGCGTTATCACTCGAGTTGTTGCGGTGCGTAATGTGTCGGTTCGTGAGTTGTCTCCTCTACTTCGTCAACTGATTGATAATGCTGGTGCTGGTAACGTAGTTCACTACGATCCAGCGAACATCATCTTAATCACAGGTCGTGCGGCGGTCGTAAATCGCTTAGCAGAAATCATTAAGCGTGTTGACCAAGCGGGTGATAAAGAAATTGAGCTGGTGGAACTGCGCAATGCTTCTGCTGCTGAAATGGTGCGTATTGTTGAAGCACTGAATAAAAGCACCAATCAGAAGAGCACGCCTGAGTTCCTTGAGCCTAAAATTGTTGCCGATGAACGCACCAATGCGATTTTGATTTCTGGCGACCCTAAAGTACGTGCGCGTCTGAAGCGATTGATTCGTCAACTTGACGTTGAAATGGCGACCAAAGGTAATAACCGCGTGGTTTACCTGAAGAACGCGAAAGCTGAAGATTTGGTGGATGTATTAAAAGGTGTCTCCGATAACCTACAAGCTGAAAAGCAAGTCGGCCAGAAAGCCTCAGGTGCCCAGCGTGGTGAAGTGGTGATTGCTGCGCACGCAGCGACCAACGCCTTAGTATTAACGGCTCCACCAGATATCATGAATGCGCTACAAGATGTTATTGCTCAGCTTGATATTCGTCGTGCTCAAGTCTTGATTGAGGCGCTGATCGTTGAAATGTCAGAAGGTGACGGCATTAACTTAGGTGTTCAGTGGGGCTCACTGGAAACCGGTGCGGTGATTCAGTACGGTAACTCTGGTGCACCGATTGGTCAGGTAATGGTTGGTCTAGAAGAAGCAAAAGATCAAACTCGAACTGAATACTACACAAATGCGAATGGCGAACGAACGCCATATGATGTTACTGAATCTGGTGACTATTCTACTCTTGCATCAGCACTGAGCGGTGTTAACGGCGCTGCGATGAGCATCGTGATGGGTGACTGGACTGCTTTGGTCAGTGCAGTAGCGACCGACTCCAACTCAAACATTCTATCTTCTCCAAGTATCACTGTAATGGATAATGGTGAAGCATCATTTATTGTTGGTGAAGAAGTGCCTGTTATCACAGGCTCTACGGCTGGCTCAAACAACGACAATCCATTCCAAACGGTTGATCGTAAAGAAGTGGGCATCAAGCTTAAGGTTGTGCCACAAATTAACGAAGGTGACTCTGTTCAGTTAAATATCGAGCAAGAAGTGTCCAATGTGTTGGGTGCAAACGGTGCGGTTGACGTTCGATTTGCTAAGCGTCAGCTAAATACCTCAGTCATGATCCAAGATGGTCAGATGCTGGTTCTTGGTGGTTTGGTTGATGAACGTGCACTTGAAAGTGAGTCAAAAGTACCGCTACTGGGTGACATCCCAGTGCTTGGTCATTTGTTCAAATCAACCAGCACGCAAACAGAAAAGCGTAACTTGATGGTGTTCATCAAGCCGACGATTATTCGTGATGGTATGACCGCAGACGGCATTACACAGCGCAAATACAACTTTATTCGCGCAGAGCAACTCTACAAAGCGGATCAAGGATTGAAGTTGATGGCTGACGAGAAGATCCCAGTCATGCCAGCCTTTGGCCAGGAGCGTCAGCACCCAACCGAGATCCAAGCGTTTATTGATCAAATGGAAAACAACTAATGGTTGATATGTTAGACACAGCGCCAAGTATGCGTCGTCTGCCATTCAGTTTTGCCAATCGCTTTAAACTGGTGCTGGAGACAGAGCATCCTGAGCGTCCGCCCATTCTTTACTATGTCGAGCCGCTCAACCCAGCGGCTCTGGTCGAAGTCCGTCGTGTGCTGAAGAAAAGCTTCGTGCCGCAACCTATCGATAAAGAAGCCTTCGATAAAAAGTTAACCGAAGCTTATCAGCGTGACTCGTCTGAAGCGCGTCAATTGATGGAAGACATCGGTGCCGATAGCGACGACTTTTTCTCATTGGCTGAAGAGCTGCCGCATGATGAAGACTTACTAGAGTCAGAAGACGATGCACCAATCATTAAGTTGATCAATGCGATGTTGGGTGAAGCGATCAAAGAAGGGGCGTCGGATATTCACATCGAAACTTTCGAGAAAACCCTTTCGATTCGTTTCCGTGTCGATGGCGTATTGCGTGAAGTGCTCACTCCAAGTCGTAAGCTTGCACCACTGTTAGTGTCGCGAGTGAAGGTCATGGCGAAGCTGGATATTGCAGAAAAGCGTGTACCTCAAGATGGTCGTATCTCACTGCGTATTGGTGGTCGTGCGGTTGATGTGCGTGTTTCTACAATGCCGTCGTCACATGGTGAGCGAGTAGTTATGCGTCTGTTGGATAAAAACGCGACGCGCCTCGATTTGCATAGCTTAGGTATGACGCCTTCCGTGCACGACAATTTCCGTCATCTTATTCAGCGTCCTCACGGTATTATCTTGGTCACCGGCCCGACGGGTTCTGGTAAGTCGACGACTTTGTACGCTGGCTTGCAAGAGATCAACAGTAACGAACGCAATATCTTAACGGTTGAAGACCCGATCGAATTTGACATTGATGGCATCGGTCAGACTCAGGTGAACCCGAAGGTCGACATGACTTTTGCGCGTGGCTTGCGTGCTATTCTGCGTCAGGACCCTGACGTGGTGATGGTCGGTGAGATCCGTGACTTAGAAACCGCACAAATTGCAGTGCAAGCGTCCTTAACGGGTCACTTAGTAATGTCGACCCTTCACACCAACACCGCTGTTGGTGCGATCACGCGTCTACGCGATATGGGCATTGAACCATTCCTTATTTCTTCATCGTTATTGGGTGTGTTAGCACAGCGCTTGGTTCGTACGCTTTGCCCGAGTTGCAAAGAACCGTATGAAGCCGATGCTGAACAGAAGAAACTGTTTGGTATGGAAGCGCATGAACCACTAGAGCTACACCGTGCTAAAGGCTGTGAAGCGTGTAACCAAAAAGGCTACCGAGGTCGAACAGGTATCCACGAGCTCATTATGGTCGATGAGCAAGTGCAAGAATTGATTCACCGAGAATCTGGTGAGCAAGAAATTGAGAGAGCCGTTCGCGCCCATACGCCAAGTATTCGCAGTGATGGTCTAAGCAAAGTACGTCGTGGTATTACGTCACTTGAAGAAGTGATGCGAGTGACGAAGGAAACCTAATGGCGGCATTTGAGTACAAAGCGCTAGATGCAAAAGGCAAGCATAAAAAAGGCACGATAGAAGGGGACAACGCCCGACAAGTACGCCAGCGACTCAAAGAGCAAGGGATGATCCCGATTGAAGTGGTCGAGACGAAAGCTAAATCGGCTAAGTCTTCAGGCTCAGTCAGCTTTAAGCGCGGCATCTCAACATCTGAGCTGGCACTAATCACACGTCAATTGTCCACGTTAGTCCAATCAGGTATGCCTTTGGAAGAATGTTTGCGTGCTGTCTCTGAGCAGGCTGAAAAGCCGAGAATTCGTTCTATGCTGGCTGCGGTTCGCTCGAAAGTAACCGAGGGTTATCC
The DNA here is from genome assembly GCF_013048625.1 of Vibrio sp. 11-4(1). Taxonomy (NCBI): domain Bacteria; kingdom Pseudomonadati; phylum Pseudomonadota; class Gammaproteobacteria; order Vibrionales; family Vibrionaceae; genus Vibrio; species Vibrio sp. 11-4(1). The sequence continues at coordinate 440,666 of NZ_VHSY01000003.1, read as the reverse complement.
GCTCGCCGACAGCTTTGCTGATTACCCCCACGTGTTTGATGAGCTCTATCGCTCCATGGTTGCGGCGGGTGAAAAGTCAGGCCATCTTGATACGGTATTAGAGCGTTTGGCGGACTACGTCGAAAACCGTCAGAAGATGCGTTCCAAACTGCTTCAAGCCATGATCTACCCGGTGGTTTTGGTGGTGTTTGCGGTTGTTATTGTTTCTTTCTTATTAGCGACAGTGGTACCCAAAATCATTGAGCCAATCATTCAGATGGGACAAGAGTTACCTCAGTCAACGCAGTTCTTACTGGCAGCCAGTGAGTTTGTGCAAGATTGGGGGCTTATCATCTTCGTCGTGCTGGTGGTGTTTTTCTATGGGCTCAAACTGGCGTTGCAAAAACCAGACTTTCGCTTAGCTTGGGATAGAAAAATCTTGAGTCTACCGCTATTGGGCAAAATCTCTCGAGGTTTGAATACCGCACGATTCGCACGAACACTTTCGATTTGTACTTCCAGTGCGATTCCAATTCTAGAAGGCATGCGTGTCGCGGTGGATGTTATGTCTAATCGCTATGTGAAGCAGCAAGTGTTACTTGCTGCAGATAACGTTCGAGAAGGTGCCAGCCTGCGTAAGGCGTTAGATCAAACTCGTCTGTTTCCACCAATGATGCTACACATGATCGCCAGTGGTGAGCAAAGTGGTGAATTGGAGAGCATGTTGACGCGTGCTGCCGATAACCAAGATCAAAACTTTGAATCTACAGTCAATATTGCGTTAGGCGTATTCACTCCGGCATTAATTGCCTTAATGGCTGGATTAGTGTTGTTCATTGTGATGGCGACCTTGATGCCAATGCTAGAAATGAATAACTTGATGAGCGGATAAATTCGAATTAAGACGTGTCTACTTACGGCATGGCTTGAATCTAACTTTCGGAGAAAAAAATGAAATTTAAACGTAGTAAACAACACGGTTTCACACTTTTAGAAGTGATGGTTGTTGTCGTTATCCTTGGTATTTTGGCAAGTTTCGTTGTTCCAAACCTATTGGGTAACAAAGAGAAGGCTGACCAACAAAAAGCGATTACGGACATCGTAGCGCTGGAAAATGCCCTAGATATGTACAAGTTGGATAACAGCGTTTACCCAACGACAGACCAAGGCCTGGAAGCATTAGTTAGCAAGCCTTCTAACCCAGAGCCTCGCAACTACCGTGATGGCGGTTACATCAAACGTCTTCCTAATGACCCTTGGGGTAACCAGTACCAGTACCTAAGCCCAGGCGATAACGGTACGATTGACATCTTCACTCTAGGCGCAGATGGCCAAGAGGGTGGAGAAGGTCCAGCTGCAGATATTGGCAACTGGAACATGCAAGATTTCCAATAAATAGAGCCTAAGCCAGCACTAATGAAGCAAATGCGAAAACACAACGGTTTTACATTGATAGAAATTCTATTGGTGCTGGTTTTGCTATCCCTCACGGCAGTGGCCGTGATCACGACATTACCGACCAGCCAAAAAGATCTTTCCAAACAGTATGCTCAAAGCTTTTTTCAGCGTTTACAGCTACTTAACGAAGAGGCCGTACTAAGCGGTAAAGACTTTGGCGTTCGAGTGGATGACGCTAAATCAACGTACGCTCTACTGAGTTTGACCGCGGAAGGTTGGCAGCCTCTGGAGTTAAAGCAGATTCCGAGCAAAACCAAGTTGGAAGATGACATTACGCTACTGCTCGAACTAGGTGGCGGTGCTTGGGATAATGATGATCGCTTATTCAAACCGGGCTCTCTTTTTGATGAAGACATGTTTGCTGAAGAAGAAGACGACGAAAAGAAAGTTAAGCCACCGCAAGTGTTTATCTTCTCCAGTGCAGAAGTTACGCCATTTACTCTGTCTTTTTTTCCGCAAAATGGTGACGCCTTTAATGACGGGTGGCGAGTCATCGGCAAAGAAAGTGGACAAATCTTGTTACTAGCGCCGGGCGAAGAAGTGAAAGAGGATGAGAATGCGCAATTCTAAGCAAGCTCGCCCACATTGGAGTCCTCGCCGGACGAGAGGCATGACACTACTGGAAGTATTGGTCGCACTGGCTATTTTCGCCACCGCTGCCATCAGCGTCATTCGCTCGGTGAGCCAGCATATTAATACGATCAGTTATTTAGAAGAAAAAATGTTTGCAGCCATGGTTGTGGATAATCAGATGGCCAACGTGATGTTGAGTACCAGTGAACTTAAAGTAAAGAACGGCACAGAAGAGCTGGCTGGGCGCACTTGGTACTGGAAAATCACGCCTGTTGCCACCACGCAGCCATTGCTGAAAGCATTTGATGTGAGCGTCGCGCTCGAGAAAAACGCGAGCCCAGTCGTGACGGTACGAAGTTATGTGGCGCAATAAGAATCCACGCGCAAGTAAGCGCCAACTGGTAAAAGGTTTTACACTTATTGAAGTGTTGGTCTCGATTGCCATCTTTGCCAGTTTAAGTGTCGCCGCGTATCAAGTGGTATCGCAAGTGCAGCGCAGCAATGCACTATCACAAGAGAGAACTCAGCGCTTAAATGAAATTCAGCGCGCCATGGTGATGATGGATAATGACTTTCGTCAAATGGCGATGCGCCAAACGCGGACAAATGGTGAAGAGCCCGCGAGCCAACTGATTTTTTGGTCAGATTACTTGCTCGACTCCGACACTAAAGGGCTAATGTTTGCTCGCTTAGGATGGCACAATCCTCAACAGCAGTTTCCCCGAGGGGAGATCACTAAGGTTGGCTATCGTTTAAAAGAAGAAACATTACAACGAGTATGGTGGCGCTACCCTGACACGCCAGTGGGTCAACAAGGCATCGTTACCCCATTGCTGACGCAGGTCGAATCGTTTGATATGCGTTTTTACGATGGTAAACAATGGAAAAAAGAGTGGGATGATGAAAAATCGCTACCGAAAGCGGTTTCTGTGATCCTTACTCTAAAAGATTATGGAGAGATTGCCCGCACCTATCTGACTCCTGATGGCACATTGAGTCAGAAAGAAGGAAGTTCAGGAGGCAGCAATAATGGTTAATCGTCAGCGTGGTGTCGCTTTGATTATTGTGCTGATGTTACTGGCGATTATGGCGACAGTTGCCGCCAGTATGTCGGAGCGTTTGTTTTTGCAGTTTCAGCGGGGCGCCAATCAAGTTAACTACCAGCAAGCGTATTGGTATAGCCTTGGGGTAGAGGCGTTGGCAAAAGTCGGTATCGAGCAAAGCTACAAAGACACCGATACGATCAATATGAGTCAGCCGTGGGCAATAAAAGAACAAGTCTATCCGCTAGATTATGGTCAAGCGGCGGGACGAATTAGAGACAAACAAGCGTGCTTTAACCTCAATGTATTGAGCCGTGTGCAACCGACGGGACAGCAAATCGCAAGACCGTATTTAGTCAATGTGCTGCAGCGTTTATTGGAAGAATCGGATGTTGAATCGTACCAGGCAGAAATCATTGCAGACTCTACCTGGGAATACATTGATGCTGATGACACCGTTCGCTCCACAACCGGGGTCGAAGACAGCACATATGAAGCGATGAAACCCGCGTATTTAGCGTCAAATGGCTGGATGGCAGATGCTTCCGAGTTACGGGCTGTCTATCAGGTGAGTGGTGAAATTTTCCAAAAATTGGAACCGCTGGTCTGTGCATTACCAAGTGATGACTGGCGTTTAAACGTAAATACGATTGAAGTCGAGCAAGCTCCGATTTTGGTGGCAATGTTCTCACCAAACTTAAGCAGTAGTGATGCGATTCAGCTAATTGAAAAACGCCCATTTGATGGGTGGGATAGCATTGATGAATTTTTAGCAGAGTCAGAAATGGCTGGCTTAAGTGAAGATGTAAAGAAAAACGCCAAAGGCTATTTGGGTGTGGATAGCGCCTTTTTTGAATTGGATGCACAAGTGTTGGTGGATGAATCACGTGTACGTATCCGAAGCCTTTTGCAAAGTACAAATAGAGAGACGGTGACCGTAGTTCGCCGTCGTTTTGGAGGGATCAGTGAGCGAGTTTCTGACCGTTCGGCTGAGTAGCGAACAACAAAGTACCATTCCTTGGGTGGTGTGGTCGACAGATCAACAGGAAGTGATTGCCAGCGGTGAAATCGCCGGATGGGAACACTTAGATGAGTTGATCTCTTATGCAGGTCAGCGCCAAGTTGTGGCGCTATTGGCGAGTAATGATGTGGTCTTGACGCAAGTGGATATACCGCCAGGCGCAACACGTCAGTTCGACGCGATGTTACCGTACCTCGTGGAAGATGAAGTCGCGCAGGACGTTGATGGCCTTCACTTTACCGTGTTAGGTAAACAAGCGGATAAAGCGCAAGTGTGCGCTGTTGAACGCGCTTGGATTCAGACCGTATTGCAGCGTTTTTCAAGCCAAGGCATCACCATCAAACGCATCTTGCCAGATGTGCTTGCGTTACCTGCTCAGGGAGAGCATAGCAGTGCCGCGATGCTTGGTGATCAATGGTTGATTCGTCACTCAGCGACAGAGGGTGCGGTTGTCGATGCTTCTTGGTTAGACCTTTACCTCTCTTCTTATCTACAAAATCATGAAGGTTGGAAGCTCGATTGCTATAGCTCAGTCCCTGAATCTGCGTTACCTGAAGTATGGGAGCCGCAGCCAGAGGAAATGACCATGGGGTTACTGGCGAAGGGGGTGACAGAAAGCAAAGTCAATTTGCTGACCGGGATCTTCAAGCCTAAATCTTCTTGGGGTAAATACTGGAAGCTCTGGCAAAAAGCCACCATTGCTGCGGGCGTGCTTATCGTCGTCATGGTTGCGCAGCAGTTGCTCGTGGTCCACAAGTACGAAGCACAAGCTCAAGCGTATCGTGAGGAGAGTGAGCGTATTTTTCGCCAGGTGTTCCCGAATAAACGACGAATTCCTACCGTTAGTTATCTCAAACGACAAATGGATGATGAAGAGCGCCGCTTATCTGGTGGTGGCGGTCAGCAGGCGATGTTGTCTTGGTTGGCGGCACTGCCCGCGACACTTGGTCAGGTCAGCGATTTGGAAATCACCAGCTTTAAATATGATGGTCAACGTGGCGAAGTGCGAATTCAAGCTCGCAGTTCAGACTTCCAACCTTTTGAGCAGGCTCGTGTGAAATTGGCAGAGAAGTTTAATGTTGAGCAAGGACAGCTGAACCGTAGCGATAACGTTGTGGTTGGCAGCTTTGTTTTGAAGCGTTTGTGAGGTGATGATGAAAAACTTAATTTCTCAAGCTCAGGTTTGGTGGAGCAGCATCTCACAGCGTGAGCAGCGTTTGGTCATGGGATGTGGCGCTATTGCCGTTATTGGCATTATTTATTGGGGGTTGCTACAGCCAATGAGCCAACGTGCGGAGCTAGCTCAATCACGTATTCAAAGTGAAAAACAGTTGCTGGCTTGGGTACAAGATAAAGCGGATGGCATCACTGCACTGCGCAAAAGCAGCGGTGTGAGCTACTCTAGTCAACCGTTGAATCAACTGGTTTCTTCTTCAGCCCGTCGTTATAAAGTTGAGTTGATTCGAGTACAACCTCGCAATGAGAGTGTTCAGGTGTGGATCAAACCACTCGCGTTTAATCAGCTGGTGGATTGGTTACGTTACTTGAAAGAGCAACAGGGTATTGAAGTCGAATTTTTAGATATCGACCGAACGGATCAAGCGGGCATGATTGATGTGAACCGCCTTCAGTTTAAGCGAGGTTAAGGTGAAGCGAGCAGTACTTTACGTTGTTATCTTTATCGTCTTTTTTTCAGTCAGTCTTTTAATGGGATTACCCGTTTCTTGGGTGTTACAGCAAGCACCAACCGTGAGAGGACTAGACATTCAGGGTGCCAATGGCTCTGTATGGCAAGGTCAAGCTTCTAGTGTTCGTTGGCAGCGCCAGAACCTTGGAGAAGTTAATTGGGATTTCCAATGGTCGAGTCTACTAACTGGTAAAGCTGAGTTTGCCGTACGCTTTGGTCGTGGTAGTGAAATGGACGTTCGTGGTCGCGGTTTTGTTGGTTATAGCTTGAGTGGTGGTCCTTATGCCAAAAACTTAGTTGCCTCGATTCCGGCAGTAAAAGTTGTAGAGCAAGCTCGTCTCCCTGTGCCTGTCGGCGTTGATGGGCAACTTGAGTTAAATATTCGTCATGCGACTTATGCCGCGCCTTGGTGTAAGAATGGTGAAGGCACTTTGGTATGGAATGCCAGTGGTATTCAAAGCCCTGTTGGTAGCCTTGAACTCGGCCCTGTGATTGCCGATCTAAACTGTCAGGACAGTGTGTTGACAGCGACTGGTGAGCAAAGCAGTAAACAAGTCTCAGCGGCGTTCTCAGCAGAGCTTATGCCTAATCAGCGATACTCAACCAAAGCCTGGTTTAAACCAGGAGCTGAGTTCCCATCCAGCATGAGTGAGCAACTGAAATGGTTGGGCAAGCCGAATCCCCAAGGTCAATACGAGTTTAATTACCAAGGTCGCTTCTAACCTATCGTGACAAAAACCAAAATTCTCAAAGAGCTGCGATTGTGCAGCTCTTTTTGCTTTTGGATCATAGTAGGCGAAACCCTCTATTCGCTGTACAAAGATCGTGGTGATAATAGGATGTAATTATAAGGTTATGATTCTAAGGGGTTTATTTTCTTGTGTTCAGCACTTTAAGCGATTGGAACATAGTAGGCCAAATGCTCCTAACGCTGTACAAACAGGTCAAAAAGAAAAGGCCACGAACATATTCGTGGCCTTTCAATTGCTAGTATTTAGGCGCTAACTTTACGGATAGAGCGCTTAATCTTTGCGTTGTAAAATCTCATTCCAAGGTAAATCCGCGTCACCAAGCACAATAAAGTTTGGGTTCTCTAGCGTTTCCCGCTCGTTATATGACAGCGGCTCCAATTGCGTGCTGAGAATGCGACCGCCCGCTTCTTCAACAATGCACTGTGTCGCGGCGGTGTCCCACTCACCTGTTGGGCCTAGTCTGAGATAGCAATCCACAGCGCCTTCTGCAACAAGACACGCTTTTAATGCCGCAGAGCCGAGCGGAATTAAATCGTAATTCCAAGCACTGCTCATGCGGCTAGTGATGCGATTGATATCTTGACGGCGGCTAATAGCAATCGCGATGCTTTGCCCTGGCTGCTCGTGTTTGTGCGTATGGATTTTTACGCTGTCCGACATGTCGGGAATTTTCCAAGCACCTTTGCCACTATAAGCGTAATAAGTCACGCCAGAGACAGGGCCATAAACGACCCCCATGGTTGGTTTGTTGTTGTCGACCAGTGCAATAATAGTCGCAAAGTCGCCGCTGCGAGCGATGAATTCTTGAGTACCATCGAGAGGGTCGACTAACCAATACCGTTCCCACTGAGCTCGTTGCTCGAGGCTGATGTCTGCGTCTTCTTCTGACAATACGGGAATGTCGGGTGTGAGTTCACTCAAGCGTTCTGTGATGAGCTTGTGAGCCGCGATATCTGCGCTCGTTACCGGAGTCTCGTCACTTTTGGTATAGGCCTCGTACTGTTTTTTTTCATATATTTCGAGGATCATTTGCCCGGCACTACGGGCAATTTCGATGACTTGAGGAAGCAGGTGAGATAGATCTTTTGTCATTGGCATAAGTGATAGTCCTTACTCACAGTATTATTCGGTTCTCATGACCGTTATTGGTTATGTTTGTGAGTGGTGTTTGGTAAGTGTTTCAGTGCCAACATTAGCGCGGTGATGCTTCGTGCTTCACAGAAATCCATGTGAGTTAATAACTCTTCGGCTTGCGCAAGTGGCCAACGCACAATTTCCAGTGGCTCAGGCTCATCGCCTTCTTGCTTCTCTGGATAAAGCGCCTGTCCTAAAAATAGAGTCATTTTGCTCGAAAAGTAAGACGGCGCGAGGATAACTTGTTTCAACGGAGTCAGCTGATTGCAGCCAAAGCCGATTTCTTCTTTTAACTCTCGATCCGCAGCTTGGTGTGGGGTTTCACCTGGGTCAATCAACCCCTTCGGGAAGCCCAACTCGTAGCGTTCAGTCCCAGCGGCGTATTCACGTACCAGTAATAAATCGCCTTGCTCAGTCACAGGAACCACCATCACCGCATCGCGCCCACTTGGCTTCATGCGTTCATAAGTACGGTGTTCACCATTGGAAAAACGAAGGTCGAGCGCTTCCACGGCAAACAGTTTGGATTTTGCGACCGTTTGGCATGAGAGTATCTCTGGTGGGGTCCGTTTCGACATGGCGCTGGCTCCTTGGTGTCGTTGGCGTTTACGAGATGCGTAAGATGCTTAATATATGAGAACTCCGCCTGAGTTTCTAGCGGATTTTGCGGGCAGCACTAAGCATCTCAAGGTTACCTCAGTATCGATACAAAAATGGGAGACCGAAGCCTCCCATTTTCTGACCGTATTTACTCTTAGTAGTAAGAGTGATCACCACGGTCATGTTCTGTTGCATCACGAACAGCGGTGAGTTCACCAACGAATTGGTTTAGCAGCTCTTTCTCGATGCCTTCTTTTAGTGTTACGTCAACCATAGAACAGCCATTACAGCCGCCACCAAATGCAACAATAGCAATGCCATCTTCAGTGATCTCAACCAAGTTTACGTGACCACCGTGGCCAGCAAGCTGTGGGTTGACTTGAGTTTGGATAACGTATTCAACGCGCTCAACCAGTGGCGCGTCGTCCGCAACTTTACGCATTTTAGCGTTCGGAGCTTTTAGCGTTAGCTGAGAGCCCATTTTATCGGTAACAAAATCGATTTCAGCGTCTTCAAGGAATGGCAGACTTAGCTCATCCACATAAGCTGAAAAACCGCTGTAAGGGATTTCAGTGTCGGTCGCTTCTACTGCTTCTGGTGGGCAGTAAGACACGCCACACTCAGCGTTTTGTGTACCTGGGTTCACAACGAAAATACGAATGTTAGTCCCTTCAGGCTGTTGACCTAAAAGGTTAGCGAAATGCGTTTGCGCAGTTTCTGTAATAGTAATATTTGACACGACGAATACCCGAGTAAATTTGTAGGTTACTGCTGCTATTCTACTCTTGTTGACGTATGGGTCTAGTCTTTTTGATGCTAAGGCATGGCGAAGCGATCTAGAGAGAACGAGGAGCAGGTGTTCTGCAGATGCAGTAAATATCGATGCTTTCTACGCCAACTTCAAGTAGTAAATGACATAATTGTCGGACGGTACTGCCTGTGGTGACCACATCATCGACGATGGCAACGTGGGAAGATGGCGGTCGCTTATTGAGAACAAACGCGCCTTTTAAGTTTTGTTCACGGCTTGCTTTGGTATTACCACGCTGTGATTGGGCGAGTCTGACTCGGCGAAAGACCTTCGCATCAAAATTGGTCTGCAATTGCTGGGCTAAATGTCGGGCTAAAACATCACTTTGATTAAACCCCCGGCGTAGGTAGCGCTGCCAGTGCAGTGGCACACTGGTAATGATTGGGGCTGGTGTTGTAATGCGCTGCGCCAGTTGCTGGGTTAGTGCTTTTACATGCCAAGACTCTCCATGATCTTTAAAGCGTTGTACTTCCCGTGAAAGGGGAAAGTCGTAATCGCCTAACGTATATAGTCTTTGCCATGGTGGTGGTTCTGAAAGGCATTCACCACAAATACTATCCGTACTCATTTCTTCTTTCTGTAACGTTAAACCGCAACGTTGGCATCGCTTGATTGGAGCTAGGTGTTGTAAACAGTGCTCACACCAACGCAGAGCATGCGTGTGGTTTGGTGTTTGAATCGGGAACCGACACAGACCGCATTGACTGCTCAACACGCGATGCATGATGTTTTGCCAGTGATGAGATAACATAGCGCTTATTCATGGTGATATTTTACTCAGCCTAACGCTTGGCTGATGGCGTAGGGAATAAAATAAGTGGGAGAGATTGAGAGCATGAGCACGAAATTACATTGGCAGTCGTTTGGTGAAGGACCTGATCTGGTGTTGTTACATGGTTGGGGTATGAATGGCGCGGTTTGGCAGCAAACCGTCGAATCACTTCAAACCGATTTCCGTGTTCATGTTGTTGACCTTCCGGGCTATGGACACAGTGCCGAGCATCATGGTGAAGATTTAGACCATATTGCTAACTTGGTCGCGCAAAGTGCGCCAAAGAAAGCGATTTGGCTTGGTTGGTCCCTCGGAGGTTTAGTGGCGACGCATGTGGCGTTAAATATGCCCGAGCGTGTGGCTAAGTTGATTACGGTTGCCAGTTCACCAAAATTTGCCGCAGAAAAACCGTGGCGCGGCATTCAACCGAATGTACTGAGCGCGTTCACCTCTCAGTTGCTAGAAGATTTTTCACTGACCATTGAGCGCTTTATGGCGCTGCAAGCGATGGGCAGTCCATCTGCACGTAAAGATGTGAAGCAGCTCAAGCAAGCGGTACTGTCGCGCCCTCAGCCAAACCCTGAGTCGCTGTTGGTTGGACTAAACATCCTTGCTGATGTGGATCTGCGCGATGCGTTGACGTCTCTTTCTGTACCAATGCTGCGTCTTTATGGCCGTTTGGATGGATTGGTGCCGATTAAAGTGGCGAATGATTTAAGTGAACTGTTACCTCATACCCAGCAGTTTGTTTTCAATCAGTCCTCTCATGCGCCCTTTATGACCGAACATGACGAGTTTTGTGCCCAAATTCGAGAGTTTGCTCACGATTAATCAAATACGAGCGGAAAAAGCTCAAGCTGTTTAAAAAGTGGTCGATATAAAGATTGGTGAGGTTTTATTAGCCAATAAAGCTAAGCCATATTGACGAGTTGGGCGACTCTGAGGAGGGTTCGCAATGATTGTGTCACCGACCAACGTAAGTGTGCCACTGATCGCCCCATCCGTGAATGTGCAGACGGAACAAGCAGCTCGCGACAATAAAGTCCGAGAGCCTGTGACGCCAACGGTCGCATTGGCCAAAACCAATGCAGAGCGAAAAGTAAAAGGCGATGACAAGCGCCGACGTCAGTCTTCTTGGGATCCTTCAGAGCATCCTGATTATGACATGGAAACAGAAGTCGACACGCGTTATCAAGAAGAGCCGGAAGATACACTAGAACGGCTTTTTAGTTTGCTTGCGCTCAAGTCGTACAGTGAAGACCAAGGTAAGGGCTACGCAATTCGTTTTCGCTTACCAAAGCGCATTTTGGATGCTGCGATCAATGAAGGATTAATGGAAAAGCGCAGGAAGGTGATCAAGTTTCATTATGGTCATGCAGTCGCTCCCCATACCCCGTCAGAAGTGATAGCAGTATTATGACGACTCAATATCCTACTCAAACAAAAACGCTCCAAGCAGATTGAACTGATTGGAGCGTTTTCTTTTTAGCAGTGAAACCTAGGTAAGGTTACTTTTTCGCTTTAGCAAACGCTGCCGCAAAAGCACCGCCGATTGCACTGTTCGATGAAGACTCATCGCGGCGAGGCTGACGACGTTGTGCTTGGTCATTACGACGTGGCGCGGCTGAAGAGCGTTGGCTACGGTTATCTTGACCCGGTTCGTCTTTCAAACGCATCGATAGACCAATACGCTTACGCTGTACGTCCACTTCCATCACTTTTACTTTGACGATGTCACCTGCTTTCACGACTTCACGTGGATCAGAAACATAGCGGTCAGTCAGCGCAGAAATGTGGACCAGACCATCTTGGTGAACACCGATATCGACGAAGGCACCAAAGTTGGCTACGTTCGAGACCACGCCTTCTAGGATCATGCCTGGTTCTAGATCAGAAACTGAGTTTACGCCTTCTGCAAACGTAGCGGTCTTGAATTCAGGACGTGGGTCACGACCCGGTTTATCCAGTTCTTTGATGATATCGGTAACCGTTGGGACACCAAAGTGTTCATCGGTATAGTCCACAGCGTGTAAGCCTTTGAGGAATGCTGAGTCACCAATCAGTGCCTTGATGTCTTTGCTGTTTTTCTCTGCAATTGCTTTGACTACTGGGTACGCTTCCGGGTGGACTGCTGAAGCATCAAGTGGGTTCTTGCCGTCCATAATACGTAGGAAGCCCGCACACTGTTCGAACGCTTTAGGACCCAAGCGAGGTACTTTCTTTAACGTCGTACGTGCTTCGAAGCGGCCATTTTCGTCGCGGAAGTCGACAATGTTCTGCGCGATGGTGCTTGATAAGCCTGCTACGCGCGTTAATAGTGCGGCAGAAGCCGTGTTCACATCAACGCCAACCGCGTTTACACAGTCTTCCACAATCGCATCTAGGCGTTTTGCCAACATAGATTGGCTTACGTCGTGCTGGTATTGACCCACACCGATCGATTTCGGATCGATTTTCACGAGCTCAGCCAATGGATCTTGCAAACGACGCGCAATCGACACTGCACCACGCAGTGATACATCCATATTCGGGAACTCTTTCGCTGCGAGTTCAGAGGCCGAGTACACCGATGCGCCTGCTTCGCTGACGATGATTTTCTGAACTTTTAGGTTGCCGCGTTTGATTACGTCTGCGACAAAGCTATCGGTTTCACGAGAAGCCGTGCCGTTACCAATCGCAATTAAATCCACGTTGTACTTACGCACTAACTGGTCAACGATTTGCGCTGATTTGTCGTATTGTTTTTGCGGAGGGTGAGGGTAGATGGTTTCCGTAGCCAGAACTTTACCCGTTGAATCGACAACCGCGATTTTTGAACCGGTACGCAGACCAGGATCGAGACCAAGTGTTGCGCGAGGACCTGCCGGCGCCGCCATCAACAAATCTTTTAGGTTGGTCGCAAAGACTTCAATCGCTTCAATTTCAGCACGCTCTTTCATTGCGCCCATCAATTCGGTTTCCATGTGCATCGATACTTTGATGCGCCATGCCCAGCTGATCACTTGTTTGCGCCATGCATCTGCTGGTGCGCTACTTAACGTCACACCATAATAGTCGGCAATGATGGTTTCACAATAAGATTGGCGAGCGCCTTCTTCCTGCTCTGGATCAGCGTTCATGGCTAAAGTCAGGAAGCCTTCATTGCGGCCGCGCAACATCGCAAGTGCACGGTGAGAAGGGACTTTGCTCAGCGGTTCGTTGTGATTGAAGTAATCTTTGAACTTCTCACCCTCTTGCTCTTTTCCTTCAACGACTCGTGAGACAAGTTCCGCATTACGATTTAAGTGGTTACGGATTTTTTCCAGTAAGTTTGCGTCTTCAGCAATGCGTTCCATGATGATCGCACGGGCACCGTCTAGGGCGGCTTTGGTATCTGTGATGCCTTTGTCGGCATCAAGATATTTGCTTGCTTCGCTTTCTGGCTCGGTTTGCGGATGATTCCACAGCATGTCAGCTAGCGGTTCTAGGCCGGCTTCAATGGCGATTTGGCCTTTAGTGCGGCGTTTAGGTTTATAAGGTAAGTAAAGGTCTTCAAGACGAGTCTTGCTATCGGCTTGAATAATTTCTTGCTCAAGCTCAGGCGTCAGTTTGCCTTGCTCTTGGATCGATTTGAGAATGGTTTGACGGCGGTCATCCATTTCACGAAGGTAAGACAGACGGCTGTCCAGAGTACGCAGTTGGGTATCATCAAGGCCACCCGTCACCTCTTTGCGGTAACGTGCAATAAAAGGGACGGTGTTACCGTCATCAATTAGGGTGACAGCGGCGTTGACTTGCTCAGGGCGAACATTCAGTTCTTGAGCAATCATACGACAGATAGCTTGGCTCATCCGTGTTTTCTCTTTCAATTCGGTTTGGGTTGTATAGAACATTGGGGTCGTTCGAAGAATTTGCAATGTTTTAAATTAACGAGACAAAAATTTACCGGGCGCTGGTGGACATCAGTCAGATTTGTGTCAAAACTGTAATTAAATTGAGAACTTATATCCGCAACTATCGACTAACCTATATCCACGGTTATTGATATAACTAAATGTACCTCGGCTTATACGGATAATCATGATGAAAAAAATGTCTTTGGCGTTAGCGCTTACGAGTGCCTTACTTGTCGCCCCGCTTAGTTGGGCACAATCCATATCAGCAACCACACAAGACCCTGTATATCAGCTTGATGACAAGTTGGTGCTTGGACGAGTGGAGAGCGTTTACTACAGTGATATTCCAGAGCTAAAAGCGGTACCATTTATTGGCAAGATTGATACTGGTGCTGACACCACGTCTATGCATGCAGAGAACATCCATGTCAGTAGCTCTCATCCTGACTACCAGAACTTGAAAGACAACGAGTTGTTGTGGGCGATTGTCGATGATTTAGGTGGGACGAAGGCGAAGTGGGATGCCGATACTTTTAAACCATATCAAGTGAAGGTGAGCTTTACGGTTCCTCATCCTTACACAGGAAAAGAAATACAGATTACCGATGATCTGGAGCGAGTGAGCGCCATTCGTAGTCGAACAAGCAAAAAGCCTATTTTACGCCCGACGATAAAAATGCCGATGACGATTGCAGGCCATACCGTTGATACAGAAGTGAATCTGACCAAGCGCACGCAATTCTCTTCTCCTATCTTGATTGGTAAAACCTATCTCGATAACAATGCGTGGGTATTCGCTGGCTACGACTATCTTCAAGAGCAACCAAGCGCAAAAATGATCGGCAAAAAAGAGACGGTTGAAGTCGAGGGCGTGCCATACAAGATCAGCATCTCAACCACCAGCCGCTACACCAACGTTCACGCACTGGATATCAAGGTTGATAAAAAGAACAATGAAGTTTCTTTCACGCTAGAAGGTGAAAACGGCAAGCGCCATCCAATGACGTTACCTTTGGTACGCATGCTGAAAACCACCAAAAGCGAGCGTCCGTTGGTCTACTTACCAGTGAAAATCGACGAAAACGAAACTCAACGTTGGTTAGTCTATTTGCGTGACCGCAGTAAGTTCAGTTCACAAATTCGTTTGGGTCAGGATGTCGCGAGCCAACACTTTGTGATTGATACCGACAGAGAAAACCTATTGGGCGGTGTTGAAAAAACGTTCAAGAGCGCACTCAAGTCAAAGCCCCTTGTGATTTCACCGGAAGAACAAGTCACCATTGATGGTTATACCGTTCCTGCTTACCCCACGTTTACGGTGAAAACGCCATTACTGCGTGTAAATGGCTTTGAAGTAACAGAAAAAGGTAAGGATGAATCCGTCACGTTTTATTTAATGAACGATGAGGGTAAAGAAGAAAAAATTACCAAGCCCGTGGTGAAAAAGCTCAAAGTGGGTAGCACTGTGCGTCCCGTTGTTGATGGCGATTTCCTTTTCGGTAGCAAAGAGACATCAATGGAATTTGCACTCGATGTGCTAGATGAAGACGAGACGCAACCATTTTTCGTTTTTGGTCATGACATCGCCAAAGGCGGTGTGCTGCTGAATACTCGCGCCGACCATTTACTAGATGCAAGGCCACTTTTCAAAGCTGGTCATATCGAAGTGGCTGAAGTGGAAGGGATGTCTTTCCCTGTTAAATTGGACACTGGTGCTGACGTGAGCTCGATTAATGCCAAGGACATCAAGCGCTTTCAAAAAGACGGTAAAGATATGGTGAGCTTTACTTATGAAAACGATCTAGGCATGACCAAGGCGTTTACCCGTGAGGTGGTGGATGTCATGCGTATAACGGCCAAAAAAGGAGAAAAGGCCAACGAACGGCCGGTAGTAGAAATGCACGTTAAACTTGGCGAGTTAGAGAAGAAGATCCGAGTCAATCTGCAAGACCGAGGTCGCTTCCATTACAGCATGATTTTAGGTAAAAACTTCCTAAAACATGGCGCGGTTGTTTCGAGTGATACGAATTACATCGTGACGCAAAAACCAGATTACGAAAAGTAGCACTCTGGCCGCCTTATTATCTTGATACCCAAAGCCCGAACGAAGCCAGTGCTTTGGGTATATCATCTCCTTAATGCTGCTCAAGAGCGGCATTTTTTAGTTGAGATAGGAGTTAACTTGAAAACTAAGCTGATTACCCGTGAAGGTTATAACAAACTCAAACAAGAGCATGATTACCTTTGGAATGAAAAGCGTCCTGAAATCACCAAAATTGTCACCTGGGCGGCGAGCCTGGGCGATCGCTCAGAAAATGCGGATTACACCTTCAATAAACGTCTGCTTCGTCAGATCGACCGTCGTGTTCGATTTCTTCGCAAGTTTCTGCCTGAAGTCACGATCGTTGACTATTCTCCGCAGCAAGAAGGCAAAGTCTTTTTTGGTGCTTGGGTTGAAATAGAAAATGAGGCAGGAGAGGTGAAGAAGTTCCGCATTGTTGGGCCTGAAGAGATTTATGGAGATGCGAAAGACTACATCTCTATCGATTCACCTATGGCGCGAGCGATGTTGAAAAAACAAGTGGATGAAGAGTTCACGGTGCGAACCCCAGAAGGTGAAAAAGAGTGGTTCATTAACTCGATTGAATACAACAAATCAGCCTTGGAAGACTGAGGCTTTATCACCGATTCAAGTCTCTTGAAGTTCGCTGGAAGTGACTTGAGTCTCAACGTCAGCTTATTGAATACAAAGGCATGGTGCCTTTCTCGGAGAAGTAAAATGAACAAAGCAGTCATGTGTAGCGCTGCACTAACAATAGGATTCTCACTCTCAGTTTTTGCTCAAGATGAAGTGAAAGGCTGTGACGCCAAAGAGTTAGCGGTAGAACAGCAGCTTGAGTATGCGAAAGCACAAGGTAATGAACATCGAATTAAAGGCTTAGAACAGGCACTTATCGCTATCCAGAATGAATGTTCGGAAGGTGAACTGCGTCAAGAACTGCAAGCGGAAGTGGACGAAAAGGCGCGAGACGTTGAGGAGCGTGAGCAAGAACTAGCGGAAGCGCAGCGCTCAGGGAAAGCAGACAAAATCGAGAAAAAACGTCACAAATTGGCTGAGGCACAGCAAGAGTTGCTTGAAGCCAAACGTGAACTGGAATGGAATTATGGCCAATAGTAGGTGCTGAAAATACCTGCTAGAGAGAAAATAAAGCGCTTAAGATAAAAAGAGTAACAATTTGCTTGAGCACGTTAGGAAAAACAGTGATACATTTTCGACAATAGATGCTTCTGAAAGGATGTTTCAATGCAAGAAAATCATAAAATTTTAGTGGTTGATGACGATGCTCGTTTACGTGCTCTATTGGAGCGTTACCTTTCTGAGCAAGGTTTTCAGGTCCGAAGTGTCGCTAATGGCGAACAGATGGATCGCCTACTAACGCGCGAAAACTTTCATTTAATGGTGCTGGACCTAATGTTGCCAGGTGAAGACGGTTTGTCGATTTGTCGTCGTCTACGCCACGCGAACAACATGCTGCCAATCTTAATGCTCACCGCGAAAGGTGATGAAGTGGACCGCATTGTGGGTCTGGAAGTGGGGGCGGATGATTATTTGCCAAAACCATTTAACCCACGTGAATTACTCGCTCGCATTAAAGCCGTACTACGCCGTCAAACCGTAGAGTTGCCGGGCGCGCCAAGCACCGAAGAAAAAGTAGTGGAGTTTGGCGAGTTCCGACTCAATCTAGGCACTCGCGAGATGTTCCGCGGTGACGAGGCAATGCCACTGACCTCAGGAGAGTTTGCTGTCCTGAAAGCGCTCGTGACGAATGCGCGAGAGCCGATGTCACGAGACAAATTGATGAACATGGCACGTGGCCGTGAATATTCTGCGATGGAACGTTCTATTGACGTGCAAATCTCACGTTTGCGTCGCATGTTAGAAGACGATCCAAGCAAGCCACGCTACATTCAAACCGTGTGGGGGTTAGGTTACGTTTTCGTCCCAGACGGCAAAGAGGTGTAATCTCCTCACTCCATAGCCAGCACTTGGCTATAGCAACTTCAGCCTTCAAGTCCTTCCCTTCGAAGGCTGAAATTTCGCGATTAGGACCACCAGGAACGTTTCATGCGCATCCGAAGTTCACTGACACAATCTATTCTGCTGTTCATCTCTTTGCTTCTCGCTAGCCAAGTTTTCTCTTACTACGCCGTTTTTAACTACGCGTTGATGCCGAGTTTGCAGCAGTTCAATAAAATTCTCGCCCATGAGCTCAATTTGGTGCTTGATGATGAAGGGCCATTAAAATCTGATGCACCGCTGAGACGTCAATTATTAGAAAGGCTGGGGGTGACGGTTCACAGCCTTGACAGCGATAAAGCGGTTGAATTTCATCACGCGATGTCGATTGATTTGATGTCTGAAGAAATGAGCCAAGAGCTAGGTTCGCCGACCGAAGTGCGCTTATTGCTTGGTGATGAAAGTTACATCTTGTGGATGCACATCGAAAAGTTGCCGAACTCCATCATTCGTATTCCTTTATCTGAGCTGCAAGAAGAAGATTTTGCACCGCTGTTTCGTAACAGCTTGATTATGGCGCTGCTGATCATTGCTGGTGGTTGGTTGTTTATTCGTTTACAAAACCGCCCACTTTTGGCTTTAGAGAGAGCCGCGAAAGACGTCGGTCGAGGTGAAATCCCGCCACCGTTGGCAGAAAAAGGCGCATCGGAAATTCGCTCTGTAACCCGAGCGTTTAATCAAATGTCCAAAGGCATTCAGGAGCTCGAAGAAGATCGCGCCCTATTAATGGCGGGGATTAGCCATGACTTGCGAACACCGCTGACGCGCATTCGCTTAGCGACAGAAATGATGTCTCCCGAGGACAGCTACCTTGCTGAAGGGATCATTAGCGATACGGAAGAGTGCAATGAGATCATTAGTCAGTTTATGGACTACCTCAAACCGGTGAACAAAGAATCGTTTGAACCTGTGGATATCAGTACGATTGCCAGTGATGTCGCCAGTTCGGAAGGTGGTTATGAGGCTGAAATTGAAACGGATCTTAATCCTAACCTGCCGCCAGCTAAAGGAAGCGCCATTGCGATTAAACGGGCGATCAGCAATTTAGTTGTCAATGCACTGCGTTACGGCAATGGCTGGGTCAAAATCAGTACTGGTGTGACGGCAGATAAGCAACTAGTGTGGATATCGGTAGAAGACAACGGACCGGGTATCGAGCATTCTCAAATCGCAAAATTATTTGAACCCTTTACGCGTGGTGATACAGCTCGCGGCAGTGAAGGTACAGGGCTTGGGCTGGCGATAGTGAAGCGTATAATCAGCCAGCACTCAGGCTCTGTGGTGATGCGTAATCGCAGTGAAGGCGGTTTAATCGCTCAAATCAGCTTTCCTACCAAGTAAGTCGGTGACTGTACCATTTAAAACAAAAAGCCCAACCTAAACAGGTTGGGCTTTGCTTTTCTCTACAATCTTATTAAGACTCTTTTACTTCTTGAGGAAGTTCATCTTCGTCTTCCAGTTTCTCTGGCAGAAGTAGGTTTAAAATGATCGCTGTGATACCACCTGCAGCAACGCCAGTGGAGAAAATACTCTTAATAAATTCTGGCATGAATTGCAGAATCTCTGGTTTTTGCGCGATACCAAGCCCCATTGAGAAGGATAAGGCCATGATCAGAATTGCGCGGCGATCGAGCTCAACACGAGAGATAATACGTACACCAGCGGCAGCAATCGTACCAAACATGACAATCGTTGCGCCACCAAGTACTGGCTCAGGAATCAGCTGAACAAAGCTAGCGACACCAGGAAACAAGCCAAGAATCACTAACATGCCAGAAATAAAGTAACCCACGTAACGGCTCGCAACCCCTGTTAGCATAATGATGCCGTTATTCTGGCTAAAGGTGGAGTTCGGGAAACTGTTAAACACGGCTGCGATTGCAGAGTTTAAGCCGTCTGCTAACACACCACCCTTAATGCGTTTCATGTACACTGGGCCTTTGACTGGCTCGCCAGACACTTCGGATGTGGCGGTAATATCGCCGATGGCTTCTAGTGCGGTAATAAAGAAAATCAGCACCAGCGGAATGAACAGAGACCAGTCAAACGATAAGCCATATTGCATTGGTACGGGCAGTGCTACGATCTCGGTTGTGCCTAGCTGAGAAGTATCTACCATCCCCATAAAATACGCCATGATGTAGCCTACTAGCATCGCAATCACAATCGAAGCCACACGGATGTATGGGTTTTTAGAGCGGTTTAATATCACAATTAAGCCAAGTACCGTTCCAGCGAGCGCCAGTTTGTCTAAGCTGCCGAATGTGCCTTCATTTAATGCTGCGTAGCCACCGCCCATTGATACTAAGCCGACCTGAATCAGTGTGAGGCCGATAAGAGTGACGACAATGCCTGAAACGAGCGGAGTGATAATGCGACGGGCATGCTCTAATACGCGAGATAGGAAAATCTCTGCAAATGATGCCACTAAAATCGTACCAAAAATGGCTGCCATCATGGTGCTGATGTCTGCTCCACCTGCTTTCAGCGATAGGCCTGCACCAATAATAGGACCTAAAAAGTTAAAGCTGGTGCCTTGAACAGAGAGTAAACCAGAGCCAATTGGGCCAAAGGTGCGAATTTGAATAAACGAAGACACGCCTGACGCAAATAAAGACATGCTGATGATGGTATTCGTTTGGTCTGCTGGTACACCCAAAGACTGACAGATGATCAGTGACGGAGTGATAACCGCGACGAACATCGCCAATAAGTGCTGAAGTGCGGCAAAAATGGTTTGAGGCAAAGGTGGTTGATCATTGAGTTGATAGACCAGTTCCGAAGATCGGTTTGAAGTTGTCATTGTTTGTCTCGCTAGTCGCAATATATTCCCAGATCTCGCTGAATGGGAGAGCAGGGTGGAGTTGACGTCGTTACCTGTGATTGCTGTTAATCAGAGTCAACTCAGGTTGGTGGAGTGTGATGCAACACACTTAAAAATTTGTGCGCGATTATAGAGAGATTTACCTAAAAAGCAAACGATTGCTTTGGTTTTTAGCGTATTAAAAAACGAGCCATTTGGCTCGCTTTTAATCACTATGCTTTGGAGTAAATATCCCGCTCACCCAACCAGCGATCAATAATTGCTGTTGCGTTAGTCGGGTAATTGTCATGAATATGACGCGCAATGCGCTGAACTTCGGGAATCAGACGTTGATCTCGAACTAAGTCTGCGATTTTGAAATCAGCAAGACCAGTCTGTTTTGTACCCAAGAGTTCGCCTGGGCCACGAATCTCTAAGTCTTTTTGTGCAATGACGAAACCATCGTTACTTTCACGTAGTACTCCGAGACGTTTTTGCGCGGTTTTCGACAGTGGAGAGTGGTACAGCAGCACACAATGGCTAGCAACGGAACCTCGGCCCACGCGACCTCTCAACTGGTGTAATTGTGCCAAACCAAGACGTTCAGGGTTTTCTATGATCATCAAGCTAGAGTTTGGCACATCCACGCCAACTTCAATCACTGTTGTTGCGACCAGCAAATGCAGTTTATTGTCTTTGAAATCTTGCATCACCGCTTGTTTCTCTGCCGGCTTCATTCGGCCGTGTACTAGACCAATTTTTACGTCCGGTAGCTTACGTTGAAGCTCTTCAGCGGTATCAGCCGCGGCTTGTGCTTCTAATACTTCCGACTCATCAATCAGAGTACACACCCAATATGCCTGCTTACCTTCGTTTAAACAGGCATTTCGGACACGCTCGACGATGTCGTCACGTTTTGTGTCAGGAATGGCGACGGTTTGAATCGGCGTTCGACCCGGAGGCAGTTCGTCAATCACGGAAGTTTCCAGGTCAGCGTATGCGGTCATCGCTAACGTGCGAGGAATAGGCGTTGCCGTCATGATCAACTGATGTGGGTAGGCGCCTTGTTTTGCGCCTTTTTCACGTAACTCTAATCGCTGATGGACACCGAAGCGGTGCTGTTCATCAATGATGACCAAAGCAAGGTGATGAAATTCAACGTGCTCTTGGAATAGCGCGTGAGTACCCACTACCATTTGTGCTTCACCACTGGCAATGCGAGCCAGCTCGGCTTCCTTTGCCTTACCTTTGAGTTTGCCCGCTAACCAACCGACTTGAATGCCCATGGTTTCAAACCAGTTGGCGAAGTTGATCGCGTGTTGCTCAGCCAATAGTTCGGTTGGTGCCATGAGTGCCACCTGATAGCCGTGCTCAATGGCACGAACGGCGGCCAGAGCGGCAACCAACGTCTTCCCCGATCCCACATCACCTTGCACTAATCGCATCATTGGGTGCGGTTTTTCTAGATCGGCTTCAATCTCTTGTACTACTCGGGTTTGAGCGTTCGTAGGAGAGAAAGGCAGTTGGGCTAAAAGCTGCGTTTTTAGTTTATTGCAAGGACCGAGAGGTAACGCTGAATCCTTCTGGCCTTTGCTACGAACCGCCAGCATCGATAAGTTTTGTGCGAGCAACTCTTCCATGATCAAGCGTATTTGGGCAGGATGTTTGCCTTCGTCAAATTCATCTAAATTAATGGTTGGTGGTGGGCGATGAATGGTGTGTAGCGCTTGCGACATCGTGATTTGATGGTCATACAACCCCGCTGGAAGTAATTCCTGAACTGCAGTTTTATCAAGCAGAGCTAAAGCTTGTTCGGTAAGGTTGCGTAATGTGATTTGGCGTAAACCATCGGTGGTGGGATAAACAGGGGTTAAGCTCTGTTCTACATCGGGCTTTTGATCGCTGACGTAAAACTTGTAGTCAGGATGAACAATTTCCAAGCCCATGCCACCGCGCTTAATTTCACCGTAAGCATGTACTAACTTACCTTGTGTGAAATTGTTCTTCATGGCCGCGGTAAAGTTGAAAAAGCGCAGCGTGATAGTGCCATTACCGTCGCTGATTTTTACCGTTAACATTTTGCGCTTACCGAAGATGGTATCGACTGCCATGACCTTGCCTTGCACGGCCGCCCAAAGGCCGGCATGCAGTTTAGCAATAGGATAAATACGGGTACGATCTTCGTAGCGCAGTGGAAGATGAAACAGCAAATCTTGAACGCTATGTAAGCCAACTTTGGCGAGTTTTTCTGCGACTTTCGCGCCAACCCCAGAAAGGGAGGTTAATGGGACGGCAGATAACATTTGGGCGGACATAGAGGGCTCAAGAAAATGGTTAACATAGCAGTATGTTAACCATGGAGCTGTGTTTTTGTACAGGAAAAAATAGTCATGCTTTAGTTAGTGTCATGATTTGACTGATAACCTGTCATTCCGAGGAGCCTAGCGACATCAGGAATCTATTTCCAACAAGTATGTCGTTGAAGTTAACACTATCAGCATCTGTATATTTGAGAATTAGATCCTGAATCACGCTCCTTCGTCGCTGTTCAGGATGACGAAAGTCTGTTACTTGCTTTGCATCTCTTGCCACCACGCATCATCGGCGATGATTTGGCCTTCGTCATCGAGTGGCGGGTAAGCGAGCCTTTTGCGTTTCGCGACTTTTGCCAGCACTGGGTGACCACGTTCAAAGAGAATACGGTTGATTGTCTCTTTAGGTAGAGCGCTTTCTTCTCGGTCGTACATGCCTGCGGCTTCACGTTGACGTTGCGCTTCATACAAAATTACGGCACTGGCAACCGATACGTTTAGTGACTGCACCATGCCTACCATCGGGATAATTATGTCTTGATCGGCAAGCTGTTTGGCTTGCTCTGAAGCGCCAACTTTTTCGCTGCCTAAAATAATGGCCGTTGGTTTGGTGTAGTCGATCTCGCGAAAATCGACGGCGGTGTCCGAAAGATTGGTCACCAAAACCTGCATACCTTGCGCTTTCAGTTCGGTAATCGCAGTTTCAATGGAATCGTGAGTATCCACTTCAACCCAGTTACGTGCGCCAGCTGATGTATGGCTCAGCGTACGCATTTTGTCAGGCCAAATGGCATGAACTTTGTGTAGGCCTGTCGCGTCAGCGGTGCGGATCACGGCAGAGACGTTGTTTGGCTTATGCACTTCTTCGAGACAAAGTGTCAGATCAGTTTGGCGATTTTTTAGGACTTGGTGAATGCGGTTGTAACGTTCTAGGTTCATATTTATTGAGGTATAAAAAATCGCCACCTAACAGGGTAGGTGGCGATAGAGGTTAGTTCTTTCTGCGTCTGACTCGGGTTGCTTGAGGCATTGCCTTAATCTTACGCATGATGCCAGCAAGGTGGACGCGATCTTTCGTCGTCAACAGCACAGTCACAGTGTACAAACGACCATCACGTTCTTCCGTTGAAAGACCATGAATGTTTGACCCTGTTTTCGAGATCACGTTGGTCAGTTCTGCAAGAGCACCTTGGTTGTTAAGCATGTCGACTTTAAGTTCAGCAATGAACTCTTTATCGTAGTCTTCAGACCAAGCGACAGCCATATAACGATCTGGCTCTTTCTGATAACCACGAACGTTCGGACATGTTTCTCGGTGAACCACTAAACCACGACCAGGCGATACGTGAGCAATAATGTGATCATCTGGGATAGGATGACAACAATTTGCAAACGTCAGCAATAAGCCTTCTGCGCCACGAATCGGAAGCTTCTTCTTCGAGTCCGTTGGGATTGAGCTTGTTGTCGTGAGCTCTTCGGTATCACCAAGGAGACGACGTGCAATCACAATACTCATCAACTCACCCAAACCAATAGCTGCCAATAAATCATCGATGCTTTCTAGGCGAAGATCATTCAAGACTTCTTGGATATTTTCTGGATAAATTGAATCAATCGAGTGGCGGCCAAGTGCGTGATTAAGTAGGCGACGACCTAAAGTAATCGACTCTTCACGACGCATCGTTTTCAGTACTTGACGAATCTTAGTGCGGGCACGAGAAGTCACGACATAGTTCAGCCATGCCGCATTCGGACGCGCACCAGGGGCACTGATAATTTCCACCGTCTGACCGTTTTTCAATGCCTTACTCAATGGGTAAGGGTTACGGTCAACACGAGCACCAACACAAGAGTTGCCTACATCGGTATGTACGGCATAGGCAAAGTCGACGGCCGTTGCGCCTAAAGGTAATTCAACGATACGACCTTTTGGTGTGAAGACGTAAATCTCATCTGGGAAAAGATCGGATTTTACGTTTTCAATGAATTCGAATGAGTTACCCGCGCTTTGTTGTAGCTCTAACAGGCTTTGCATCCAACGCTGAGCTTTCACTTGCGCAGTGGTGCCAGATTTGTCGCCTTTGTCTTTATAAGACCAGTGCGCCGCGACACCTTTGTCCGCCATTTGATCCATATCTTCAGTACGGATCTGTACTTCAACAGGTACGCCGTGTGGGCCAACCATGGAAGTGTGTAGCGATTGATAGCCGTTTGCCTTTGGTACCGCGATGTAATCTTTCATGCGACCAGGACGTGGCTTATACAAGCTGTGTACTTGGCCTAAAACGCGATAACAAGTATCAGCGGTATCAACAACGACTCGGAACGCATAGATATCCATGATGGTGTGAAAGCGCTGTTCTTTGGTTTTCATCTTGTTGTAGATAGAGAACAGGTTTTTCTCACGACCAACGACGCGAGCATTCAAGCCGAAGTCTTGCAGACGGCCTTCTATTTCGCTGTGAATGCGTTGGATCATCTCTTTACGATTGCCGCGTGCCGCTTTTACCACTTCTTTTAGTACGCGGTAGCGGTTGGGATATAGCGCTTCAAAGCCCAGCTCTTCGAGTTCGGTTTTGATATTGTGAATACCAAGACGATGAGCGAGTGGCGCGTAAATCTCTAACGTTTCACGAGCAATACGACGTTTTTTATCTGGTCGAAGCGCGCCAAGCGTACGCATGTTGTGCGTGCGGTCAGCCAGTTTGATCAGAATGACGCGGATATCTTGCACCATGGCCAGAACCATCTTACGAAAGTTCTCAGCCTGAGCCTCTTTCCTATCGCGGAATTTGAGTTTGTCCAGTTTAGATACACCATCAACCAATTCTGCGACAGTGTTGCCGAATTTCTCTTCGAGATCTTCTTTAGTTACATCACAGTCTTCAATGACGTCATGCAGCAAAGCAGCTTGGAGGGTTTCGATATCAAGGCGCATTTCGGCCAAGATACGAGCCACAGCGACAGGGTGGATGATGTATGGTTCACCGCTAGAGCGGGTTTGCCCTTCATGGGCATCTCTCGCTACCACATAAGATTGACGCAGAGCCTCAATCTGAGGCTCTGTTAGGTATTCTTGGGCAACGTCTTTGAGGCTATCGAATAGATACAAATTATAGGCCCGGGAGGTTGTTGAATTCTAAAGTCAGAATTAACGGTTGTGAGCGATGCTGCTTACTGCCGCTAGCTCTGCCGCTTCTTGCTCTTGCTGTTCTTGACGTTCACGAGCGTCTAGAACTTCTTTAGTAATTAAACCTTCTTCGATTTCGCGTAGAGCGATAACCGTTGGCTTATCGTTCTCTTCTGGCACTAGTGCATCTTTACCGCCAGTTTGCATTTGACGAGCGCGGCGAGCCGCAATCAGTACTAGGTCGAAACGGTTGCCAACTTTTTCAACAGCGTCTTGAACAGTTACGCGTGCCATGAGGACTCCAAATAGTTAACTAAAATTTTAGAATGACGAGAAAGTATACAACCTAACTACTTTATTTACTAGCAATTAGACAAGCCACCGTTTGTGGACTTTCTCAGGTAGTTTATTGTGTTTTTCGCACTGAGCAAAAAACGAAAAATTCTTTATGTTTTACAGCGTGACTTTTTTGAAGTTACTCTGCTAACAACGCGTCAAGCATACCTTTATATTTAGCAGCTTGCTTTTCTTCCTTCAATCTCTCTGCACGCAAGATGGCTTTAAAGTCCATCAAAGCGGTATCAAAATCGTCGTTTACGATCACGTAGTCGTATTCGCTGTAATGAGAGATTTCTGACTTGGCTTCAGCCATACGTTTTGCGATCACTTCATCGCTATCTTGACCACGAGTGTTCAAGCGACGCTCTAGCTCACCGTTTGATGGTGGCAGGATGAAGATGCTTTTGGCTTCAGGCATTTGCTCACGGATTTGGCGTGCGCCTTGCCAGTCGATATCAAGAAAAACGTCGATACCTTTATTTAGCGTTTCTTCAATCCACACACGAGAGGTGCCGTAATAATTACCAAACACTTCAGCGTATTCTAGGAAGTCACCTTTAGCGATCAGGGCTTCAAACTCATCTTTCGCTACAAAATGGTAGTGGACACCATTTTCTTCACCAGGTCGCATGTTACGCGTGGTATGAGACACAGACACTTTCATTGCGTAGGTTGGATTGCGTTCCAACATCGCTGAGATCAAGCTAGATTTACCTGCGCCGCTAGGTGCAGATACGATATAGAGAGTACCTTTGCCCATTGTACTGTTCCACTTTTGATTGGATTGATTGAGTGCCGAAGGAAAGTCCGACATTCTTATAACGATAGCACTGGCAATGATAAATCAACCACCAAAGGGATGGATATTGGTGATAATCCCGCCAGAAAAATGGAGGCGAAGAGTATCATGATCTCTATTTTGTTACCAGTTGATCTTTTCGTCTTACTTAAATGTTGAAAAGAGCTCGCGTGCGCACAAACAAACGAAAAAAGGGGAAGCTTTCACTTCCCCAGGCGTGCGACTGACTCACACTTAATCTTCGAATTATCCTTGAGACTCTAGGAAATTTATCCAAGGGCTAACGGTAGACCTAAATTTTGGCGATTGAGCCGCGCCTTTCATTGCCTGTAAGGCCTTTTGTGGCTGCTTAAGCTCGAAATAGGCCATTCCGCGAATGTATTCAAGTTCTGCCTTTTGCTCTTTAGAGGCATTCGATGCTGCGTTTTCTACAAAGCGAGTCGCTTCAGAATACTGCTTGTCTTGTACCATTAAGCGAGCAATCTGAATTTGCGTTTTAGCAGAAGGAGCGATGTTATATGACTTTTTATAAGCGAGAATCGATTTATCTAGCTCTTTAGCTTGCTGCCAGAAGCTGGCCAAGCGATCATAGTTTTCCTTCGTCTTTTCAATGTTTCCAGATGCCATCTCCTTCTCAAGAGTTTTGGCCGCTTTATATGGAATACCTTGGTAAGCTAAGAAGTTTACAAAACGTAAGTACTCTTTCTCTCCTTCCAGTTTCCCCATTTTGTAAACCATTTCTAAGGTTGCTAAAGAGTTTTGCTCTTGACCCAACTCCATATAAACGCCAGAAAGTTGCATCCAATAACGCTTTTTCTGAGGGTACTTTGAAGTAAGGGTTTTAAGCACACTGGCAACGCTTTTCAGCTGGCCTAACTCGTAGTGAGAGGCAACGAGAATTAAGTACCAAGACTCACTTGGGTTCTTGCTCATCGCAATTGCTTTTTTGGTTGGTGGGATTGCATTTCTGTAATCTTCCAACTGGACATAAGCGCTTGCTAACGTGATATAAGCATGAGCTTGAGGCTTCTCTTTGGTTGTTTCTGCAACTTTGAACCATTCCTTCATCGTTTTCACAGACAACGTGTACTTCTCTTCAGCT
Organism: Vibrio sp. 11-4(1); assembly: GCF_013048625.1. Taxonomy (NCBI): domain Bacteria; kingdom Pseudomonadati; phylum Pseudomonadota; class Gammaproteobacteria; order Vibrionales; family Vibrionaceae; genus Vibrio; species Vibrio sp. 11-4(1). The sequence continues at coordinate 412,398 of NZ_VHSY01000003.1, read as the reverse complement.
AGGTAAAGTTGAGCCAAGCTGTAGCGAACTTGTTGAGCGACTGGAACGGGAAGCGCATCGAGCTTTAATGCCTCGGCAAAGTATTTCGCGGCTTGCACATAATTGTCTTGTAGCGAATACAAAAAGCCCGTTTGCTGAAGTAAAACTGCTCGGTCGTATTTTTTCGAACTTGTGCTTTCTAAAGCGCTTGCTAGTTTTTCTTTCGCTGCTGAATATTTTTCAGTTGCGATCAACTCTTGCACTTTGTTGACGGTTCGAAATGTCCGATCTGATAACTGAGGAGCTTCTTTTGCCATCGTAGGAGCGGCCATTGCCACTCCTGCGAAGAGAATTAAAGAAGCCACTTTGCTTTTCCATAAACTTTTCATCGTGACTCCTTAATTGGTTGAGAACTCTATTTCTTGCGATAGGCGCGAGCTAACAGGTTTCCCGTCAACCAATTTTGGTTTAAATGTCCATTTAGAGACTGTTTTTCTTGCCGCTCGACCGAGGCCTAAGCGTCGTGGTTGCTCTTTAAGAACTTTGATGTCCTCTACGGCACCACGTGCATTTACAGTAAACTCTAGTAAGACAACCCCTTTTTCAATTCCTGCTTTCGCAGCCTTTCTAGGCATTTGAGGCTGGAATGTTGCAAGAGGGGTCGGACCTCCGCTACCCGCTAATTGTGCACCTCCACCCTGGCTATAATGTCCAAGCACCGAGCCACCTGTAACATTTACGGGTAGGTCAAGTTTTGGCATGTCCATTGGGGTCTGCTCCGTCACCGGTTTTACTGTCGCTGTCACTTTCATTTCTGGCGGCGGCGGCGGACGCTTAGGTGGTGGTGGTTTTGGAAGTTCGCGTTTTTTCTCCTGTATTTTTTCTTCTGGTTTAATGCGAATAAACTCGACCATACGTAGGTCATCATTCGACACTAACTCGTGGCGCTCTTTGTTTACTAGCTTGTCCATCCCCCAGAACAACCCGAGGGAGACAATGAGCGCCAGTGCAATTGAGGCCAGATACCGCATAAGCTTAATCCTTATTGGTTGCGGCAATGGAGATGCTTTCTACACCTGCCATTTTGATCTGGTCCATAACCTTCACGACTACGCCAGCATTTGCTTCAGTGTCGGCTTGGATAACAACTGCGCCATCAGGACTTTCTGCACGAAGACGTTCAATATTCGCGCGAACCGCGTCCACTTCGATGCGGCGTTTATCAACCCAAACATCACCCGCCGCACCAACTGCGACCATGATGTTACCTTTCTTAACGGTTTGCGCTGAGCTTGCCGTCGGACGGTTTACTTCTAGACCTGCTTCTTTTACGAACGATGTTGTTACGATAAAGAAGATCAACATGATAAATACGATGTCGAGCATCGGTGTCATATCGATAGCGGTTTCATCACTGCTATCACTGCTATAGCGTCTTTTCATGACCTATACCTCTAATTCCATTTACTCAGGCAATATGCTTTAGCTTATCTTCCAGCTTTTGCGTTGTGACTTTGGCTAAATGATCAAGACGTGAACTAAAGAACAGTCCTGATAGAGAAGCCACCATCCCGGCTAAAGTTGGGATTGTTGCCTTTGAGATCCCCGAGGCCATTGCTCGAGGGCTTCCTGTTCCTGTTACCGCTAAGATGTCGAATACTTGGATCATGCCGACAACGGTGCCGAGTAGACCCAGTAGGGGACAAAGTGCAATCAATACTTTCACGATTGGTAGTCCCTTTTTATTCTCAATATCCTGACGAGAAACGATTTCTTGTCGGATCATCTTAGCGTTCCAACTTTGATGCTCTGAGCGCCCTTGCCATGAGCCAACGGCTTTTTTCATGGCTTTTGGAGCGACGGCAGCAAAATAGAACCAACGTTCTAACAATACTGCCCACAGCATAAAGCTGAGGATGAAGATGGCGACGAGTACATCGCCACCCATTCCCAAGAAGCGCCTAATTGATTCAAGTTCTCCAACTAACCACCACATAACGCCTCCTTAGCTTTCGGCTTTATGCAGTTTTTCCTGATAGCGAGCGATGAAGCCTGCACTCTGTTCTTCAAGAGTTTGAACCAAACGACGACCTTTGCTGTGTACGATGGTGTAAAGGAACAGCAATGGAATTGCGACAACCAGACCTAGCATAGTGGTAACAAGAGCTTCAGAAATACCGCCAGCCATCAGTTTAGGGTCGCCGGTACCGAACAGAGTAATGGCTTGGAATGTGCCGATCATACCCATTACCGTACCCAGTAGACCAAGTAGAGGAGCTACAGAAGCAAAAAGCTTGATTGAGCTGATGAAGCGCTCAATGCTTGGAGCATTACGTAGAATGATTTCGTCCAGCTTCGCTTCCAGATCTTCAAGGTTGTCACCTTTGTGCTCTTGGTAAGCTTGGATAACTTCACCCAATGGGTTGCCAGGAATCACGGTTTCTGATTTCGCTTGCTTACGCATTTTGCCGCCAATCACTTGAAGGCGTAGGAAGCAAATTAGAGCAATGATAGCGCCAACTGCACCCATACCAAGGATGACGTAACCTACAATGCCACCTTGATCAATTCGTTCTTGAACGGTTGGGCTTTGTACAAGTAGAGACAAAATGACACCACGGGATGGGTCAATAAACAGTGGCTCATAGCTGTTTGACGCTGACTCAAAGCCTGCAACATGACGTGTAATATTGGTGCGAGGCTGTCGAGAGAGTTCTTCGAACTTACCTGTTTGAGGTACATAAGTGACGTACTTACCATCGGCAATCGCGTTAAACTCACCGACGAGAGTGACATCGCGAACCGCTTCTTTACCTTCGCCATAAACAACCGTTGCTTGGGTTGTTGCAGTTTCGCCAGAAGCAACCACTTGTTGAAGAATGGTATGCCAGAAAGCTTCTAGCTCTTGTGTTGACGGCAGTTCTTTACTTTCAGCCAGTTTCGTTAGTAGAGCGTCACGCTCTGGGAACTGAACAGCGTTTTGAGAGGCTGCAAATAAGCCCTTAAACTCGCCCGCATACTGGCGGACCACACCAAACATTTCGCCCAAAGTACCAGAGCGAACACGTAGGGTTTCTGTTAGTTCAGTCAGCTGCTTATCGTTTTCATCAAAGGTTGCTTTAAGTTGATCGCCCAGTGCTTGCTGTGCAGCTAGCTCTTCACGAGCCTGTTGCAATAATGCTGCTTGCTTATCTCGGTTGTTCTTGAACTCAGCTTCACGGGCTTTGTTCTCTTTCGACTCAACGATGCTTTCTGATTTTACGTTTTTAAGTAGTTCAGATAAGTTTTTAGGCGCTTCTGCTTGTACGCCAGAAACCATAAATAAGCTCGCTAGTAGGCCAGCGGCTAGAGTTTTGAATCCTTTCATCTCTTATTCCTCCCCAGCAAATACAGGCAGTTTGATTAGCGCTGGTGGCGCTTGCTTCTTCGCGATACGAAGGCCTTGCTGTACCGCGATGCGGTAGCTTTCTGGTAATGTTTCCCATTGACGTGTTTGTTGGTTCCACATACCTGTCTCACCACCGTCTGGAGATTGGAATAGAAGTGCTGTGCGACCAATACGTAGGAAATCGTAAGTCACGGTTTCACCATTTCGGTCTAGGCTAGCTTTGTAAGATTCGATTGAGCGAGAGAAGCCTTCTTCAATTTGGTACGCTTCCATCACTTTACGGAATTTCTCTGAAGTTGTTACGTCGGCGCGATCCATGAGACGACGCAGTTCTTGGACACGTTTATTACGCTCTTTTTTCTGGAAAGGCAGATCGAGAGTCACAAATTCGTCGAGTGCATCGATCATTTTTAATGTAAGTGGCACCACTTCTGTTGCCGTTTGATCGATTTGAGCAATTTGGTTATTTAATGAGTCCAACTCGCCTTGCTGCGATTGAACCATACGGTTAATTTGCTCGTTGTAGACTTTCATACTGTCGATTTGACGAAGTAAGCCTTTGTATTCTGCCAACATGCCTTCAGTGCTTTCGGCATAGTTGTCGATTTTTTGTTGTGAAGCTTCTGAAGATTGATTTGCTTTTGCTTGTGTGGAAACGACAGCACCAGAGTTGGCCGCTACAGAGCTACTACTGATAGTAAGCAATGCTGCAGCTATGGCACTGAGACCAAATTCCTTGAATTTCATGGTTGCATCCTTGTCAGTGTTTTAGTCAGTCGAAAAGGGCGCGGAAAACCCGCGCCAAATATTTTTTAGAAGTCGTATGATGCCTCGATGTAAAGCTGACGGCCGATTGGATCGTCATATCCAGTTGCATAGAATGGAGAGGTATCATTTAGAGGATCGGCAGGCGGTACCTTGTCAAACATGTTGATAGCACCAAGAGTTACACGGCCACTCTCGTTGAATTGGTAAGAAGCCGTTAGGTTCCATGTTGTCATGCTCGCGATTTCTGCTTTGTAACCAGCTTTCTTAGCAGAGTCACAGTCATCAAAGTAGTAACGGTTCGCATAGCTTGAACACATACGGTCACGGTATTTACCAAATAGGTTGATAGCGACATCTTCGTATGCCCAGCCAAGGTTTAACGTTGCGGTGTATTCAGGCATGAAATCTCTTTCATCCGTTACTGGCTCACTGTCGTTTTCTTGATATTCAGCAATCAAGATCTTAGTTACAGCTACGCGCGTATTGAATGAACCGAACTCATTAGTGTCGTAAGCATATTTCACAGCAAGGTCAACACCAGAACGCTCTTCATATGACTGGTTGACTGGGCCGTAAGATACGGACTTGATTGTACCGTCTGTATTACGAACTACTTCTGTGCCTGGGTATTTACCTGGATCGTTAATTACGTCTTGGTAAGTTGGTGCTGTTACGACGTCTTCCATCTTGATGTGGTACCAGTCAACAGTTACGCCAAGGTCATCCACAGGTTCCCAAGCTAGACCCAAGTTAATGTTTGTACTTGTTTCTTCTTTCAGCTCAGAGTTAGGGCCGTTAAGCGTATCGAAGTATTGAGTATCACACTCTGGGTACTTATCTTTATCTTGTGGGCCGCTACCACCAGCGTTGGCACAAAGCACAGGGTCAAAACCAGAACCAAAGCCTCGAGTTTGATCACCAAATAGTCGCTTCAAGTCTGGAGCTCGGAAGCCTAGACCGTAGCTACCACGTAGCAATAGGGTGTCAGTAGGACGGTATGCTAGGGCTACTTTAGGAGTGAATGCGCCGCCAGTTGCCGAGTCGTCGAAGTAGTGGTCGTAACGACCAGCGACAGTCATTTCTAAATCTTCAATGATAGGAATAAGAGCTTCAACACCAAGACCAATCTGATCGCGGTCACCGCCGCCTGATGTTCCACCTAGACCAGAGAAACCACCAGCTGCTGTTGTAGCATCAATCGTTTCGTTGTAGTCAGTACGGTTCCATTCACCATAAACAGCAAAGCCAGACATACCTGCAGGAAGTTCAACCAAATCACCAGCCAGTGAGCCGTTAACAGAGTAAAGCTTTGAGTAAGCTTCTTTGCTTGATGTGCCGCTGTATTTGTTTACAACGTCTTGAGAGATAGGCCCTAGAAGATCGACATCGCCATTTTGTACGGCTTGATCAAGAGTTAGGAAGATTGCTGGGTTGCTTGTTTCAACGCTTTGCTCAGAGTAACCAGCTGATAGGTCCCAATCATACGCATCAGCAAGCAGGCCGTTCAAGCCTAAGGTTAAGCCAAAAGAATCGGCTTCAGTGTTACTTTCGCGTGGGCCAAATTCGACCATACGGCGAGTGTATTCACCTTCGCCGCGGAAGTGAGTGGCATCAACTTCTACGCTGTAAGGGTTAGGTTCGAATTCAGATTCTGTAGACTTGTAGCCAAAACGGGCTTCTGCCATGGCAGTGACATTGTCGTTAATGTCCATTTCACCACGTAAAAGCAGGTCTACTTGTTTATTTTCTGGTTTCAACGTTCGGTATGCAGAGCGGTTAACACCACACTTGCCATCCGCTCGTTCAATAGCGGCATCACCAACGACTTCTTTACATGAAGAACCAGCATCAGCTGGTGTTAGAAGTGTTCCGTTTGCGCCTTCAAAGTTTGCACCGTAGCTAGAGTAACCACTTAGCTGAGAACGGCTAGAACCGTCATCGCCAGCCCAATCATCTCGGTCAGATTGCTTAAGCATTTCGTTGCCCGCAAATTGGCCAACGAAGAGAATACGTTTATCGTCAAAATCTTTACCGGCAACAACGTCTAAACGGCCATTTTGGTAGCCACCATCTGTTGCGTCACCCGCACGTACTTTTACAGAAACGCCATCAAAGTCTTTCTTTAAAATGAAGTTTACGACACCGCCGATCGCGTCGGAGCCGTAGATAGCGGAACCTGAATCAGTCATTACTTCAACACGCTCGATAGCGGCAACAGGGATTTGACCAATGTCTTGGAAGTTAGATGTGCCATCTTGAGCCAGTGGGTATTGAGGAAGGCGACGACCATCGATAAGAATCAATGTGCGTGAAGCGCCAAGACCACGTAAGTTGACTGACTGTGCTGCAGGTGTGAATGAGAAAGAGTTCGTTTGAGCCATTACACCACCGGTGTTTTGAGTCAAACTGTTCAACACGTCTTGCGCGCTGTTAAAACCTTTAGATTCAATATCTTTACTATTAATAACAGTAACTGGTGAAGGACCTTCCATATCCGTCGTGGAGATACGCGAACCAGTAACTTTCATCTTTTGAAGTTTTTCAACTTGTTGCTCTTCTGCCAGTGCTGTTGCTGGGGCTACGACTGCTGCTGTCCCCAACGCAAGGCTTATCGCAACAGATAAAGCGGTTGTGTTTTTATACATCCTTGTTGCTCCGATTATTATTATTTCCTATGTCTGGCCGCATAGCGGCCAATTGTGACGTTAATATTTCGTTAACGTTCGGCCAATGTATAACCGAGATGAAAAAAGGAAGTCAAACCAGTGGTAAACGGGGATGCTTAAATGTAAAAAAGATGTAAATAACCAGGGTTAGTTTAAAACGCGGAATAAAAAACTAAATAGCCTTACCAAGGCGACATCAAATTTCAATAAAACACCGTATTTTGTGTTTCTTATAAACTTTAATGACTTATCTTGCCTATGGTTTTTTAGTGGGTAATTGAATCTGAAAAAAGATATTTTTCCAGTGAATTGTTCTGAGATGAGTTTTATATCGAATCCATACTTTGGTGACTCGAACTTATAGGGTGGTATCAAAATATGATACCCATTGCTGTAAAAGGGCTCACTCGTATTTTTAGGTCAAATATACATGTGGTGGATATGTCTATTTATTCCATGTATTTGCATTTTTATGTAGGGTTTTGGCTCTAAACAGCCTAGATTGATATTCTGTGTGAATTATTTTTGTGGTTTTTTATAATTTTTTACAAAAACATTTCTGTTTTTCGACTTCGGAGGAAGTTTGTCATGTTTTGGTTTCAAACACTTGAAGCTGATGTGGATTCAAGATAAATATGACGCTGAAATTATTGCAGTAGTAGAAAAGTCTGGTTCTTGAAACGCAGGGAGTGTGTTTCAACAGTTTTAGTTACTACGAGATAAATATGCACCACTTTGGGCGGGGAACTTCCTCTTTCACTCCGCCTGAACTGGACAGTAGACAAGGAGCAAGTTGTATATGCTGTCGTACTTTTTACGCCGTTTGGCGTTGGTGATACCAACGTTTCTCGGGATAACTATTCTTATCTTTGCTATCACTCGTTTCGTGCCGGGCGGACCTGTTGAACGCATGTTGTCACAAATGCAGTCTCAAGGGGATGGTGCCGCATCAATGACGTCTGCTGGTGGCAATACCGCCCTTTCTGATGATCAAATCGCTGAGCTAAATGCGTTTTACGGTCTGGATAAGCCAGTGACAGAAGCGTATGTGGAGTGGCTAAGCCGCTTGATCGTGCTAGACCTTGGTGAGTCAACACGTTACTACGAACCTGTCTCTGACATGATTGCAGAGCGTTTACCTGTGTCGTTATTTTATGGCGGCATGACCTTTTTTATCAGTTATTTTATCTCGATCCCTCTTGGTTATTACAAGGCGCTCAAGCACGGCTCTGTGTTTGATTCCGCTTCTTCAATACTCATCTTTGTGGGCTATGCCTTGCCTGGCTATGTGGTGGGTGTATTGCTCATCACGCTATTTAGTTATCACTTGGAATGGTTTCCGATGGGAGGCTTTGTCGGCGATGACTTCGACGATTACGAAACTTTCTTTGAACGCGCCAAGGACATCATGTGGCACGCGGTGTTGCCTTTAATCTGTTACCTCATTGGCGACTTTGCAACACTGACAATGACGATGAAAAACAACCTGATGGAAAACCTTTCTTCAGACTATATCCGTACAGCTATCGCGAAGGGCTTACCTTTCAAAAAGGCGGTTCGTAAGCACGCGTTGCGTAACAGCTTAATCCCAATCGCGAGTCACTTTGGTAACTCTTTGTTGTTCTTCATGACTGGTGCCTTCCTGATTGAAGTTATCTTCAATATTGATGGCATTGGTTTATTGGGTTACGAATCAATCATGGAGCGTGATTACCCTGTTGTTATGGGTATTGTCGCCATTAATGCGCTGTTGCTGCTCATTGGTAACATTATTTCAGATATTTGTGTTGCTTTAGTCGACCCACGTGTGAAGTTTGGAGCGTAACATGATTAAAGTTAGTCCATTAACTCAAAAGAAAATTCGCCACTTTAAAGAGATCAAACGAGGTTATTGGTCGTTTGTCATTCTCTCAATCATGTTGATCCTGTCGCTCTTTGCTGAACTTCTGATTAATAGTAAAGCGCTAGTCGTCAAGTACGATGGTAGCTACTATTTTCCTGTTGTCAGTGATGTCCGTTTAGGCAGTGAATTCGGCCAAGAGTCATCCAGCGAAGCGGATTATCGCGTGCTGCAAAAAGCGTTTGAGGCCGAAGGGGGCGACAACTTTGTTATTTTGCCGCTTGTGCCATGGAACCCATATGAACAAGATTTTAGTGGTGATTTCCCGCCAACAGCACCTAGTGCCGAAAACAAGCATTATTTAGGTACAGATGTGATAGGTCGCGATATTTTGGCGCGACTTGTCTACGGATTCAGAACGGCAATGGGATTTGCTTTGCTCACCATGGCAATTTCCTACGCGATCGGCACGGCTGTCGGTTGTGCTATGGGCTTTTGGGGCGGTAAATTTGACTTGTTTGTGCAGAGACTTATCGAAATCTGGTCAATGGTGCCGTTTTTGTACGTCATTATGATTCTTGTCTCAATCGTTCAGCCGACGTTCGCTCTCTTTGTCGCTATTAACGTGCTTTTCACTTGGATGGGGATGACATGGTACATGCGAACCATGACCTATAAAGAAGCGGCACGAGAATACGTAATGGCGGCACGTGCTCTGGGGGCATCGACGGGACGTATTTTGTTTAATCACATCCTACCGAATACGATGGTAATGATTGTGACATTGGCTCCGTTCACTATTGCAGCAAACATCACTGCGCTGACCGCTTTGGATTATCTAGGTTTAGGTCTGATGCCACCAACGCCAAGTTGGGGGGAACTGCTACAACAAGGTAAGTCAAACTTAGACTCGCCATGGATTGTTGCTTCAGTGGTGACGTCAATTGTACTCGTGTTGGTAATGGTGACCTTTATTGGTGAAGCCATTCGAGCGGCCTTCGACCCGAAAAAATTCACACGCTATGTTTAAGCGAGCATTGTGAGCAAAACATAAAAAAGGGAAGTTTTATGAAGAAATTATTTTTAGCGTCCACGCTGAGCGCCCTGAGTTTTGGTGCAATGTCAGCAACGCTTCCGACTGACTTAAACTGGCAAACAAACTGGGATGAGCCTCAATATGGTTCGCCTGAAGCGAAACGTGGAGGGACCTATCGCACCTTCATGTCAAGTTTTCCACAGACGTTACGTAGTGTTGGTCCAGACGCCAATGCGGGGTTGCGTTCCTTTATCTTGGATGAAACCCCTGGATTGGTGGTTCGCCACCCAGACACTTTAGAGTTCATCCCTGAACTTGCTAATGAGTGGGCGTTAGCTGGCGACAATAAAACCGTCTATTTCAAACTCAATCCAGAAGCCAAATGGTCGGACGGCAAGCCTGTGACTGCCGACGATTTTGTATTCATGCTTAAGTTTTATCGTTCTAAGGATATCCTAGAACCTTGGTACAACGATTATTACAACAAAACCATTGCGGAGGTTATTAAGTACGACGCTCATACGTTTGCTGTTAAGGCCGCGAAAGAGTTCAATCCGGAAGAATTATTGCTAAGAATGGGGGCTTTACGCCCACGTCCCGCACACTTTTATGCCAATCCTTCAAAGGACGAAAATGGTGATGGTATTCACGATAATTTTGTCCGTTACTACAACTTTAAAAGTGAACCAACGACCAGTGCGTATTACCTAGATGATATCAAAAAAGGTAGAAGTGTGACTTTCAAACATGTTGGTGAAGATTGGTGGGGTTACAGCAATAAGTACTACCAAAATCGCTACAATGTCGACAAGATTCGCATCACGGTGATCCGCGATAGCGATATTGCGATGAAGCATTTTGAAAAGGGTAAGTTGGATGCATTTGGTCTGGTTCTGCCAAGTCTATGGCACGATAAATCGAACACAGAACCGTACCAAAAAGGCTACATTCAAAAGTTCTGGGGTTACAACCAATTTCCAGTCGGTGCGGGCGGCGTATGGATGAACACCGCGATGCCTTTACTGGATGATTTAAACGTTCGCAAGGGCATTACTTACGCAATTGATTTTGATGGCATGATTGAGAACATCATGCGTGGTGACTACTCCCGTAAGCCAAACCCGACCGGTTATGGCCATGGTAAATATACCCTACCAGACGCGAAAGCACCGAAATTTGACCCAGCAAAAGCGGCCGAGGCATTCGAAGCCGCAGGCTTTAACAAAATTGGTTCCGATGGTATTCGTGTCAATGACAAAGGTGAGCGTTTAAGCTTCGAGCTGACCTACGGAACACCTGTTCATACTCCTCGTATTGCTTTTTTGCGTGAGCAAGCCAAGCTAGCAGGGTTGGATATTGAGCTCAAGTTGGTTGATGGCTCATCCATGTTCAAATACGTCCGTGAGAAAAAGCACGATTTGGCTTTCTTAGATATGGGGACGTCCGAGATCCCAACGTATTGGGAGTACTTCCATTCAGTCAATGCGAACAAGCCGCAAACTAACTCTTTCACAAACTACAGCACGCCAGAGCTGGATGAAAAGATCATCGAGTATCGTTTTAGCATGGATATGGATAAAAAGATCCAGCTAGGTCATGAGATTCAGCGTGACATCATTGATGCGCACGTTATCGTAACAGGCTACATGATTCCTTATGTCCGCTACGGTCACTGGCGCTGGCTAAAGTTTCCTGATAAGCCAATGAATCGCATGACAGAGGCGTTGTTCAGTGGTGGCATCATAGGGGATGGCACTTACTGGATTGATAGCGATATCAAGAAAGAAACCAAACAAGCGATGAAATCAGGCAAAGCTTTTGAACCTGTCGTCGTCGTAGATGACACTTATAAGCTGTAAGGATTGGTTATGGAAAACGATGTAATCCTAAGTGTTAAAGATCTCGAAGTTGAATTCACCACCGATGATGGACCAGTGAAGGTGCTGCATGGTGTGAACTTTGATGTGAGAGCTGGACGTACACTCGGTCTGGTGGGAGAGTCAGGCAGTGGTAAGAGCGTAACCTCAATGTCGATCATGGGTCTTTTACCTAAGCCATATGGCAACATCATCAAAGGTGAAGTGAATTATCGCGGCACCAACCTAGTTGATTTGCCTGCGGAAGAGATGTACGCCATGCGTGGCGATCGCATTTCGATCATCTTCCAAGATCCGATGACGGCGCTAAATCCAGTACACACCATTGGTCGCCAAATATGTGAAGTGCTTGAACTTCATCGACCTGAGCTCGACAAAAAGGAGCGGGAGGCTTTCTCGATCGAGATGCTGGCAAAAGTCAAAATCCCAATGCCAGAGAAACGATTGAATGAGTATCCCCATAACCTATCTGGCGGTATGCGCCAGCGTGTAATGATCGCGATGGCGTTGGCCTGTAAGCCGGATATTCTGATTTGTGATGAACCGACTACGGCGTTGGATGTTACGGTTCAGGCGTCTATCCTTGAACTGATGAACGAGCTTCAGGAAGAAACGGGCATGGCGATGATCTTCATTACTCACGACCTCGGGGTTGTGGCAGAAGTGTGTGATGATGTTGCCGTGATGTATGGTGGGCGTATTGTCGAAAAAGCAGAAATTTTTGAGTTGTTTGATAACCCGCAGCACCCATATACAGAGCGTTTGATGGGGTTGATGCCGAGCTTAGATAATGAGCCGAAGCAGATGATCGATATCAAGCCTATTGATGCCAGTATGTTTGCCAGTTAACTGGGCAAAGTGAACGAGTCATAAAAGAGGATGTTATGGCAAAAGAAGTATTAAGAATTGAAAATCTTAAGCAGCACTTTGTTTCTGGTAAAGGGCTGTTCAAGAAAGGCTACACCATCAAAGCGGTAGACGGGGTTTCACTGTCTGTTTCTGAAGGTGAAACACTGGGACTAGTTGGTGAGTCAGGTTGTGGTAAAAGCACCCTTGGGCGCACGATCTTAAAGTTATACGAGCCAACGGAAGGTAAGATTTTCTTTGAAGGTAAAGACATCACTAAACTGTCTGTCAAAGAGATGCGATCGCTGCGTAAAGACATGCAAATCGTCTTTCAAGACCCAATGGAATCACTCAATCAGCGTCATACCATCGGTATGATTCTAGAAGAACCGTTTGTTATTCATAAAATCGGTACGCCAGCCGAGCGCAAACAGTGGGTAAAAGAGCTTTTAATCAAAGTGGGCTTGCCAGAAACGGCAGTCAACCGCTATCCACATGAGTTTTCAGGCGGCCAACGTCAGCGTATCGGTATTGCTCGCGCGATAGCATTGAAGCCTAAATTACTGATTTGTGATGAATCGGTATCTGCGTTAGATGTGTCGGTACAGGCACAAATCTTGAACCTATTACTACAACTGCAACAAGAGATGAACTTGGCGATCATCTTTATCTCTCACGATCTCTCTGTGGTGAAACACGTCTCTGACAAAGTTGCCGTGATGTATTTTGGTAAAGTGGTAGAAGCAGGCAGCGCGAAAGAAATTTATGCAAACCCGCAAAACGAGTACACCAAGAAACTCCTATCTGCGATTCCGATCACCCACCCTAAATATCGGAAGAAAAAGCGCCTGGCTGAAAAAAAGCAGCAAGTGGCGTAAGTGATGCCACAGGTCCTATAACACAAAAACGCTCCGCCAAATAAGCGGAGCATTTTTATAGGTCTATGTTAGGTCTTGGTGTTGATTGACGCCTGAGTATTATGATTGATTGAAGATCGTTGCATGCTAAACTCAAGGCCTATCTTCTTTGTCTGGATAATGGACCATGCCGTCGAATTTACCGAAATCCTTTAGTCGACCGTTCCTGAAAATCTTCCATATTTTGGAGGCGGTATTATTAGTCTCTATTACCTTGGCGACGCTGTACGCCATGATGCAAGAGTTTGTACACGTATTTGTCGAGAAGCGTGTCTTACTCACGGATATTCTTTTGATGTTTATCTATCTGGAAGTGCTCGCCATGGTGCAGCAGTTCGTGATGAACGGAAAAATTCCGGTACGCTATCCTATCTATATCGCGATGATGGCGATCGCCCGCTATATCACACTCGGAATGAAAGAACTGGATGCGGTTTTGGTTGTGTGGTTATCTCTGGCAGCGTTTATCTTAGCTGCGGCAACGTTGCTCATCAGAGTCGGGCATCATTATTGGCCCTACGTTGATAACAGAACCTTGGAAAAAGATGAATAAAAAAAAGCCCCGCACTAGCGGGGCTTTTTTGTTTCAATACTCGATGACTTTTAGATCATTCAATATTTTGGATCTGCTCACGCATCTGTTCAATCAGAACTTTCAGTTCAACGCCCGATGCGGTGATGTCTGTGCTGATGGATTTCGACGCTAGCGTGTTCGATTCACGGTTGAACTCTTGCATCATGAAGTCCAGACGACGACCCACTGCGCCACCTTTTTTCAGAATGTTTGTGGTTTCTTTTACGTGAGAGTCCAAGCGATCGAGCTCTTCAGCAACATCCGATTTTTGCGCTAGCAAAATCAACTCTTGCTCGATACGAGACGGATCCAGTTCCACTTTAGCGTCTTCGAACTTCGAGAATAGTCGTTCACGTTGCCATTCTAAAATTTCTGGCATGCGCGCACGCACTTTTACGACTTCTGCAGAGATGGCGTCTAAACGCTGTTCAATCAGCGCCTTCATGTTCTCGCCTTCACGAGCGCGCGCTTCAATAAATTCATCCATTGCGCCATCAAACGCTTCTAGTAGCACTTTATTTACCGCATCCATGTCTTGCTCTGGCGTTTCCATTACCCCCGGCCATTGCATGACTTGAAATGGATTGATTCGGCTCAGTTCACCAGTCATGTGCATGACTTGTTCTGCGGCCTTAATTACCTGGCTAGCAAGCGCTTCGTTGATGCTAAGCTCACCTTTTGCGGCAGGGTTTGCTTCAAAACGCAGATTACATTCCACTTTGCCTCGCGCTAAGCGCTTACGAAAACGCTCGCGTAAAACGGGCTCTAATCCACGAAATTGTTCTGGCATGCGGAAGTATGTTTCTAAATAACGCTGGTTCACGCTGCGGATTTCCCATACCGCAGAACCCCAGTCGCCTTTTACTTCTTTGCGTGCATACGCTGTCATACTGTAAATCATCGAATTTTCCTGTCTTCATTTTTTTGAAAATTACTTCAAGAGTGTATCACGCTGCGTCGATAGGTGCGCGGGATGTATGGATTGTTTATGTTGTGCCCGCGGCGTAACCTATGAATCCGTAATCGATTCCGTTATAATCTTCGCCCAACCAAATCGTCTTCTCCTCATATTTAAGGTAGATGCCCATGCGTCCAAACGATCGCAAGGCGGATCAAGTTCGCCCTATCAAAATTACTCGTAACTACACAGCTTACGCTGAAGGGTCAGTGCTAGTTGAGTTCGGTAACACCAAAGTGTTGTGTAATGCGACCGTCGAAGAATCTGTGCCACGTTGGCTAAAAGGTCAAGGTAAAGGCTGGGTTACAGCTGAATACGGCATGCTACCTCGAGCAACACATTCTCGTACTCGTCGTGAAGCGGCAAGTGGCAAACAAGGCGGCCGTACGATGGAAATTCAGCGTCTTATCGCGCGAAGCCTACGTGCCGTTGTCGATCTAAAAGCCATGGGTGAGTTCATGATCACCGTTGACTGTGACGTTATCCAAGCTGACGGTGGTACGCGTACTGCATCGATCAGCGGCGCAAGTGTTGCAATGGCCGATGCATTCCAACACCTAGTGGATAGCGGTAAGCTAAAAGCGAATCCAATGAAAGGCCACGTAGCGGCAGTTTCTGTCGGCTTGCTAGGCGATGAAGTATTGTGTGATCTTGAATACGTTGAAGATTCAGCGGCAGACACAGACATGAACGTGGTAATGACCGAAGAAGGTAAGATGATTGAAATTCAGGGCACCGCAGAAGGTGAACCGTTCAGTCACGAACAGTTGATGGCATTGCTCGAGTCGGCGAAAATCGGCATTACGGAAATTGTCGCAGCGCAGAAGGCAGCGTTAGAAAATTAATGATTTATTTAAATAGCTTCCCCGAAAGGAAGCTTTTTTTTTGCATATTACTAGGTCCTAGGACCTGATCCCCACACGAAAAGAAAATTGAGAGAAATCCATGAAAGCATACCAGCGTGAGTTTATTGAGTTTGCACTTGAGAAAGAAGTTCTTAAGTTTGGTGAGTTTACTTTGAAATCTGGCCGTAAAAGCCCGTACTTCTTTAACGCTGGTCTTTTCAATACTGGTCGTGATCTCGCACGTCTAGGCCGTTTTTACGCAGCCGCGCTCGCTGATTCTGGCATTGAATTCGATGTACTGTTTGGCCCTGCGTACAAAGGTATTCCTATTGCAACGACAACGGCGGTCGCACTGGCAGATCATCATGACGTCGACACGCCTTACTGTTTCAACCGTAAAGAAGCAAAAGATCATGGCGAAGGTGGCAACCTTGTTGGTTCTGCGTTAGAAGGTCGCATCATGCTGGTGGATGATGTGATTACGGCGGGTACGGCAATCCGTGAATCGATGGAAATTATTAAAGCAAATGGCGCTGACCTTGCGGGTGTGTTGGTTGCTATCGACCGCCAAGAGAAGGGCAAGGGCGAGCTTTCTGCGATTCAAGAAGTTGAACGTGACTTTGGTTGTGCCGTGATTTCAATTGTAAGTTTGGGTGATCTTGTGACTTACTTAGAAGAGAAAGGTGACGCTGCTGAGCACTTGGAAGCAGTTAAAGCCTATCGCTCGGAATACGGCATTTAATTTGTTACTTTTTCTGAAAAAGTAAAAAGGGCAGATGGATATCCATCTGCCCTTTTTTTGTTTTTGGATTTATCGCCTTGACCACTTACTTATAGCGAATGCCTTTCTCGACATGCTCATCTTGCATGGTTTTGTAGCGTTTATGGAGCCACATCCATTGCTCTGGAGCGCGTAGAATGACCTCTTCCACATACTTGTTCATATAAGCAGCAGCGGCGACTTCGTCTTTTTGTGGATAGTCGGCTTCAATGCACTTATCGGCGATGATGTCGTATTTCCCTTCACCATTGCGAAACCCTGAGCCTGGGATGATCGCACATTTTGAGGTATACGCCAGAATGCTTGTACCAGTTGTCGTACACGCATCGTCTACGGCAAAGAAGGGCACAAATACAGATTTTTTTCGACCGTAATCGTGATCCGGCAGATAGAACAGACGCTCACCACTGCGTAATACACGAATCATCTTTTTCACATCTTTACGATCAATCAATTTATTGCCGTTATGTGTCCGTCCCCAATACTGGATAAAGTTATAAGCAGGATTATTATGCGGACGAAACGCGCCGTACCCGGCCACGCCGAGCACGGCGAAAGCACGTGCAGTGATCTCTAGATTAAGAGCATGGACACAACAAAGTAGGACGCCTTTACCTTCTTTGGCTTTTTCACGCAGTGCGCCGAGATCTTTCTCGACGATAAGTTTTTTAAAGCGCCAAGTCGGCCAGAACCAAGTGATTCCGGTTTCTATGAGTGCCATACCGGTATTTTTGAAGTTCTCTTCAACAATATGTTGAATCTCTTCAGGTGTTTTGTCTGGAAAGGCCAATTCTAAGTTACGTTGAGCAACGTGGACACGCTTTTTACCGTAGCGCATGCCAAGTTTACCGAGTGAACGACCTAATGAAAGCAGCAGCCGATAAGGAAGAATATTGACGAGGATGGCCAACAGACCAAACCCAAGCCATACGCCCCAGTTACGAGGGTGAAGAAGTGAAAGAGAAAACTCGGGCTGCGTGTATTTGTCTTTACTCATAGTCTTTTACTTTATTTGTGCACTCAAAAGCGCCCAGTACTCGTCAAAGTTTGCAGTCGGCTGGTATTTAAAGTCGCTACGCACAAAGCGGTTTAGGCTACCCTCAACTTGTCCCAGAATTTGCGCGGCTAGGATGCGCTCTTCGACAGGGAAAGACTTCCCTTCACGAATCTTACGTTCACGCAGGATCTGGCGCAATTGTGTTTCTATGCGCTCAAAGAGTTGATTGATGCGTTCACGTAGGCGTTCATTTTCAAACATTAGAGCATGGCCCGACAAAATGCGTGTCAGACCAGGGTTACGTTCAGAGAACGCCAAAATAAGGTGCATCACCATACGAATACGCTCTAGTGTATCTTTTTCGTCGTCTAGAATACGGTTGATACGTGTCATCAAGGCTTCTTCAATGAACTCAATCAACCCTTCGAACATGCGCGCTTTACTTGGGAAATGACGATACAGCGCGGCTTCTGAAACGCCGACTTGCTTGGCCAGTTTTGCCGTAGTAATGCGTGAAGCGCCTTCTGTTGATTCAAGCATTTCTGCTAATGCTTGTAAGATCTCTTCACGACGGTTGGATTTTTTACTGCCGGCCATTAGTTACTTCCTTTCAAAATACAAAGTTGAGCGGAGGGGATTATAAGACGCTATTTCGCCTCAAACTAGACCACTAAGGGTGGAATGGGAGATTTAACACCCTTAGTTGTCATGTTTGTACCAAATTTATGCCAGCTTTTGTGAAAAGTTGGCAGGGTTTTCAAACGTTAGTTACATCAATTGATGCATTTTTTCGAGAATTTTAAAGCTCAATGCTTCTTTTGATTCTAAATCGAGCGCAAGTTCACCCTCAGGCCAGTACAGGGTAATCGCGTTGTCGTTGCTGTTAAATCCTTGCCCTGCAACCGAAACGTCGTTTGCACAGATCATATCGAGGTTTTTCTTTGTTAACTTGCCTCGAGCGTAGGTCTCTACGTCATTGGTTTCAGCCGCAAAGCCGACGGTAAACGGACGCTTCTCCGTCATTGCTGCTACAGATGCAACAATATCAGGATTTTTAACCATATTAATGACCATTTCGTCGTTGTCTTCTGTCTTTTTCAACTTTTGAGACGCGATCGTTTGTGGGCGGTAGTCCGCAACGGCAGCGCAGCTAATAAACGCATCATGCTTGTTTGCGTGTGCAATAACGGCTTCGTGCATCTCTTGTGCACTGGAAACATTAATGCGCTCAGCACCTACGGGCGTATTTAAACTGACAGGACCGCTCACGAGGGTGACTTTGGCTCCCATCTGCGCTGCGGCGCTCGCCAATGCATAGCCCATTTTCCCGGAGCTATGATTCGTAATGTAACGCACTGGGTCAATCGCTTCGCGAGTTGGGCCTGCGGTGATGAGTATCGACTTACCTTCTAGCAATTTTGGCTGAAAGAACTGTTCACATAGATGCACTAGCTGCATTGGTTCCAGCATTCGACCTGGGCCCACATCGCCACAGGCTTGCTCTCCTGCAGCGGGGCCCCAGATGTGCATACCGCGACGCGCTAACGTTGCGATGTTCTCTTGGGTTGCGATATTGCGATACATCTGTTGATTCATCGCAGGAGATACAGCAACAGGGGAATCCGTCGCGAGCACAAGCGTGGTAAGCAAATCGTTCCCCATACCTGCAGACATGCGCGCGATTAAGTCCGCGGTCGCTGGCGCTAATAGTACTAAATCTGCCCATTTGGCCAATTCAATATGGCCCATAGAGGCTTCCGCCGCTGGGTCTAATAAACTGTCCGAGACAGGACGGCCCGAAACGGCTTGCATGGTTAAAGGGGTAATGAACTCTTTTGCTGCTTTCGTCATTACCACTTGAACTTGCGCTCCTCTCTCTATGAGGCGACGGGTTAGCTCCGCACATTTATACGCAGCAATACCGCCACTGATGCCGAGTAGAATTTTCTTTCCTGCTAGTGTTTGCATGTGAGATCTCCAATTTGATGACCGGATTTTAACACAATTCAAAGTCTGACCGCCCGAGCATATATAACGAGAAGATAATTCACATCAAACTCCAGAGTATTAATCTGACCGAGGAAGGGAAAATTCTCGCCTACCTCACAGACAAGTTGCGCGGAGTTTGCAAGTCTGAAAAGAAAAAGAGGTACTGGAAACCATGGTGTTGAAAAGTCGAAATAAATTGCTGCTGATAACCCTAATTCCGCTGTTGTTGATCACCACGTTGATCTCAGTGGTGTATTACATCAACAGCAGTAAAAGTTTGGAAGCGGAGCTGGCAAGAGATAGGCAAGAGCTCATCGAAACGAAAAAGAAAGAGTTACAAGCCTACATGATGATGGGTGTGACGGCGATAAAACCGTTATACGACACGGATGTAAATGGAAGTAATAAAGAGGCAGCAAAAGAAATTCTGAAAGCCATGCGCTTTGAAAGCGATGGTTACTTTTTTGCCTACGACTCTCAAGGTGTGAATACGTTACATGCCATCAAACCTTCTTTAGAGGGTAAAAACCTTTACGACTTAAAAGATGAAAATGGGGTCGCAGTTATCGCGGGCTTGATTGATGCTTCTCAAAAAGGGGATGGGTTCCTCTATTTCTCGTGGCACAAACCGACCATTGACGCACAAGCGCCTAAGCTAGGCTATGCAGAATATTTATCGAAATGGGACTGGGTTTTAGGCACTGGTGTTTATATTGATGACATCGACCAGCAAGTTGCGATGCACAGAGAGTTAAAGACTCAAGAGCTAAAAGAGCATACGTTATCTGCCGTGTTGATTTCCGTTATTGGGTTGATCATTACCAGTGTTCTCACCAGTATCGTGGTGTCGAAAGGCATTCAGCCATTACAACATGTCGCGGCATCATTGAAAGATGTAGCCGCAGGCGGCGGTGACTTAACGGCTCGTTTAAAAGTCGAAAGTCAGGATGAAGTCGGTGAAGTGGCGGCCGCGTTTAATGAGTTTATGGATAAGCTGCACCCACTGATGCAGGATATCCACCGCTCTGCGACGACAGTACAGACCGTCTCTCAAAGCCTGAACACTCAGACCAGCCAAGCGAGCGGTCAAATGCAGGATCACTGTTTAGAGACGGACAAAGTCGTGACGGCAGTGACGCAAATGAGCATGACAGCCAAAGAAGTAGCCAGCAATACCAATGCGACAGCACAGGCGATTGAGGATGCCAACAGTCAAGTTACCGAAGCTCAGCGTGAAGTGGAACAAGCAATAGAAGGTATTACCGAGCTAGTAATGGAGATAGACAGTACGTCAGATGCAATTTCTGAGTTGAGTTTACAAACCGAGAAAATAACCAAAGTACTGGATGTGATTGGTGAGATAGCCGAGCAAACGAATTTGTTGGCCCTAAATGCGGCGATTGAAGCGGCTAGAGCCGGTGAGCAAGGTCGAGGGTTTGCCGTCGTTGCGGATGAAGTTCGCTCGTTAGCCAGTCGTACACAAAATAGTACTCATGAAATTGGCGACATGCTCAAGCAGCTACAAAATGGTGTATCAAGAGCGGTCAGTACGATGTCGGTGAGCCAAAAACGAGGTGTAAAAACGGCGGAAGAATCGGCGCTCATTCAGCAATCTCTTTCTGGTGTTCATCATTCTATCGGAACAATTCGAGATATGGGTATTCAAACCGCGTCTGCCGCCGAAGAGCAAAGTGCGGTTGCAGAAGACATCAACCAAAACTTAGTGGCTATTCAACAGATCGTGAACAACATTAATGAGACGTTGCAGCATGCCGAGTCAATCAGCACGCAGCTATCACAATCTGGAACAGAAATTCACGGCTTGGTTGGCAACTTTAAACTCTGATGAACTGTTAAGTTGCATGGAAAGCACTGATGGTACGAAGAAAGCGAAAGTCATACTCGACTTTCGCTTTTTGTTTTGTGGAATAGGGGCACTTTCCATATAAAGAGACATCAGATGATACTGAAAGCTATGCCAACTGAGTCCATGCCCAGAGAGAAGTTGTTGCAACGAGGACCGCAAGCATTGACCGATGCTGAGCTACTGGCCATTTTCTTGCGCACGGGCACCCACGGAATGAACGTTATTGAGCTTGCAGACTTCCTTATTCAAGACTTTGGTTCGCTCAGACAACTATTTTCAGCATCAGAAGAAGAGTTTTGTCGTCACAAAGGATTGGGGCAAGCCAAGTATGTTCAGTTGCAAGCGGTACTAGAAATGACACAACGCTATTTGGCGGAGACGCTAAAGCGCGGTGATGCCTTAACCAGCCCCGACCAAACTAAGTTATATCTTTCTTCTATTTTAAGGGATCGGCAAAGAGAGGCTTTTTATATTCTTTTTCTCGATAACCAGCACCGAGTGATAAAAGATGAAATTTTATTTGAAGGAACGTTGGATGCCGCGTCGGTGTATCCGAGAGAAGTCGTCAAGCGTGCTCTGCATCATAACGCGGCGGCTTTGATTCTAGCGCACAATCATCCTTCAGGCGTCGCTGAGCCGAGCCAAGCTGACAGAAGGATTACAAGGCGTCTCACCGACGCATTAGCATTGGTGGATATTCGTATTTTGGACCATTTCGTCATCGGAGATGGGGAAAGTGTCTCTTTTGCTGAAAGAGGCTGGATATAACTGTGCGTTTTTTAGGTTGTTAGTTGCTAAAAATCTGCTATCATCCACGCCACTAAATTTTTAACTGAATTCAGCTTGGACTGCTAAAAAAATCTGCTGTCTAAAAAAAGATCACGAAAACCTGTAAAAAGGATCTGTTCGGGTCTTGAGCAATGCATATCAAGTTAGTATAATGCGCGACCTTTGATAGCCTTGTATGGATTTTCCATAGCGGTTCTTAACCTCTAACTTCTTTTCGAGAGATAGAGAGGTTCGGCCACCAAGGTTGATATCGAGCTGAAACGATTTTGGAGAAGACATTCATGTCACGAGTATGCCAAGTAACTGGTAAGCGTCCAGTAACGGGTAACAACCGTTCACACGCACGAAATGCTACTAAGCGTCGTTTTCTGCCGAACCTACAAACTCATCGTTTCTGGGTAGAGAGCGAAAAACGTTTTGTTAAACTACGTCTATCTGCTAAAGGTATGCGCATCATCGACAAGAAAGGTATTGATACTGTTCTTGCAGACATGCGTGCACGTGGCGAAAACGTTTAAGAGGAAATAAGCAATGGCAAAGAAAGGCGTTCGTGAGAAAATCCGTCTAGTATCTTCTGCAGGTACAGGCCACTTCTACACAACTGATAAGAACAAGCGTAACATGCCAGGCAAATTTGAGATCAAAAAGTTTGATCCAGTAGTTCGCCAGCACGTTATGTACAAAGAAGCAAAAATCAAATAAATAATTGGTTTCAGTCTCTTTGATGAATTGAAAAACCCAACTTTCGAGTTGGGTTTTTTATTACCTAAAGAAAAGTGCTGAAGAAAAGTGTTCAGTACGTCATCGGATTATAAAGCACTGCTGAAGTCATTTTACTGGTCCGACTCTATACTTGAATTTTTGATTGTTCGCTCTCTGTCGCCTAGTCACCACTTCTCTACACACTTGCACACCGTTGTTCTAGTCAAGATCAATAGTCTTTGGTAGTTTACTCATAACTATAAGAGAGTAGAGATGGTTATGCGTGTGAGTCCGGCTCGTCGCCGCCGATGGAACAATATTCTTATTCTGGGCATTATCGCGTTTATAGTGATCTTAAATGCGCCGATGTGGATCAAAACTTACCTATTAACAGACCAAGCAGACCCTTACCCAAATGTACTTCGCTCCGACTATACGGTTGAGTCTTTGTACTATAGTGGCTGGGAGTTCGAACTGCATGATGGACGATGGCAATCCAATATCAAAGTCGATGCACCGATCAGTGAGCTTGTATCACGCTGGCAGTCATTGGAAGGGACCGAGCTTACCTCGGAACAGTTCGATCATTTAAAACCTAACCTGACGGCACCTGAAACGGTAGAAGTCTGGTATCAGGATCTCGAAGAGCCGCAGCGGGTGACTTTCTTTCGTTTACCTGATTTCTGGCTATTTAAAACCTGGCAAGACAAATGGGTCGCTATCTCCGTCGATGAAAACTACCTTATGCCAGAGTAGAGCCTTTTTGCGCCTATACCCCTTTCCCTATTTATCGTTTTTCTTTTCGATTATGCTAGCAGCGAGAACTATTAGCCGGTGAATTGGAGAATCTAATGCCTGAGTTGCCAGAAGTTGAAGTCAGTCGTATGGGGATTAGCCCCCACATGGTTGGACAAACGATCCAGTCGTTTACTTTTCGAACGCCTAAATTGCGCTGGGATATTCCTATAGAGCTTAAAAAATTGGAAGGGCAGGTGATCCGTGCGATTAGCCGTCGTGCGAAATACTTACTGATCGAGACAAACACAGGTACAGCCATTGTTCACTTGGGCATGTCGGGGTCTTTACGTGTCCTAGATGCCGACTTTCCGCCAGCAAAGCACGATCATGTAGATCTCAAACTAAGCAGTGGAAAAATACTGCGTTATAACGATCCGCGTCGTTTTGGGGCATGGCTGTGGTGTGCTCCTGGCGAGTCACATGCTGTACTAGCAAACATGGGGCCTGAGCCTTTAACTGAAGAGTTCAATGCGGAATATGTAGTGGAGAAAGCTAAAAATAAGCGTGTCGCCGTCAAGCAGTTCATCATGGACAACAAAGTCGTGGTTGGTGTCGGGAACATCTACGCGAATGAGTCGTTGTTTAAATCTCGAATTCACCCTTCAAGGCCTGCAGGTAAGCTGACTTCTCAAGAGTGGGGGGTACTTGTTGAAAATATCAAAATGACACTTGAGATTGCCATTACGCAAGGTGGGACTACGCTGAAAGATTTTGCGCAAGCCGATGGAAAGCCGGGTTACTTTGCACAAGAGTTACTAGTTTACGGAAAAGCCGGAGAGCCATGCCCAGAGTGCGGCGAACGACTTCAAGAGCTAAAAATAGGGCAGCGTAATACCTTCTTTTGTGGTGAGTGTCAGAAGTAAGACGAGCTAATATCGAGCTTAAGTTGTTGTAATCTTGCGCTCGAGCCTCAATAATTCAATCAGTTTCGAATAACTTAGTAAATTATATGAAAGTCATTTATCCGGGCACTTTTGATCCAGTGACTAATGGTCACCTCAATCTAATAGAACGTACTCACGAAATGTTTGATGAGGTTGTGATTGGCGTAGCCGCAAGCCCATCGAAGAACACCATGTTTTCATTGGAAGAGCGCGTTGCACTGATGCAGGACGTTGTAGCGCATTTACCTGGTGTGACGGTAAAGGGGTTCTCTGGGTTATTAGTGGATTTCGCGAGAGATGAGCAAGCTAAGGTTCTTATTCGTGGTTTGCGAACAACGGTAGACTTTGAATACGAGTTTGGACTGACCAACATGTACCGAAAGCTATTACCAGGTATCGAAAGTGTATTTTTGACACCTGAAGAAGAGTTTGCGTTTCTATCGTCGACTATCGTGAGAGAAGTGGCCATTCATGGCGGAAGTATCGATCAGTTCGTTCCCAAGCCAGTAGCCATCGCGATTGGGGAAAAACTGAATGAAAGACAGTAAGTTCCCTTATTATTTCTCAAACGCTCTCTCGATACTTATCCCTCGTTTTGTATATCGAGCACAAGCAAAGCGTTTACTTTCGAATTTAACTGAAGCCGAGAAGCACCTCTGCCTTGAGCGGGTGAACTATTACAACAAGTGTGAAACGCCGTTTTCAGTCGATAGCCGAGAACAAAGTTACGCGACTGTCGATACATTCAAAAAAACGAAAGGTTGGACGTATTTTTTCGATCTTCGCCAAGTTGTACGCTATTTCCCTTCCAGTTTTGCGTTTAACTACATCAACGGTGATGTTACACACATTCCCAATGTACCGAGCTTTATAAAAAGCCGCCCTATTTTTGGTAGCAACCAAAATTCAGTGGTATTGAAACTCAACCAAGTTCGCCATTTTAAATTTGTTGATGATCCTGTTCGCTATCAAGATAAAAAGGACATGGTCGCTTGGCGTGGTGTGGGTTTTCAGCCTCATCGTCAAAAGGTGATTCATGCGTTCTACAACCATCCGCAATGCAACATTGGCCAGACCCGCCCGGTAGAAGGGAAACCATGGGAAAAGGGCTTTATGAGTATTGAAGAGCAACTGCAGTATAAGTTTTTGCTCTGTATAGAAGGCAATGATGTGGCCACCAACCTTAAGTGGGCTATGTCGTCTAACTCCTTGGTTATTATGTCAAAGCCAAAATATGAGACTTGGTTTATGGAAGGTAAGTTAGAGGCTGGTGTCCACTATGTTGAAGTGAAGGATGACTATTCGGATTTGCCCGAAAAGATGGACTATTATCTAGCGAATGAGCAAGAAGCATTAGCGATCATTGAAAATGCGCACCAGTGGGTTGAGCAGTTCAAAGATAAACGTAAAGAGCGTTTGATCTCATTGATGGTTGCCGATAAGTACTTCGCTTTATCTCAGCAACAATAAAAAAGGGGCGTTTCGCCCCTTTTTTATAACCTTAAGCTTCTAGAAATTGTTCAACACCATTCTCACAGCGTTTAAGCTTGTTTTTAATGGTGTTCTCTAAAATCTCGTCATTTTGTCCGAGTGACGCACGAGAGTTTTCTACGTGGTACAAGTGGTAGCCTACACCTGCGAATTTTAGGTAAAGACGTGACTTACCCGCATTCAACATGCGATGAACAAACTCGCTGTCTTCGCGTCCCCATCCAACAAAATCTTGGTTGAAGCCATTCACCTCGATGACATCTTGTCGCCAAAACGCCATGTTGCAACCGCGAGTGGCTTTATCGTTATTGCGCTCGTAAGAGAACCATTTCGATAGCAAAGCGTTGGTGATGCAGTTTTTACGATTGCGAATGCCTTTGCTGAAGATAGAAGGCACTAAGCCGTTTTCCATGATGGCCTTGCTGCAGTTTTCATCCGTTAACACACGTCCACCCTGCACAAACCAATTTGGCTTTGCGACTTGTTTATGTGATTCAATAAACGTTTGAGACAACACCATATCGCCATCAATCATGATGAGGTAGTCACCTGATGCTTTTGCGATAGCACGGTTGCGGCTCATTGAAAGTTGAAAGCCATTATCTTCGTGCCAGCTATGAATAAGTGGTACGGGAAAGCCGTCACGCAGTTGGTCGATCATTGCTTTGGTCTCGTCTCGAGAACCGTCATCTGCAACGATGACTTCATCAGGCAAAACGGTTTGACGTTTCACGCTTTCTAACACCGCTTTTAATGCTTCTTTCCAGTTGTAAGTGGTGATAATTAAAGTCGTTTTCATGATTTTTTTGCCTGTTCACGTAAGTAGAGATCGATATATTTTACAAAAGTAGAGTGCATGCTTAGCCAAGCTAGAATGAAACCATGTTTGCCATCAAGGAAGCCTCGTTTGAGCACATACATCTTCAAAAAGCTAGCAAGAGCGTGAACGATAGCGGTCGTTAAACCCGCTTTCTTTTTACCTTCACGTTCATCCGTCCAGGCCTTGAGGTAGCCAGTGGTTTTATTGATGTAATGATGAAGGTGCTCGTAAGTGTAGTGATGCAGTCGACCATCCAGTTTTTCAGTTTGATAGTTTTTCTCATCAACTTTTTCATGAACGAGCGAATCATTATATTGCGTATATTCGGTGCGATATAAGCGCACAATCCAGTCTGGAGACCAGCCAGAATGGTAGATGAACTTACCAAACGCTGAGCTTAGTCGATTAAGTTTGTATAAAACGTTCGGCTTATTGGCTGATACCGCGTGTAAGATACTTTCTTTTAGCTCTGGAGTGACTTGTTCGTCCGCATCAAGCCATAAAACGTAGTCTGCCGTAACGTATTGCTGCGCAAGTTGGCGTTGTTTACCGAAACCTGGCCAATCTAGGTTGGTGTAAAACTTATCTGTGTATTGTCGGGCGATTTCTTCGGTGCGATCGGTGCTGCCCGAGTCTAGAAGGACAATCTCATCGACCCAATCTTTTACTGTGTCTAGACAAGCTTGTAAGTGCTTCTCTTCATTTTTTACAATTAAGGCAACGGCTAAGGTTGGTTTGGACAAGGTCATTTCCTTCTTAACAAATCAAGACAGTAAGTTTACTGGTATTGAGGATACAAATCTTCTAAGACTTGATCGAACATGCTCATTACTTGAGTGCTGGTAATGCGGTTCATTGCCGTTTCATCTTTAGCGCGAGTTCGCCAGCTTAACTCGTGACTGTTTTTACCTGTTTCCGCAAAGATCGTTTCTTCATACACTGAGACAACGTATTTTAGATAACGGTAAGGCCCTACTCGCAGCGGATTATGGTGTGCATAGAGCCCGATGATTGGCGTTTTCATTGCATTCGCCATGTGTGCTGGTCCGGTATCGGGAGCGATGACCATTTCGACCTTATCTATCAACGCAAGCATTTGCAGAATTGAACTTTGTCCAACTAAATTTAGACACGGTTCTTCCAAGCGAGATTGAATGGCCTCTGCCAGGTCCAATTCTACCTGAGCAGGGCTGCCTGCCAGAATCACGTTCCAGCCTTTTGCTCTGGCGTGATGAATCACATCCACATAACCTTCCGCGTTCCAGTTTTTATAAGCTTTGCTCGCACCAGGCACAATCAGCAGGTTAGGTTTACTACGAGAAATATGAGACTCTGCCCAAGCTTGGTCGTGGTCTGAATAAGAAAGTACCCAGTCTAGTTCTGCCTTTGGTACCCCAATTTGATGGGCAAAGGCCATTAAGCCATCTGCGACATGAAGAGATTGCGGGGAAGGCACTTTGACATTGGTAAATAGCGTCTGAAAATCTTGGCTTCTATCAGAAGAGAAACCAAGTTTGTATTTTGCTTTAATGCCTAACGTCGCGACACTCGCTCGAATCGCGTACTGCATATGCAATAGCGCATCAAACTCTCTGCCTTTCAGCTGTCGCCAAAGCGATTTGTAGCCATCAAGTCCCGCTTTTTTATCAAAAACAATCACTTCTACACCATCGATGGCGGCTAATAACTGGGCTTCAAGTTTACCCGTTATCCAAGTAATCTGGGTCGAAGGCCAGTGTTTCTGAATAGCTTGAATGGTGGCGATAGTATTGCAAACGTCTCCAATAGCGGACAAACGCAAGACGCATAGTGACGATGGGGCAGAAGTGAACATAATTATTGTCTGATTCGATGAATAGAGGCAGGTAAATTATGCAGACATCCCCAATAAATGTAAAATACACGGCTCGAATATAGCTAAGTACTGATAAGTGTTCTGCAATGTCAAAGACAACACCGCATCAATCGCAAGAATCTGGCAAACCGGGTAATACCGGGCTAAAGCGCATCGTTAAAGCGACGGGTTATTCGATCCAAGGATTAAAAGCGGCTTTTAAGCATGAAGCTGCCATTCGACAAGAGTTGGCTCTGTTGAGTATCGCTGTGATTTTGGCTTGGCTAGTGGATGTCGGCATGATTGAGCGTATCTTAATGATCGGGGTCGTGGTGTTAGTCTTGATTGTAGAGCTTGTGAATTCAGCTATTGAGGCTGTGGTTGATCGTATCGGTATTGAGCGGCATGAACTCAGTGGTCGAGCTAAAGACATAGGTTCTGCTGCCGTTATGGTTGCATTGGCGTTCGCCGGATTTACTTGGTTGTATATATTAGCCAGCCGATATTTAGGCTAGAGGGTAAGCGCGTGACTCAACAGTATCAAAACAACAACCAAATGATCTGGTTTGATGACGAGATCATGACAGACCCTAGCCAACCGATATTTGATGCGAAATACTGGCAGTCCTTAGACAAGGTGGTTGGCAGTGCGACGGGTAGAGGCACGACTTGGTTTATCCAACTAGAGAACATGCAAGCAGCACTGCGTCATTACCGTCGTGGTGGTTTGTTTGGGAAGTTAGTTAACGATCATTATCGGTTCTCTGGCTGGGATAACACCCGTTGTGCGCAAGAGTTTCAGCTTTTGTTGGCGCTAATCGAGGCTGGGGTGCACGTTCCTCGCCCAATTGCAGCAAGAGCCGTAAAGTCAGGACTCTTCTATCAAGCTGATTTATTAAGTGAGCGAATCCCGAACGCCAGAGATCTGGTTAGTATCTTGCAAGAACAGTCTTTATCGGCAGAAATGTATCAAAAAATAGGGCAAGAAATTGCCAAGATGCATCAGGTTGGCGTTAACCATACCGACTTGAATATCCATAATATCTTGATCGACGACAAAGATAAGGTATGGATTATCGATTTTGATAAGTGCCGTTTTGAAGCTTCTGGTGACTGGAAGGCTCAAAATCTAAATAGACTCCTGCGTTCATTTAATAAAGAGCGTTTAAAGCGACAGATTATTTGGCAAGAATCCGATTTTGAGCATTTGCAGGACGGTTACGCTTCTCAAATTTAATTGGGTTTTTTATCATTTTATAATTGATTGCCCTAAGTAAGCCTTCTTGAGTCTAACGATGCTCGAGTGAGTCTATAAACTACAATAATCATAAAGTATTCATGTGTATCTGATGACACACAAATTAACGTAGGTAACATTCGTGAAGAAAATATTAGTAACCGGTGGAGCTGGTTTTATCGGCTCAGCTGTTGTCAGACATATCATTCGTGACACTCAAGATACTGTTATCAATTTAGATAAACTGACCTACGCAGGGAATCTAGAGTCACTGGTTGATGTCTCAGAGAGTGAACGTTACTACTTCGAGCAAGTGGATATCTGTGACCGAGCTGAACTAGACCGCGTTTTTTCAGAGCATCAACCCGATAGGGTGATGCATTTGGCCGCTGAGTCTCATGTCGATCGCTCTATTGATGGTCCTGCTGCTTTTATTGAGACCAACGTGATGGGCACTTACCATCTGCTCGAAGCGGCCCGACAATATTGGTCGAACCTAGATGAAGCGCGCCAATCGGCATTCCGTTTTCATCATATTTCTACGGATGAAGTGTATGGTGACCTTGAGAGAACGGATGATTTGTTCACCGAAACCACTTCATACGCGCCGAGTAGCCCATATTCAGCGTCAAAAGCCTCGAGCGATCATCTGGTTCGCGCTTGGCAACGTACTTATGGCTTACCGACACTTGTCACCAATTGCTCCAACAACTATGGCCCGTACCACTTCCCAGAGAAGTTGATCCCTCTGATGATTTTAAATGCCCTCGACGGCAAGCCGTTGCCTGTGTATGGCGATGGTATGCAAATCCGAGATTGGCTGTTTGTGGAAGATCATGCACGCGCGCTGTACAAAGTGGTCAACGAAGGTGAAGTCGGTGAAACCTACAACATTGGTGGCCATAACGAAAAAGCAAACATCGAAGTGGTGAAAACCATTTGTGCTTTGCTTGAAGAGTTGCGACCAGACAAGCCGGCCGGGGTCGAGTATTATGAATCTTTGATCACTTATGTCAAAGATCGACCTGGTCATGATGTGCGTTACGCAATTGATGCCACCAAGATCGCTCAAGAGCTTGGCTGGACGCCAGAAGAAACCTTTGAAAGCGGCATTCGCAAAACCGTCGAATGGTACCTAAGCAACCCACAATGGTGGCAACGTGTGCTTGATGGTTCATACAGTTTAGAGCGACTAGGAGCGGGCGAATAATGAAAGGCATTATTTTAGCAGGCGGCTCGGGCACTCGCCTTTACCCTATTACACGCGGTGTCTCTAAGCAGTTACTGCCGGTTTATGACAAACCAATGATTTACTACCCGTTGTCGGTACTCATGCTTGCTGGCATTCGTGAAATCTTGATCATCACCACGCCAGAAGACCAGGAAGGATTTCAGCGCCTATTGGGTGATGGCTCAGAGTTTGGCATTGAGTTGCAATACGCGATTCAACCAAGCCCAGACGGCTTAGCTCAAGCGTTCATCATTGGCGAAGAATTCATTGGCGATGATTCAGTATGTTTAGTGCTGGGTGACAACATCTTTTATGGGCAAGGGTTTTCGCCGAAGTTGCAGCAAGCTGCAGCCTTAACAGAAGGTGCGACGGTCTTTGGCTATAAAGTGAAAGACCCAGAGCGCTTTGGTGTGGTGGAATTTGACGACGAGATGCGAGCGCTATCGATTGAAGAGAAGCCAGTCGAGCCAAAATCCAATTACGCCGTGACCGGCCTGTATTTCTACGATAATCGCGTCGTGGAGATTGCCAAAACTATCCAACCGTCCCACCGTGGCGAGCTAGAAATTACGAGTATTAACCAAGCTTACTTAGAGCAAGGGAAGTTGACGGTTGACGTACTAGGGCGCGGCTTTGCGTGGTTAGACACGGGGACACATGGCAGCTTGCTTGAAGCGGCGCATTTTGTCGAAACGATCGAGAAACGACAAGGTTATAAAGTGGCTTGCTTAGAAGAGATTGCTTATCGCCGAGGCTGGTTAACGCGAGAGCACATTCAAGCCGCAGGAAAAGCCTTATCTAAAAACGATTATGGCCGCTATCTTCTAGAGTTATTGGAAGAATAAATGTCGAATATACCGCTAATATCTTTTCAGAAAATGGGTGATGAGCGAGGTTCACTAATCTCGTTAGAGCAACACAAAAACATTCCGTTTGATATCAAACGTATTTACTACATCTTTGATACACAAAGCGGTTTAGCGAGGGGCTTTCATGCACACTACGACTTAGAGCAAGTCGCTATCTGCATGAAAGGTAGCGTGACTTTCGTCATTGATGATGGTACCACGAAAGAGACAGTGACGCTTTCCTCTCCCGATGTAGGACTGCATATCAAAGGCTTAAAATGGCGTGAGATGCACGACTTTTCTGAAGATTGTGTACTAATGGTTGTCGCTAGTGAATTGTATGATGAAGCCGATTATATCCGTGACTATGACACATTTCTTAAAGAGGTAGGCCATGCGAATTCATGCACTCAGTGATGTTGCTTCATCGACAATTGGCGAGGGGACGTCTATTTGGCAATTTGCCGTGGTCCTTGCTGGGGCTAAAATTGGTCGTGACTGTAATATCTGTGCGCATACCTTCATCGAGAATGATGTGGTCCTAGGAGATAGAGTCACCGTAAAGTGTGGCGTTTACCTCTGGGATGGCATTGAAATTGAAGATGATGTGTTCATTGGTCCAGCAGCCGCTTTCACGAACGACAAGTTCCCACGTTCAAAAGTATGGCCAGAGGCATTTCCAAAAACAAAAATCCTATCAGGCGCCTCCATTGGCGCCAATGCCACAATTTTGCCCGGCATAACCATCGGAAAAAATGCGATGGTTGGTGCAGGCAGTGTGGTCACCCGTTCAGTGCCAGACTATGCGGTTGTGGTTGGAAGCCCAGCCAAGATAGTACGTTATGTAGAGAAAAATAATGGTTAATTTTTTAGAGCTAAAGCGCTTAAATTCCGAGTACGAAGACGAATTGAAACAAGCCTGTGCACGCGTGATTGAATCTGGCTGGTATATTCTTGGCAAGGAAACTGAAAAGTTTGAACAAGCATTTGCTGACTACTGTGGTGTTAAACACTGTATAGGCGTTGCGAACGGCCTAGATGCTTTAACACTGACGTTAAAGGCTTGGCGAGAGCTAGGCAAAATCAACAAGGGTGATGAAGTTATCGTACCGGGTAATACCTATATCGCATCGGTATTGGCGGTCACCGAAGCGGACTTGGTACCGGTGTTTGTGGAGCCGGATGAGCAGACTCACAATATCAGTCCTGAAGCGATTGAAGCGGCGATTACAGAAAAGACCAAAGTGATTTTGCCGGTGCATTTGTATGGTCAGTTAGCCGATATGCCAGCGATTATGGCGTTGGCGACAAAACACAATCTTCTCGTGTTGGAAGACAGCGCTCAGTCTCATGGTGCGACACTTGCTGGTAAGAAATCTGGCGCATGGGGGGATGCCTCAGGTTTTAGCTTCTATCCGGGTAAAAACCTAGGTGCGTTAGGTGATGGTGGTGCTATTACGACTAGCGATGATGAGCTGGCAGAAACTTTGCGTGCCCTTCGTAACTACGGCTCTCATGTTAAATACCAGAATCTTTATCAAGGATTGAACAGTCGTTTGGATGAAATTCAGTCGGCGATGTTGTCAGTGAAACTGAACTACCTTCCAGCGCAGACGAAAGCGCGTCAGGAGTTGGCGGAATTTTACTTACGTGAAATCAACAACCCGAATATTATCTTACCGGAAGTAGCTGAGCCTGATGCCCATGTATGGCATTTGTTTGTGGTGCGAACTTTACACCGAGATGCATTGGTTAAGCATTTATCAGAGCATGGTATTCAGACACAAGTACATTACCCGATAGCGCCGCATAAACAGCAGGCTTATAAAGAGTTCAGTCATCTGTTATTGCCGCTGACGGAGCAGTTGCAAAATGAAGTGCTGTCATTGCCGATGTCGCCCTACTTGAGTGAAGACGAGAGTCAAAAAGTAGTCGATGCAATCAACTCTTTTAAGGTTGAGCAATGACACAAGAGCATGTGCAAGTATTAGAAGATGTGGTTTATGTCTTCTTTTGCTACAAACAATCAAGTTATCTCGATAAAACGCTTCCGGCGGCATTACATCAAACAGCATGGCCGAGCCAGCTGTTAGTATTGGACGATTGCTCTCCAGATGATAGCCATGAAAAGATTCTATCCCTTTTAGAGTTTGCGCCTAAAGGATTAAATATTGAATATCGCCACAATACGCAAAATGTTGGTTTAGTTAGCCAAATCAACTCCTTGCGGGGGCAATACCAAAATAAGCTCATTATTGTACAAGCTGGCGATGATATAGCGATGCCGAACCGAGTTGAGGAAACTTATGAAACTTGGTTGAAAAATGGTAAACCAAGCTTAATTATTGGTAGCTACGACAAAATTTCTGAGCAAGGCGATATCATTGAGCCATTTGAGTCGATCAAGCAAAATAAAAAGCCTTACACACTCGAAAATATTATTAATAGAAAGTGTGCAGTAGATGGCTGTTGCGCCGCTTTTACCTCTGATGTACTGAACGAGTTTGCTCCTTACAACAAAGACATCATCAATGAAGATCGCATCAATGTCCTCCGAGCCTTTTTGTTAAATGGTATTCATCATGAAAACAAAAAATGGATTCAATATCGACTAGGTGGCATATCAACGTTCGCAAAAGAAACACGCGAAGAAAAATATAACAACACAGTTATCAATGCTCAGCGTGAGCTGCAAGATCTTAAAATGAATTTACGAGATGCGCAGAGTAAAAATGCCAATGAAGCTGTGAGTGCGATTAAAAAACGGATGCGTTCCGCTGAGTTTATGGCATCACTTCCACAATCAAATTTTGCTTTGTACAGCGAAGCGATTTGTTATCTTGTTAAAACATTGGATTATCGAACGGTTTTAAAAGTTTTGCGTAGGTTAAAATGAGTACAATTAGAAATATAAAGCAATCGATAAGTATGAAGAGGCATTTTGCTTCAACTTTCCGTTCATTCAAAAAACGAAGTGATAAAAGTACTGACTCACCTAAAGACTTTTATCGTACATATGAGAAATGTACAGTTTTAGGTAATGGACCATCCTTAAAATCAGATATTAATAATATCAGTACAGATACTGATGTGATTGCTGTGAATCACTTTTCGGAGTCTGAGCACTTTACGACTTTGAAGCCCAATAAATATATTTTGATTGATAGCTATTTCTGGGATGAAGCCACTCATAGTTCGTTGGTGGAAAAAAGAGATAAATTGTTTAAAGATCTAAACGAACTTGTGTCTTGGAAAATGCAATTGATTATTCCTGACTTTGCAGACATAGCGTTCATTCAGGGAAATATCAAAAATAGCAACATAGCTGTAAAAGTGCTTCGAGCAATTCCTAGTAATGTAACCAATATTAAATATGGGCCAATAGCATTATCTTCAGGTATTGTTGCACCTCCAGCTGTAAATGTTCTTATCTTTGCTGTGTATGTAGCAATTTTATGTGAATATGATTCAGTGGAAATATTTGGGGCAGATATGAGCTTCCATAATGATGTCCATGTCGATCAAGAAAATAACCAGCTTTATATGGTCTACAAGCATTTCTATGGAAAAGAAGAGAAGTTGCCACTTCTAGAAAACCCTCAAAAGATCAAACCTTTTAACATGACGGACTTGATGCGATTAACTTTTCTGACGTTTTATGCACATCAACTGCTGAATAAATGGGCAGAGCTAAAAGGGGTAAAAGTCATAAATAGGTCTAATTTTTCTATGATCGATGCTTACCCTCGGCGGTGAAATTACAGGTAAGTAGACGCTACAATGGTAATGCCCACTTACCTATGATTATTTATCTATTTTTCTGTAACCAAACGGACTCTGCGAAAGTAAAGTCTTCTGGCCAATCTATATCAATTGAGCTCTCTGCATCCTGTATGTACATCGAAGGCTTTAGTCCAATTCGGTCATTTAGTTTTTTGTAGTTTTCGACGCTATTTAAAAAGACTGAGCTATCGATTTCATACAAAGGTTCAATCGTCTGAGTTCTTGGCCATTTTTCTATATTACGATCGTAGCTAATCGGTCTGTCTTTATTCCAAATAAAACCGCGTAGCTCTTTGACTGTCATTAATGAATCATATCCTTCAGAGAGGCTCGCGAGATATTGTTTTAGAATTGCACGGTAACCGGATTCATCGAGGAAAGGCGAGGTTACATGAGTCCAAAGTACGTGACCTGTAGTAATAATCGAAGGAACGTATCTAATAAGATCATCAGTGCTTGTTGAACTTGAGCCTAAGTGCTCTGGGCGTTCATCTATTCGTATGCGAGAATCTTTATATGTTGAAGCAAACTCTAGAACAACGTCGTCGTTTGAAGATACGACTATCGAATCTAGATCATTTATATTGATTAACTGATCCAGTTTGATTTTTAGCAACCCACCTTTTACACCAGCAAAGTCTTTGGTATTTTTGTTTGGGATACGCTCACTGCCTTTTCGGCATGGTAAAAAGACATGGACACTCATGCTTACCAACTCCTTAGAATATTGAAACCTTCACTTTTTGATAAGCTTTCAAGCTCTTCTTTTACATTTGAAAAAGGAAGATAGCCAAGAAAATCAATATTATTCTCTTTGGCTGCGTGAAAGTCTGATAATGCGTCACCGATCATTAGAGTCGCGCCTGAAGACTCCTTTAGGATGGTTGCAACGTTATCTGCTTTCGCGGTAGGTGATCCTAGAATTAACGTAAAATATTGCCCCAGCTTTCTTTTAACAAATACTTCTCGTAATTCGTCTTGAGCAGATCCACTCGCTACATAGAGTTTGGCTGGGCAATCTGTAATTGCTGCAATAAAATTAGGCGTTAGTTGAGCTTCCATGTATAGCTCTTCACACTGCTTTGAGTAGAAGCTTAGTATATGTTCGTACAATGCTTCATCTGTATTTAGGATGAAATGTTCAACAAAGTAACTCACATGATGAAAACGCGATTTGCCAAAATTAGCTTTAAAGTAATTGCAACAATTGTCTATTTCGAGCTCTGATACTTGGGCCATGCGTAAAGCATTACGCATGGCATCAATTTTGAGGTTATTTGAGTCTAAGATCACGCCATCGCAGTCAAAAATAACAGTATCATAGCCATTAAATAGCGGGTGCATAAATAGACCCTGCTTTTACTGGATAAGTGGTTGGGGTTAACGCTTGAATTGATGTACTTCCAAACTGCTGACTAACCATGCTAAAGATCTCATTCATTTCCATTTGGCGTCGGTCAGTCACATCATAACCATCAAAACCAACGAGAGATATCTTCTGCGCTTGACCTATAAAAGCGATACATAACGCATATGCAGCGGTATTGTCATACGGTAGTGTACAGTAGTTTTTATGGGCGGTGAGAGTATCCTTCTCTATGGTGCTACTGTAATCAATCATAGAAATATTACTAAATTTACTTAGCTCGTCTTCGTCAAAGCGGTTCTTTGGCAAAAATACGGGTTTGGCTACCTCTGAGTAATGGCTGCTTTCTGACAAGTATTTAGAGTTATGAGATACAGCAAAGTAATCGAAAAGCTCAGTGTTAATCTCATGCTTTGTATTGATGCCAATTACGATAGGCTTTCGAGTCTTAATGTATGTCTCGATCGCGACTCTATGTGTTGCCGTATTGGGCGTATTAGTGACCAGTAAAATTTCTTTTCCTGAAAAGATCCCTGATAGGTCTGATTGGCTTTCAGTTGGTTGGCTTATTTTCCCTACAGTAAGCGCTTCTTCTAAGACATCACCATTATAGCTTGTCGTACCTTCTAGCTTTTTTAAATGCTCGATAGCACCAACAATTTCTTCTGTTCCGTAATTAGGATTAGAAAGCATATTCTGAATATAAGTTGGGTGAATATCGTTTTTGGCTCCCAAGTAATATAGAAGGCTTGAGCCCCAACCGTATCTTCTTTGCATTGGCTCAAAATGGCGAATAACTAGTTCATATATTGCTGTTGGCAAGTATTTATCTAGTCCATCAAGCTCGGCGAGCAGGTTTTCGGTCTGGGCGTTCCCAGCGCCTCGTCCCATTCCGGTAACCGTCACATCCAACCATGTAACACCATTCGAACGAGCTGTCATCGTATTAGACATTGCTTGACCCATGTTGTTATGGGTGTGGATGCCAATGTCGCCATCCCAGTTTTGCTTTACAATTTCGGCAATGCGAGTGACTTCTGCACTATCCATATTACCGAGAGAGTCAGCAAAATAGATGACGTCAGGGTTTGCTTTTGCTACCGCCTGTACTTTTTCCGCTATAACCTCGGATGGTTTTCCGCCCGCTTGCATCAGATTTAAACCAACGATATACCCCATTTCTTTGAAAGCTTTAATCATGCTTTCACACTGCTCTGCTTCATTGAAATGTGCCGCGATACGAACGAGATCAACTTTACTTTCTTGTGCTGGTACAAAAAGATCATTGATGGCAGCGACAACAGGTTTACCCGCATCTAGCAAAGTTTTTGCGTCAACCATTACGCCGTATGTCGGACCTTTCGGTAGGTGTAGCGTGTTTAGAAACTCTTCAGTCGTATAAGCAAAAGGACCACTGTAAACAGACTTAGGATAGTTACGAAGCCCTAACTCAACATAATCAATTTTAGCTTTTGCAACTGCTGTGAGGTAAGCGTCAACGACTTCTGGTGAAAAGTCCCAGTGGTTATAGTAGCCACCATCGCGAAGAGTACAGTCTAAAATTTTTTGCATAATGGATATTCTTTTTAAGTTAAACAGGTAAAGTGCTTAGTACAGTAAAACATACAAGCTTAATAGTAAAAGTGAGGTATTTATCAAACTAATTATTAAGTTATTACTTATCACTTTGGGGGAGTAAGCTCATTGTTCGGTTTAGAGCGC
This sequence comes from Vibrio sp. 11-4(1), assembly GCF_013048625.1. Lineage (NCBI taxonomy): Bacteria > Pseudomonadati > Pseudomonadota > Gammaproteobacteria > Vibrionales > Vibrionaceae > Vibrio > Vibrio sp. 11-4(1). The sequence continues at coordinate 373,565 of NZ_VHSY01000003.1, read as the reverse complement.
CTTGATTGGATGAGGCCCATTTATTAGCATGCAAAGCTCGGAGTAAATATTTATCTTGTTGAGAAATGATCTCTGTAGTCCTTAGGGCAAGGGTCGTTGAGTCTGGCACAATTAAGATACCATCCACAGCTAGTAAGTTTTCAACAATCTCCTTAAAGTTGAAATAGCTAGGGCCAGTAATGATGACTTTTTCTAACATGGCAGGCTCTAGTACATTGTGCCCACCAACCTTATCTCCAATTAGGCTTCCACCCATAAAGCAGATGTCCGCTGCGCCCATCAACGTTAGCATCTCACCCATTGTATCGCCGAGATATACTTGAGTATTCGTCTCTACTGCATGCGTTGAAGTGCGACGAACAGTGTTAAAGCCTTGCTGTTGGCAAAGCGTGAATACATCATCAAATCGTTCTGGATGGCGAGGAACCAAAACGAGTAAAGCATCTGGATGAGATTTTAAAACTTGTCTATGTGCATCTAATACCTGTTCGTCCTCGCCTTTGTGGGTGCTAGCGGCAATCCAAATTGGACGATCGTCTCCAAGCTGGGCTCGAAGCTGCTGTCCTTGCTGTTTCACTTGCTCTGATATTTGAATATCAAACTTAATAGAGCCAGTTACGGCTAATTTGTCTTTATCAACACCCAGTCGTTCAAACCGGTTTGCGTCTGACTCCGTCTGACAAAGGATTTGAGCTAGGCATGGCAACATAACGTTAAACAAAGGTTGAACTTTGGCGTAGTTACAGCATGATTTTTCAGATAGGCGCGCATTCACGACAGTTATAGGGATACCCGCTTTGTGAACATTGTGAAGCGTGTTTGGCCACAGCTCAGTCTCAATGATCAACATCTGTTTTGGTTGCACTGCTTTAAGAAAACCTTTGATAGCGAACCCAAAGTCAATTGGCATATAGCGGTGTTCAACTAAATCACCCAACTTAGCAATCTGTTCAGCTCCGGTACTTGTTGTTGTGGTAACTAGAATAGATTGTTTGGGGTTTTGTTCCTTAATGGCTTTGATTAAAGGTGTTGCCGCGATGCTTTCACCGACAGAGACGGCATGTATCCAAATAGGTTTGTCGTTGCTTTTTATCTTGGGAGTAATACCAAAGTGCTCTTTCCAGCGAGAGCCGAACTTAGGCTTATTTGGTTTGCTCTTGTACAAACCAAATAAAAACAGCGGTGACGCTAGAGCGAGTAGTAAGGTATAAACAATACGAACTAACATGAGCTTATCGTAATGGCGTCAAGTTTTTGGATGCTATCTAGCACTTGCTTAGACGAAAGTTCTGTCAAGCACTTAAGGTGTTTGTATTGACATTCACGCTGGAAACAAGGGCGACAATCAATATCGGTATGAACAATCTCCACTTTTTCTGCTAGTGGGGGTGTGTACTTCGGTGAAGTTGAGCCATACACGGCAACAACATTACAACCAACCGCAGCTGCCACATGCATTAAGCCTGAGTCATTCGCGACAACAGTCTTACATGCAGCAAGCAGATCGACCGCTTCAATTAAGCTAGTTTGGCCTGCTAGAACATGAATGTTCTCATGGAATTGCGTCGGGACAAGTGCGCGGATATTGTTACAAGTCTCTAAGTCTTTTTGAGAACCAAACAACCAGATTTGATGCCCAGATCGAGCCATTTGCGTCGCAACTTCAGCGTAGTGTGTTTCGGGCCATTTTTTGGCAGGACCAAACTCTGCTCCTGGGCACAGTCCAATGGTTGGTTGGTCTTGCGTTAAGTTGAACTTTTTGAGCGTGGCTTGTTGCTCTGCCGCGTTGATTGCAAGGCGTGGGCGAGGTAAGGTTTCAAGCCCGCCAAGAGAATTAGAGTCCACCATTTCTGCTTTTGGATAAGCTAACGCTACATAGCGCTCTACCATGTACTGAAAAGACTTCATGTTAGGGCGTAAGTCATTCAATAAACCATAGCGCATTTCTCCCTTCCAGCCAGTACGAAGAGGAATGTTGGCAAACCATGGGATCAGTGCTGATTTCGCTGACTTAGGCAAGATATAAGCGTGGTCATATTGCTTTTCGCGTAATGATTTACCAATTTCCCTGCGGCCTAATAAGTTAAATTCACCATGACCGATAGGCATTTCAATAGCTTGGTGGATTTCTGGCATACGCTCAAGAATCGGTTTACACCATCCTGGAGCGATAACGTCAATTTGGCTATCTGGATGACGTTGCTTTAATACGATATATAACGATTGCGACATTACCATATCGCCGACCCACGCAGGGCCAATGACTAAAATCTTCATGCTTTGTTTTTCCAGTATAGGAATTTCAAAATTGACTCATAAGTTCTAAAAAGTTCAGCGTATATTTTATTCGCAAGAGTCATTTTGGATTTATCTTTTCTTTTACCACCAATCGTCGAAGCAATCTCAGCTCTAGTAAAAAGATCTGGAGACACGCTGTAAACTTGAACACCATGTCTCCATGGTTTTTCCATGTAGTCATCGACTGGTTCAATAAACTCTTGAGCATGCATAACAAACTTTGAGGCTGCTTTAGGTGTGACAATATATGCGGTGGTACCACAAGTTCCAGCAGAGTAGCCCCCTAACATATGATTATCATCAATCGGTACGATAGGGGTGAATGCACACTTCTGAGTGGCAGACAACTTGATGTAGTCATAAGTAGAAGTCAATGGAAGGGTATGTTTGAGTACTCGCTTCAGCCCTTCTACGGGGTCGACGTTGTCTTCTAAGATGACGATCGGTTCATCAAGCTCAACACAGCGAACCCACAACTCGTAATGGCTTGCAAAGCAGGCGACTTCACTGGTTTTTAATTGATACCCTTTGCGGCGTAGAGTAATGGTTGGACGACTTTTTTCTGAATGAAGAAAACTGTCAACAGAGCCATCTACGGCATCAAAAAATTCAAACGTAATGCCTTGTTGTTTTAACTTTTCTTCAATGCGTTCTCGGCGATCTAGCGATCGATCCAAGCTTACGACAAATACTTTCACTGCACTTTCCAGTCGCTGTTATATCTTGGTTTAAACAAATTGTAATAGTTATTACCGTCTTCTTGAGAGTGCAGCAACTGCAGTACCCACATATATTGTTCGGGTTTATCACCGACAAAATATTCAATGGCTTCATTACAGGTACGAGCGTCATGCTCTTCGCCTTTATCCAGCTCAAACGCCGGTAAAATCTCAATATCAAACGTACCATCTTCAGTGTTCATCGACGCAAATAGAGGCAGTACTTTTGAGCGTGATAGTTTCGCAATTTTGCCTAAACCAGGTAGAGTTGCTTTACGTGTGGCAAAAAAATCGACAAACACGCTATGCTCTGGGCCGTGATCTTGATCGGGTAGATAATACCCTACATAGCCATCTCGAATGGATTTCAGAAAAGGTTTAATGCCACCTGAGCGTTCATAAACGCGACCACCGTATTGAACTCTTTGCTTGTGCATCAGCCAGTCAGCAACATCATTCTTTTGTTTCTTCGCCATTGCAGAAACTGGCATTCCCATTGAAGCGAGCAAGATAGCAGGCACATCAATAGCCCAAGAGTGGGGAACCATTAAAATCACATTTTCGTTGTTATCAATGTGCTGTCGTAAAATGTCTAGGCCGCGAATTTGGCAACGGTTCTGAAGCCATTTTGGTGAGCGTAAACTTAGTAACCCGAAGCGAAAAAAGAACATGGCTGCTGTGTAGAGTGTTTTTTCTATCAAAGCTTCACGTTCTTGGAACGACTTTTCTGGAAAACACAGCTCAAAGTTAACCCTCGCTCGGTGAGCTGGCCCTTTGTGGGATTTCGACAGTTTTTTGGCTATGGTTTTCGCCAACCACTTTTGTAAACTCAGTGGCATTAATGATAAAGGTAAAAATAAGATAACACCTAACCACGTGCCCCAGTACTTAGGCGACAGAAAGTGGCGCTTAAACTCAGGGTTATATGCTTTAGGGTCGAAGTCATCACGTTTTATGGTCATGGCGTGTCTAGTTACCTATTCGTGTACTGGCGAAGTGGTTTAAATGAGAAAAAAGATATTAAGGAATGATACAGGCTATTGCACTTGAGTAAAGGTGGCAGGTTATGGTTCTGCCACCTCGTGGTGCTTAACGGTTTTGGATAGTTAAGTATTCGGCAACGCCTTCTGCAACCGTCTTGAACTCAACATCACAGCCTGCGGCGCGCAGTTTGGTCAGATCGGCTTGTGTGAATTCTTGGTAAGCGCCTTTTAGATGCTCAGGGAATGGGATGGTTTCAATTTGGCCTTTGCCATGATGCTTGATAACCGCTTTTGCTACCTCTTCAAAAGATTCAGCACGGCCAGTACCGCAGTTAAAAATGCCTGATACGCCGTTTTCTAAGAACCATAGGTTCACTTTGCATACATCACCAACGTAAACGAAGTCGCGTTTAAATGATTCGCTGCCCGCGAACAACTTAGGATTTTCACCTGCGTTAAGTTGGTTGTTGAGGTGGAACGCAACTGATGCCATGCTACCTTTGTGGTCTTCACGTGGGCCATATACGTTGAAGTAGCGGAAGCCGGTGATTTGAGAAAGGGTCTCACCATGTTCTTCAGCGTCTTGCCATAGACGACGAACGTAGTTATCAAACTGCTGTTTCGAGTAACCGTATACATTCAGTGCGCCTTCGTATTCGCGTTCTTCAACGAAAGTATCTGTATCGCCGTAAGTGGCTGCTGAAGAGGCGTAAAGGAATGGAATTTCACGATCTAGACAGTAATGAAGCAACTCTTTTGAGTACTCATAGTTGTTTAGCATCATGTACTTGCCGTCCCACTCAGTCGTTGCAGAACAAGCACCTTCATGGAAAATTGCCTCAATCGGACCAAAATCATCGCCCGCCATAATTTGGGTCAGAAAGTCGTCACGATCCATGTAATCTGTGATGTCCAGATCAACTAAGTTCTTAAACTTTTTGCCATTTTTTAGGTTGTCGACAACCAGGATATCGTTAATACCAGCTTCGTTTAGTGCTTTAACAATGTTGCTGCCGATCATGCCAGCGCCACCAGTTACGATGATCATAGAACTTCCACCATAGATTAAAATTTTCTCAGGAATTCTAGCAAGAAACGAAAAGTAGCGCTATTGGAAGCAGGAAGATAGGTTTTAGTCTTCTATGACTCAGTATCTGGATATGAAAAGGGAGCCGCAGCTCCCTTGATTACTTTATTATTCCACATCCGAACGGTTAGGTCTTTGGTACCAAGGGTTTCGTTCGTCGGTTAATTCAATTAAGCTGTATTTGCGGCCGAGCTTCTGCCCTCCGTCACGAGTAAGAGGCTGCCAACTAAAGTTCGCACGATTGTTACTTGGCTTAACGGTCATGATGTCAAACGGAATCGACAAGTAGAAACCTTTAGTAAAGCTACCTTCACCAAATTCGTCTGCAGACAAGTCTGTAAATGAGGCAAAGGCGCCAGCAATTACGCCACTCTTGAACTGCTTAGAAACATTGATTTGTGTACCAACATCGCCAGCTAAGAACTGACCAACATCGACTTGGATCATCAAATCTTGTAGGAATTCCCATTGAGGGTAGTAGTAACCAGATACAAAACCAGTGAATCCTTTATCAATAACTTGGAATGGACGTCCATATTCTGGAACGTTCTGCCATTTCTCATCGTAAACACCGAAGTAACTTTGTGGATCACGTTGAGAAATTACGTTGACGTCAGCGCCAATCGCCCAGTTAGCTCCTTGTGGACGGTAAAGAAACTCGGTACCGACTCCAGCAAACATACTCTCCAGATAGCCCGCGTAGAATTGCTGATCCATCGTATCGGAATACTCTTGGAACCAAGTCAATTGTAAGTTTGACATGGTTACAGCATGTTCATTTTGGTAAGCTCGGAACATGGTGCGAACACGAGGAACAGTAGTGCCATCAGGTGGAGTGACATAAATAAACTTATCGTAGTTGTTATACCAATCCCAGTATAACGAACCGCCAATTTCAAGGTTGTCCGTCAGCCAATATGAGGCATTACCGCTTAGCCCTACACTAAAGAGATAGAAATCTTCAGCGTTTCCGAGAGTTTGAACTAGTTTAGGTGCAAAGCCCCAATCAAAACGTTCAAAACCATCGTAGACAGATTCTCCCATTGGTTTAGTAGTAGCCCTTGAGGTTGCATCTTCTATTTTCGGATTGATGTAATTAACTTGGGCAAAGTCGCGATATTTCTCTTTGGAAATAATCGTTTGTTCGCCGACTAAGCCTCGGCTACGTTCATTGATCGCATAGGTATCAATATCGTCAGGCATTTCATTATGGAGTACAGCTGCCGCTTTCTCGTGTGCCTCTGTACGGTCACGATATTTTTTCTGCTCACCAACGACAGTTACTGTATTGTTATCAACATAAACACGCGTGTTTCGATAGCCAGCAATTTTGTCTAAATCTTCTGTTACACGTTCCCAATCAACATCAGACAGTTCTTTGGGTTGGTTATCTTCCACTTCTGGGGTTGGTGTGTCTCGCCAGAATGATGGCATGTCATTGAAATTAGTGTTTAGCGTTAAGCCTGCTACTAAAGTATCGCCGCGTTCATAACTTAAACGAAAATCGGCCATGCCTAGACGGTAGAGAACACCAAAGTTCCATGGTGTGTGGGGCTTCATATCAACATCTGCCCCCACAACTGCATAGTCTGTAGAATAATCATTGCTGTCGTACTCAACTTTAAATCGTAAAGGAGCGTGCAACGTCTGGAACTCTATACCACCAAATAAAGCCGCAGGCCCTTTGAAAGCTCTGTCAAAATTAGTTGTTCCTCCAGAATCAAGAAACTCTTCAGAACGTTCACAGAATTTGTCTGATGCTTTGCAAAATGGATTGGTTATATTGTCTCTGGTTCCCAAGTAGCCCCAACCCATACCCAAAGTAAAATCAAAAGTACCTAATTTCGAATTAGAATATCGTTTTGTCGCTGCAATAAACTCAGCATCAAAAAGGCCGGTACCAGCAAAGTCTCTCACACCTAGGGCAATTTCTGGCATGTATTCAGATTCTTCCCATAATCTAAATTTAAAATCTATCCCTTTGTCTGTGTATTCATTATCAACATCGGGGAAGGATGATGAGTAAGGCAGGTCCTTAACTTGAGTGTAACGGATGGTTGTTTCTAACCAAGGCATGAGTTGCAGAGTTACATTGTAAAAAAGGTACTCATCACTACCTGTTACCGAAAAGTTGAATTCCCCTTCAGGAGCCATACGTCCGGTTGGCATCTGCATTAAGCCAACACCACCAAAGTTAGATTGAGAAGGTTGTAAAGAGGGAGCCTCAAAGGGCATGTCTTGAGCCCAAACCAATGCTGGGCCCATTAAAGAAAGGGTTAAGCTTTTTCTAATTGGCATCATTGTGGTCTCTTTGTGGAATTTGGTATCAATTGAGTGAGTAGACGGACAATATCTTGGTCCATTTCGGAGTATTCAAGATCACCAAACGGAATATATACCAATGTCAGAGGTGGTAAGTAGTATTGTGTCGTTAACCAAGCTCCGTGATGCGGCTTAACTACGTGACCATCTGGGTAGATCAACACTGGCTGTGTTGATAACGCACCAATGTTATTTTTCAAATTCTCTATTTGTCTTTGCAAAGGGATGCCTGCTTGCGCCTTAACGGAATACACGCTACTTAGGTTTCCTAAGTAATACACTTTTTCTTCGCGTAGAGGGCTAGCGAGCAGGTAATCGCCGCTCAACAGTGGGTTGTCGATTTTATCTAGTCGAATTTTATCAACATCGATCGCAGACAGTAAGCGTGGTGCAAAGCTTTGCTTCTGAATGAACTTGTAGAATGGATGTGCGACCAAATTGTGTTGAATCATTTGATTGAGCACCGAGTTCTTTAAAGCGGTAGAGGTTTTCTCGGCGTGTTCCGATTTATCAAACAAAGTGGTACCAAGAGAATATTGCAGAGAGACGCTTTGCTCCCTAGCAAGTGCTAACACACTTTCTAAACGAGCCGTCCCTTGAAATTGTAGCCGTTTGCCTGCTTCTAGCAATTCAACATTTAATGGTTGCATAGCAGAGGTTTCTGTTTGAGCGAAGCTAGGCATGCTCAAAAGCGGCATGACCAAACCGAATAATGTGAGTAGTTGCTTGCTCATGATTTGCTATATTCCTTCAAAATAGTTAACTCAACCGGAATCATATTTGGCCCTAGGTGTTGTAAGGTTTTAACGACCTGACCCTGTTCATTGACCCAATAGTAGTTTTCGACCGATTGAGAAAGACTTCTAAACTCAACAACTTCTTTATATACGTTGGTCATAGTGCTAGAAATAGGTGTTGTTAACGTTTCTTGGCCTGAGTAAGAACGCGTTATATTTGCAGGAAAGCCATAACGGTATTGTGTTGCCCAATCGTATGAGAGTGCGTAGTTGACGGAGGTTGAGTCTAAAGAAAAATCTGGAACGTCACCGTAAACACCTGCTAAGTCCCCACTCTGTAGACCAATCGTTTTGACGATATGCCCATTCTCTGTAACGATCATCGCTTTATCGGAGCTTACCCATTTTAGCTGTTTTTTACCGCTGAGTCGGTTTCGTTCCGCAAAAGCTAACACAACAAACACCTGTTTTTGATTTCCAAGTTTCAAATAGGCGCTAGCATATGGAATAGCATTGATTTCTTCTGGTGTCATCTCGACATCGATGTAGTTACCGTAGGCTTCTTGGACGGTTGCTGAAACATCATTGAATTTCTGTGTGCAGCCAAAGAGTACAAGGAGTAGTGGAAGAATGAGAAGTTGGCGTATCCATTTAGGTATTCGGAAGATATTCATTGTTCCCTCTTACAAATAAAATCGCCCTGACTTAATCAGGGCGATTGGCTTCTGTTCTACAAAACGAAATTAGTTAGAAGTAGAAGTAGAAGTAGATGTTGAAGTAGATGTTGAGTCGCTATCTGACGCTGCAACTGCTACTACAGTTACCGCTGCTGCTGCGCCTACACCTACAGCTGTAGTGCCAGTTGCTGACGCAGAAGCTGCGCCTGTTGAGCCTGCTTCTTCTGCTGCAAATGCAGTTGTTGCGCTTAGAGCCATAAGAATAGCTAGAGCTGTATTCTTCATTATTAATCCTTGTGTATCCGGTATAAAACATCGATGTTTGGTAGCATAAAAAATGCTCCAAATTATATTCTAGATAAAAAAGCCTTAGCATGTAAATAGTTTCTTATTTTGCCATGGCTTTCGATCTCATTTCTAACACCAGCGTGACATTGTGCGGTTATCTTGCTCCCTTGCTTGCTGATAAACTATCAAGAGTGCATAATTTGTCGGCCTATTTCCTTCAGCACTAGAGGTTTGATGTCAATAGGTCGTTTTTACTTACACCATATAGAAAGCGATACAGTGGCTTACGCTCAACGCCTCAGGGCGGTAGCGTGCCAGCTCTTCAGTATTTATTGGCCTGCATAGCACGCTTAACTTTGTCTTAGCAGTCCATATTATTACCAGTACTAGGAACTTTTACGTGATAAAAAAGCAGCATTGTTTGGGAATACTTAGTGCACTGGGCTTGAGCCTGAGTTCTTTTTCAGCGTCAGCAGATTTTTATGCTGGTGCGTTAGTGAGCTACTCAAATGCAGAATTGAAAAGCTCGTCTTCTGAGTCCGTGAAAGAGGGGAGCCCTTTCCTTCTTAGTGCGCAAGCTGGTTATTTCTTTAATGACTATATTGGCTTAGAAGGGCGTTACGGGACATCAGTTCAACGTGACAGTGGTCTTGCTGTTGATAGCGTTTTGAGTGGCTTTGTTAAGTTGAATATGCCAGTTTCAGAGCGAGTTGCACTTTATGGTTTAGCTGGATATTCAAGCGTTCAGCTTGATCTACAAAATGTAGGTTCTCACAAAGAACAAGGATTTAGTTTTGGGTTAGGTATGCACTACGCTTTAAATAACCAAAGCGCGGTGATATTTGAGTTCGTTGATAACGTCTCTGAAGACCAAGTTCGCCTTAACTCGATTACACTGGGTTTTCAGCACCGATTCTAATTTAAATACCTAGAGCTCAAACTTGGGGCTAGGGTCTTTTATTCAATTATTATAGTGACATACCATGTTTAAAGGATATTTCTCTATTGCCGCTTTTATATTGGCAAGTACGTTTGCGTCTTATTCGATGGCACAAACACCCACTTCAGAACAAATAAAAATGTTTCAAAATCTGCCCGCCGATCAACAACAGGCCTTGGCGAGTAAATATGGTTTCTCCATTCCTTCTAGTTCATCTTCAAACAAGTCTCCTTACGAAAATCCGCAAGTGATCAAACCTAGGGCTGAATCCAGTGGCGCTGTCTCTTCTGACGTAGAAGAGCAATGGCTAAAAAAAGGCAAACAGGAAGAGTTAAAACGTTTTGGTTTAGAGCTTTTTGCCGGTTCTCCAAGTACTTTTGCTCCGATCAGTGATGTACCTGTACCAGCCAATTATACCGTGGGAGCAGGCGATGAAATCATTGTACAGTTGTTTGGGAAGGAGAATGAAACACATCGCTTACGTGTAAATCGTGCAGGTACAATCAACTTTCCTTCTCTTGGGCCGGTAAATGTTGCAGGTATGCACTTTTCCGATGTTAGAGACTCTCTAACACAACGTGTAAAAGAACAAATGATAGGTGTTCGTAGTGATATCTCATTAGGTGAACTACGTACTATGCAAGTGTTTGTCATGGGAGATGCTTATAAGCCGGGAGCCTACACGGTTAGCGCATTAACGACAATATCACAAGCCATCTATTACAGTGGTGGTTTTGGTGAAAGTGGAGCGCTGAGAGATATCCAGTTAAAGCGTGATGGTAAAATCATTCGTAAGTTGGATATGTATGATCTGTTACTAAAAGGTGATGCAAGTAATGATGTGCGTTTACTTCCGGATGATGTTGTTTTAATCGGTTCTGTTAACGATACAGTGTCTATAGAAGGCGAAATCAACCGCCCTGCAATTTATGAAGTCAAGGCCGGTGAAACTTACCAACAACTTATTCAGATGGCAGGTGGTTTTACTGCGAATGCTCATGTCGAGCAGTTGGAGATAAAACGCTACGCTTCACATGGCGCTCGTGAGGCTTTGACGCTTGATTTCAATAAAATGCAAGATCGACAGAGTAAAGTTAAAAATGGCGATGCCATCAAGATCTTGAAAAAAAGCGAAGAGCTTACTCGTTACGTACAGATAGGGGGGGATGTTCGTCATCCTGGCTATGTGGAATGGCACAATGGCCTTCGTGTTGCCGATCTTTTCAAATCTGTTGACTCAGCTTTTAACTCAACAGCTGATGTTAACTATGCCGTTGTGGTAAGAGAGATTAATCCGCAACGTGATATTGAAGTGTTCCAACTAAGCTTAGCCAACGCGATTCTATCACCAGGTAGCCAAGACAACCTCCAGTTACAATCACGGGACCGTATATTGGTTTTCAACCGCTTTAATAACGAAGACTTGGATACATTGGCAACACAAGAGGCTGTTTCAAAAGCAAAAACATTGGAGCAAGCGCAAGAGCAAGCTGAGCTCGAACAACAGAAAGAGCAAGAAGTGATGAGCTCTTCTGTTGCCGTTTCGCATTCAGAAAACGGTATGCTGAACAACCAGAACGCCCAAGAGAAGGCGAAACCAGCTAAAATCATTTTCCGTGGTAAAGAGATTACAGAGGAAGACTTTGAAAAGCTGAAGCAAAATACTCGTCGCACTTTACTTGCCCCTGTGTTGTTACAACTTCAGCAACAGTCTCGTTTGGGGCTAGCCCCTCAAGTTGCTGAAGTCTTTGGTGAAGTGAAGCACCCAGGACGCTACCCGATCACCCCAAGAATGACGGTATCAACGCTTATTGAAGCAGCAGGTGGTTTGACTTACAACGCATTTACAATTAATGCAGAACTAGCACGAACCACGATTAATAGTGCGGATGAGCGTGCGTATATTGATGTTGAACGTATTGATTTGCGTAAAGCAATCCAAGGCAGCGCTTCGGACGATGCAATTATTGTTGGCCGAGATCGTTTGAACATCCTAGAAAAGCCAAATGTGAAGCTACAAAGCACAGTCACTTTACAGGGTGAAGTTCGTTTCCCTGGAACCTATACCGTGCGTCAAGGTGAAACCTTAAGTGAGTTATTGGATCGAGCTGGCGGTCTGACAGAGTTTGCTCACCCTCAAGGAGCAATATTTACGCGTGAAGCATTGCGTTTACAAGAGCAGAAGCTTTTAAACCAATACGCCGCAGATATGCGAAAAGAAACAGCGAAGAAGACGTTCCGAGCCGATAGTAATATAGGTTCTGTAATTTCAGACCCAGAAAAAACACTAGCATTTGTTGAGGAAGCAAGTCGCAGCAAAGCACTTGGCCGTATGGTGGTACAGTTAAACCGTATCTTAAAGGGTGAACGCTCAGCAGACTTTATGTTAGAAGATGGAGACTTCCTCTTTGTTCCGACTTTCCGAAACACCGTTTCGATAATGGGTGAAGTTCAGGTTCCAATTACCTACTTGTTGGACAACAAACTTGACGTCGATGATTACCTGAATAAAGCGGGTGGTGCTAAAAAGCAAGCCGACGAAGACCGCATTTTTGTAGTACGTGCGGATGGTTCTGTTTACAAGCCTTCATCAGGTTATTGGTTCGGAAACAATAAAGAAGGGTTAAAAGCTGGCGATACAATTGTTGTGCCAATTGACACCGATTACCGTGATGCATTGAGCACTTGGACTGCGGCAACGCAGATCCTTTACCAAACGGGTGTAGCGATAAACGCTCTTAAATAGTAGGTGAATAGTAAAGGTTACCATAGTAACCTTTGTTTTTTTATTTGAGTGAATTTGAACGTTAGGTATTACATTTCACTTTTAATGGAGTATGTATTTTGTCAAAAAATATATTTGACGATGATATTAACCTCAAAGAAATCTTTGACGTTCTTTGGAGCAAGAAATTATTTATCTGTCTGACAACGCTTGCATTTGCTATAGCTTCTGTTATCTACGCATTGAGTGTTCCTAACATATATAAAGCAGATACGTTACTTGCTCCTGCAGAAAGCTCTGGAGGGAACCACTTATCCCAAATGGCAGCTCAATTTGGCGGCTTAGCAGCTTTAGCTGGAGTAAATTTGGGTGGTCATGATTCGAATCAAACAGAATTAGCCGTCCAGGTAATGAAGTCTCGTAGTTTTGTTGATGGGTTTATTAAAAAGCATGATCTTTTAGTACCTCTTATGGCGGCTAAAGGTTGGGATCTAGGAACGAACATGCTTTTAATTGATGATGGGATTTACAACGAAAGCTCTGCAACTTGGCTAAGAGAACCAAGTGGATTGCGAGGCTCTAAACCTTCACCTCAGGAAGCATATGAAACCTTCATTAAAAATGTTCTAAAAGTAAAACAAGATAAAGAAAGTGGGCTGTATTCTGTATCCATAATGCACTATTCACCATATATTGCAAAGGAGTGGGTCAATTGGATAGTTCAAGATATAAATAAAGTAATGCGAGAGCGAACTATTTCCGAAACCTCACAGAATCTTGAATATTTGAATCAACAGCTTTCAAAAACTGCGATTGCAGATATGCAAAGTACTTTCTATAAGCTAATTGAGGAGCAAACAAAAAGTTTAATGTTAGCTGAAGTCCAAGAAGAATTTGTATTTAAAGTGATTGATCCCGCTGTCGTACCAGAAGAAAAAACACAACCAAGTCGGGCTATTATATGCATTTTGGGAACATTTTTGGGTGGATTCCTTAGTTGTATTATTGTTTTAGTTCTGCATGTTTATAGAAAGCAAAAACAACTTACAAATTGATATGCCTAACCCCAAAGTACTCAAAGGAATAATATAGTAATTATGAAAATATTAGTAACTGGAGGAGCAGGCTTCATTGGGTCCGCTGTTGTCCGACATATCATTCGTGACACCCAAGATACCGTCATCAATTTAGATAAACTGACCTACGCAGGGAATCTAGAATCATTGGTTGATGTCTCAGATAGTGAACGTTACTACTTCGAGCAAGTGGATATCTGTGACCGAGCTGAACTAGACCGCGTTTTTTCAGAGCATCAACCTGATAGGGTGATGCATTTGGCCGCCGAATCTCATGTCGATCGCTCTATTGATGGTCCTGCTGCTTTTATTGAGACCAACGTGATGGGCACTTACCATCTGCTCGAAGCGGCCCGTCAATATTGGTCGAGCCTAGATGAAGCGCGCCAATCGGCATTCCGTTTTCATCATATTTCTACGGACGAAGTGTACGGCGATTTAGAGGGAACGGATGATTTGTTCACCGAAACCACCTCATACGCGCCGAGCAGCCCATATTCAGCGTCAAAAGCCTCGAGCGATCACCTTGTACGCGCTTGGCAACGTACTTATGGCTTACCGACACTTGTCACCAATTGCTCCAACAACTATGGCCCGTACCACTTCCCAGAGAAGTTGATCCCTCTGATGATTTTAAATGCCCTCGATGGCAAGCCGTTGCCTGTGTATGGCGATGGTATGCAAATCCGAGATTGGCTGTTTGTGGAAGACCATGCTCGCGCGCTTTACAAAGTGGTCAACGAAGGTGAAGTCGGTGAGACCTACAACATCGGTGGTCATAACGAAAAAGCCAACATCGAAGTGGTGAAAACCATTTGTGCTTTGCTTGAAGAGTTGCGACCAGACAAGCCGGCCGGGGTCGAGTCTTATGAATCTTTGATCACTTATGTCAAAGATCGACCTGGTCATGATGTGCGTTACGCAATTGATGCCACCAAGATCGCTCAAGAGCTTGGCTGGACGCCAGAAGAAACGTTTGAAAGCGGTATTCGCAAAACCGTCGAATGGTACCTAAGCAACCCACAATGGTGGCAACGTGTGCTTGATGGCTCATACAGTCTTGAGCGATTAGGAGCGGGCGAATAATGAAAGGCATTATTTTAGCAGGTGGCTCGGGCACTCGCCTTTACCCTATTACACGCGGTGTCTCTAAGCAGTTACTGCCGGTTTATGACAAACCAATGATTTACTACCCGTTGTCGGTACTCATGCTTGCTGGTATTCGTGAAATCTTGATCATCACCACGCCAGAAGACCTGGAAGGATTTCAGCGCCTCTTAGGTGATGGCTCAGAGTTTGGCATTGAGTTGCAATACGCGATTCAGCCAAGCCCAGACGGCTTAGCTCAAGCCTTCATCATTGGTGAAGAATTTATTGGCGATGATTCAGTATGTTTGGTGTTGGGTGACAACATCTTTTATGGGCAAGGGTTTTCGCCGAAGTTGCAGCAAGCTGCAGCATTAACAGAAGGTGCGACGGTCTTTGGCTATAAAGTGAAAGACCCAGAGCGCTTTGGTGTGGTGGAATTTGACGACGAGATGCGAGCGCTATCGATTGAAGAGAAGCCAGTCGAGCCAAAATCCAATTACGCCGTGACAGGGCTGTATTTCTACGATAATCGCGTCGTGGAAATTGCCAAAACCATCCAACCGTCCCATCGTGGCGAGCTAGAAATTACGAGTATTAACCAAGCTTATTTAGAGCAAGGGAAGTTGACGGTTGACGTACTAGGGCGCGGCTTTGCGTGGCTAGACACGGGGACACACGGCAGCTTGCTTGAAGCGGCGCATTTTGTCGAAACGATCGAGAAGCGCCAGGGCTACAAAGTGGCTTGCTTAGAAGAGATTGCGTATCGCCGAGGGTGGTTAACACGAGAGCACATTCAAGCAGCAGGAAAAGCCTTATCTAAAAACGATTATGGCCGCTATCTTCTAGAGTTATTGGAAGAATAAATGTCGAATATATCGCTAATATCTTTTCAGAAAATGGGTGATGAGCGAGGCTCATTAATCTCGTTAGAGCAACATAAAAACATTCCTTTTGATATCAAACGCATTTACTACATCTTTGATACACAAAGCGGTTTAGCAAGAGGCTTTCATGCGCACTACGACTTAGAGCAAGTCGCTATCTGTATGAAAGGTAGCGTGACTTTCGTCATTGATGATGGCACCACGAAAGAGACAGTGACGCTTTCCTCTCCCGATGTAGGACTGCACATCAAAGGGTTAAAATGGCGTGAGATGCACGACTTTTCTGAAGATTGTGTACTGATGGTCGTAGCCAGTGAGTTATACGATGAAGCCGACTATATCCGTGACTATGACACATTTCTTAAAGAGGTAGCCCATGCGAATTCATGCACTCAGTGATGTTGCTTCATCGGCGATTGGCGAGGGGACATCTATTTGGCAATTTGCCGTGGTCCTTGCTGGGGCTAAAATTGGTCGTGACTGTAATATCTGTGCGCATACCTTCATCGAGAATGATGTGGTCCTAGGAGATAGAGTCACCGTAAAGTGTGGCGTTTACCTCTGGGATGGCATTGAAATTGAAGATGATGTGTTCATTGGTCCAGCAGCGGCTTTCACGAACGACAAGTTCCCACGTTCAAAAGTATGGCCAGAGGCATTTCCAAAAACAAAAATCCTGTCAGGCGCCTCCATTGGCGCCAATGCCACAATTTTGCCAGGCATAACCATCGGAAAAAATGCGATGGTTGGTGCAGGCAGTGTGGTCACCCGTTCAGTGCCAGACTATGCGGTTGTGGTTGGAAGCCCAGCCAAGATAGTACGTTATGTAGAGAAAAATAATGGTTAATTTTTTAGAGCTAAAGCGCTTAAATTCCGAGTACGAAGACGAATTGAAACAAGCCTGTGCACGCGTGATTGAATCTGGCTGGTATATTCTTGGCAAGGAAACTGAAAAGTTTGAACAAGCATTTGCTGACTACTGTGGTGTTAAACACTGTATAGGCGTTGCGAACGGTCTAGATGCTTTAACACTGACGTTAAAGGCTTGGCGAGAGCTAGGAAAAATCAACAAAGGTGATGAAGTTATCGTACCGGGTAATACCTATATCGCATCGGTATTGGCGGTCACCGAAGCGGACTTGTTACCGGTGTTTGTGGAGCCGGATGAGCAGACTCACAATATCAGTCCTGAAGCGATTGAAGCGGCGATTACAGAAAAGACTAAAGTGATTTTGCCGGTGCATTTGTATGGTCAGTTAGCCGATATGCCAGCGATTATGGCGTTGGCGACAAAACACAATCTTCTCGTGCTGGAAGACAGCGCTCAGTCTCATGGTGCGACACTTGCTGGTAAGAAATCTGGCGCATGGGGGGATGCCTCAGGTTTTAGCTTCTATCCGGGTAAAAACCTAGGTGCGTTAGGTGATGGTGGTGCTATTACGACCAGCGATGATGAGCTGGCAGAAACTTTGCGTGCCCTTCGTAACTACGGCTCTCATGTTAAATACCAGAATCTTTATCAAGGATTGAACAGTCGTTTGGATGAAATTCAGTCGGCGATGTTGTCAGTGAAACTGAACTACCTTCCAGCGCAGACGAAAGCGCGTCAGGAGTTGGCGGAATTTTACTTACGTGAAATCAACAACCCGAATATTATCTTACCGGAAGTAGCTGAGCCTGAGGCACATGTATGGCATTTGTTTGTGGTGCGAACTTCACACCGAGATGCATTGGTTAAGCATTTATCAGAGCATGGTATTCAGACACAAGTACATTACCCGATAGCGCCGCATAAACAGCAGGCTTATAAAGAGTTCAGTCATCTGTTATTGCCGCTGACGGAGCAGTTGCAAAATGAAGTGCTGTCATTGCCGATGTCGCCTTACTTGAGTGAGCAAGAGAGAACAGCTGTTGTCGAGGCAATAAATAACTTTAAAAGTTAGTTTATTCTGAGCTTATATAAAGAAGACGTGAACACGTCTTCTTTTTCTTTTATTGAAAGAATAGAACATTGAACTTAATAAAAACATCATTCTTAACTCTAATAGCTACTGCAATACGACTAATTTCTGGCTTAGTTATTAATAAAGCTATATCTGTGTTTATCGGCCCTTCTGGTTTGGCATTAATAGGGCAATTTCAGAATTCACTTACTGTTGTACAAACAATAGCCAAGGGTGGTATAAATACAGGCGTAACGAAGTATACTGCAGAATACAAAGAAGAGAAAGATAGAAAAGTACTCTGGAGTACCGCTTTTTCGATAACACTATTATCGAGTGTGACGGTTAGCTTTTTCTTGTTTATATTTTCTGAAAAATTATCGGAATATATATTTTCAACCAAAAATCATTCCTATGTTATAAGTGTTTTAGCATTTACATTAATTCTATTTACAATCAATCAACTGTTCCTTTCGATACTAAATGGCAAGAAAGAAATAAAGAAATACATATCTATAAATATTAGCCAAAGTTTATATGGGTTATTTTCTACAACTTTGCTAATTTACTTTTTTGCTCTTGATGGAGCACTTTTAGCGTTAGTTACCAATCAGTCGATTGTGTTTGTGATAATGATTTCCAAATATAACAAGGCTAGTTTGATAAATAGAGACATATTAAGGCTAAACTTCAGTAAGTTGTATACTAATAAACTGCTGAAATATTCTCTAATGACATTAGTTACTGCTTTCACCATTCCGGTTTCATCATTAATTATTCGGAATTATATTGGAGATAACTTATCTTGGGATGATGCTGGGTATTGGCAAGCAATAACATATATATCGACCATGTATTTGATGGTCATCACAACAGCATTGAGTACTTACTACCTTCCAAGATTGTCTGAACTAAATTCTGCAAGAGAACTTAAATTAGAATTAATTCAAGGTTATAAAATTATTATTCCGTTAGTCATATGCCTGTCGGTAATCATTTTTATATTAAAAGATTTTATTGTTTGGTTATTATTCTCTGAAGAATTTAAACCAATGCTAGTTCTGTTTAAATGGCAACTTGTTGGTGATGTGTTAAAAATAGCGTCTTGGCTGTTATCATACCTGATTGTAGCAAAAGCTATGATGAAGCAATATATAATAAGTGAGATATTTTTTGCCTTGTCACTTACAGTGTTATCAATGATTTTTGTAGAAAAGTTCGGTCTTGTTGGTGTTACATATGCTTATGCCATAAACTATGTCATATATTACTTTATGATGTTTATCATAGTTAAAACAACGATTTTTTCTAAAAGAGAAATTTAAATTTTATAATGTGGTAGGTTTATGAAAATACTAATTTGGGGTGAGTACAGTGGATTCGGGCGCTCTTTGAAAAAAGGATTTAGAGAAATTGGTTTAGATTGTGATGTTTTTAGTCCAACAGGCGATAACTGGAAAGATATTTCAGTAGATATATCATTGAAGAAGAAAAATAAAATTGGAAAGATATTTGAACTATTAAGATTAATCCCGACTTTCTTAAAGTATGACCGAATAATGTATATGAACCCAAGCTTTTTGGGTTTTGCAAATGCTGGGCCTTTTTTTATATTGATATTCTTTCTATTTAGAAAAAAAACATATTTATTAGCATGTGGAGCAGACAGGGCTTATATAAAAGCTGGTGAGAAGGGAATTTTAAAAAGGTGGGTTTATACAGGAGTATCGTATCCAAGACCTAACTTTTATTCTACTTGGAAAGATAAGCTAGCACACCATCTGTGCGCGATGAGCGTTAAGAAAATTGTTCCAGTAATGTATGATTATGAACTCGCTTGGAAAAGCACATATTATGCGAGAAAGTTAACTAAAGTCATACCTCTCGCATGTGAAGTTCCTGAAGTTCGTATTAATCCAAAGGTTACAGATTATAATCGTATTGTAATATTGCATGGGCGCACTCGGCCTGAAATCAAAGGTAGCGATAAAATTCTAAAAGCGCTACAAAAAGTGCAAGACACTTATAATAATGTGGAAATAATTTCACCATATCAACTGCCTCAAAAGGAGTATCTAGATTTAATGTTAAATGTAGATATTGCTGTAGACCAGTGCAAATCAAATTCATATGGAATGAATGGTGTCTACTCTATGCTAAGAGGTCATATATTAGTTTCCTCATTTGACGAAAAGGCAAGGGATAAAATTACAAATGGTGAAGAAGCACCTGTTTATGACATAGTTGAAGACGAGGATGTTATTTTTGATGTTGTTTCTGCGCTCATCAAAAGAACAGATCTTGATGAATTAAAAGAGATGAGTATAAATTACGCTTACAATTATCATGATCCTAGTTTAATTGCAAAAAAATATGTAGAGAATGTTTTTGATGAAAGCTACTAATGGTCTAGTGTCAGTAATTGTTCCTTATTACAATGACTCTAAATTTATTGCAGAGTGCTTAAGTAGTATTACAAGTCAGAGTATACCACCAAAGGAAATAATTGTTATTGATGATTGTTCCGATGATAGTGAAAAGTTAAACGCAATTGTTGAAGAAATTGCGTTATCCTCTAGCGTGAATATTAGAGTTTTTCGTAACAAAAATAATATGAATGGTGCCTATAGTCGAAATAAGGGAATGCAAAAAGCTGAGGGTGATTTTATTGCGCTGATTGATGGAGATGATTGTTGGAAGAAAAATCACATAGAAGAGAACTTGACATTTTTAACAGAAGCCAAGTGTGATTTTGTATATTCTAATGTGCTTTATAAATATGAATCGAAATTTATAGAAAGAAAAGTTGTTGACGCTAATGGGCTGACTAATAAATTTGACGCGTTACTCATCTCTCCCCCTCAAACAGGATCATTCTTCTTTAGAAAAAAACTATCAGATAAAGTTAAATTTGATGAGAGATTAAAAAGACATCAGGATTATCAATTTTTTTGTGATGTCCTTTCAAGTCAATTCATTGCTTTATACAATAATAAAACAACATCTGTTTATCGTGTTCCAGTAAAAGTAGTAAACGGAAGAAAGAAAGTTGATTATGAATCAATATTAAATTTTTGGGAAGATAGGAAATACCTTTTCAGTTCTAATAGATTATCTAAGTTTATAACCAAAACAACAAAGTTTATTATAATTGATGATTATGATTTCTTCAGTAGTAACTTCAATAAGTTTACTTTGACAAAGAAACTACAAGATAGTAAAAGATTAAGATTTCTTATTGGTACTAAATTATATAGGAAGAAAGCTCTTTTTGTCATATTGTATATGTTGGTGCTTGAGTCTTCAGAAATAAAAGATAAGATAATTAACTACTTAAAGAAAGCTGTATAATGCTCTGGATTGTAATTTTTATATTCATATTGGTTATGCTTGCCTTTAAATATGCTAATACCAAGCTAGTTGGTAAAGGTGCTCACCCAATAGGTTTCGTTTTCATAATTCAAATTTTTGTTTTCTCTTTACCTGGCGTCTTGCTCATATCATTTTTTGATTTTTCTTCTTATCGGTATCGAGGTATTGACTACTTTGTTCTAGAGCGCATTGGTTTTTGGTATCTTTATTCAATAGCAGTGATATTTCTTGTAAATATAGCGCTAGTCTATATATCACCCCCCAGGAACTATCAAAAAGCTATATTGTTAGATTATGATGAAGTAAAAGCGAAGCAAAAGTGTAATATATTACTTTTACTATCAGCACTTACAGTGTTTTATTACCTTTTTGTATTACCAGAAAGCCCTTTATTGCTCGCTCTTAAGGGTAAGGTCGCTGAAGCGTATTTACTGAGGGTTGAATATCAAAATAACTTTGGTAAGTATAACCCTAAATATATAACGCCAGTTATAAATTTTCTGATGACATTTCAGTTCTTTTACATATTCTATTGTTTTTTAAAGCATAAAGTCGTGGGTAAAAAGACGCTTGTTATATCGTTTGTTTTTTCTGCAGTATTTCTGTCCTTAAATATAATTAAAAGTAAAGTGCTTTTTTTAATCCTTATCGCTGCGTTTATGTATCTAGCTTTCACTGGGAGATATAAAAACTTTCTATATCTAATTTTATTTTTTACTGTAGTTCTTGTGTTGTCATATGTATTCACAATGGAATCTGATATTGATGGGTTGTTAAGTATTATATACGAACGCGTTTTTATAGCCCAAAATCAAGGATTTTACCATATGATAAATTCAATTGAACCGAGTTCAAAATATCAATGGGAAGGGATGTTTTTTATTAATAGGTTCGGTATTTACCCTGAACACGCGGATGTTGATGTGCTTCCTTATATATATAATAACTATACAAACATAGTCAACTCTAATTCTTACTTCTTAGGTCAAGCTTGGTCAATGTTTGGAGTGGTTGGATTGATTATCTCACCTTTCTGTGTTGGTTTTTTTATATACACTGTTGTTAAGATAATAGATAAAATAATTGGCTATGCTCCAGGTTTTGGTATTGCATATTTATTTACTTTTCTTCCTACATTAAGAATAAATCAGAAATTTTCAGATTTTTTATTTGGTCGGGAGTTTATTATTAGCCTTGTTTGCTTTGCCATTTTAACATGTGTGGTTTCTATTTTATCAAGAATAACTTATAAAGATGAATAATTAAGATGAAAAAAGTTTTATGTTATGCACCTGTATCATCAGGTCATCTTCAAAAGTGGATCTCGAAGTTTGATAATGAATTTGAGATAGTTGTTATTACACTACACAACGAAAATACCTCATTTGCTAGAAATGAAGCGATACGAGTAGTTTCTTTGCCTAGGTTTATTAATAATCGTTTAGACTTTTTTTTAAACCTTCCATTATTGCAATGGATATTTTTAAAGGAAAAGCCAGACTTAATATATGCAAGCTACTTCTCATCTTATGGTCTCGGCTCTGCATTTTTATTTTCTAGATGTAAGAAAATACTATCGGTATGGGGAACAGATGTTAATTCTATCCCAACGCGCCCTAATTGGTTTAAAAAGCTTGCCCAATTAGCATTAAAAAGGTTCTCTTGGATTAATGCACCAGCAGAACATATCAAAGATAAGCTAATTCAACTAGGGGCAGAGCCTAATAAGATTGATGTTTTTCAGTATGGGGTATTGACCGAAAAATATAAGCTAGATTTTCAGAGCAAATTTAGGGAAGATGAAGAGCTTAGATTTCTTTCCATAAGAAATTGGGACGAACTGTATAATATAGATCTAATCATCAATGCATACTCAGCATATACACTACAAACTAATAGAGCTTCAACTTTGACCATAATCGGTCGAGGTAGACCTGTTGAAGAGTTAGAATCTATAGTATCTAAATTAAATTTTGGTAATGGACGTGTTAATATCGTAGGTTATGTTGATGAGCCATCATTGTTGGAACTTTTCAGTAGTCATCAGTTTGTTATTAGCATTCCTGCTATGGATGGTTGCCCATTATCATTGTTGGAATCAATGTGTGCAGGATTAATTCCTATAGTATCTGATTTGGACGCAAACAGAGAATGGCTCGATGAGGAACATGCAATATATGTTGATACAGCTAATATACATACTATTATTGATGCTCTCTCTAAATGCTCGCTTAAATTTGAAGAACAACGTGAAGTTTTAGAACATAACCGTAACTTAGTACTTAAGAATGGTTGTAGAGAAGTAAATACAAAGAAACTAAAAGATTCCTTTTATAGGTTTACATCGGAATGAAGTATAGATCAGATATCCAAATATTACGTGGTATAGCTGTAGCTCTGGTTGTTCTTTATCATTTGAATATTTCTACCATTAAAAGCGGCTTTCTTGGCGTTGATATGTTCTTTGTTATTAGTGGATTCCTGATGGGGGTTCTATACCAAGGCAAGGATACGGTGATTTTTTTTCAGAGAAGAGCTAAAAGATTACTACCTGCTTATGGAGTCACTCTCATTGCGACAGTGTTTGCTTCATGTATATTAGTGTTGCCCTCTGAACTGGATGGCATATTAACTCAGGCTACCGCATCATTACTTTTAGTTCCCAACATTTATTTTTGGACACAAAATTCCTATTTTTCTGCTGAAAACTTTAATCCCTTACTTCACTTTTGGTCTTTGGGAGTAGAGATTCAGTACTACTTGGTTTTTCCTATCCTTGTTTATGTGTTTTCTCGATGTAAGCCATCAAAAGTAATTATAATTATATTATCAATGATTGCTTGCTTTGCTCTTGTAAAGATATCTACCAAGTCAGCATTCTTTATTATGCCATTTAGGGTATGGGAGTTTTTGATTGGTTACGTTGCAGCCGTTTCATTCACAACAAACGGTCAAGTAAATAAGAGTAACGTTACGCTCTCTATAATAGCAATTTGTCTATTACTTTCTTCAATATTTTTCCCAGTCTCAGGTGGAGAAAAAAGCATTTTATGGGGACACCCAGGATTAGGTGCTTTGTTTGTATGTATACTTACATTCATAATCATAGTTAATGGTATTCCCAAGCATTTAGTTGAAAGTAAAATAGGGAAAATTTTGATTTGGCTGGGAGACCGCTCTTATTCAATTTATTTAGTGCATTTCCCCTTAATCTTGTTGTACACATACACTCCATTTGAGGTCAATGCAAATTTCTCTCTTTCCTATTTAGAAATATTCACATTATTGGCCGCAACTCTTCTTCTATCAGTGTTGCAGTATGAATTGATAGAAAAACAAAAGATGTTTAAAGCTTCAAGAAAAACAGCAATTATCCTTTATACTTCTGTCGCTTTGAGTATCGTGATTGGTAGTCAAGTTCCAAGCTTAATGTCTATTAATGAAGAGGCTAAGGTTTTCTTTGCACTAAAGGACCGAAGTAACTATCGCTGTGGGACGTTGAACCGATTAACTTCACCGACAAGCCCTGTTTGTGAACTAACAGAGCTTGATGAGAAAGATAAAATAGAGAATGTTCTATTGGTTGGTAATAGTCATGCAGATGCAATTAAGAAAGAGTTTACAGAAGTTGCAACAAGTCAGAATAATAGAGTTTACTTTATGGTTTCTAACCGTCCTTTAATGGCTCGATCTGACATAGATGTAAGCAGTGTAATGAACATAGTTGAAGAGTACAACATCAATAAAATAGTTCTCCATTATAAGTTTCATGATATAAAAGTAGAAACTATTGAAGAGTTACTAACAAAGACGAAACAAGAAAATATTAAAGTTGCACTTATTGAGCCTGTACCTATATGGGATGAAAGCATCCCTAAGGCAGTTTATTATAATCATGAACTTTCACAAAGTATTGATGATTATAACCAAGTTCATAAAGACTACTTAAAGGCTTTATCTTTGTTAACCGATGATTATTTTAAACTATTCCCAGTCAGTGGTTTTTTCTGTGATGAAGAATGTAGCTTTAAAGATGAATATGGCAACCTTTTGTACTTTGATAGCAATCACTTGACTTTAAGTGGAGCAAAAAAGTTAAAAAGAGTTATAGAGAATACATTGCATTGGTGATACGTATAATTCAATATCTTGGGCTCGGTTTATAACCCTGTTTGTTAGAAAAAATTAAGGCTATGAGATGAGTTTGTTAGTTTCGGTAATAATGCCAACATATAATTCAACAGGTACTGTAGTAGAAAGCATTCAAAGTGTACTATCCCAAACATATAAAAACTGGGAGCTTATAATAGTAGATGACAGATCTACCGATAATACTTGGAAAGTCATTCAAACATACGCTGATAAGTACGACAATATTCATGCATATCAGAATAAAGAAAATCTAGGTGCAGGAGCGAGCCGAAATTTTGCGATAAAAAAAGCAAAAGGTCGCTTTATTGCATTTTTAGATTCTGATGACTTATGGATGGAAAACAAACTAGCAGAGCAGATCCCATTCATGCTTGAGAATAACTATCCACTCACATACACCCACTATAGCCGTTTTAATAATGAAGAAGAGCTAAGTGTTGTAACTGCACCCGAATATACAACGTATAAAAAACTTATCTACAGTAACGTTATCGGATGCCTAACTGCAGTTTATGACACACAGGCACTAGGTAAGCGCTATATGCCGCTTATTCGTAAACGTCAGGATATGGGATTGTGGTTAGATATACTGAAAGATACTCCCAAAGCTTACTGTCTACCTAAGCCATTAGCAAAGTATCGGATGGATAGTGGTATGACAGCTAACAAATTTAGCGTTTTGTCATATCAATGGAAGTTCTATAGAGACGTAGTAGGTTTGAGTTTGCCAAGAAGTCTATTTACATTTTCTGTCTATGCCGTTAAAGGTACGATGAAACACCGAACTAAGCGCAAGTCTTAGTCTCGCTAATCTTCGGTAGAACCTAGTAACACAAAATACGCATACAAAAAGAGCAGCTACCGTAAGGCGCTGCTCTTTTTTATACCTATGATCCGTTCGGTTGAATTCGCCGTTTTCTAGCGCCCCATCCCAAACAACACTGTTTTAATCGTAAGGAAAAGAATCTTCACTTCCATCATCCAGTTTTGGTGTTTGATGTAGTAAATATCGTATTTATGCTTCCAGATAGCGTCTTCTACCGATGCGCCATAAGGGTATTTTACTTGGGCTAGACCAGTTACCCCTGGTTTAACGGCGTGACGAAAGCGGTAGTAAGGAATGGCTTTTTCCAATTCAGAAATGAACACCTCGCGTTCTGGGCGAGGACCAACCATCGACATCTCTCCCTTTAGTACATTGATTAACTGAGGGAGCTCATCTATTCGAGTTTTACGAATAAAACAGCCGACTTTCGTTACGCGAGCGTCGTTCTTGGTCGCCCATTGGGCACCGTTCTTTTCCGCATCGTTTCGCATCGAGCGAAACTTGATCACTTCAAACTCTTCATTATATTGGCCAGTACGACGCTGCTTAAAGAATACCGGGCCTGGTGACTCAAGCTTAATGAGCAGTGCCGTCATAAGCCCTACTGGGATAGCAACCCACGACAGCATAAAAACAAACAAGAGATCGATGAAGCGCTTTTGCCAGCTGTTCTTACGATTAGAGAGGATAGAAAAAGCTTTTTGGTGTAAGAAGTAGCCGCTATGCAAGAGCTCAGTTTCAGTGTAGCCAAGTGAACGATCAAAGTAGCTCACTAGAGGCTCAACCCAAGCACCTAGTTCTGTCGCAGCTACAAGAAACGCTTGCTGCTCAGGGTTTAGATGTGAGCTTTTGAAGTGGCAAAGCGTTTTACTCTTGAAATCCCTAAGGGCATAGTTATTAACTTGTGCGTTAATTTCAGGGTGTCTCTTAAGTACTTGAGCAATCTTTGCTTCGTCTTCTTTCGGACAGTAGATATAAAGGCAAGCGTCTGCTTCACTTGCGGATAACTCGTCCAATGCTGATGTTATGCTGATAGAATTATTTTTAGTTAATTCAGAAGCTTCTCGTTCTTGAAGCGTGTCGCTCATACTGTCTGTCATAGGAATGGAATAAGTTGTTTTCGACTAGCCAATTGCTTACAAGTCGGCGATTATAATTTAATTCGTATAGAAATTATATCCCTTAATCCAGAACATGCTTGTAACTTTGTTAATTTTCTTGAACCTGAGCCCTTACTTATGGCTTGTTTTTGAATCTTGACGTAACTATATCAATGAATTCGACAAACTATGTTTGCGATATATTATGTCGCCTCGAAATTAAATGATTGTCTAATTCACTATATTACGCAGTTATATCCGAGGTTGATTAGTTTTTGATAAAGCGCTTTTTTCGAATCTTCCTCACCATGTATAAGGTGAACCTCTTTAGGATGAGTAGGAATTGCAGTTACAAATTGTATTAAGTCGTTCATATCGGCATGCGCAGAGTAGCCTGACATCGTATGAACTTGAGCTTTCACTTTCACGCGCTTACCTTCAATCAATACACTTTCTTCTCCATCCTGGATACGCCGACCTAAAGTCCCTTCCGCTTGATAGCCAGCAAATAGAACATCATTTCTTTCATCAGGTAGTAAGGCTTCCAAATAATTGACGACACGGCCACCTTCACACATTCCGGAGGCTGCAACCACGATAGCGGCTTCTGATGTACTTACGAGACGGTTAACGAGCTGTAAATGGTCTGCGTGGCTTTCGATTGTAATGCATTGGTCAAACGCGAGAGGGTGTCGATGATGATCGAGTCGCTCTTTCGCTTCAGATCCCCAAAGTTTTTTAAATTGGCGATAGGTATTGGTCACCTTTTTAGCCAAAGGAGAGTCGAGAATAATAGGCAGTGAATCTTGCAAAGCGTGCTCATGTATAAGCTGCTCTATATCAAAGAGTAACTCTTGGGTTCTCCCGACACTAAAAGCTGGTATCACAATTACGCCACCATCCCTAAGTGCGTGATCAATAATAGAAAGTAATCTCCTGCTGCGAGACTCTACATCCTCGTGAATTTTATTGCCGTAAGTCGACTCGATAAACAGGTAGTCAGCTTTTTCCGGTGATAATGGATCCGGTAGGAGAGGTGTGTTGCGAGGTCCCAAATCCCCAGAGAAAACAACAACCTCTTGGTTTGATAAATGAAACTCAACATATGCTGAGCCTAAAATGTGCCCAGCAGGTTGAAAGCGAAGAGAAGTGCTATCTTCTATTTCTATCCACACTGAGTAAGGACAAGGACGAATAAGCGCTCGAATAAAATCGAGCACTTTCTCTCTTTGATGACGTCGCATACCCAATTGGAGCTTTAAACCATCTTCTAACATAAGCGGCACGAGCTCAGCGGTGGCTTCCGTACAGTAGATAGGGCCCTTATAGCCAGCTGCTAATAGCCAAGGCAGCCTACCAATATGATCGATATGAGAATGGGTCAGCACTACCGCTTTGAGATGAGCTATAGAAAAATCGATACCCCAACTCTGCTGCTGAGCATTGTCTTGGCCTTGTAGCAAACCACAGTCGATCAGCACACTTCCATTTTGTAACACGAGCTCGTGACAAGAGCCAGTAACCGTATTTTTCCCACCGTGGTGCAGTACTTTCATAACAAAACGACGCTTTTACCTTTGCTAGCTTACACTTGTGAGTATCTATTTTACACATAGTCAAACCTCACTATTTGGCAGCGATTCGGTAAATCGCTCAGTAGCTAGGGTAAGCGGGCAGATAGTGAATAAGTGAGCGTATTGTAGGCAAGCAAAATAGGAGAAAGAAAATGGCAAAACTGAAAGTTTAGAGAGACTTAGATATTCGTCATAAATTTGACTACGTTTCATTGCAACCGCTTGTGATGCAATTCATATTATTGCAACTATTTTCATTTAAGCTTTTGGAATCAGAGTCACTGGCTGTTTAGTGCTCGCTGCGTAAAATGGGTGTCTGATAATTATAATTTTATAAAACACGCCACATTTATGACGGCATAAGTGTCAGAAAAAAGACATTTTTTTGTAAGCTTTTTACACGTTCTACTTTTAGTTGCAACGTGTTTACTATACAATTCGTCTCCTGTTTGGAAATGCAACCGTTCACATTACGTGCAAAAACTTGCTTCTAGGAGCCAGACCTAGGGGCGGTAGCGTGCCCAAATCACCGTTGAAGCCTCCTTCCTAATAAAAGAAAGAGGTCAAACTAAAGAATGTTCAATAATAATAAGCACCTAAGTGCATTTCTGGCAAGATTGATTTATAAAAAACGAGAACTATTACAAATTTATGTAATTCCCTTTTGTCAGAGGGACGCTCAAAGCTAACAAAGTGGCGAGCGAATGTTGGTTAGGCATAGGTTACAATTTAAATCTCCATTTCTCATACCTATCAAAACCAAGCACTAAGCGTGTAGAAGTAGTTAACTGTCGGCTCAAACCGTCAGTTAGCATATACAAGCTTTGTATTTGGCCTGCCTATAAAAAGCTGTGAACCCGTGACCGTCATGAGCGAGTATCGGGGCGATTCAGTTACTTACATATTCAATATTAAAAATTAGCGTTTGCTGTGCGTTACAACCCATGTTGTCTAATGTGGTTTTGTCACGCCAAAAAATCACCTGCTTGTTCTTAGGTTCGGCTTATTCAGATATGAGCGAAAAAGAATCAGCAGTATCGGACCTGTGATGCAATGGAATCCGTAAAGGGAATCAGTCGGATGCGTTATAGATTTACCTCAAACTTATTTAATAACACAGTTGGCTATCATGAATAATGCATATTTATTTGTATTTATTTTGTCGTTCGTTCTACTTTTTGTTATGCGCAAGATCGCTAAGCGCGTAGGTCTAGTAGATAAACCCAATGCAAGAAAGCTTCACCAAGGTGTGGTGCCACTTGTAGGAGGGATCTCCATTTTCTCTACTATACTGGTGGGGTTCCTTCTATTCTTACCAATGAATGACAACCTATCACTCTACTTATCTTGTTCGGCTGTACTCATCGTGCTCGGTGCATTAGATGACTACTACGATGTAAGTTTCAAAATTCGCCTTATTATCCAAGCAGGAATATCCCTTGCGATGATTTACATCGGGGGCCACAGCTTACACGATTTAGGCTACTTAATGGGGAGCGAAACCATTGCCCTGAATGAAGTTGCTGGTGCAGTGATCACCGTTATTGCGGTAATAGGCGCAATTAACGCATTTAATATGGTTGATGGCATAGACGGCTTGCTGGGCGGGTTAGCCTCGGTAACCTTTACAGCATTAGGTATTGTGTTTGCCTACAACGGAAACGAATATTTAGCCACGATCTGTTTAATGATCGTGACTGCGATGCTTCCTTATATCTTCCTGAACTTAGGTTTCCCACTAGGTCGTCGCTTTAAGATCTTCATGGGTGATGCAGGCAGTATGTTCATCGGCTTTACCGTGGTCTGGATGCTAATTCGCGGCACGCAAGAACCAGGAGCGGTAGCCTTCAAGCCAGTCACAGCACTGTGGTTAATAGCTTTACCGTTGATGGACATGGCAACCATTATGATCCGTCGTATTCGTAAAGGTCAGTCACCATTCCAACCAGACAGAGAACATCTACACCATATTTGTCAGCGTATTGGGCTTTCTCCAGGTGCAACGTTAATTTTCATCTGTTCGATGGCATCAATTTGTGCTGCTATCGGTTTGTGGGCTGATTTTGTTGGTATTGGTGAATCAATAATGTTTATTGCTTTCTTGATTTTGTTTGCATGCTATTTTTCGGTCATTAGCCATATTTGGCGCATTTCTTCTAGGTTCAATAAGCTATTTCATACTTTAGGACTTCAGTTTACGTCTAAGTAGAAGTTAATAGCCTATTGGGTTATAGAAACCCAAGTAGATAAAATCAAATAATTGCAAGTAGTTAGTAAGGATTTGTAGTCTCAAATTGAATCAAAACTGTTTCAAGCTCATCCGAAGTCTGATATGGAATGTGGAAAGATCTCACGATTTAAGTTTAAGAGTTATATGGATCGCTGGAAAAGCCGCTTCAATAGCACAGGCGGTGATGCGATTTAGCGCAGACCAAAATTAGATAAGAAAAATTCTGGTTACAAATACCAACTTTGTTAAAGCTGATGCGTTCATTGTACGTGTCTCGTGTTGATAAATATAAATCATTATATGTCCCTTATATCTAGGGACATTAAGTTGTCTAGGAAAAAATATGAAATACTTAGTAACAGGCGCTGCTGGATTCATTGGCAGTGCTGTGGTCGAGCGCCTGACAGAAATGGGTCACGATGTCATTGGTATAGATAACATTAACAACTATTACGACGTTAACTTGAAGCACGCTCGGTTAGAGCGAATCGAACACCCTTTATTTAAGTTTATCAAACTGGATATTGCCGACCGTGTGGCCATCCCAGAGCTATTTGCCAACGAGCAATTTGATCGCGTTATCCATTTAGCAGCGCAGGCAGGTGTACGTTACTCTTTGGATAATCCGCTTGCTTATGCCGATAGTAATTTAGTGGGACACCTAAATATTTTAGAAGGGTGTCGCCATAATAAAGTTAAACACCTCGTTTACGCCTCATCAAGCTCGGTTTATGGTCTAAATGAAAAAGTACCTTTCAGCACAGATGATTCAGTTGACCATCCAGTCTCTCTATATGCTGCGACCAAAAAGTCTAACGAGTTAATGGCGCACACCTATTCTCACCTTTACGACATTCCAACTACCGGATTACGTTTCTTTACTGTTTATGGACCATGGGGCCGCCCGGATATGGCCTTGCTCAAGTTCACCCATAAAATCGTAAAAGGCGAAACCATTGATATCTATAACAATGGCGATATGAGTCGAGATTTTACTTATATTGATGACATAGTAGAAGGTATTATTCGTATCCAAAATGTTATACCTGAAAATAACATTGCTTGGACTGTAGAAGACGGTTCGCCTGCAACCAGTTCTGCTCCTTATCGCGTGTACAACATTGGTAACGGTCAGCCGGTGAAACTGATGGATTATATTCAAGCATTAGAAGACACACTAGGAATTGAAGCGAAAAAGAACTTTATGCCGATGCAGCCTGGCGATGTATACCAAACCTTTGCAGATACGAAAGCGCTGTATGAAGCAACTGGATACAAACCTGAAATAGATGTGCGAAAAGGTGTGGCGGAGTTCGTCAAATGGTTTAATCATTTTTATAGAAATCAGTAATAATAAAGTTGTGTTATATAATGAAATTATTAAGGATTGTAGATTTTTTAAAATTGAAATTATCCATAAAACGTGGATTGAAACTAGGAAAAAATTGCAGATTAATGAAGGGAATTAACTTTGGAAGTGAGCCTTTTTTAATCTCAATATCAGATGAAGTGACGGTTTCATTTGATGTTACATTTATTACACATGATGGAGCTACTTGGGTTTTTAGAGATAAAGATTGTTCATTAACTAAGTTTGGCTATATAAAAGTAGAGGAACGTGCATTTATTGGTGCAAAAAGTATATTGTTGCCAGGTGTAACAGTTGGGAAGCGAAGTGTAGTAGCTGCAGGATCTGTTGTCACACGCAGTATACCTCCTGGTGAAGTATGGGGGGGGAATCCAGCACGCTTCATATGTAGCGTGGATGATTATTACGAAAAGACCAAGTTGTTAGAACAAAATAAAAATGCTACCACGTAAAATTATAAATGGAATATTTTCTCTCCAAGCATTGAAGGTATTTGAACTTATCGTTCCACTTCTCACGCTGCCTTTGGTTATTAAATCAATTGGCTTTGAAGATTATGGATATATAGCATTTTCTCAAGTGATCGCACAATATTTGATCATGGTTATTGAGTGGGGGTATTCTTCATCTGCAACTAAGTATTTGGCAATTGAAAAAAACATACAGATAAAAAAATATTTCTATCTATGGTCCTCTTTTTTTAAGTTGCTTGCTTTTCTTATATTTACATATCCACTATGTTTTGTTTTGAAAAAAAATGGCGTTGATAATGATGTTATAATTTTTACACTGGCATTTGTTTTATTTTCTTCACTGAACGGAATATGGGTACTACAAGCGGAATATAAGCTTTACTGGCAAGCAATTATAATGGCAATTGGTCGTTTGGTATTTCTTATTTCAGTTGTATTATTTAATGATTCAGTGCACTTTAAATATATATATTTGTTCACCTTATACAGCCCTCAGTTTTTAATGTTTATATTCTCAAATTTACTTATCTTAAAACTTTACGCTTGTGATGTTGAGGTGGTTTTCAGGGATTCATTTCATTTGGTATCAAAAGAATTGAATAAACAACGTTGTGAAGGATGGAGTATATTGTCATACAGATTGATAAGTAGTGCTGCAAATCCATTTTTAGTGCTGATGTTAAATAATTATGTTGGAGGAGCGTCGGGAGTAACGATCCTTAATATCTTACAAAAAATGAATTCAGCTGTTACAGGGGTTATAATGCCGGTAATTCAATCAGCATACCCATATATGGCAGAAAAAAAACATGAAGCATTAGATAAATATTCTAAATTAAAGAAAAAGATTTATATTATTTTAATCTTTCTTTCAGTTTCGGCTTGTTCGGTGCTTATTCTTACATCTGGTTATATTCAAGAATATTTAAATATACCGCAATCAATTAATTTCACACTGTTAGTGTCAATTTTTTGCTTGAATATACCACTATCAACCCTATCGAGTCTTACATCTCATACGATTATACTTGGAAATATGGCTGAGAGAATCAAGTATGCCACAATGACTGGAATGATAGTGTTGATATCTACTTCACTTTTTCTTTCTGAGTATTTGGATTTGCTATTTCTGATTAAAATATACCTATTTTCACAATTTATAATCTATCTGATTCTTTTAAGGATAAAAATCAAATGCTGTCCAGATTGATGAAAATTTTATTGAAAAGGAAAATAAAAAGGTTTAACAGAAGTGCAATAGTGTCTGTTTATGGTTATTTTGAAATAATAAAACCAGAAAACCTTATTTTAAACGGAAGGTTATCAGTAAACGCATTTTGTTATATCAATGCAAGTGAAAAAATCATAATTGGAGATAATGTTTCACTTTCATCAGGATCTAAGTTGATTACAACAACGCTAGATAAAAATAATTTAGAAAGTTATAAACACATCCACTCAGGAATTGAAGTCGGTAATAATGTGCAAATTGGCGCAAACGCTATAGTACTTCCTGGAGTAAAAATTGGCAACAACGTTATTGTTGGTGCGGGGGCAGTAGTTACGAAAAACATTGAAGATAATTGTATTGTTGCAGGTGTGCCGGCAAAAATAATAGAGAGATTATGTACAAAGTAAGTTTGATTATGGCTATATATAAAGAGCCAATATCTTGGGTTATCTCATCACTAAATTCTTTAAAGAACCAAACTTGTCAAGACTTTGAATATATTATAGTTTTGGACAATCCAAAGAGAAAAGAAGAAATTTCGCAATTGATTGATGAACTAGATATAAGTTCAGATCGTCTTGTTTTAATTTGTAATGAGGTCAATTTAGGGTTGACAAAGTCTTTAAACATAGGTTTGAAATGTTGTCGAGGAAAATTCATAGCGAGACTTGATGCTGATGATATCTCAAAAGAAGAACGTTTTGAGAAACAGATTGATTTTATGGAATCCAACCCTAATTTGGTTGTCAGTTATTCATTAGTTACTTATATAAATGAAGTTGGGGACGTATTATTTGATTCATGGTTACCTAAGAGTTCTGGAAAGGTTTTGGATTCTTTGGATAAAATTAATCTTATAGCACATCCATCAGTAATGATGAGAAAAGATTATTTGATAGATAATAATGTAAAATATAATGAAGACTATGTAAGGGCTCAAGACAAGGCTTTATGGAAAGAGCTTGTTAGTAAGGGAGCTGATTTTGGTATGATAAGAGAGCCTTTAATATTCTATAGATTAAATCAACAAAGTGTCAGCACTAAAGACGAGTTCATTTATGAGAGGAGGCTAATCAATAGTGCACTTTTTTGTGGAGAAAACAAATTTGCTAGAAAATACATATTAAGTAATTTTCGCTTAACATTTATTGTATCGTTATTTAAAAGTTTTATCCCCGCTAAAATTCGAATCGCGATCAATGAAGCGAAACTATCATGAATATCTATATTATATCTCATGAATTACCACCGATTGGGGGTGGTGCTGGAACAATAGCTAAAACTCTTTACTCAGAAATGTTTTCAATCTCTGATGATAAAAAAAACGTTTACTTGATGACCAATAACAAAGCAGAAATTGAAAACGATATAATAACTAATGTGATAAAAGTAAAAGCTAGTAGATTTAAGCCTATAAAATATTTGTATAAAGTTTTCTTAAATAGAAAGAATGCAGACTTTTTTATATTAAATGATTTAAGGGCACATTTAGCTATGGCTTTTTTTCCGTTTAAAAAATATCAGAGTAAAGCTATATTGATAATACACGGCTCAGAGCCTGAGATGATAATTAGTTCTAAAATTATCTTTGTCAGACAAGCTTTAGTCTACTTGTATAAAAGGTTGATAGCTAATTCTAAGAATGTTGTTTTTGTTAGTGACTATGTCAAAAATAGGTTTTTGAACAAGCTTGAAATAATGCCTGAAAGTAAATTTATAGTTATTAATAATGGAGTTCCGAGTCTAGAGCTTAACTCTAAAACTAACCGTAGTTCTAACGTTATCTCAATACTAAGTGCTAGCCGTATAGTGGAAGGAAAGGGCTACGTAAAAATGTACAAATACTTAAGTGAACTTAGGAAGGATTTAGCTATTCAATGGCATATAGCAGGAGATGGCCCATTTCTTAAGAAGTTTAAAGATATAACGATCAATGATGAGTGGATAACATTCCATGGTAGGCTAAATAGTGGCTCACTACAAAACCTCATGGCTGCGTCTGATTGTTTTATTTTATTATCCGAATTGACAGAGGCACATCCATTATCTTACATGGAAGCCGCTATGGTAGGATGCCCAAGCATTGGCTACTCAAGGTATGGCACTTTAGATTCAATTATATCTGGTAAGACTGGTTATTTTGTTGATTATGAAAGTAGTCATGAAGGCTTACTCTCATCATTAAAAAAATCATTACTATTAGATCGTAACGAAATAGCAAACGTTGCAAGAAGTGAATTTAACATGAAAAATATGATCGACAAGTATCTTAAGCTAGTGGATTAGTCATGAATGAAATATTGGAATATCAAAGCTATTATATATTTTTAAATGCTTTTACATTAGTTTATTTTCTATTTAGAAAGTCTGAAATTAGACTTTATTCTGTATTTGTTCTTTCTTTTTTCCTTTATCACTCTCCTTTCCTTTTTGGTGAATCTATTTGGAAGGTCAGTGGTATTTCCTATGAGATATCATTTTCTGAAGCATCATATCTAATTCTTTGTTTTAATTCAACTTTCTTGTTGTTAATGCTTTTGCTCAGTGATTTATATTATAAGAGTGAACGATCCGTAAGTTACTCCTATGATTTAAGTAAAGCAAATGTCCAATTTTTTTGGATAATGTTGTTTTTTACGTTAATGTTAATACTAACATACTATATTTCTAGTGACTTTGAAGCTTTGAAAGTTTCAACGAAAGTTGTTCCGAAGTCACATGCTTTCAAGTTGGCTGTCCCTGCACTTATTATGGCTACTATTATGTCATTCTGGTATAGAAATAAGCTTTATATTTTTCTCTTGCTCTTATGCCATTTTTCTATTTTTATTGTAGGGAACAGATTACCAATTGTGATATCAATAATAGCTATATCATACCTTTATCTATCTGGAACAAGAGTTCGATTTATAAATAAGTGGAAGTTTTTATTAGTCTCATTGTTTTTCTTAATGGTAATTATTCATTTTAAAATACTTTACCATGCGTTTGTTCATCAGAAATATGATATGTTAATTGCCGTATTAAATGGCGAGTTCTTAATGTATTCTATTCAGAATGCAGAACCAACGCACGTTAGCGCTGTATATAATGAAGTAGTTACAAATGAATTCAAAATTAGTATAGGTTATTTGTTTCAATTAATATTTGTGTTAATTCCATTTATTCCATCTCTATTTGGTTTTAAGCCAACATCGTTTGCTAGTTTATATAAGGGCTACCTGTTTGGTAATGAGGGTGATTCATTCGCAAGTAACTTTTGGGCTGTTGGTTACTCCTTGTTTGAAGTGTATGGAATATTTATCTCCTTATTTATGGTTGTAGCTCTTGTTTTATATATTGATATGTTACAAAAGCGATTTATATCAACTTCATCTTTAAAGAAGTTGACCCTAGTATTGTCTTTCTCATGTACTCTTGTATTTTACATTCATAGGAATGATTATACCTTTATAATATCATTGTTAAGGTCATTCTTTATTGTTTGGTTCATGGCTTATCTTGTTCATTATATTGTTTTAAAGTTAGGAAGTAAAACTAATTGATGTGTTAGAACAGTGTTCAAAACAGTATTACAAGATATAGTTAAAACAGCATGCCGGTATTATTTCTTGGTGTGGTTAATAATTTTATTTAAGTTAGGTTGAGAATTAAAATGACAAAAGCAATACTTATTAATGACCTACGTAATGGTGGCGCAGAGAGAGTTGTTGCTAATATCGTTAACAATTCCACTGAAGAAGTTTTACTTATAAAGATTTGGCCCGATGAATTTAATAAAATAAATTCAATTAATAAGCTCAATCTATTAAAAAGAAAAAGGTTTTTACCTCTAGATCTGATAATTGCATTTTTTAGACTGATAGTTTTGATTAGAAAAGAAAAGTTATCAACTATAAATAGCCATTTGTTTTGGGCTAACTACTTAAATGTTTTTGTATCATTGTTTTTAAAGCAAAAAACCATATGTACACATTGTGTGTCATTGGAGTCAAAATTCGAAAAAAATAAAAATTTAAAAGCATTCCATTCGTTCCTTGTGAAAAGGTTATTAAAATATGCTTCATTTCATACTTACAAATCCCTTGATATGAAAAGAGAATATGAAGAAGGCTTATTTCTTACGAATGGAAGTGTTATATATAATCCTTTAGATATTGACAAAGTTAATATTCTTTCTAATGAATACGAAGCTTTTGATTTTAAAAATGACACGATATATGTTTTAGTCGTAGGTAGATTTCACAAGACTAAAAATCAAATAGCAATAATCGAGTCTATTCCTAAGATGCCTGACGGTGTTGTATTTCTGTTTCTAGGTGATGGTGAAGAGTTGGATAAATGCAAAAAAAAATGTGTTGAATTACAAATTGAAAGTAAAGCTTTTTTTCTTGGTCAGATTGAAAATCCATATCCTTTTTACAAGAGGTGCAGATATTACTTGTCTGTTTCTAATTCAGAAGGATTTCCCAACGCTCTTATTGAAGCAATAAGTTTAGACTGTTACCCTATTCATTTAGATTGTAAGACAGGGCCAAGGGAAATATTAAGCTGTCTTTATAGTTCAAATGATTTTGAAAGGTTTGATTTTTGGGAAAAATATAAACTAGGAATACTTTTGAATAGTGATTCAATTGAGTCTATATCATCCGTAATTGATTATTGTATTTCAAGTGATCCTATTATAGATGCTAAGGATAAGACACGTTTACTAGGAGAGATTACTAATAATATTATAATTAGTAAATACATTGGTGTTATGGATTGAATATGTGGTGTTAATTTTATCAAACAATTTTCTTCTTTTTATTTGTGGTGTTTTAATAAATGTCAATAGTAGCTATAACATCTAATACAAGTTGGTATCTTTATAATTTCCGAAAAAATACAATTATTTCTTTGCTTAACGAAGGATATCAAGTCATTGCTATTGCTCCGCAAGACGAATATTCAAAGAAGTTAGAAGGTATA
Organism: Vibrio sp. 11-4(1); assembly: GCF_013048625.1. Lineage (NCBI taxonomy): Bacteria > Pseudomonadati > Pseudomonadota > Gammaproteobacteria > Vibrionales > Vibrionaceae > Vibrio > Vibrio sp. 11-4(1). Next base: position 334,499 of record NZ_VHSY01000003.1, on the reverse strand, counting down.
GGTGCGCGTTATATTAATATTAATATTGATCAAGGTGGAACTAATCCTATCAAAGATTTAAAAACACTCTTTTTCTTTTATCGGATTTTTTCAAAAAATAATGTAGATATAGTGCTAAACTTTACTCCTAAGAACAACATATATGGTACTTTAGCTGGGCATTTTGTCGGGGCTAAGTCAGTGAATAATATTGCTGGTTTGGGTATGGTTTTCATTAATGAATCCATTACGGCAAAGTTAGCTCGTTTTCTTTACAAAGTTAGTCAACGCAAAGCCTATAAGATATTCTTCCAAAATGAAGATGATAGGGAGTTATTCTTAAATAACAAACTTGCAGATGTTTCTATTACTGATAGGTTACCAGGCTCAGGTGTAGATTTAACTCGTTTTACTCTCAAGCCTGCTGCTGACGACGGAGTTGTTCGGTTTCTATTAATTGCTCGTATGCTCTATGACAAAGGCATTGGTCATTACGTCGATGCTGCGAGAAAACTTAAAGCTAGTTATGGCGACGGTGTTGAGTTTCAACTGCTTGGTTTTGTTGGAGTAAATAATCCATCAGCTGTCACCGAATCTGAAATGCAAGCATGGGTTGATGAAGGCATCGTAAATTATCTTGGCACTTCTGACTGTGTCGAAGAGGAGATTGCGAAGGTAGATTGCATGGTGCTTCCTTCATTCTACCGAGAGGGAGTACCTAAATCGTTACTTGAAGCGGCGGCAATGGGGAAACCCATAGTAACAACTGACAATGTTGGTTGTCGTGAAACGGTTGACGATGGCGTCAATGGTTATTTATGTGCTCCTCGCTCGACAGAGAGTTTGATTGAAAAACTGGATTTGGTGATTAACCTCACTCATCAAGAAAGGTTAACAATGGGACAATTCAGTCGTCAAAAAGTTGAACGAGAGTTTGATGAGCAGTTAGTCATACAAAAATACTTGGACGCAGTGGAAGATTGCTTTCAAAAAGAAAAAACTCAAGCAGAAGGCCTAAGTGCCAGCTAGCAAAACTAAATAAAATAAAGAGTTATGATCAAAAAGATTTCAGTGGATGAAGTAACGATAATTACCCTATCGTTGGCTTTTAGTTGTGGCGTCGCGGCAAACGAATTGCAGACGCTAAATTCTAACCAAAGCTTTAGTGGACTGGTTTTTAACCCTAATGCTCAAGTGAAAGAGTATGGCGACTTTGGTGTATCTTTTGCCCAAGGGCGCCCTTGGCTTGACGAGGTGCAAGGTTTAGATTCTATAAAAGTATCTTTCGGCCTCATTGAAGGGTTAGAGGCTCATGGTAGTATCGTTACTTATGATTATAACTCGAACTGTTTTAAAACAGGCTGTGGCGGTATTCGAGATTTATCACTATCACTGAAGTATCAGGTTCCCAATTTTTGGGGGAATGAGAACTTAGATTTTGCTTTAGGTATGCAAGATGTCGGTGGTGCTGCAACTAAGCTCATGACTAATTTTGCCGTCGCTGATTATACGTTTAATGTACTTCCCTTAAGGGTTTCTGCTGGTTTCGGTCAGTCAGAAGAGCGTTTGATGGGTGTTCTAGATGGCCCTTTTGGTGGCTTTGAATACCAACCTTTTGACTTTGTTCAACTAGTAGGAGAGTACGATTCAGTAGAATTCAACTCTTCTATAAAAGTGTTTACTCCCGATAATTTACTGCCTAATGATATAACCGCCTCATTAAGTTACCAGATTTATTCTGGTCATGAATCGGATGGTTCAAGCGTTTGGAGTGCTGCACTCTCGATGCCATTGATAACGGAATACTCTCGCTCTCGCGACTACGCGAAGAATAATATGACGTTAATGGATCGTTTAGTCGTTGAGCAAAACAAAGCGCAACAAGCGTCAATTTCCTCTTTGGTTAGTGCGTTAAAAAATGAAGGCTTCGTTAATGTTCAAGTGGGCGTATCAAATGACAAAGTTGTGGTGGCTGTAGAAAACCGCCGCTACAACCATAACCAAGTTGACGGACTAGGTGTCGCTCTGGGTATTGTGTCGAGTCATTTAGGTCAAAATGCGGCGCAAGATATAGGCGCTGCATCGGATCAATTTGAACTTGTGATGCTTGCCAACCAAAAACCAGTGGTCAGCGTTTTGTCTGACGCTAACTGTTACCAAAGTTTTGTCAATGGTAGCGCAGCTTGTGATGACATTCAGTTTATCACGCGCGATTTACCGGAAAGATTAGACATGGTTGATTGGAAAACGGAGCGAGTTAATTCAGGCACTTTAGATTCGCAGATCGTGCTTTCTCCTATGGTAAGGCATGGTTTTGCAACCGAGTACGGTGTGTATGATTACTCTTTTGCTATGTCTAGCAACTTATACACCTACCTATGGTCTGGCGCGGCAATTGATGTTCGTCATATTTTACCTTTAGCAGAAAGTGACGATTTTGAAGAAGGTGGGTATTTCGAAGACAGCGCGTACGAGAACGAGATTGATCGTGCAATGGTGCATCAGTTCTTCCGTTTACCATATGTCGATATTGCTAACCAGGTCTCTCTAGGCTTGGTTAAGTCGGATTATATCGGTGCGCGCAGCGAATCAGCTTGGTTCTCTCAGTCGGGCAACCATGAGTTGGGACTAGAGATGAGCTACTTCCAACATCAAGACGAAAAAGACAAAAATGGTTATGCGAATCCAGACCGCCAAACCTTTTTAACTCGTTACACATTCTCTATGCCAGAGTGGGATTGGCAGTTTAACGCAACTGCTGGCGAGTTTTGGAAAGGGGATGTTGGCGCAAAATTCACGACATCACATTGGTTTGAAGACATAGAAGTATCAGCAAGTTATCAGGTGACAAAGTTTAATGATACAGACGAAGAGCAGTTTGTCACTGTGTCAGTAAAGCTGCCATTAACGCCATGGCGTGATATGTCACCGGGAGTGATACAAGTTCGTGGTAACGAGGCTTATGATTTCAACGTTACGACACGAGTTGGCAACGATACAAACTATTTGGCAGCAGGCCAGGGTGATGAACTCGTGATGGATAATAGTATGCTTCGCCGCTACTTTAACCGAGGCCGTTATGGTCAAGAGTACTTTGAGCAGAACAAGCTGCGCATTCGCAATGCTTATTTGCGTTACTTGGGTACTCAATTAAATTAAGTTGTGTTGCTAGTTAGGCTTTTAGTTAATCACCGCACTCTACCGAGAGTGTCGGTGTTTTGATATGCTAGCGTCAGTTAAATAATAGGAAATAAAAATGAAAATTGCTGTAGCAGGCACGGGCTACGTCGGTTTGTCCAATGCCATGTTATTGTCACAAAACCATGAGGTTGTGGCGGTTGATATTATCCAAGAAAAAGTGGACTTGTTGAATGACAAGAAATCTCCAATTGTTGATGCGGAAATCGAACATTTCCTTGCAAACAAAGAACTCAACTTTGTCGCGACGCTAGATAAAGAGCGAGCTTACAAAGACGCAGAGTTTGTTGTTATTGCCACACCAACGGATTATGACCCTCAAACGAACTACTTTAACACCTCTTCAGTTGAAGCAGTGATTAAAGATGTGATGACGATTAACCCAGATGCGGTTATGGTCATTAAGTCGACTGTACCTGTGGGTTATACTGCGCGTATTAAAGAGGAGCTCGGTTGTCAGAATGTTATGTTCTCTCCAGAGTTTCTTCGCGAAGGCAAAGCTCTTTACGATAACCTACACCCGTCTCGCATTATCGTTGGTGAGCGTAGCGAACGTGCAGAGAAGTTCGCTAACCTTTTAGTTGAAGGTGCAGTAAAAGAAGACATCTCGGTTTTGTTTACTGACTCTACAGAAGCAGAAGCGGTTAAGTTGTTTTCAAACACGTACCTTGCGATGCGCGTGGCTTACTTCAACGAATTAGATTCTTATGCTGAAGCACATAACCTTGATGCGCGCCAAATTATTGAAGGTGTAGGCTTAGATCCTCGTATTGGCAACCACTACAATAACCCTTCATTTGGTTACGGTGGCTACTGCTTACCAAAAGATACCAAGCAATTGTTGGCAAACTACCAAGAAGTTCCTAATAACATCATTGGTGCTATCGTTGATGCAAACCGCACTCGTAAAGATTTTATTGCCGACTCCATTATCAAACGTCAGCCAAAAGTAGTGGGTATTTACCGCTTAATTATGAAAGCTGGTTCAGATAACTTCCGCGCTTCGTCTATTCAAGGCATTATGAAGCGTATTAAAGCGAAAGGTATTGAAGTAGTGGTTTACGAGCCGGTACTGCAGGAAGATGAGTTCTTCCATTCTGCCGTTATCCGCGATATTGAAGAGTTCAAACAAATGTCAGATGTCATTGTTTCTAACCGCATGGTTGAGGAACTTGCTGATGTGGCTGATAAAGTTTACACCCGTGACCTGTTTGGTAGCGATTAATTCGTCTTTATATTCAAAATAATATAACAGGCTCCCTCAGAGGAGCCTTTTTTTAGTTGGTAATGGTTATGATTAAAAAATGTTTATTCCCTGCTGCGGGTTACGGTACACGTTTCCTTCCTGCAACTAAGTCGATGCCGAAAGAAATGATGCCAGTGGTGAACAAGCCATTGATTGAATACGGTGTTGAAGAAGCGATTGAAGCCGGTATGGACGGTATGTGCATCGTCACTGGTCGTGGTAAGCACTCGTTAATGGATCACTTTGATAAAAACTACGAGCTAGAGCATCAAATTAGCGGTACAAGTAAAGAAGCGCTGCTTGATGATATTCGTTCTTTGATTGATTCTGCGAGTTACACTTACATCCGTCAGCGTGAAATGAAAGGCTTAGGTCACGCTATTCTTACGGGACGTGAATTGGTCGGTGATGAACCGTTTGCTGTAGTGCTTGCGGATGACCTTTGTGTGAATGAGGACAAAGGCGTTCTAGCGCAAATGGTTGAGCTGTACAAACAGTTCCGCTGTTCAATCGTTGCGGTACAAGAAGTGCCGGAATCAGAAACGCATAAATACGGTGTGATTGCTGGCGAGATGATCAAAGATGATATCTTCCGTATTGATAACATGGTTGAAAAGCCAGAGCCAGGCACTGCACCTAGCAATCTAGCGATTATTGGTCGCTATATTCTGACCCCCGATATCTTTGAGCTGATTGAAAATACAGAGCCGGGTAAAGGTGGCGAGATTCAAATCACCGATGCGCTGATGCAACAAGCTCAATCTGGTTGTGTTTTGGCATACAAATTTAAAGGTCAGCGCTTTGATTGCGGTAGTGTAGAAGGCTACATTGAAGCCACAAATTACTGCTACGAGAACCTTTATAAGAAGGATTCCAGTGCGGAGCTCGCGAAAAAACCAACCGTGAAAATTGCTGAGCCAGCATAATTCAGAACTTCCTATCGGTGTACTCCGAGTGGATAACACGCAAACAAAAAGGGATGCATGATGCATCCCTTTGTTATTTCTACTCTCAGTAAAAACGAGATTAAGCTTTTGCTTTAGCCGCTGCTTTAGCGATTGCCGCGAAGCTTTTCGCGTCTAGAGAAGCGCCGCCAACTAGAGCACCGTCGATGTCTGGTTGTGAGAAGTAAGCTTCAGCGTTTTCTGGCTTAACAGAACCACCGTATTGGATGATTACTTGTGCTGCAACTGCTTCGTCTTTCGCAGCGATAAGTGCGCGGATAGAAGCGTGGATGCGTTGTGCATCTTCAGCGGTTGCTGCTTTACCAGTACCGATAGCCCAGATTGGTTCGTAAGCGATGATTGCGCCGTTTAGAGCTTCAACACCGTAAGTGTCGATAACTGCGTTGATTTGACGTGCACATACAGCTTCAGTTTCGCCAGCTTCGTTTTGCGCTTCAGATTCACCGATACAGAAAACAGGAGTTAGGCCGTTTTCTTTTAGGAAGTTGAATTTCTTAGCGATAAACTCGTCAGATTCGTTGTGGTATTCACGACGCTCTGAGTGACCGATGATGATGTGAGTAGCACCGAAATCTTTCAGCATTTCTGGAGACATATCGCCAGTGAACGCACCGCTGTTGTTTAGGTCAGTGTTTTGAGCACCTAGGATGATCTTGTTACCGCCTTCAGCGATTACTCGCTCTGCTAGGTCGATGTAAAGTGCTGGTGGAGCGACTGCTACGTCAACACCTTCAACGCCTTCAAGTTCTGCGTTAAGACCAGTTAGCAGCTCAGTTACCATTGCTTTGCTGCCGTTTAGTTTCCAGTTACCCATCACTACAGGACGACGCATAGGAATATCTCCCTTATCTTTAATGTAAATAGTCAATTAATGTAAAAAATCTACGTAGGAATATAACAGAATAATGTGAACAGATCATGATTGGCGTCATGTCTTGTCCGGCTTTCTTTACTGATTCGACCAAGCATCGATCCTGTTATTTTTGTCAAAAGCAATCGATTGGTGATCACGTAGACAGAATGATAGTTCATTCCTCGGAAATTGCTGCTGAGATTGGTATTACTACGCGCTGGAATTAATTGTTGTAGAAAGGAATCAAAATGCCAAATCTCGTTTTAGAGTATTCAAACTCGGTGGAAGAGCGCGTCAACATTCAGGGATTGCTGGAGGATTTACATAAAAAGGCATTAGAGAGTGGTCTTTTTGAGCTCGCGTCAGTGAAATCTAGAACGCTCAGGTGCCACAATTGGTTAATTGGGGAAGAGGGCGATAGCCTCGACTTTATCCATATCAACTTTGATTTGCTATCTGGCCGTTCCCAAGAGCAGAAGCGAGAACTGTCACGAGCCTTGATGGCGACACTTCAAGAGCAAGCCAGTCACGTGCACAGCTTAACGGTCAACATCCGAGACATGGACGTAGACAGTTTCCAGAAGGTAGTGAATTAGGTTAAACCGAGTTTCTTGAGAATAGCGAGCAGGGTTAAGCACCGTGAGATGCAAGGGAGCTGAAAGCTAATAGGCCTTATCGAGAGTTTATCGTTGCTTGAGCTTAGTCGTGCTCTGCTTGTTATAACGGCGTTGTTGGCGCTTACACTGCCGGTGTGCTTTCCAAACCATATCGACTCGGCTAATCTATAACCTTTCTACTTTGGGGTAAAATTTGATGTCGATTAAAGAGTTACTGTTTTCTTTTCAAGGACGTATAAACCGTAAAACCTACTGGATTTGGAACGTCATTTACTATGTCTCTATTCTAGGTTTTGGTGCTGGAATCAGTAAGCTATTTCCTACTTTCTCCTATTTACTTCTCCCTATTTTCTTGGTGATTTTGTTAATCCCTGATTTGGCGATCACCACCAAGCGTTGGCATGACCGCGACAAATCAATCTATTGGCTAGCACTGAATATTCCGCTGATTATCGGACGAATCGCCACGCCAATGACCAGCCCTGTCGCACAAGAGCCGTCGACACCGCAAATGTTCGTTGCATCCATTTCTCTGATTTGTGGTTTATGGATTCTAATTGAATGTGGCTTCTTAAAGGGGACATCAGGACCAAACCAATATGGCCCTGAGCCTGAGTAATCGCTCTAAGTAACGTGCTCGCTGAAAGTAGATTCTTAGTCTCGCTAAGGCTCGCTAGAATGACGAACTCTTTTGATTTAGAGACTGTTAAAGCCACTGTCATTCTGAACAACGAGGAACGAGGTGATTCAGAATCTATCATCCGGTTGAGCAGTGGCTAAGGTGAGTGCGAAAGAATAGGAGCTTGCTGTTACCAGATTTTTAGTCTCGTTTGAGCTCGCTAGAATGACGAACGCTTTTGACCTAGAGCTTATTAAAGTCACCGTCATTCTGAACAACGAGGCACGAGTGGGATTCGAATCTAGCGCCCGGTTGTACAGCGGTGAAGGTGAGTGGGAAAGAACAGGAGTTTGTTGCTACTCGATTCTTAGTCTCGCTGGAGCTCGCGAATTACAATGGAAAAGTAACAGCGAATAATGAAGGAGAATGAATCATCGATAAGACACCTTGCGTTTATATCCTAACGTCAAATAACAACGCCGTTCTTTACATAGGTGTTACCAGTCAGCTGCCCCAAAGAATATGGCAACATAAAAACGGAGTAGTGGAAGGATTTACTAAGAAATACAACGTTCATAAGCTCGTTTACTTTGAGTTATTCGACGATATGGCTACGGCTATAAACCGAGAAAAGCAGCTCAAGCAGTGGAAGCGTGAGTGGAAGTTAGCCTTGGTAAGAGAAACGAACCTTAACTTTCTCGATCTATCTACTGAGTATCAGTAAAAATCATCCCTATCTTTAAACGCATTTAAGCTAACCACATCCGCTTTTTGTGTCGGTGCCGCTTCCCCTTCTAGCGCTGCTTTGAACTTCACGACCTGTTTTTGCAACTCGTTCATCAATACCACATTGGTGTGATGAGGGTTTTTACACGTGCTGATGACTCTATCGATGTGGCTTTGTTGAGCCCACAATCTTTCTTTCATATTTTCTGATGCACTTTCGATCATCTCTTTCGCCATCTCATGACGAAATTGCTCAAAAGCTTCTGGGTCTCGCTCTGCCATTCGAACCATTTCATCGAATGGAGGAAGCGTTTGGGATGGGATATGACGTAGAGTAGACATTTATGCTCTCCAAATCCTTATGGAAATTGCCTTTAGTTACTAAAAGCCTATACCACTAGAAAGAGGAGAGAGGATGAATTCTTCAGCCGTCTCACTTATAAGAGAAGCTTTCAAGCTTGAGGTTGAATAAGTGCGGCATGTCGATGTTTGGTTGTGGTGGTTACTGCGGTGGTTGGATGCGGTAAACGCAGCGTCTTTGGCCGCTAATGATGTGTTCGGTACGTTCTACTTTGGTGTCATGTCCAAGTAAAGACTGAAAGACACTCAATTCTGATTGGCACAAGCTTGGGCAGCGAGTTGCGGCTTTACAAATCGGACAGTGATTTTCGATCAAGATAAATCCGTTCTCATCTTTCTCGAGCTCGGCCATATAGCCTTCTTGCTCTCTTAATGTGACGAGTATTTCTAGTTTGCTTTGCAGAGAGTCGCATTGCTCAAGATGCTGACGATAACTTTGTAATGTGAGTTTTTCCCTTTCTGATGTGACTTTTTCCAGTCCATCTTTGCCAAAGATATGTTCGACAGCTTCTATAAACTGAATGGTCAACTCACCGTGACGGTCAGCAAATTGCTCATGACCTTTTTGAGTGAGAGACCAATGACGAGCAGGGCGACCTACTTTGACTTTGACGTCATGAATAGACAGGATGCCATCATCTTCTAAACTTTGCAGGTGCTGACGCGCCCCCATAGTTGTCATACCCAGCTCAGAAGAGAGTTGTTTTGCAGTGACGGAACCATCACGCTTAACGATTTGCAATATCCTATCTACGGTCTTCATATACCCACCATTTATACGTCAGTACATATTATGCGCGATAGGGTTAGTAAAGAAAAGTGTTGACTTAGTTTGAGTGGGGATCTGTTGGGTCTATGTTCATGCGAACCAATATATATCGCCACTCTGAACAGCGAGAAACGAGGTGATTCAGAATCTATCGTTCGGTTGTGCAATGGTTATGGTGAGAGGGAGAGAATAGGAGTTTGCTGTTACTGGATTTTTTAGTCTCGCTGGAGCTCGCTAGAATGAGGAGTTCTTTTGATTTAGAGTTTATTAAACTCACCGTCATTCTGAACAACGAGGAACGAGTGTGAGAAAGAAAGGCTCCAACTCAGATTGGCTAGAGCCTCGAGAAATGCTTAAAGAATAATATCACGCACTTCTGGATCTTTACGATCTAGGTAGTGAGTCGACTTAATGCGACGAATAGTACGGCATCGACCACGCACGAGCAGCGTTTCTGTCGTTGCGATATTGCCTTGGCGAGAGATGCCTTCTAGCAAGTCACCTTTAGTAATGCCTGTTGCTGAGAATACCACGTTGTCGCTGCGTGCCATGTCTTCCATTTTGAGGACAACATTCGCTTTTACGCCCATTTCATCGCAGCGTTTTAGTTCGTCTGCGCCGTAAATGCGGTTTTCTTCAGTATCGCCTTTTACTTCGTGACGCGGAAGTAGACGACCGTGCATGTCACCGTCTAGCGCTCGAATCACCGCAGCTGAGACGACCCCTTCTGGCGCGCCGCCAATACAGTACATCATGTCCACTTCACTGTCTGGCATACAAGTCAGAATAGAGGCAGCCACGTCACCATCAGGCACCGCAAAGACACGTACGCCCATTGCTTGCATTTCTGCAATAACGTCATCGTGGCGAGGTTTCGCAAGGGTAATAACGACTAGGGTATCAAGTGGTTTGTTCAGGGCTTTTGCTACGTTCTCTAGGTTCTCTTTTAACGGCTTTTCTAAGTCAATCACGCCTTTTGCACCTGGGCCAACAACCAGTTTTTCCATGTACATATCTGGCGCTTTAAGAAAGCTGCCTTTCTCACCTGCGGCAAGTACGGCTAGTGCGTTCGATTGTCCCATTGCCGTCATACGCGTCCCTTCAATCGGGTCGACAGCGATATCCACTTCATCACCACCAATACCCACTTGCTCACCAATGTATAGCATTGGCGCATCATCGATTTCACCCTCACCAATGACAATTTCGCCACTGATATCTGTTTTGTTCAGTAGCGTGCGCATAACTTCAACAGCTGCGCCATCGGCTGCGTTTTTATCGCCACGGCCAAGCCATTTGTAACCAGCCAAAGCTGCACCTTCAGTCACACGGGAAAATGCCATTGCTAAATCGCGTTTCATGATGTCTCCAAGTAAGCAAGAGGGAAGAAGAATTTGCGCGGCGATTCTATCACAACGTAGGGTAAACGTTTGCCTTTTTGCGGAGCTTTTACTTTATCTAACTTGAATTTGATCAATACTTAGGGCGATTTTCAGCGTGGCGAGAGGCAAAATCCTTGCTCAAAAATGCTTCGGCGATAAGAAAAGTCAGCGTTTAGTGAGATTGCGCCGATTTTTTGACCGAATGATGCAAAATATCGAATATAGTGAGTGTTTCTCATCGCGACGCTGAGTAGAATGAACCTTATATAGGTTAGGTGTGCGTCAATCTCGCACATCGTCCCAACGGAATAACATAGGTAGGCCAAGATGTCTTTTGAAGTACTAGAACAACTAGAATCTAAAATTCAAACTGCAGTTGACACAATCACTCTTCTTCAGATGGAAGTCGAAGAGCTGAAAGAAGATAAAGCAAAACTTGCGGAAGAAGCGAACGAGCTTCGCTCTCAACGAGAAGAGCTAGAGCAAAAAGCACAACAAGCACAGCAAGAGCATGCGCAATGGCAAGAGCGCATTCGTGCACTACTTGGCAAAATGGACGAAGTGGAATAATCCGGCTTCTTCATTCCAAATTAAAAACACCCGCGTTAAGCGGGTGTTTGTGTTTTGGGCAAGTTGAAAATCGTTGGGACAAGCTCGATGCTGATAGCCAAGAGAAGGTCCTAAACTTAGGTACCTAAGACTCGTTATTCTTCTTCTTCATCCAACTCTAAATCAATATTCAATGGCTCAGGCGACAGGATGATCCCAGTGCTATCAGCATAAATATAATCTTCAGGTAAAAAGCTGACGCCGCCAAAGTTGACTGGTACATCTAATTCGCCGATACCCTGGCTGGTCGCTCCAACAGGAATAGAAGCGAGGGCTTGAATGCCTAAGTTCATATCTTCAAGTTCATCTACTTCACGAACACAGCCGTAAACGACAATGCCTTCCCACTCGTTTTCTTCCGCAATAGTTGCGATTTCTGCATCGATAAGGGCTTTACGTAGGGAACCGCCACCGTCAATTAACAAAACGCGACCAAGTCCATCTTGCTCTAATGTCTCGCGGATCAACGAATTATCTTCAAAACACTTGATGGTGGTGATTTGCCCGGCAAATGAAGCGCGACCGCCAAAATTACTGAACATTGGTTCAACCACATCTACCTGATCGAGGTAGATATCACAGAGTGCTGAGGTATTGTATTCCATAGCGTACCTTTCTAAACAGAAATTGGTTGTCTTTGAGTATATCTAGGCATTAAGTCAATGCAATGACAATCCTTTTTTAACTTACTAGAGTTTGAGCTACCACAATTGTTGCAAACAAAACGTTGGTGACTAAAGAGCATTTCACGATGACAGGCATCATTGGTGCTATCTGAGCGGGCTTTTGTGTATGCCAAACCGCTTTACCATGATCGGCCACGAAATAAATACTAAGTAAAAATGGCAAGCTAATCCAAACGGGTTTGTCTTGAATTAACAAGTAAGCCGCAAAGGCAAGAATAGCACCGCCAAGTAAAACAAAGTGGTACTGCTTGGCTTTGCGTTGACCCAAACGCACTGCGACCGTGCGTTTACCACACTCTCGGTCGTTTTCGATATCACGCATATTGTTGATGTTGAGTACTGCAACGGCGAGTAAACCGCAGCCTAGAGCAGGTAAGAATAGCGTGGTATCTACGTGACCAGTATGCAAGAAATAGGTACCGGATACGCCGAGTAAACCAAAAAACAAGAAAACTGAAATATCGCCAAGCCCCACGTAACCGTATGGTTTGCTACCCATGGTGTAAGCAATCGCCGCGAGGATGGCTAAAATTCCCAGCCCGATAAACGTCACAATGCTTTCCAGTGAGCTTAGTGAATAGAAAACTAACACTAAGCCAGAAATAGCGGTCAGAACGATGTTAAAGATAATCGCCTGTTTCATCTGTTTCGCACTTACCGCGCCAGACTGCATCGCTCGTAATGGGCCAAGGCGTTTGTCGTTATCTGTACCTTGAACGGCATCGCCATAGTCGTTCGCAAGGTTGGATAGAATTTGCAGCAACGTCGCGGTTACGAAAGCCATGATGGCAATTGTCGGTGAAAAATGACCCGCCGAGTAGGCGAGTACGCTACCCGTTAAGATAGAGACTAACGCCAGAGGTAGTGTTTTTGGGCGAGCGGCTTCAAGCCAGATCTGTAAAGATTGTTTCATGGAAATTTCGTGCTAGTAACCAATGTGCCCAGTATAAGCACAAAGAGGCAGATACGCTATTGACCTAAAACAACTCAACTAAAAGTCAAAGGGTGAAGGAGAAGGAAAGCAGTTTCGATATTTGAGGCGATAAAATAGCCCTCTTTTTGGAAAGTGGAGGGTACGGAGAACGCTGCTATTAGATTCTTAGTCTCGCTGGAGCTCGCTAGAATGACGAGATCTTTTGATTTAGATGTTGTCAAAGTCACCGCCATTCTGAATAACGAGGAACGAGTGTGATTCAGAATCTATCGTCTGGTTGTGCGGTGGTTAAGGTGAGAGATGAAGAGTAAGCGTCTGCTGTTAGCAGATTCTTAGTCTCGCTTGAGCCGGCTAGAATGACGAGACCTTTTGATTTAGGTGTTGTCACAATGACCGTCATTCTGAACAACGAGGAACGAGCGTGATTCAGAATCTATCATCCGATTGTGCGGTGGTTAAGGTGAGAGATGAAGAGTAGGCGTCTGCTGTTAGCAGATTCTTAGTCTCGCTTGAGCTCGCTAGAATGACCAGACCTTTTGATTTAGGTGTTGTCACAGTAATCGTCATTCTAAACAAAAAAGCCCAGAAACAAGGTTCTGGGCTTTGGTAAAATAGATTGCGATTAAAGAATAAAGCGGCTTAGATCTTCATCTTCAATCGTGTCGCCTAGGCGCTCTTTCACATAAGCGGCATCGATAACAAACTTCGCGCCAGATTGCTCCGCTGCGTCGTAAGAGATTTCATCCATCAAGCGTTCCATTACGGTGTGTAAGCGACGAGCACCGATGTTTTCTGTGCTTTCGTTGACCGTCCATGCCGCTTCCGCGATTTGCGTGATGCCGTCTTCTGTGAATTCGATGTCCACATCTTCCGTTTTCATCAACGCCACGTACTGCTCTGTTAGAGAGGCTTTTGGTTCTGTCAGAATGCGTTTGAAGTCGTTGCTGCTTAGTGCTTCTAGCTCAACACGAATTGGTAGACGACCTTGCAATTCTGGGATCAAGTCAGATGGTTTTGCCACTTGGAATGCACCAGATGCAACAAACAGAATGTGGTCTGTTTTTACCATGCCGTGCTTGGTTGATACCGTGCTGCCTTCAATCAATGGAAGTAGGTCGCGCTGAACACCTTCGCGTGAAACGTCTGGGCCTGAGCTCTCGCCGCGTTTACAGATTTTGTCGATCTCATCGATAAATACGATGCCGTTGTTTTCAACGTTGAAAATCGCTGCTTCTTTTAGCTCTTCTTGGTTTACCAGTTTTGCCGCTTCTTCTTCCGCTAACGCTTTCATTGCGTCTTTGATTTTCAGCTTACGTTTTTTCTTAGTGTCGCCTGCCAGGTTTTGGAACATGCCTTGCAGCTGGTTAGTCATCTCTTCCATACCAGGAGGCGCCATGATCTCTACGCCCATCTGTGGTGCGGCTACGTCGATTTCAATTTCTTTATCGTCTAGCTGGCCTTCACGCAATTTTTTACGGAAAATCTGGCGAGTGTGAGAAGACTCTTCCGTTTGCTCTGCTTGACCCCAGCTATCACGTGCTGGTGGCAGTAGCGCATCAAGAATGCGTTCTTCCGCTTGCTCTTCAGCGCGGAATTTTACTTTTTCCATCGCTTGTTGATGCGTCATTTTCACAGCGACATCAGTCAGGTCACGGATGATGGTTTCAACTTCTTTACCAACGTAACCCACTTCGGTGAATTTTGTCGCTTCAACTTTGATGAAAGGGGCATTTGCCAGTTTTGCTAGGCGGCGTGCGATTTCAGTCTTACCAACACCAGTAGGACCAATCATCAAAATGTTTTTTGGCGTCACTTCGGCACGCAAACTTTCTTCAAGCTGCATACGGCGCCAGCGGTTACGAAGTGCAATCGCAACCGAACGCTTGGCTTTTTCTTGACCGATAATGTGGCGGTTCAATTCATGAACGATTTCGCGAGGCGTCATTTCAGACATATTCTTTCCTTACTTCGTTACGATTACGCGGTTGGTTTTTCAGGCTCTACCGTTGAGTCTAACTCTTCTACTGTGTGGTTGTGGTTGGTGAAGACACAAATATCACCCGCGATATTGAGAGCTTTTTCCGCGATCTCACGAGCATCTAGATCTGTGTTTTCTAGTAGGGCGGTTGCGGCAGCTTGTGCGTAAGCACCACCAGAGCCAATCGCAATCAGGTCGTGTTCTGGCTGTACGACATCACCATTACCGGTAATGATTAACGATGCGGTTTCGTCGGCAACGGCAAGTAAGGCTTCGAGCTTGCGCAGAGCACGATCGCTACGCCAGTCTTTGGCTAGCTCAACCGCAGCCTTAGTAAGGTGGCCTTGGTGCATTTGCAGCTTGCTTTCGAAGCGCTCAAAAAGGGTGAAGGCATCCGCAGTGCCGCCAGCAAAGCCCGCTAGTACTTGGTTGTTATATAAGCGGCGAACTTTGCGCGCATTACCTTTCATTACGGTATTGCCTAGAGATACTTGGCCATCACCCGCGATGACGACTTTATTATTTCGACGTACAGATACAATGGTAGTCACAGTCGACCTCTTGATTATTTCTCTTTGGATTTAATTCAGTATATGGGGGAGGGGAAATAGGGATTCAAGGGGGCAAAAAGAAAGGCCCTAGGATCTTAGCTCCTAGGGCCTGAGTTTAAAGATTTTCTTTCCAAATCGCACATGGCTCGATTTTCGCGCGTTGCAGTTTATGACGGTCACGTTCTGCATCACGTTTGAACTTATACGGACCTAGCACCACGCGATACCATGAACTACCTTCTTTCTTACGAATCTTGCTCGACATTCCTTGGAACGCGATTGCAAGCTTGCGCTCTTCTGCTTGCGCCTGGGTTTTGTAAGCGCCACATTGCATGATGTAAGGAATTTTAGAAACTTCAATTTCTTTGGCCACAACTTCAACTTCACGTTTCGGTAGTGACTCAACATATTCCCACTTTTCTTCTGGTGGTGGCGGCAAATCTTTTTTCGGCTTTGGTTTGCTCACAGTGGTTGTTGGCTGTTTTACGACAGGTTGTTTTGGTTCTGGGTCGCTACTCAAAAGGTAAAGACCATAGCCAAAACCGCCCACAAGCAAGATAGCGAGCAGGCCACTACGCCAAGGTTTTTTTCTTCTCGGCGGCTGTTTTTTTGTCGACTTTTTTGGGGCGCCTCGCCCCCGTCTTACATAATCTCTATTTGCCACGGTTATTTCTGGTCATCAAGGATTCTTGCAAATATGTTAATCCAGAACGAGTTGAGAAAACACCCTATTGATAGAATCTTGATAGCTAAAGCGCGACAACGTCGGAGTGTGTTTCCGTTCGAGCTTATATTTGTGCGGGATAAACAAAAAGCAGATGGGGTAAATAAAAAGCGGCGCCTTAGCACCGCTTTGGGTATGAATACCTAATCTTTAGGTTAAGGGCGCTGTGGTGGCGCTGCACTTCCGCGAATGACGAGGTTAGTTTCAAGCAAACGCGAGCCTGAATGCACGTCGTGGCCTTTTAACATCTCGAGCATCATTAGCATTGCTTGTCGACCAATCTCATAGCGAGGCTGAGAGATGGTGGTCAACGGTGGATCGCAGTACTGAGCGAAGTTAATGTCATCAAAGCCCACAACAGAGAGATCTTGCGGTACTCGTAAGCCAAGCTTTTTCGCTTCTTGAATTGCGCCGATGGCCATTGTGTCACAGTGACAGAAAATAGCCGTTGGTGGCTCAGGCAATTCGAGCAGTTTGCGAACGGCTTTTGCTCCGCCATCAAAAGAGAACTCAGTAATGACACTATATTGTGGATCTTTATTGATGCCGGCACGGCGCAGGGCTTGTTGGTAGCCTTGCTGGCGGAACTGACACAATATTGCCGTATCTGGCCCCGAGATTTGCGCGATGCGTTTATGACCTAGTTGGGTTAGGTAATTCACCGCTTCAAATGCTGAGGTCAGGTTGTCAATATGTACTGTCGGAAGTTCTAACTCTGGCGCAAATTCACACGCCATTACCATCGGAGGTAAGTTCTTTTGTTCTGGCTTACTGACATCGAACGGTAGATCTGTGCCAAGCAGTAGCATTCCATCCGCCTGCTTAGTAAATACGAGGTTAACGAAAGAACTTTCGCGTTTCTTCTGTTGTCCGCTATCGCCCAGCAGGACTAGATAGCCATGTTCCATGGCAGCATCTTCAATGCCGCGAATAATTTCAGAAAAATAAGGATCACAGATGTCGGGAACGATAGTGACAATGGTTTTTGATTCGTTTCTACGTAAGTTACGCGCTAATGAGTTTGGAGAATAACCCGCTTCAAGTACGGCATCTTCTACTCTTTTTCTCGTTGAAGAAGAGACCTTCTCTGGGTTCATTAATGCTCGAGATACCGTAGCCGTAGACACTCCCGCAAGCTGGGCAACATCCTTCATTGTCGCCATAGTTTTTAACCTCTCGTTTATTTTTTGCCAAGATGACGTTATTCCGGTTTGAAATCATAGTAATCACGCTGAGTTAGAGCAGCGTTTGCTCTTCGCTCAGTTCGTGTTAACAAGTGGAAAAATGGATTCTTCACTGCGACATCAATTTGTGGGAATAGTCATTGTTTTAATCTAAGCCTGTGCGAACAAGTCACTTTAGACTTTTCTAATTTGGATAGTCTATTCATTTCTAAAGTGAAAGTTACGGTCTGTTTAACAAAAATTGCAATCCCGTCGTGATGCTCGTCACATTAAATGGTAATTCATTACATAGTTAAACGTTTGCTAGCTGAGATCTTGTGGCTCTATGTCTAAATTCCAGCGAACTTTCTTGGCATTTGGCAACAACTCAATAGCAGGTTTGGCACTGGTTAATAACTTTTGCATCAATGAACGATGCTGGGTTTGAAGTAACAGCTGCCAGCGGTATTTACCAGCCCGCTTGGCCAAAGGTGAAGGAGTGGGGCCTAACACCATGCAGGAATCATCGAACAGAGGGTGTGATTCTAACGTAAAGCGAACCTGACGCAGGAAGTCTTCAACTACCTCACTTTGGTTTGCTTCTGCTTTAAACAGAGTCAAGAAACTATAAGGCGGAAGCTGAGCCAGTTTGCGTTCTTCCAGAGCTGTCATAGCAAAGTGACGATAGTCTTTTTGAAGTAGGGCTTGCAGCAAGCTGTGCTCAGGATGGTGAGTTTGCAGGATCACTTCGCCAGGTTTACTTGCTCGGCCAGCACGACCTGCGACCTGAATAAACAGCTGAGCTAATCGCTCCGAAGCGCGAAAATCACTACTATACAAAGAGCCATCAACATCCAAAAGAGCTACGAGCGTTACATTTGGAAAGTGGTGCCCCTTAGCCAGCATTTGAGTGCCTATCAGTATTTGGTATTCACCTTTACGAATCGACTCAAGGGCATCTTCCAAGCTACCTTTGCGACGTGTGCTGTCTCTGTCGATGCGAATGGCTTTGTATTCTGGAAACAACTGAGCCAATTGTTGTTCGAGCTGTTCCGTTCCTACGCCGACGGTAACCAGTTGAGTTGAACCACACCCCTGACACTGATGAATGACAGGTTGTTGTGAACCACAGTGATGGCAGCGTATTTCGTTGCTGTAATGGTGGAACGTATAGTACGCATCACAGCGTTTACATTCTGCAATCCAACCACATTCATGGCACATCAAAGCGGGCGAGAAACCTCGGCGGTTAAGAAACAACATAACCTGATTGCCCATTTTTAAGTGTTTGCGCATTTCGGCAATCAGTTGGGCGGATAAGCCACTTTCTAAATACTGACCTTTTACATCTAACACTTTATTGGTGGTTGGTACGGCAGAGCCAGCTCGTTGGGTGAGTGTTAAATGGTGATATTTACCAGACAGTGCATTATGTAGGGTTTCTAACGCTGGCGTCGCTGAGCCAAGGACAATCGGCACTTGCTCTTTATGGGCGCGCATGACAGCAACATCACGAGCGTGGTAACGCAAGCTGTCTTGTTGCTTATAAGAGGAGTCATGCTCTTCATCAACGATAATAATCCCCAAATCAGCAAAAGGTGTCAGTAGGGCTGAGCGCGTACCAATGATGATCCCCGCGGCTTTATCGCGAGCCGATAACCAGGCGTTCAAACGCTCTGTTTCATTCAAACCGGAATGAATCACATCTACCGGGACATTAAATCGATGCTTAAAGCGGTTGATGGTTTGGGGCGTTAGACCGATCTCTGGTACTAAAACTAATGCTTGTTTCCCTTGCTCTAGAACGGGCTTGATAAGGTTTAAGTAAACTTCGGTTTTACCGGATCCCGTGACCCCTTCTAATAAATAGCAAGCAAAGCCCGTTTGGCTATTTACGCTGGCAATCGCGAGTGCTTGTTCGTGGTTAAGCTTTGGTTTCTCTACCGCACACTCTACATTTTGACTCCATTTCGTAATAACCGGCTTTTTCTCGATGCGCTCGACCCAACCTTTTTCTTCGAGGTTTTTTAAGATGGTTGAGTTTACTTCTTGATCCAAGAGCTCTTGATGCGGGATCGGTCCGTTGATCATCATTTGGAGTGCACGCTGTTGTTTTATCGCACGTCCAAGCCCTTGCATGAGCTTATTTCTTCCTGCTTCTGTCAGTTGCCATTCTTGTAGCGTTGCAAAGTCGGCCGGTTTGCCTTTCCTCAGCGCGGCAGGCATTGCATTGTGTAGAGTGTCACCTAGAGGGTACTGATAGAACTGGCTGCACCAATTTAGCAGAGAATAAAGCGTCTCTGGCCATATCGGTTGGGAGTCTAATACCGCTTTGATTGGCTTAAGTTGATCTTTAGGAAAGTCGGAGTGGTTCACCATGGCGGTGACGATGCCGACTAAGGTTTGGCGTCCAAAAGGTACGGAAACGCGTCCACCAATGATCGGAAACAGGTGCCCCGGAATGGCGTAATCAAATTGTTTGTCGAGCGGAACGGGTAATGCCACTCTAGCAATGGTTGGACGCATAAATTCTTAGCTATTAAAAAGAGGGAAAGGAAATGAGAGTCTATTAAAATCGGTATGGAAATTCGAGTAAAGCTATGTGATTCAGCGTGAATCGTGCCTCTATGATTAGTCTGGTTAAAAAAGTGGCGAAAAAGTTGCCAAATGTGTTGATCCGAGCAATGTGATTCTTTACTATATCGCGCCTTGAGATATGGCTTCGGCAATTAGTTGATGCGGTATCCCATTTTATTATTAATTGCGTGTGGTGTGCGGCTTAGATTCGTATAGCGACACGGCCTACTATTGAGGTTATCCCATGAAAGCTGGTATCCACCCAGAATACAAAGCAGTAAAAGCGACTTGTTCTTGCGGCAACTCTTTTGAGTTCAACTCTACTCTAGGTAAAGAGTCTATCCACCTAGACGTATGTGACAAGTGTCACCCATTCTACACTGGTAAGCAACGTATCGTTGATACAGGCGGCCGTGTTGATCGCTTCAACAAGCGTTTCGGTGCACTATCAAGCGGTAAGAAATAATAGCAGCCGCTATTACGATTACAGTTTAGAAAAGGACGCTTCGGCGTCCTTTTTGTTTAATGGCTACCAAGCGAAGAGGGATGTATAGGGTTTGGAATATTCCCGATTATTTTTCACTCAGCGCTTGCAACCTAAAGTGTGATCTGTATAATGCAGCGCACTGGTTAAGCCAGTTGTGAACCAATGAGCAGTGAGGAGCGAGCAAATCTAAGGATTTGCTAGGTAATGTATACTCAGCTTATGTTCGCGGTTAATACAATTAGCTATCTTTTCTTCGGAAAAACTATCCTCAAAGGTGACTTTGGCATATAGGGATAGTTAATCGAAAATTAACTGACAATGCGTCCTAATCTTGGATGCTACGGTTTCACATAAATCAATCGGCATTCTCTCGTCTTGACGAGTTTGAGTGGCGATATTGTTTGTGTAATTTATTAAATTTGGAGCTCTGTCTCATGCAGAACCAACGTATCCGTATCCGCCTAAAAGCTTTCGATTACAAACTAATCGATGCTTCTACAGCGGAAATCGTTGAAACAGCTAAGCGCACTGGCGCACAGGTTCGTGGTCCAATCCCACTGCCAACTCGTAAAGAGCGTTTCACAGTTCTTATCTCTCCACACGTTAACAAGAAAGCACGTGACCAGTACGAAATCCGTACTCACAAGCGTCTAATCGACATCGTTGAGCCAACAGACAAGACTGTTGATGCTCTAATGCGTCTAGACCTTGCTGCGGGCGTTGACGTTCAAATTAGCCTAGGTTAAGGGAGATTAGAAGTATGATTGGTCTAATCGGTCGTAAAGTGGGCATGACCCGCGTATTTACTGAAGAAGGCGTTTCTATCCCAGTAACTGTTGTTGAGGTTGAAGCTAACCGTGTTTCTCAAGTGAAAACTCTTGAAACTGACGGCTACGCAGCAATTCAGGTTACAGCTGGTTCTAAGAAAGCTAACCGCGTAAACAAAGCTGAAGCAGGTCACTTTGCTAAAGCTGGCGTTGAAGCTGGTCGCGGTCTTTGGGAATTCCGTTTAGAAAACGGCGAAGAGTTCGAAGTTGGTTCAGAACTAACTGTTGAACTATTCAACGAAACTAAGAAAGTAGACGTTACTGGTACATCTAAGGGTAAAGGTTTCCAAGGCGCTGTTAAGCGTTGGAACTTCCGTACTCAAGATATGACTCACGGTAACTCATTGTCTCACCGTGCTCCTGGTTCTATCGGTCAATGTCAGACTCCAGGTCGCGTATTTAAAGGCAAGAAAATGGCAGGTCACATGGGTGCTGAGCGTGTAACGACTCAAAACCTAGAGATCGTACGTGTTGACGCTGAGCGCAACCTGCTTCTTATTAAAGGTGCAGTCCCAGGCGCAACTGGCGGCAACGTGATCGTTAAACCAGCTGTTAAAGCATAACGTCTCAGGAGTAAGTAATGGAACTAATGGTTAAAGGTGCCGATGCACTAACTGTTTCCGAAACTACTTTCGGACGTGAGTTTAACGAAGCTCTTGTACACCAAGTAGTTGTTGCGTACGCAGCAGGTGCTCGTCAAGGTACTCGTGCTCAAAAAACACGTTCAGAAGTTTCTGGCGGTGGCGCTAAGCCATGGCGTCAAAAAGGTACTGGCCGTGCGCGTGCTGGTACAATCCGTAGCCCAATCTGGCGTACAGGTGGTGTTACTTTTGCTGCGAAACCACAAGATCACAGCCAAAAAGTAAACAAAAAAATGTACCGTGGTGCTATGAAGAGCATTCTTTCTGAGCTTGTTCGTCAAGAGCGTCTAATCGTTGTTGATAACTTCTCAGTTGAAGCACCAAAGACTAAAGAGCTAGTTGCTAAGCTTAAAGAGCTTGAGCTAACTGACGCTCTAATCGTGACTAGCGAAGTAGATGAGAATCTATTCCTAGCTGCTCGTAACCTATACAAAGTTGACGCACGTGATGTTGCTGGTATCGATCCAGTATCTCTAATCGCGTTTGACAAAGTTGTAATGACTGCAGAAGCAGTTAAGCAAGTAGAGGAAATGCTAGCATGATCACTGAAGAGCGTATCCTAAAAGTTCTACGTGCACCGCACATCTCTGAAAAAGCAACTATGGCAGCTGAGAAAGCGAACACTATCGTTTTCAAAGTAGCTAAAGATGCGACTAAAAAAGAGATCAAAGCAGCTGTAGAAAAGCTATTTGAAGTTGAAGTTAAGTCTGTAAATACTCTTATCACTAAGGGTAAGACCAAACGTCAAGGTCTACGCCAAGGTCGCCGCAGCGACGTTAAGAAAGCGTACGTTACTTTGAAAGAAGGTCAAGATCTTGACTTCGTTGGCGGCGCGGAATAACAGGAGTAGTTAAAAATGGCTATTGTTAAATGTAAGCCGACTTCCCCTGGTCGTCGTCACGTTGTTAAAGTTGTTAACGCTGACCTACACAAGGGCAAGCCATACGCACCTCTTCTAGAGAAAAACTCTAAGAACGGTGGTCGTAACAACAAGGGTCGTATCACAGTACGTCACATCGGCGGTGGTCACAAGCACCACTACCGTGTAGTTGACTTCAAACGTACTAAAGATGGTATTCCAGCGACAGTTGAGCGTCTTGAATACGATCCAAACCGTAGCGCAAACATTGCTCTAGTTCTTTACAAAGACGGTGAGCGTCGCTACATCCTAGCACCTAAAGGTGTTGTAGCTGGTGATGTTATTCAGTCTGGTGTTGATGCACCAATCAAAGCTGGTAACACTCTACCAATGCGTAATATCCCAGTAGGTTCAACAGTACATAACGTTGAACTTAAGCCTGGTAAAGGTGGTCAGCTAGCTCGTTCGGCTGGTGCTTACGCTCAAATCGTTGCTCGCGACGGTGCGTACGTAACTATCCGTCTACGTTCTGGCGAGATGCGCAAAGTTCTTTCTGAAGGCCGTGCAACAATCGGTGAAGTTGGTAACTCTGAGCACATGCTACGTGAACTTGGTAAAGCAGGTGCATCACGTCATCGCGGTATCCGTCCAACGGTTCGTGGTGTTGTAATGAACCCGATTGACCACCCACACGGTGGTGGTGAAGGCCGTACTTCTGGTGGTCGTCACCCAGTATCTCCTTGGGGTATGCCTACTAAAGGCTTCAAGACTCGTAAGAACAAACGCACTGACAAGTACATCGTACGTCGTCGTAACAAGTAATCTATATAAAGAGGAATCGCCATGCCACGTTCTCTCAAGAAAGGTCCTTTTATTGACCTACACTTGCTGAAGAAGGTAGAGAAAGCGGTGGAAAGCGGAGACAAAAAGCCTATTAAGACTTGGTCCCGTCGTTCAATGATCATCCCTACGATGATCGGTTTGACCATCGCTGTCCATAATGGTCGTCAGCACGTACCAGTATTTGTAACTGATGAAATGATCGGTCACAAACTGGGTGAATTCGCACCAACACGTACTTACCGCGGTCACGCTGCGGATAAGAAAGCTAAGAAGCGCTAAGGAGTAAATAATGGAAGCAATTGCTAAACATAACTTTGCTCGCATTTCGCCTCAGAAAGCTCGCTTAGTTGCGGATCTAATCCGTGGTAAATCTGTTGACCAAGCTCTAGAAATCCTAACGTTCAGCAACAAAAAAGCTGCTGCACTAGTTAAGAAAGTTCTAGAGTCTGCTATCGCTAACGCGGAGCACAACGAAGGTGCAGATATTGACGATCTGAATGTCGCAAAAATCTTTGTAGATGAAGGCCCAACCATGAAGCGTATTATGCCTCGTGCTAAAGGTCGTGCGGATCGTATCTTGAAGCGTTCAAGCCACATCACTGTTGTTGTAGCAGATCGCTAGAGACTAGGAGAGTAAGCAATGGGTCAAAAAGTACATCCAAATGGTATTCGTCTAGGCATCGTTAAGCCTTGGAATGCTACATGGTTTGCTAACACCAAAGATTTCGCTGACAACCTAGACGGCGACTTCAAGGTACGTCAGTTCCTTACAAGTGAACTGAAAAAAGCGTCTCTATCACGTATCGTTATCGAGCGTCCTGCTAAGAGCATCCGTGTGACTATTCACACTGCTCGTCCAGGCGTTGTTATCGGTAAGAAAGGTGAAGACGTTGAGAAGCTACGCGCAGCTGTAGCTAAAATTGCAGGTGTACCAGCGCAAATTAACATCGCTGAAGTACGTAAGCCTGAACTAGATGCGCAACTTGTTGGTGACAGCATCGCGTCTCAGCTAGAGCGTCGTGTTATGTTCCGTCGTGCTATGAAGCGCGCAGTACAAAACGCAATGCGCCTAGGCGCTAAAGGTATCAAAGTGGAAGTAAGCGGTCGTCTAGGCGGCGCTGAAATCGCACGTTCAGAGTGGTACCGTGAAGGCCGTGTGCCTCTACACACTCTACGTGCTGACATTGATTACGCAACTTCTTCGGCTCACACTCAATACGGTGTGATCGGCATTAAAACTTGGATCTTCAAAGGTGAAATCCTAGGTGGTATGCCAGCAGCTAACGCTGTAGAGCCTAAAGGCGACAAGCCTAAGAAGCAGCGTAAAGGCCGTAAGTAAGGAGTCGACAGATGCTACAACCTAAACGTACTAAGTTCCGTAAGGTTCAGACTGGTCGTAACCGTGGTCTAGCTAAAGGTACTGATGTAAGCTTCGGCGAATTCGGTCTTAAAGCTGTTGGCCGTGGTCGTCTAACTGCTCGTCAAATCGAAGCGGCACGTCGTGCAATGACACGTCACGTTAAGCGTCAAGGTAAAATCTGGATCCGTGTGTTCCCAGACAAACCAATCACAGAAAAACCACTTGAAGTTCGTCAAGGTAAGGGTAAAGGTAACGTTGAGTACTGGGTAGCCCAAATCCAACCTGGTAAGGTCATGTACGAAATGGGTGGTGTACCTGAAGAATTGGCACGTGAAGCGTTCCGTCTTGCGGCACGTAAACTGCCTTTCAAAACTACATTTGTAACTAAGCAGGTGATGTGATGAAAGCACAAGATCTACGCGAGAAAAGCGTTGAAGAGCTTAACGCTGAGCTAATGAATTTGCTACGTGAACAGTTCAACTTGCGCATGCAAGCTGCGACTGGTCAACTACAGCAAACTCATACTCTGAAAGCTGTACGCCGTGATATCGCACGTGTGAAAACTGTTTTGACTGAGAAGGCAGGCGCATAATGAGCGAAGTAAAACGTACTCAACAAGGTCGTGTTGTTAGCGATAAGATGGACAAGTCTATCACTGTTGCTATCGAACGTTTCGTAAAACACCCAATCTACGGTAAATACGTAAAACGTACGACTAAAGTACACGCACATGACGAGAACAACGAGTGTGGCCTAGGCGACACAGTTGAAATCGCAGAGTGTCGTCCACTGTCTAAGACTAAGTCTTGGACTTTGGTAAAAGTTCTAGAAAAGGCGAAGATTTAATCTCGTTAATTCTATGAAACTAAAGCGGCTCCAAAATATTTTTGGAGCCGTTTATTTTTTGACTACCCAATCACAAAAAAGGGTGGTACAATTCGCGTCCCTTTTAAAGAGGCAGCCCGACCCGTGATGGGTCTAGTTATTAATATTTAGCGGAGCACTAACATGATCCAAATGCAAAGTATGCTGGACGCAGCTGATAACTCAGGCGCACGCAGCGTAATGTGTATTAAGGTTCTGGGTGGCTCTCACCGCCGTTATGCACATATCGGTGACGTCATCAAAGTTACTGTGAAGGAAGCAATCCCTCGCGGTAAAGTTAAAAAAGGTGATGTTCTGAAGGCGGTGGTAGTGCGCACCCGTAAAGGCGTACGTCGTCCTGACGGTTCTGTCATTCGCTTCGACCGAAATGCTTGCGTATTGCTAAACGACAATACTGAGCAACCAATCGGTACACGTATCTTTGGTCCTGTGACACGCGAACTTCGTGGCGATAAGTTCATGAAGATCGTTTCACTGGCTCCAGAAGTTCTGTAAGGAGCACGTAGAAATGGCAGCTAAAATCCGTCGTAATGACGAAGTAATCGTTCTTGCTGGTAAAGACAAAGGCAAGAAAGGTAAAGTAACTAAGGTTCTAGCAACTGGTAAAGTTATCGTTGAAGGTATCAACCTAGTTAAGAAGCATCAGAAACCTGTTCCAGCTATGGGTATCCAAGGCGGTATCGTAGAGCAAGAAGCAGCAATCGACGTTTCTAACGTGGCGATTTTCAACGCAGCTACTGGTAAAGCTGACCGTATCGGTTTCCGTTTTGAAGACGGCAAAAAAGTTCGTTTCTTCAAGTCTAACGGCGAAACCGTTTCTAACTAATAGAAGTAATTTGGAGTTCTACTATGGCGAAACTGCATGATTACTACAAGTCGTCTGTAGTCGCTGAACTGACCAAACAGTTCGGTTACACAAGCGTCATGCAAGTCCCTAGAATCGAGAAAATCACCCTAAACATGGGTGTTGGTGAAGCAATCAACGATAAGAAACTGCTAGAAAATGCAGCGTCTGATATGGCAACGATCTCTGGTCAAAAGCCACTTATCACAAAAGCGCGCAAATCTGTTGCAGGTTTCAAAATCCGTGAAGGCTACCCTATCGGTTGTAAAGTAACCTTGCGTGGCGAACGTATGTGGGATTTTCTTGAGCGTTTAATTAACATCGCTCTTCCACGTGTACGTGACTTCCGTGGTGTTAGCGCTAAGTCTTTTGACGGTCGCGGTAACTACAGCATGGGCGTTCGCGAGCAAATCATCTTCCCGGAAATCGACTTTGATAAAGTTGATCGTGTACGCGGTTTAGACATCACTATTACGACGTCTGCTGGTACTGATGAGGAAGGCCGTGCTCTGCTGGCTGCCTTTAACTTCCCATTCCGTAAGTAAGGTGAAGGGTTACTGTTATGGCTAAACAATCAATGAAAGCACGTGAAGCTAAACGTGCACAGCTAGTAGCTAAGTTCGCTGAAAAGCGTGCAGCGCTAAAAGCTATCATCAGCGATGTAAACGCATCTGAAGAAGATCGTTGGAACGCGGTTCTTACACTGCAATCTCTTCCACGTGATTCAAGTGCATCACGTCAGCGCAACCGTTGCAACCAAACTGGTCGTCCACACGGTTACCTACGTAAGTTCGGTCTAAGCCGTATTAAGGTTCGTGAAGCTTGCATGAAAGGCGAGATTCCGGGTCTTCGTAAGGCTAGCTGGTAATTGCCACTTAATCATTTGGAGTAAATCATATGAGCATGCAAGATCCGATTTCGGATATGCTGACCCGCGTTCGTAACGGTCAGGCAGCAAACAAAGTTGCTGTAAAAATGCCTTCTTCAAAGCTTAAAGTTGCAATTGCTGCACTACTAAAAGCTGAAGGTTACATCGTTGACTTCGCTGTTGAAGGCGAAGCAAAACCTGAGCTAGAAGTTACACTTAAGTACTTCCAAGCTAAACCAGTAATCGAGCAACTTAAACGTGTTTCTCGTCCAGGTCTACGTGTTTACAAGAAGAAAGATGAACTTCCTTCTGTAATGGGTGGTCTTGGTATTGCTATCGTTTCAACTTCCAAGGGTCTTATGTCAGACCGCGCTGCACGTAAAGCAGGTCTTGGTGGTGAAATCATCGCTTACGTAGCTTAATAAGGAGTAGACTATGTCTCGTGTTGCAAAAGCACCTGTCGCTATTCCAGCTGGCGTAGAGGTGAAACTAAACGGCCAAGAAATCACTGTAAAAGGTGCGAAAGGCGAACTAACTCGCGTTCTTAACGATGCAGTTGTAATCGCTCAGGAAGAAAATAACCTGACTTTCGGTCCTAAAGAAGGTGTTGCTAACGCATGGGCTCAAGCAGGTACTGCTCGCGCTCTAGTTAACAACATGGTTGTTGGTGTTACTGAAGGCTTTACTAAGAAGCTAACTCTTAAAGGTGTAGGTTACCGTGCTGCTATCAAAGGCAACGCTGTAGGTCTAACACTAGGCTTCTCACACCCAGTTGAGCACGAGTTGCCAGCGGGTATTAAAGCTGAATGTCCAAGCCAAACTGAAATCGTGATCACTGGTGCTGACAAGCAACTAGTTGGTCAAGTTGCGGCTGACATTCGTTCTTACCGTGAGCCTGAGCCATACAAAGGCAAAGGTGTTCGTTACGCAGATGAAAATGTGCGTACTAAAGAAGCTAAGAAGAAGTAAGGTAACACTATGGATAAGAAAGCATCTCGCATCCGTCGTGCTACACGTGCACGTCGTAAGATTGCAGAACTGGGTGCGACTCGCCTAGTTGTACACCGTACTCCTCGTCACGTGTACGCACAGGTTATCGCGGCTAACGGCTCTGAGGTTATCGCAGCAGCTTCTACTGTAGAAAAAGCGATCCGTGAGCAAGTGAAATACACTGGTAACGTTGATGCAGCTAAAGCAGTGGGTAAAGCTATTGCTGAGCGCGCTCTTGAGAAGGGCGTAACTGCAGTTGCATTTGATCGTTCTGGTTTCCAATACCACGGTCGAGTAGCGGCGCTAGCAGAATCTGCTCGCGAAGCTGGTCTGAAATTCTAAGGTAGGGTTGGAAGATGGCTAAAGAACAACAAGTTCAAGCGAATGATTTGCAAGAAAAGCTAATCGCAGTTAACCGCGTATCTAAGACGGTTAAAGGCGGTCGAATCATGAGCTTCACTGCACTAACAGTAGTTGGTGACGGTAATGGTCGTGTAGGTTTCGGTTACGGCAAAGCTCGTGAAGTACCTGCAGCGATTCAAAAAGCAATGGAAAAAGCGCGTCGTAACATGACTACGATCGCTCTAAACGAAGGCACTCTTCACCACCCAGTGAAAGGTCGCCATTCGGGCTCTAAAGTTTACATGCAGCCTGCTGCAGAAGGTACTGGTGTTATCGCAGGTGGTGCGATGCGTGCAGTACTAGAAGTTGCTGGTGTACACAACGTACTATCTAAAGCGTACGGTTCTACGAACCCTATCAACATCGTTCGTGCAACGATCGATGCACTAGGTAGCATGAAGTCACCAGAAATGGTTGCTGCTAAACGTGGTCTAACTGTTGAATCTATTTCGGAGTAAGAACACCATGGCAACTATTAAAGTAACTCAAACTAAAAGCTCAATTGGTCGTCTGCCAAAGCACAAAGCTACTTTGCGCGGTCTAGGTCTTCGTAAAATCAACCACACAGTAGAACTTGAAGATACTCCGTGTATTCGCGGTATGATCAACAAGGTTTACTACATGGTTAAAGTTGAGGAGTAATCAGAATGCGTTTGAATACTCTAGCACCGGCTGCTGGCGCGAAAACTTCTGCGAAGCGAGTAGGTCGTGGTATCGGTTCAGGCCTAGGTAAAACTGGTGGCCGTGGTCACAAAGGTCAAAAATCACGTTCTGGCGGCAGTGTTCGTCCAGGTTTCGAAGGCGGTCAGATGCCTCTGAAACAACGTCTACCAAAATTCGGTTTCACTTCTCGTAAGAGCCTAGTGTCTGCTGAAGTTCGTCTAGCTGAGCTAGCGAAAGTTTCTGGTGACGTAGTTGATCTAAACAGTCTTAAAGCTGCTAACATCATCACTAAGAACATCGAATTTGTAAAAGTTGTTCTTTCTGGTGAAATCAACAAAGCAGTGACTGTGAAAGGTCTACGTGTGACTAAAGGCGCTAAAGCTGCAATCGAAGCTGCAGGCGGTAAAATCGAGGAATAATCTCGAGGAACGAGGTACAGATGGCTAAGAAACCAGGACAAGATTTTCGTAGTGCTCAGAGCGGCTTAAGTGAACTAAAGTCGCGCTTGTTATTCGTAATTGGTGCACTTTTAGTATTCCGAGCCGGCTCCTTTGTGCCGATTCCTGGTATTGACGCTGCTGTACTTGCCGATTTGTTCGAACAGCAAAAAGGTACCATCGTTGAAATGTTTAACATGTTCTCCGGTGGTGCTCTTGAGCGTGCATCTATATTAGCATTGGGCATCATGCCGTATATTTCGGCATCTATTGTTGTCCAATTGCTAACTGTAGTTCATCCAGCGTTAGCTGAACTCAAAAAAGAGGGTGAAGCAGGCCGTCGTAAGATCAGCCAATACACACGCTACGGCACGCTTGTACTTGCAACCTTCCAAGCTATAGGTATTGCAACTGGCCTACCAAACATGGTCGACAATCTGGTTGTTATCAACCAAACCATGTTTACGCTAATTGCTACCGTAAGTTTAGTAACCGGTACCATGTTCTTAATGTGGTTAGGTGAACAAATTACAGAGCGAGGAATTGGTAACGGTATTTCGATACTGATTTTTGCAGGTATTGTTGCTGGATTGCCTTCTGCAATCGGTCAAACAATCGAGCAAGCGCGTCAAGGTGAATTGCATGTACTTCTTCTGTTGCTAATCGCGGTATTAGCTTTTGCAGTCATTTACTTCGTTGTTTTCATGGAACGTGGTCAACGCCGAATCGTCGTTAACTACGCGAAGCGTCAACAAGGTCGTAAAGTATTTGCTGCACAAAGCTCGCATTTGCCTCTTAAAATTAACATGGCAGGTGTTATTCCAGCGATTTTTGCATCAAGCATTATCTTGTTCCCAGGAACATTGGCTCAGTGGTTTGGTCAAAACGGCGAGAGCAGCGCGTTCGGTTGGTTAACTGACGTGTCTTTGGCTCTTAGCCCAGGTCAACCGTTGTATGTAATGCTTTATGCAGCAGCAATTATCTTCTTCTGTTTTTTCTACACGGCGTTGGTTTTCAACCCGCGTGAAACAGCAGATAACTTGAAGAAGTCTGGTGCATTCGTACCCGGTATCCGCCCAGGTGAGCAGACAGCGAAGTACATTGATAAAGTAATGACACGTTTAACCCTTGCTGGTGCACTGTACATTACCTTTATCTGTCTGATTCCCGAGTTCATGATGGTCGCGTGGAACGTACGTTTCTACTTCGGCGGTACATCGCTACTAATCGTAGTTGTTGTAATTATGGACTTTATGGCACAGGTACAGACTCATCTGATGTCTCAACAGTATGATTCTGTGTTGAAGAAAGCGAATCTGAAAGGCTACGGCCGTTAATCCGGCGGTAGACTCAGTTTCATTTACGGAGTTTAGCAATGAAAGTTCGTGCTTCCGTTAAAAAAATCTGCCGTAACTGTAAAGTAATCAAGCGTAACGGTGTCGTTCGCGTGATTTGCAGTGAGCCAAAGCACAAACAGCGCCAAGGCTAATTAGCAGAAATTTTTACTTGAAAATGAAGGTTGGGTCGAGTATATTCCTCGGCCTACCTTTTGCGTGCAAAAGAAGTAGTATTCCGCAGCGTATCCATAACGGGCTTTGCTGCGGCTAATTCTTTTATAGAAACACTTAGGAGTGAATAATGGCCCGTATAGCAGGCATTAACATTCCTGATCAGAAACATGCAGTAATCGCTCTAACAGCGATCTACGGCATCGGTAAAACTCGCTCTCAAGCTATCCTAGCTGAAGTGGGTATTGCTGAAAATGTTAAGATCAGTGAACTAACTGAAGAGCAGATCGATCAACTGCGTGATGGTGTAGCTAAGTACACTGTAGAAGGTGATCTACGTCGTGAAGTATCTATGAACATCAAGCGTCTTATGGACCTTGGCTGTTACCGTGGTCTTCGTCATCGTCGCAGTCTACCACTACGTGGACAGCGTACTAAAACCAACGCTCGCACCCGTAAGGGTCCGCGTAAGCCGATCAAGAAATAATCGGGAAGGTAGAGTACAATGGCTAAACAACCAACTCGCGCTCGTAAGCGCGTACGCAAGCAAGTTGCAGATGGCGTTGCGCACATCCATGCTTCTTTCAATAACACAATCGTAACCATTACTGACCGTCAAGGTAACGCTCTTGCATGGGCTACTGCAGGTGGTTCTGGTTTCCGTGGTTCTCGTAAGTCTACTCCGTTCGCTGCACAGGTTGCTGCTGAGCGTTGTGCTGAAATGGCTAAAGAATACGGCCTAAAGAACTTGGAAGTTATGGTTAAGGGTCCTGGTCCAGGTCGCGAATCTACTGTTCGTGCACTAAACGCCGCTGGTTTCCGCATCACAAACATCGTTGATGCTACACCAATCCCTCATAACGGTTGTCGTCCACCTAAGAAACGTCGCGTATAACGTTTCTAGGACAATTGGAGAAGAATCATGGCAAGATATTTGGGTCCTAAGCTGAAGCTTAGCCGTCGTGAAGGCACTGACTTATTCCTTAAGTCTGGTGTTCGCGCGATCGATACCAAGTGTAAAATTGATAACGCACCAGGTGTACACGGCGCTCGTCGCGGTCGTCTATCTGAGTATGGCGTTCAGCTTCGTGAGAAGCAAAAAGTACGTCGTATGTACGGCGTTCTAGAAAAACAATTCCGTAACTACTACAAAGAAGCTGCTCGCCTAAAAGGCAACACTGGTGAAAACCTACTTCAGCTTCTTGAAGGTCGTCTTGATAACGTAGTTTACCGCATGGGCTTTGGTGCAACTCGCGCAGAAGCACGTCAGCTAGTTAGCCACAAAGCTATCCTAGTAAACGGTAAAGTTGTAAACGTTCCTTCTTTCAAAGTAGCGGCTAATGACGTTGTTTCTATTCGCGAGAAAGCTAAACAGCAAGCTCGTATTAAAGCGGCTCTAGAAGTTGCTGAACAACGTGAAAAACCAACTTGGATTGAAGTAGATGGTGGCAAGATGGAAGGTACATTCAAGCGTATGCCTGAGCGTTCTGATCTATCAGCTGACATCAACGAACAATTGATCGTCGAGCTTTACTCTAAGTAAGGTTTAAACTAAAGAGAGGACACAATGCAGGGTTCTGTAACAGAATTTCTTAAGCCACGTCTAGTTGACATCGAACAAATCAGCTCGACTCACGCAAAAGTAACTCTTGAGCCATTAGAGCGTGGCTTTGGTCATACTCTGGGTAATGCACTTCGCCGCATTCTTCTATCTTCTATGCCTGGTTGTGCAGTGACAGAAGTAGAAATCGAAGGCGTACTTCACGAGTACAGCACTAAAGAAGGTGTACAAGAAGATATTCTTGAAATCCTTCTAAACCTTAAAGGTTTGGCAGTGCGTGTTGCTGAAGGCAAAGATGAAGTGTTCATTACTTTGAACAAATCAGGCTCGGGCCCTGTGGTTGCAGGTGACATCACCCATGATGGTGATGTAGAGATCGCTAACCCTGAACACGTTATTTGTCACCTAACGGATGACAACGCTGAAATCGCAATGCGTATTAAAGTAGAACGTGGTCGTGGTTATGTTCCAGCTTCTGCGCGTATCCATAACGAAGAAGACGAGCGTCCAATCGGTCGCCTACTAGTAGATGCTACTTACAGCCCAGTAGACAAAATTGCCTACGCTGTAGAAGCAGCTCGTGTAGAACAGCGCACTGATCTAGACAAGCTTGTTATCGATATGGAAACAAACGGTACTCTAGAACCTGAGGAAGCAATCCGTCGTGCAGCTACAATCCTAGCTGAACAATTGGATGCATTCGTAGATCTTCGTGATGTACGAGTTCCTGAGGAGAAAGAAGAGAAGCCAGAATTCGATCCGATCCTACTGCGTCCTGTAGACGATCTTGAACTAACAGTTCGCTCTGCTAACTGTCTGAAAGCAGAAGCGATTCACTACATCGGTGATCTAGTACAACGTACTGAGGTTGAGCTACTTAAAACGCCTAACCTTGGTAAAAAATCTCTTACTGAGATTAAAGACGTACTTGCGTCACGTGGTCTGTCTCTGGGCATGCGCCTAGAAAACTGGCCACCTGCATCAATCGCTGAAGATTAATCGATACTAGTTAGAAGGATTAGGTCATGCGCCATCGTAAGAGTGGTCGTCAACTCAACCGCAACAGCTCACATCGCAAAGCGATGTTCAGCAACATGGCTAGCTCTCTAGTACGTCATGAAGTTATCAAGACTACTTTGCCAAAAGCAAAAGAGCTACGTCGCGTAGTTGAGCCTTTGATTACACTAGCTAAGACTGACAGTGTTGCTAACCGTCGTCTAGCATTTGCACGTACTCGTGACAACGAAGTAGTTGCAAAACTATTTAACGAACTAGGTCCACGTTTTGCTGCTCGTCAGGGCGGTTACACTCGTATCCTAAAAGCTGGCTTCCGTGCTGGTGATAAAGCTCCAATGGCTTACATTGAGCTTGTAGATCGCCCAGCTGCTGAAGAAGCTGCTGAGTAATCAGTTCGTAAGAACGAGAAAGCCGAGCGTTAGCTCGGCTTTTTTGTATCTGCGATTCAGTAAATCTTTATATCCAGCCTGCATTTATTTTACTCCATGCAGACTGGCAATTTAAAAAGTGATTATCACTTGCGCTTATTTACTAGTATTCCACAACCCGCCCAACGAACTTAGAAGTCCCTCGCTAGCGCCTTGCTTGTTCAAGTAATCCAAGATTACTGGAGCAAACTGACTGATCATAGAGGGATCCAAACCCAACGTATCGAATGCACTTTTTACTGCACTGATATTCTCAATATTCCCCAGTAAGCTTTGTGCTCCTTGCAAGTTTGAAAGCCCAGGAATCAAAGACTGTAATTCACTGCTATTTTCTTGTGAAAGCTGGCTTTGAGCCAAAGCGAGTAGTGCGCCACTACCTCCAGCCGCTTGTTCTGTAGATACAGGTAATTGGCTAGTTAGCATGTCTGTTAATGGAGATGATTCAGTGTTCAGGCTACTACCTACCATATCCATTAGGCCACTTTCTTTACTTTTTTGCGTGACGGAATCTAAGAATGCGTGTGCACTACCAATGTTCATTGATAAGAGTGCCAGAGTCAGGAGTGTTTTACGCATAGTACCTCCGAAGGTTGAGCGTTTTTAACGTGATTTTATTGTTTTAAAGGCTATCAGAATGAAATGTTTAGAGGTGAGAAAGTCTATTCAGTTTAGACAAAAAAACGGCGCTAATGCGCCGTTTTATTAAATCATAATTGAAAATGGTTTCAATTAAAGAATATCTAGTAGTTCTACTTCGAAAACTAGTGCTGCGAATGGAGGGATAGCTGCACCAGCGCCACGCTCACCGTACGCAAGGTCTTGTGGTACGTATAGTTTCCACTTAGAACCAACAGGCATTAGTTGTAGTGCTTCTACCCAGCCTTTGATTACGCCTGTAACAGGGAATTCAGCTGGTTGACCGCGAGATACAGAGCTATCGAATACAGTACCGTCAGTTAGCTCACCGTGGTAGTGAACGCGAACTGAGCTTTCTGCTGTTGGAACTGCACCAGTACCTTCAGAAATGATTTCGTACTGAAGGCCAGAGTCTAGAACGTTAACTTCAGGGCGTAGTGCGTTGTCTTTTAGGAACGCTTCGCCTTCTGCTGCTGCAATTTTCGCTGCTTCTTGGCGAGCGGTTTCTGCACGAGTGTGAAGTTCTTGTAGTGCTTTGTTGATTTCATCAATTTCGATTGATGGCATGTCACCAGTTAGTGCTGTTGCAATACCCGCTGCGATAGCATCAACGCTAAGACCTTCAAGACCAGAACCTGCAAGTTGCTGACCCATTTGCAGACCAATGCCGTAGCTTGCTTTTTGTTCTGCAGTTTCAAATTTAATTTCAGACATGAATGTCGCTCTTGTTAGGAGTGATAAAGGCAACAGGATATCAGTTTCGAGCTTAGGTTTAAATGATTGCGACTGAATGCTTAATTGAGGCGGCCAGGGTGTGACTTATCTCTTACTCCAAGTGAAATTTCTGCTAATTTAATCCAAATTCCATTTTAGTTTAGTGAAAAACATATACTCTCCGCGTCGGTATTTTTATACTGGCAGTAGAAGTATTAAGGGACTCATTAAAATGAATCGTCGCAGAAAGAAAAAGCAGCAAGTCGACTATGTCGAATTGGTTAAACAAAAATTCGCTGCTATCGACTGGAAGCAGCCGTTCAACAAAGAGCAGTGGTTGGAGCGTATACAGCCTGTTAAGCAGTTTTGGCTGCGCCTACCGAAATTCCATCAACGAGCTTTGATGGTTTTAGTACCATTGATTCTGGTACTCCTTGTTATTCCTTTGCCGAATAAAACAGAGCAATCAGTTGAGCAAGCTGAGGTCGATCATCAGCGCGTAGCGATTCAGCTGAACGCACAGAGTTTAAGCCAGCAAAGAACCTCTCAGAATTCTGGGCCGAAATCCGAAGACTGGAAAGAGTACACGGTTAAAAATGGCGACACGTTAGCGCAGGTTTTCAGAAGTAATAAGCTCTCGATGGCGGATCTTAGCGCTCTAGTAAAAATCGAAGGCAGTGATAAGCCGCTGAGCCAAATTAAACAAGGACAATTGATTCGCTTTAAGCTTAGCGATGAAGGCGAGTTGGATATGCTGCAACTAGAAAAAAGCGGCCGGTCCGTCATGTTTTTCCGCTTATCGGATGGGACCTTTGGGCGCAACAAGTAGATGCTTCAAATGAACTAAAGACGCGAAGGTATCGCGTCTTTTTAGTTTATCTATAAATTAGTTAACCTAGCAATGAACGCGTTATATCGCTACGGCTTCTTTTCGCATATCCACATGAGGAATACCATCCTCTAGGTAGCTATCAGAAATAACTTTGAATCCATGACTAGCATAAAACTGGATGAGATGCTCTTGAGCTCCTATATCAATCGTCTGTCCTGGCCACAATATTTCACACTGTGTTAATGCCTCTTCCAGCAACTTATGTCCCAGACCATCACCACGCGCAGTTTGTTTGGTGACGACTCGACCAATGCTCACATTGTCATACGTCGTGCCAGCGGGTAGCAATCGTGCGCAAGCAACAAGTTCATCACCGTGGTAACCTATTAGATGATAAACACCTTCCAGTGTGTCTTTGCCATCCAGTTCAGGATAAGGGCAGGTTTGTTCAACGACGAATACATCCACACGTAATTTCATCATTGTATACAATTGTGTGGTTGTCAGTTGAGCAAAGGGCAAAGTAATCCAAGTGAGCATGTTGTCATCCGTCATGAGAGTAGAGTGACTGACTTTACTTTGTTTTGTACTCATACTCATTAACAAAGGTTAATTATCACTGGTTTTCCCACCAAATCTGGTGATAATGTGCCCTCTTTTCATCTCACCTGAGGATATTCCCGTGAGCAAACAAACTTTTGATCAAGTCGGGCTAAACCCAGCGTTACTCGCCACACTTGATTCCCTGAACTACACCCACATGACGCCAATTCAAGCTTTGAGTTTGCCTGCAATCCTAAAACATCGTGATGTCATCGGGCAGGGTAAAACGGGCTCAGGTAAAACCGCTGCATTTGGTTTGGGTGTTTTATCGAACCTTAACGTCAAACGCTTTCGTGTCCAGTCATTAGTATTGTGTCCAACTCGTGAGCTTGCGGATCAAGTCGCGAAGGAAATTCGTACTTTAGGTCGTAGCATTCATAATATTAAAGTGCTTACTCTCTGCGGTGGGATGCCAATGGGGCCACAAATTGGTTCTCTGGAGCATGGCGCGCACATCCTAGTCGGCACACCTGGCCGTATTTTGGATCACCTTGAGAAAGGCCGAATTAACCTTAGCGAGCTGAATACCTTGGTGCTAGATGAAGCTGATCGCATGTTGGACATGGGTTTCCAAGACGCATTAGATGCGATTATTGATGCAGCGCCAAAGCAGCGTCAAACTCTACTTTTCAGTGCTACTTTCCCGGAGAAAATTGAGCAAATTGCGCAGCGTATTATGCAGACGCCTGAAGTCATTAAGGTGGAATCGACTCATGATACCTCAAGCATTGCTCAGCATTTCTACAAAGTTGAAGGTTCGGAAGCGCGTGATGAAGCGTTGGCGAACTTGCTACTGACTCACCAACCAGAGTCCGCTGTGGTTTTTTGTAATACCAAAAAAGAAGTGCAAAGTGTCGCAGATGAGTTGCATCGCAAAGGGTTCAGCGTTATCGATATCCATGGGGACTTAGAACAGCGTGAACGCGATCAAGCATTGGTGCAGTTTGCTAACAAGAGTGTTTCTATCCTTGTCGCAACAGACGTCGCGGCGCGTGGTTTGGACGTAGATAACCTTGATGCAGTCTTTAACTTTGAGCTATCGCGCGATCCTGAGGTTCATGTACACCGTATCGGTCGTACAGGCCGTGCGGGTAGTAAAGGTTTGGCGTTCAGCTTCTTTGGAGAGAAAGACGGTTTGCGTGTAGCTCGTATTGAAGAATACCTGGATATGGACGTGGTACCAGCAACATTGCCTGCCAAATCAAATCAGCAGCCATACCAAGCGAAGATGGTGACGATTAACATTGATGGCGGTAAGAAACAGAAAGTACGACCGGGTGATATCTTAGGGTGTCTGACGGGGAAAAATGGTATCCCAAGCTCTCAAGTTGGCAAGATTCACCTGTTCCCGATGCGCGCCTACGTTGCGGTCGAGAAGTCAGCTGCCAAAAAGGCCCTACAAACCATTAGTAATGGCAAGATGAAAGGGCGTCAGTTCCGGGCGCGGCTTCTTAAATAGCATAGAAAGGCTCTTCGTTTGAAGAGCCTTTTCTTTTTCGAGTTTATTTGGATGTGTGATCTTTAGTTAAGCGCGCTTTAATTCGGCTCAAACTGATAGGCGTGATCCCAAGATAAGCAGCTATTTGGCTATCGGTAATACGTAGCTTTAAGTCTGGGTAATGGGCGCAAAATAGTTGATATCGTTCCTCTGGGGAGTAGAGCAGCATAAAGCGTTCTTTGTTCTCTTTATTAACCAGTTGGTTTTCGAGTAGCTTTAAGTAAATGGCGTGTTTTTCTGCTCGCCATTGATGCAGCGTTTCAATTGGTAAGCAAAATAGCTGACAAGCGCTCAGCGTTTCCAATAAGTAAGGCGAAGGTTGGTTCTTAATTATGCTCTCAAAGCCGATAACCCAGTCTTTCTCCCAATAAAACTCTTTATTGAACTCTTTGCCCTGCTCAGTGAGATAGCTTGCATGGCATAACCCTTCAATAATGAAGTAAAGGTGCGAGCTAAACTCTCCTTGGTGGCTAAGAATGTGGCGCGTAGGCAGTTCGAGTAACTCACCATTTTCGATAAGTTGGTTTGCTTCTGTGTCTAAGAAGCCATGATTGACTAAGTCTGAAAAAAGATCGCTGTGCATGTGATAACTCAGAAACGGTTTTCTTTATTCTAACGGGTTTTATTGATAACAAAAAAGCGGCTCATGAGAGCCGCTTAGCGTTGTTGTCAAATCAGCCTTACTTATTCAGATCGATTTGGTAAATCGCGAAACCGATGTCGTCAGTCGCGACACGTTTCATTGGGTATTGACCTTTATCTTTAATGAATTGCGCCGCTTTATCGCTAGGAGACGTTTCGAAGCGAATATCTAGCTTTTTATCGGATTTAATCGGTGCGAAAGACCAGTTGTTGTCAGCGCTTGGTGTCACTTCACCTTTTTCTTCACTCACGCGAGAAATATAAGCGGCGACGACAGAGCGGTTTTCATCTGGTGCGTCAAACGCAATAAAGTCTGGGCCCGTACCAGGGAAGGTATTGCTATAAGCACGGTAGTTATTGGTTGCGATGATGAAGTCCTGCTTCGAATCAACAGGCTTACCATTGAATGTCAGATTCACAATACGCTGAGAATCTGGATTGATCACTTTGCAACTCGCATCGTATTTGGGCGGTTGGGTGATATCGATCTGGTAGTTCACCCCATCAATGACATCGAAGTTGTACGTACGGAAATTATCCCAATCAACCAAAGATTGCGGTTCAGGATTGTTGATGTCGATGTGGTTGAATTGACCCGCGCTGCACTCTAGCCATTCGCGAACCTCTTTACCTTTCACTTTCATCGCGACCAAGGTGTTGGGATATAAATAAAGATCGGCAGCATTACGGAAGGTGAGCTGACCGGATTCGACTTCTGTAAAGTTATTCGGATCGTTCTTACGCCCCCCGACTTTAAATGGTGCTGCCGCACTCAATACTGGAATGTCAGCGAGATCTGGGTCGCCTTGAATAAAGCGTTCCACGTAAT
The DNA here is from genome assembly GCF_013048625.1 of Vibrio sp. 11-4(1). Lineage (NCBI taxonomy): Bacteria > Pseudomonadati > Pseudomonadota > Gammaproteobacteria > Vibrionales > Vibrionaceae > Vibrio > Vibrio sp. 11-4(1). Next base: position 294,189 of record NZ_VHSY01000003.1, on the reverse strand, counting down.
CTTTCTGAGCCAGGTTAACGATCTGAATGGTTGGGTCGTCCTGCACTAATGCCAAGAAGCTGTACATGACATCATTTGCTTTGCCGATTGGTTGGTTTACAAATTCACGAGTGCCTTTGTGATCCTCTTCTAACGCTTTCACAATATCTTCATCGGCTTTAGCCAATGACTTCTTATTTACTTTATCGAAGATAGGGCGTGCTTCTGCTTGGCCTTCAACAACTTGCCATCTGCCGTCTTCCTCTTTCAGCATCAAATCCATCACACCTACATGACTTCCCCAGCGACCAGGCATCACTGACGTCACACCATTGATGGTCCCTTTCTCGGTATCAACACCAGGTAGGTTTGCAAAGTCTTTCCCTGGGAAGACTGCGTGAGAGTGTCCAAAAGCAATGGCATCAATCCCATCAACTTGCGTTAAGTAATAGACAGAGTTTTCTGCGCCAAGCTTGTATGGGTCAGTAGAAATGCCCGAGTGTGGAATCGCCACAATCACGTCTGCGCCTTCTTTCTTCATTTGAGGAATCAGTTTCTCTGCTGTTTCCTTAATGTCTTTAGCAAAGACTTTGCCTTCTAAGTTCTTCTTATCCCACACCATAATTTGTGGTGGTACAAAGCCGATGTAACCCACTTTTATCTGATGCGCTTCGCCGTTTGTGTCTTTAAAGGTGTGAGTTTTGATCAGGTAAGGCTTGAAGTAATGCTCACCGGTTTTTTTATCAAATACGTTTGCGTTTATGTAAGGGAAGTTAGCGCCCGCCAACGTCTTTTGTAGAAAACCTAAGCCATAGTTGAACTCATGATTGCCAATGTTGCCCACATCGTAGTCTAGTTGGTTCATCGCCTTGTAGACTGGGTGGACATCACCAGCGTTAATCCCTTTCGCCGCCATGTAATCACCCATTGGGCTGCCCTGAATTAAGTCGCCGTTATCAACTAATACAGTGTTTTCTGCCTCGGACTTTGCCTGCTTCACTATGGTCGCAGCGCGACTAAGACCGATTTGCTGTGATGGTTGGTCTTTATAGTAATCGTAATCCATCACGTTGGTGTGAATGTCGGTGGTTTCGATAATACGAAGCTTGATGGTATCGGCCATCGCAGGGCCCGCAAGCGTTAGCATGCCACTTAACACTGCGAGGGAAATAGGGTGAACTGCCACTTTCATTTGGTGCTCCAATTCAATGGGAAGGGGGAATCGTACCGCGTAATGTATCAAACGCTGGTGCAACTTAATGATAAAGATACAGAAAACTGTGAACAGAAATCAGTTTACTGAACCTTATTCATATTAACCGCCGACTTTTTCACGCTTTTGAATGAGACCAAACAAAAACTTCTTAGCAGATTTTTGAATAAAAAATGAAATTTTAGAATTTCAGGTAATATAAACGCCCCGCCATAATGCTTGCATAACGATATCAATGGACGATGAGCAAGCACATGGCAACGAACGATTCAGTCACTTCTTTTCCTAAACCAAAGCCCCGGTTAGTTTTTGACAACTCAGTAGCTGGTGTTACTCGTTTTGCAAAGCAATCGCTACAGCCTGGTGAAGTCGCCTTAGTGGGGGCGGGGCCGGGTGATCCTGAACTTTTGACAGTGAAAGCACTGAACTGTTTGCAGCAAGCCGATGTGGTTTTGTACGACTACTTGGTGTCTGAAGAAATCATGGCCTTGATCCCTAGCGATACGATTTTAGTGTGCGTTGGGAAACGAGCTGGGCATCACAGTGTGCCGCAGGAGAAGACGAACCAGCTATTGGTGGACTTTGCCAAACAGGGCTACAAAGTAGTGCGCATTAAAGGTGGTGATCCATTTGTATTCGGTCGTGGCGGTGAAGAGCTGGAAGTGCTTGCTGATGCAGGCGTCCGTTTTCAGGTCGTCCCTGGCATTACCGCGGCAGCTGGCGCAACGGCCTATGCTGGGATTCCACTGACTCATCGCGATTACGCGCAATCGGCCATCTTTGTGACCGGCCACTTGAAAGAAGAAAGCGATGAGATGGATTGGTCCACGTTGGCGCGTGGGAATCAGACTTTAGTGATCTACATGGGGCTGATGAAATCACACTATATTCAGAATCAACTCATTAAGCATGGTCGTTCTGCGTCGACTCCGATTGCCATTATTGAGCGTGGTACGCAGATTCAACAAAAAGTATTTACGGGAGATCTCTCCCAACTCTCTGATTTATCGAAGGAAGCACAATCGCCATCTTTGATTGTTGTCGGAGAGGTAGTGCGACTGTCTCAAAAGTTAGACTGGTTTTTGTCTAGTACTGAATTCAACAAAAGTGCTATTGCCAACTCCATATAATTTCAGACCAAAGATTAGAGACGTAATGCGCCTTCAAGCTTAAAAAGGAAATACAAAACATGGACCAACAACGTTTAACTCACCTTAAACAACTCGAAGCGGAGAGTATCCATATTATCCGCGAAGTTGCGGCTGAGTTTGATAACCCAGTCATGATGTATTCGATTGGTAAAGACTCATCAGTGATGCTGCACCTAGCGCGTAAAGCGTTTTATCCGGGCAAAATTCCATTCCCACTTTTGCATGTCGATACGGACTGGAAATTCCGCGAGATGATTGAGTTTCGCGATCGCACCGCTGCCAAATACGGCTTTGAGCTTTTGGTACATAAGAACCCAGAAGGTCTAGCAATGGGCTGCAGTCCGTTTGTTCATGGCTCGTCAAAGCATACGGACATCATGAAAACGCAAGGTCTTAAGCAGGCGCTAAACAAATATGGCTTCGATGCTGCTTTTGGTGGCGCTCGTCGTGATGAAGAAAAATCACGCGCAAAAGAGCGAGTGTATTCGTTCCGTGACAAGAACCATACCTGGGACCCTAAAAATCAACGTCCAGAGCTGTGGAAGACGTACAACGGTCAGGTCAATAAAGGGGAGAGCATTCGTGTATTCCCACTTTCGAACTGGACGGAGCTTGATATTTGGCAATACATCTATTTAGAAAACATCGAGATCGTACCGCTTTATCTCGCTGACAAACGTCCAGTTGTTGAACGCGACGGCATGCTAATCATGGTTGATGATGATCGTATGGAGCTTCAACCGGGTGAAGTGATCGAAGAGAAGAGTGTGCGTTTCCGTACTCTTGGTTGTTATCCATTAACTGGGGCTATCGAGTCTGAAGCGAATACTTTGACCGGCATTATCGAAGAGATGCTGGTGGCAACGTCGAGTGAGCGCCAAGGTCGAGCGATCGACCACGATCAGTCAGGATCGATGGAGCTTAAAAAACGTCAAGGTTACTTCTAAAGGATCTAAGGAAAGATAATGAACAGTGCAGTTGAAGCTCAATTAGCCGAGCTTGGTATCGAAGGCTATTTAACACAACACCAGTACAAGTCGTTACTTAGATTCTTGACTTGTGGCTCGGTAGATGACGGTAAAAGTACACTAATCGGTCGCTTACTCCATGACTCAAAACAAATTTATGAAGATCAGCTAGCGGCAGTGCACTCAGACAGCCAACGTGTGGGCACCACGGGTGAAAAGCCTGACCTTGCGTTGTTGGTCGATGGCTTACAAGCTGAGCGCGAGCAGGGGATCACGATTGATGTGGCTTACCGCTATTTCTCGACGCAGAAACGTAAGTTCATCATCGCCGATACTCCTGGACACGAGCAGTACACGCGTAATATGGCAACAGGCGCATCGACGTGTGACTTAGCGGTGATCTTAGTTGATGCACGTAAAGGCATTCTTGATCAAACTCGTCGTCACTCTTTTATTTCCAACCTACTGGGTTTGAAACACTTTGTTGTGGCGATCAACAAGATGGATTTAGTGGATTACTCGCAAGAGCGCTTTGAAGAAATCCGCGATGAGTATCTTAAGTTTTCTGAGAACCTGACCGGGGATATTGATATTCAAATCATCCCGATTTCGGCGCTTGAAGGTGACAATGTGGTGGATAAAGGGCAAAACCTAAGCTGGTTTAAAGGCCCGTCATTGCTTGAACTTCTTGAAACGGTCGATGTGGATCAAGAAAAAGGTGCGGGTGAGTTCCGCTTCCCAGTGCAATACGTTAACCGTCCTAACCTCGATTTCCGTGGTTTTGCGGGGACGATTTCTTCAGGTTCGATCAAAGTCGGTGATGCCATCAAAGCATTGCCATCGGGGAAAACGTCAACTGTTGCACGCATTGTTACGTTTGATGGTGATATTGAGGAAGCTCGTGCTGGGTTAGCGGTCACTCTGACGCTAAGCGATGAGATCGATATTAGCCGTGGCGATTTGATTGTCCTAGACAATGCTCAAGTGGAAACCACAAACCACTTGCTTGCCGATGTGGTATGGATGACAGAGCAACCTCTGCAACCGGGTCGTGACTATGACATCAAAATCGCAGGTAAGAAAACCGTAGGTCATGTTGAAGCGATTCGTCACCAATATGATATCAACAACCTATCAACTCATAGTGCGGCAGAGCTGCCATTGAATGGTATTGGCTTGTGTGAATGGTCTCTCAATGAGTCAGTTGCGCTGGACAATTACCAAGATTGTGCTGATACCGGCGGCTTCATCATTATCGATCGTCTGACGAACGTGACGGTCGGTGCAGGCATGGTCAAAGAAAGCCTCGCGGTGGTTGAGCGCGATTTGACGGACATCTCTGCGTTTGAAGTTGAGCTGAATGCACTTGTGCGTAAACACTTCCCACACTGGGAAGCAAAAGACGTCAGCCAATTGCTGAAAAAGTAATTGGCGCGCCCGAGCACGATAAGCTCTGATTCTGTCTGTTGTTGTGCTTGGGGCGTCGCTGCCTAACTGAGTTGCGAAATGCAGTTAGGTTATTCTCCTAATACCAGAATGCTTCGGTGAAGCCCAAGAAAACCGAGCATTCTGATGTTCTTTTCGCTTACGCTGATTTTGGTCTGTTTACTCGTTTGTCTGGTGTCTCACGGATAAATGAGCCGTTGTTGTGCCCTTTGGGCGATTTGGTAAGGAAAGGCTATGTGGGAACAAGGGTTTGTATTAGCGATTTTGCTTGGCATTATCACTTGTTTGCTTGTCACAAAAATTAAGCCTAGTTATGTCTTTGCGGGTGCCGCTTTTATTGCATTTATGGCGGGAATGATGGATTCAGCCACGATCGCATCCAACTTTACCAACTCTTCGTTATTGACTCTGGTTCTGTTGATTCTTGCATCGTGTGCTTTAGAAAAAACGTTACTAATCAGTTGGGTGAGCCGTAGTATTTCTGAAGGCCAGTTAGGCAGTGTGATCGCTAAGCTCGGTGTATCAACGGCCTTGCTCTCTTCATTTACGAATAATACCGCTGTGGTTGTCTCATTGATTGGGGCGATTAAGCGTAATCAGCAGCATGCACCTTCGAAATTACTTATCCCATTGTCTTACGCCGCCATTTTTGGTGGCACATTAACTTTGATTGGTACGTCGACTAACTTAATCATCAACAGCTTTGTCGAAGACGCAGGCTTACCGAGCCTGAGCTTTTTTACACCTACTATGATAGGTTTGGCTGTGCTGGTGGGAGGGATGCTGATTCTTATCCCACTGAGCTACTTGCTACCGAATTATGATGATCAAAACCAAGAAGATTTACCGTACTTTCTTGAGTCTCGCGTAGAGCCTGGTTCACCGTTAGTTGGGCGCACGGTCAGCGAGAATAATTTACGTGCGCTGCGCAAACTGTTTCTTGCGGAGGTTGTACGAGATGGCGTGACGGTTTCCTCTGTAGGACCGGATTTCGTACTCAATGCGAAAGACCGATTGTTGTTTTGTGGTGATGTTGAGAGCGTCGCGACCCTGCAAGAAATTCCGGGCCTCAAGCTGTTTGGTCAGCAGCACTTGAATGGGCAAAACTTTATCGAAGTTGTGGTGAGCTCATCCGCGACGTTTTGCTATAAAACACTCAAAGAGAGCCGATTCCGCGATCGCTTTGATGCCGTTGTTGTCGCTATTCGTCGTGGCCATGAGCGCTTAGAGGGCGGTTTGGGTAGCATTACCTTAGCGCCAGGTGACACGTTAGTTCTGGTTCCGGGCAAGCGTTTTGAATCGGAGCGCCGAGCTCATCGTAAAGAGTTTGTTTTAGTGCATGATTTGGACTCTAGCGCTCGGCTTGATACGAATAAGTCCTCCATCGTACTACTGGGCTTTGCTGCCGTAATTGGGTGTGCGTTATTAGAGCTAGTACCAATTATTAAAGGCCTTGCCGCGTATCTTATCGCACTTATCGCGTTTGGCATTGTACAGATTTCAGAACTGCGCCGCCGTTTCCCAATTGATATCGTTGTGATTGTCGGCTCTGCTTTGTCCATCGCTCAATTGATGATCTCTTCCGGCTTGTCAGAGAGAATGGGAGCGATGTTTATTGAAGCGTTCAATGGCTGGGGCGTGTTTGGAGCCTTGGTCGCAACTTACATCATGACATTAGTTCTTACTGAACTGGTGACGAATAATGCCGCGGCTGCGCTTTCTTTTCCTATTGGCTATAGCATGGCGGTCGGTTATGGCGTTGATCCGATGCCATTCATTATGGCGGTCTTGTTTGGCGCCAGTGCGAGCTTTATTTCTCCCTACGGTTATCAAACCAACTTGCTGGTGTACAGCGTAGGAAATTATAAATTGACCGACTATGTGAGAATTGGTGTGCCGATTTCGATTGTGTACTCTGTATTAGTACTTACTTTGATTCCGGTCTTCTTCCCGTTTTAATTCCGATATTTACAAGGATACGTTATGACTGCCGAAACGACGGTAAAAGATGAAAATATTGTTTGGCACCAGCATTCGGTCGATAAACAGTTTCGTGCTGAATTAAAGAAGCAAAAACCTGCCGTATTGTGGTTTACTGGCTTATCTGGAGCGGGTAAATCAACCATAGCAGGGGCGTTGGAAAATCGCCTTGCAACATTGGGTTACCACACCTATTTATTGGATGGTGACAATGTGCGACATGGCCTGTGTAGCGATTTGGGCTTTTCTGAACAGGATCGTCGCGAGAACATTCGTCGTATTGGTGAACTGGCTAAACTGATGGCGGATGCAGGCTTAATTGTGTTGTCGGCGTTCATTTCACCGCATCGTGCAGAGCGACAGCTAGTGCGCGACTTATTGCCAGAAGGTGAGTTTATCGAAGTGTTCGTCAATGCATCTCTAGAAGTCTGCGAAGGTCGCGATCCTAAAGGTTTGTACCGCAAAGCACGTGCGGGAGAAATTCCTAACTTCACTGGTATTGATTCTGAATATCAAGCACCGAAGAATCCGGAAGTCGATTTACCAGCGGGCGAAAAAAGCGTCGATGAGCTGGTGGACTTGTGCTTGGAAGCGCTTAAGTCGCGTGCAGTGATCCGATAAATAAGCATTTGGATCATTGGTGACCTCAAGCTCTTTGAGCGGCTTAAGAAGCATTTAGATCATGGGTGGTCAAATGCTTCTCGAACTGCCTACACGGTATGATGAACCGTACTTTTAGCGTCACTATGGACACTAAATCTATGATTTAAAAGCGCAAGCATTTGGTCGTAGTAGTCGGCATGTGGTTTGTTACCGAGCAAGGTACAGAGCTCATTGCCTGTTGGCGTGAAGCGGTAATATAAAAGGCGGACGCCTTTGCTGTTCACGTTCAGCGACAAGTTTTTACCTTGGTAGGTGAGGATCAATGGCGTCTCGATACCAATTTCGCCAGATTCAAGCTCGGTACTATGCAGTAACCCTAGTTCAATCAACAGCAACAAACTTGAATAGGGCAGCTGAAAACTTCCCATGTTTAAGCTGTTGGCGATGTCTCGTTTGCCGAAGCTAAATATTCCTCCTTGCGCTTTATAACCAATTAACAGCTTGCGACTGTGATCCCCTCCAAAACTGCACGCCAGAGAGGCGGCTCTTTGCAGAGTTTGCGCTTCTTTTGGTGACATATCTTTGAGGATTTTGAGCGCTTTCATAGACGTCGAGCCTGGGTTTGTCACTTCACGCTTCATCACTTGAGCCCATAACTTTTGCATCGCGCTGTTATGGATGTCTTGAGCCATTTCAAAAAAACGATACAACCAGTCTTGGTCGGGCTCTCCGGCAGTTTCATCTCGGCATGAACTGTGTGCTAGCTTTAAAATCTGCTCTAGGTTTTTTTGTCGCTGTTCTTGGCGTCTCTGTTCACGCAGTTGGGCTCTTTCAAGCGCGGATTTGGCTGGTGGATCGGTTTGCAGTAAGGCATCAAGACTGTGTATTTGGGCAATGGTTTTTACCTTGCTGGCACTGTCTTTGATGTAGCCCTGCTTTTTTTCTTGTTGCGTATTTTTTTGTGCGTTTGACTGATGTTCGATGACAACAGGTTGCTTTGTCGGTTCTGCCATTAATTTTCCTACCAAGAACTGCGCTGTTCGCTTGTTTAAATTTACACCTTATCTAACCAGGCGACCAGATAGGAGTTCTCAGTTTTTGAACGAATAGGGCTATCCAAAATGATAATGAGTTGTTAAAATTGTTATCGTTATTTTGGAGGGACAATGAAGTTCTCAGAAGCAGGTAAATTAAAAAAGCACCTGTCGATAGCGTTTCTTTTGGTTATTTATGTTGGCGTATTAGCGTATTTGTCTCGTTATATCGTGTAACACAGAACTAAAAAAGGCGCCGATGTGACGCCTTAGGTGTACCGATGCATGTCAACGACTTAAACTACATATCGTCGTAGGCTTCTATTTTCGATCCCTCAATAACGTAAGCCGTTTCAGCCAGCTCGTGGCTTATCGTTTCGGTTTTCAACTCCCCAACCACATATATGACGTCCCACAGTTCTTGAACGGGTGCGCCTTTGGGAAACTTCACGTAAATGATTTGGTTTGGTGGCGGTGGTGGTACGTGGATACAAGCTCCAAAGTATGGCACCAACAAAAACTCGGTGACGGTATTCGCGTCACCTTCAAGCGGGATGACAAAGCCTGGGATTTTAACTTGGCTTCCATTTAGCTCTGGTCGAACGTTACCAATTTTAGACTGTTGCGCTGCGCCGCCACTGTGATCAGAAGCTGGCATGCCCATACTGTCGAACAGTTTGCGTTCTTTCTCAGGTACTAGATCAATCCAGTCGAGCGTTAATGGCTCCTCGCTTGCGAGTACTGGTGCTATAAATGAGACGATCAGCAAGCAACTTGCGAGTATTTTTCTCCACATTTTATTAAATCCTTATTGTCATTCCGTCACTTAGTGACTGTCGGTAGGCGCGAAAAGCCGGGATGAAACCAATTACAATTCCAGCGCATTGTACGAAACCTAATAGCATCCATTCATAGGGCGATAAGAGGCTTAAAGTCAGATGTATTCCATAATGCTGTTGAATGATGGGTTGCACGATGGCGAGAATGGCATACAGCCCTGCCACTCCGGTCACAATTCCGGCAGCAGTAAGTAGACTGGCTTCGCTGATCAACAATGAGAAAACATGACGAGGTCTTGCTCCCATAGCGCGCAAAATCGCCATTTCACGGCGGCGCTCCTGTAAGCTAGTTAATAAGCTGCTTAGCATGCCGAGTAATCCTGCAATCACCACAAAGCCAGACACTGCCATTAAGGCTTGCTCGGCAACAGACATCATTCCCCACAGTTCATGCAACGCAACCCCGGGCATAATCGCGCTAAGCGGTTCTTTGGGATAAGTGTTGATTTGCCTTTGTAGGGCGAAAGTTTGAATACGAGATTTCAAACCGACCAGCATCGCGGTAATTTGCTTGGGCTGAAAGTCTCTGTTTTTGAGATCTTGTGCTTTGGGTGTTGGGCCTAAACGTGCACCGCTTTCCCATCCGACGTGAATCGCTTCGATAGCTTCTAGCGAGACATGAACGGTTTTGTCGACTGGCGTGCCTGTGGGCGCAAGAATCCCGACAACTTTGAATGGCAGGTTGTCATGTCGGCTAAAGCCTACATCACTAATGCCGTGGGCAATGATGATTTCACTACCGACGTGATACCCCAGCTGTTTTGCGACATCAGAACCGAGCACGGTTTCAAATAAGCCATTGAATTCTCGGCCTTCTGAAAAGGTTAGTGATTGCTTACTTCCGAATTTATAGTGTTCAAAATAGCTGTGGTTGGTTCCCATGACTCGGAACCCTTTGTGCGAGTCGCCAAGTGAGATTGGAATCGCCCAATCTACTGCTCGATGATTGGCAAACTCTTGGTAGCTCTTCCAGTCAATGTTGTTGGTGGCATTGCCAATGCGAAATACAGAGTAGAGCAGCAAGTTCACTTGTCCAGAACGGCCACCAATGATGAGGTCGGTGCCTGAAATTGTATTGGCGAAGCTATCTTTTGCCTGAGTACGAATGCGTTCTACTCCTAAAAGGAGTACGACAGAAATCGCGACTGTCATGATGGTTAATATTGCCGTCGCCTTACGATTGATTAAGCTCTTCCACGCGAGCTTTGCAACAGCGCTCATGATGCGGCTCCTAGGTTAGATGCTTGGTTAATATCTGGTAGGTTAAGTGTGCGGTCAAATAAGGGCTCAAGCGTTGGATCGTGACTGACGAAGATCAGCGTAGCGTTGGCTTGATTCGTTTGCTCCATCAGGAGTTCAATAAACGCTTTACGGTTATCGTGGTCTAGAGCGGAGGTTGGCTCGTCAGCAATCACTAACCCCGGATACCCAATGAGTGCTCGTGCAGCCGCAACACGTTGTTGTTGGCCAATGCTCAGTTCCGATACCGGACGAGCATGAAGCTCGCTGGGTAGGTGGAGCCTTTCAAGCAGAGCTTGAGCTTGCTCTTCTAACGTTTGAGATGACGTTCTTGAAAGCGCGCGGCCACGTCGTGTTTGACTGAATTGGCAAGGCAGTAGTACGTTTTCAAACACGTTTAAATAAGGCAATAAATTGAACTGCTGAAAGATATAGCCAATGTGATCGGCGCGAAATTTGTCTCTTTGACTTGCACTTAAACTAACAAGGTCAGTATTCAGTACGGATAGAGAGCCTGATGTTAACGTGTTGATGCCAGTTAGTAGGGCAAGCAGCGTAGATTTACCGCAGCCACTGGGACCTTTGATAAATACGTGCTCACCTTGGGCAATGTGTAACTGTGGAATATGAATGGTTGCGTGTGTTGAACCGGGCCAGACAAACTGGGCATTATTTAGCTCAACAACGTTTGACATGATTTCAGTCATACTAAATCACCAAAGCATTGGCGTGTAAGTGTGTACTTACACGCCACTCGTGTTATTTGATTACGATTTGGGAGTTATCTTTGCTCAGTTTGGTGGCTGATTGCATGGTGTCAGTGAATATATTGACGTTGATTGACTCAGTCGTTGGAAATTGATTAAACCAGTCGGTTTGAATGTGACTGAGTTGGTTAACTTGGTCACAGCTGAAGCGATATTGCACCGAAAACTCACCATGTCCGCCATTTTCATGCTCCTCATGGTGAGTATCGTGACCGTCATGGTGCTCATGTTCATCATGATGTTCATTGTGGTGATCATGGTGTTCGTGCCCTTCATGATCGTGATTTGCATGGTCATCATGGTCGTGCTCGCTATGATCATGGTCTTCATGAGGGTTGCTGAGGTTATGGTTTACGTAAGCTTCTTCAATATCACAATTGGCTTGCGCGTTAATAGCAAACAGTGTGTTGCTGTCTTCTAGGGTGGCAATGGCTTGTTTAAGTGCTTGCTCTTGTTGTTCATTTTCTGGAGCATGCTCGAAACCGACCACATCGGCACCGGGAGCAGTAATCTCCACTAACAGATCCTTTCCATCTTGGGCGATATTAAATTCGACGTGACCATGCACATGAGCACCGTGCTGGCGGTATTCGTCCGCATTTGCTGCTGTCGATAAAGAGAGACCAATGACAAGCGCTAAAACATGTTTCGATGACATTTTGTGTTTCCTAATTTTGCTGGCACTAACCCGAGCAATACCGGATCAGATTTGTATTTACTAAGGTGCGATTCGTTGACACGTGAGGTGCAGGAATACGCACAAATTATGTTGAGTGTGGAATAGTTTGGAAATTAAGCAAAATAAGGCGGGGCACGAGCTGCACCACGAATGTCTTCACTATTAACAAGGCGCTGAAAGACATCATGGTATTGGATGCGCGTAAATGTTGGCGTCGATAGGGTCGGTTGAGCTTTGGCTATGCCGTGCTGAACCCCAGAAAATAGCTGGCAATGATGGTGTGTGTGGTGTTCGGGAGTCAGATCAACTTGATGAAGGATTACCGCAAAGTTCCAAGCGATCAGCAACGCGGCACTGAAAAATAAAACAGTGCGATGCCAATGCTTCCGTATCTTTTGCTGGTGGTGGTACATCTGAGCTCCTCTTACCGACTGTTATAATATAACACCCATAATGAGTAAAAGTTCACTCTTTTGTTGGCTAGTGGGAAAATTTACGTCAACACATGCGATGTCGCCGAATCTGAGACAGTCTCCTTGGTGGAATCACTGAGCGTTAAACTAGGGGCAACAGAAGTCTCAAGCTTTAAGTTTGGTCGCATGGCTCCTTATACTGCGTACTACGGATATTAAGGAGCCAAGCAACGAGACTAGATGTTCTGTTTAATTAGCTCGATCACCTTTGCAATTTCATCTTGCTTAAGTGCGCCTTCTTTTACAAACAGCACTTTGCCTGTTTTGTCTTGAACAATAATGGCCGAGCTTTCTTCTTTAAGAGCCCAAGTGTTGGCGACTACGCCATTTTCATCCAGAACCATAGATGACCAAGGAAACTCTTTTTTGCTGTCTTGGGCTGAAGATTTCACGAACGAACCTGTCCCCCAGATTGCATCATCTTGGTTAATGATCGTCGTTGTTTGGTAGCTTTCTTGCGGGAATTGCGCGGCGGTTATTGCTGACATCAAAGGAGCGTTCATTTCTTTTGAACTGCTACGACCTGCGATTGCTTGAATAACACGGACCTTACCCTGCATATGCTGGGTTGCCCATGGTTGGTATGCCACGCCCTCACCTTGCAAAACAATCTCGCCATAAGCCGCGACCTTGGCAGAAGGAACGGTCTCACCGACAGATAGGTTGTGTGCAAACGCAAAGCTTGGCGTTATAGCCAATAGTAGAGGTAGGAGAGTCTTAGTTTTCATATTGTTATATTCCGTACGAGTTGGAAGTTTTCCAGTATATATCCAGATCTAGGAAATTTGTAGAACTGTTGATAACATTTATTTAACGTATGGGGTGGTGTAATATTGCGTTATATTTAGAATTTGCTAAAATGAACCTCGTCGCAGATTGCGCATCAAGATTGCAGAGGATAAATAAGCAATCCGTGTTTTCTCAAAGGAATTGAGGTGAGTTATGCTACGTGAGTTTGCTGTATACCGACCATTACAAGTGGCACGTTTCGTTAAAACGTTGTTCAAAGGTCAATTCTTTATTGCTGGGGTTGGATGTTTTCAGTTCGACAATGGCAAAGTTTTGCTCCCTGACGTCAACGATCAGAAAAGACTCACCATCTTTAAAGAAGTTAACCAAGTGATTGCTTCGCTGTCTGTTTAAGAGCCCGTTGGCTTGAATTTAGTTTTCGATTTCAAAAAAGAGCGACCGAATAGGTCGCTCTTTTTGGTTTCAGTTAGTCCTAGGAACTAACTTTGTAAGCTGGGTGGAAAGCAAACACCTGTACCACCGATACCGCAGTAACCGTCAGGGTTTTTAGCCAGGTATTGCTGGTGGTAAGTTTCGGCAAAATAATACGGGCCCGCTGGCTGTATCTCAGTGGTGATATTCGCGCGTAGTTCCTCTTGCAGTGCTTGTTGATACAAGAGCTTCGATTTTTCTGCGCTCTCTTGCTGCTTCGCGGAATAAGTGTAAATAGCCGAACGGTATTGTGTGCCCAAATCGTTACCTTGACGCATCCCCTGGGTTGGGTCATGTTTCTCCCAAAAAACGGCCAGTAGTTTTTCTAAGGAAATCACGCGTTCATCGAAGACGACTCGTACTACCTCTGTATGGCCTGTTTTACCCGTACACACCTCTTCATAAGTAGGATTGGGTGTATATCCACCGGCGTAGCCAACCGAAGTGGAGATAACCCCATCCAGTTGCCAAAATACGCGCTCAGCACCCCAAAAGCAGCCCATTCCCAGCAGAATTTGTTGTTGATGCGGCTCCAATGGTGCCTTTAAGTTAGATTTATTTACAAAATGATGATCTTCAACCTGCATCGGTTGATCTCTACCTGGCAAGGCATCTTCTATACTGATCAATGTTTGTTTGTTGAGCATGGTATTTGTCCTTCAATACGTGTCTTAAATTTGCGAACTTTTTCATTTCGTCTGTATCTGATGCTGTGATGACATAGACCGCGTTAAACCTATTAATATTACAGACTTAGACTTTAATTGGCGTTATCATTATTTACGTTTACTTAACCTCATTCAGCCAAAAAAGCATGATAAAAAAAGCTCTCCTCACCATTGTTGGCCTGTTTGCCTTTTCTCATGGTGCCTATGCCGATGTTTCTTTGACTTTAAAAGGCATCGATGGCGCTTTAGAAGAGAATGTCAGTGCGTACCTGTCGTCCATTCCAACGAAGGACTACTCCACTTCTCTGCGTTTTCAAGCGAGATTAGATCAAAGTATCACTGAAGCTCTTAATGCGCTTGGGTATTATCATGCAAAAATTTCATACTCTATTCCGGAAGGGAATGATGAGTTGATCGTCAGCATCAAGCCGGGTTTACCTGTGAAAGTGAAAGTCATGGATGTAGTGATCACAGGTGAAGCAAAAGACGATGAAGAGTTCGCCAAACTTATTGAACGTTCACCGCTTAAAGTCGGCAAAGTATTGAATCAAGGTGAATACGATAGCCTGAAATCGGGTATTCGTAACTTGGCGTTGCAGCGTGGTTATTTTAATGGTGATTACAAGCTCAGCAAACTTGAAGTGATTCCTGACTTCAATGAAGCGAATGTGCGTTTGCATTATGACAGTGGTATTCGTTATCACTTTGGTCCGATTAACATTACTGGCAGTCAGATTTGGGAAAACCGTGTTGAATCAATGCGACCTTTTGAAATTGGTGAACCTTACTTAGTTTCGCAAGTGGGAGAGTACAACCAAAACCTGTCTAATACCGATTGGTTTTCATCGGTTTTTGTGGAGCCTGATTTAAGTAAATTGGATGAGGGACGCGAATTGCCAATTAAGGTCTCGCTCGCGCCAGCGTCAAAAAACCAAATAGAAACCGGCCTTGGTTACTCGACCGATACTGGTGTGCGTGGCACGTTAAAATGGAAAAAACCATGGGTTAGTTCACGTGGTCACAGCTTTAATACGGCGTTATCACTATCAAAGCCAGAACAGACGATCACGGCAGGCTACAAAATCCCGCTTGATGATGTATTGCGTGAATACTACCAACTGCAATTTGGTTTAAAGCACCTTGATAACCGAGATACGGAGAGTTTGGAATCCAACCTGGCAGTTGAACGACATTGGCTAACCGATGGCGGCTGGCATAAAACTATTTATGTTCGTCACTTGTACGAAAACTTCTCTCAAGGTCTGCAAGATGATGGGGTGCAATTTGTTTTACCCGGAGCCACTTTTTCACGAACTCGTGTCCGTGGTGGCAACATGCCAATGTGGGGGGATAAGCAAAGTGTAACGATCGAATATGGTGATCCTGCTTTGCTGTCAGAAACGCGAGTATTGCGCCTATTAGGGCGATCATCTTGGATCCGCGGGATCGGTGATAATCATCGTGGTTTGTTCCGCTTAGAAGGTGGTGCGAACATCACTGACGAATTTGAAAAGCTTTCACCTTCCCTGCGTTTCTTCGCTGGTGGTGATAACAACATTCGTGGTTATGGATACGAGTCTATTTCACCTGTGGATGAAAGTGGCGCCTTGACGGGTGGTAAATACATCGTCAGCAGCACATTAGAGTATCAATATCGCGTGTATGGAAACTGGTGGGCAGCCACCTTCTACGATATTGGTGATGCATTTAATGAAACACCTGAATGGAAATCGGGTGCTGGTGTGGGTATCCGTTGGGCGTCTCCGGTTGGACCGGTTAGCTTTGATTTTGCGTGGGGACTGGATGAAAAACCAGAAAGAGAGTTCCGCATCCACTTCTCATTGGGGCCTGAGTTATGATCAAAATGATGTTTAAGTGGACCAAATGGCTGTCGCTAAGTTTGATTGGTCTATTGCTGTTGCTCATCATTTTTGTTGCGACAGTGCTATTTACTCACCCTGGTCTTAAGCTCGCGTTGTGGGGAGCAGAAAAGGCTTTACCGCAACTACAGATAGAGAAAGTTCAGGGTTCATTATTTCCTCGTTTTGAGCTACAGAACGTCAGTTTTGTCGACGAATCTTTGAACATCGACGCAAAAGTCGATCGTTTAGCGTTAGCGGTTAACTTCCGTTGTTTCTTTGATCCTAAAGTCTGTGTCGATGAGCTAACCCTGCAAGGTGTTAACTTTCAGATGCCAGAGCTCCCTCCGGCAGGCGAAGAGCCAGAGGAGACACCGCCATTACGTACAGTCAGTACACCAGTCCCTATTTTTGTTAATAAGGTCAGTTTTGATGACATTAACTTAAACATTTTGGGCAACCAAATTGACTGGCAAGATTTCTCTACCGGGCTTTCTATGCAAGGCGACCGTTTAGTGATTGCGCCGACGGCATTAAAAGACATCAATGTTGCACTGGCTCCAAGTGAAGCTGAACCTGAAGCCGCCACCGACGAGCCGAAAGACGCTGACGTTCCGCCGCAAGATATTGTGTTACCTGAGGTGTGGATTCCACTCACTGTGGAAGCAAGACGCCTCGATGTTCATAACTTCAAGCTTGCAGGTGAGAAGCCGGTGATCGTTCACCACCTTGGTGCTGTAGCGAAAGCGGGGGGCGACCGTGTTGATGTGAAAACATTAGAGCTCGATATGCCTGAAGTGGAAGGTAAGTTAAGCACGCAAGTAACGCTTTCTGCTGACTATCCTCTCGAAGCTCAGCTCGATGCGCTGGTGAAGCAAGCGGATGCGAAAGGGCAAAAGCTGTCTCTGTCAGCTGCTGGCACGGTGGGAGACCTTTCTCTCACTGCGACCTTATCTGAACTAGTCGAAGCGGAGATCAAAGGTGAACTTCAGCCCCTGAAAGCTCAGTTACCCTTTGATGTTGCAATCAAAAATGTGCAAGCGCAATGGCCGTTAATCGGTCAAAGTGATTATCAAGTATCGGTACCAAGTTTATCTGCAAAAGGTTCCCTGGACGGATACACCGTGGCACTAGAAACACAAGCTTCGGGTAAAGATATTCCTGCTGTAGATGTTGTACTAAACGGCAAAGGCACATTAGAGCAAATCGATCTTGAAAGCCTGGTAGTCAAAACATTGGGCGGCGAGCTATCCGGTCAGGTGATGGCGAATTGGGCTGCGCCAATCAACTGGCAAGCTGACCTTAATTTGCAACATATTCAACCAGGGATTCAATGGGAAGAAGCGGAAGGCGATATCAGTGGCAGCCTCTCGACTTCAGGTTCTTTAACAGAACAAGGCGGTTGGCAAGTCAGTTTACCTAAGTTAGATATCGATGGCATTTTGCGCGGCTATCCGCTGAATGTGGAAGGCCAACTGGAAGCGTCTGATAAGAATGGCAAAGGTGAAGACATTCAGCTTACCACGCAAGGTTTAGCGCTTTCTCATGGCCCTAACCAATTGAGTGCCAAGGGTAAGATTGATAAACAGATATTAATGGATGTTGAGGTTAACTTCCCCGATTTTTCGAAAAGTGTTCCGGATCTAGCGGGTAAGATGCAAGGCAACGTGGCGCTGCGTGGTAGCTTGAAAGAGCCTGACATCAAATTAGACCTAGCGCTAAACCAAGTGAACTGGCAGCAGCAAGCGAACGTCGAAAACATAACTTTGAAGGGGGATGTGACGCCTCTGCCAGCACCGAAAGCGAATTTAAGCCTCATTGCGAACAACATTACCTACGACGACATTAAAGTTGATAGTGCAGACCTTGAAGTTTCTGGGGATGAAAAACTGCACCAACTGACGCTAGATGTGGTGTCTGACATTGTATCAACCAGCTTAGAAATTGAAGGCTCATTCATACAGAAGCCGCAAATGATCTGGGATGGTGCATTGCGTCGTCTTACTTTGAGCACGCCGCAGGGACCTTGGGCGTTGCAGAAATCGACGGCGGTTAAAGTCAACATTGATAAACAAATCGCTGATGTTCAAGCACATTGTTGGCTGCAAGCCAATTCGAGTGTTTGTTTGACCGAAGATATTAGTGTTGGTCAAAGTGGCGAAGCCAAGTTAGCTGTGAACGACTTTGACTTTGAACAAATCAAGCAGTTCCTGCCGCCAGAGACGAAATTACAAGGGTCGGTCAACGCGCAAGCGACAGCAAAATGGGCACCAGAGATGAAGCCGGAAGTCACGGTGAACGTTGATATGCCTAAAGGTCAAGTAGAGCAAGCACTAGAGCAGCCGATAACTCTTGGTTGGGAAAGCTTTAGCTTTAAAGCGGCGCTGGCAAAAGACAAGTTAGATGCTGAGTGGTTATTTGATGTGAGAGACAATGGTGACTTATCAGGTCAGGTTTCTTTGGTCGATGTAACGTCTGAGCAGCCTGAGATTGACGGTAAGGTCTCGCTATCGACATTCCATCTGGATTTCTTAGCGCCGTTGATAGGTGAGTACAGCCTATTCAAAGCGAACATGAATACTGATTTGGCGATATCTGGTGATGTTATGCACCCTAAAGTCAACGGTCAGTTCTTGATTGATCAAATGAAGCTACAAGGTGAAGTCACGCCGATAGACATTAACTCCGGTCAGGTCGCGATCAACTTTAAAGGTCACCAAGCGGATCTTGATGCGGGTATCATGACGCCAGATGGTGAGTTGGAAGTGACCGGTGAGGCCGATTGGCAGGATCTACAAAATTGGCATACCAAAGCGCGCGTATTTGCGAAAGAGCTTCAGGTGGATCTTCCACCAATGGTAAAAATCAAAGTTGAGCCGGACATGACTATTGATGTCACACCACAGCTTGCTAAAGTCGAAGGTAATATTAATCTGCCTTGGGGACGAGTTGTGGTTGAAGAGCTGCCACCAAGTGCGGTTGGTGTTTCAAGCGACACCGTGATTTTGGACCAGAACTTACAGCCTGTGAGTGATATCGAGCCAATGCCATTTGATGTTGAAACGGATATCAACATTAAGATCGGTGATGACTTTCAACTGGCCGCCTTTGGCTTGAAAGGTGGTCTGAAAGGTAACCTCAATGTGACACAGAAAGATAAAGGTCCGTTCATCGTTGGTGAGGTTAATATCGTCGACGGTTCTTACCGCTCTTTTGGTCAGGATTTGGTGATTGAAGAGGGTAAGATCTTAATGAATGGCCCGGCAGATCAGCCGTACGTTTCTATTAAGGCGATTCGAAATCCAGATAATACCCAAGATGACGTGATTGCTGGTGTGCGTGTAACAGGACCAGCATCGGATCCAAATGTGGAGATATTCTCTGAGCCAGCGATGCCTCAAGCGAATGCGCTCTCTTACCTACTTCGCGGTCAAGACATTGATGGCGAAGCGGGAGGCAATGCTATGACGACCACGTTGATCGGCCTAAGTTTGGCAAAGAGTGGACGCGTGGTTGGTGAAATCGGCGAAGCCTTTGGGGTTCAAGATTTACAATTGGATACAGCGGGGTCGGGCGATGATTCTCAAGTGACCGTCAGTGGTTACATTCTGCCGGGATTACAGGTGAAATACGGCGTCGGCATCTTTAACTCACTAGGCGAGTTCACAGTGCGTTATCGATTGATGCAAGATCTGTATTTAGAGGCGGTTTCTGGTGTAGATAGTGCGGTTGACCTACTCTATCAATTTGAGTTCGATTAGAGCTTGTTCACCTGCGTACATAAAGTTCATGACTAAGGAGTGGTTATGCAGCATTTAGTTTTTGTATATGGGACCTTGCGTAAAGGAGAGTGTAATCATCACTTTCTGAGCTCGGCCCAGTTTCTTGGTCAGCATGAAACGGATGCTCAGTTCGCACTGTATGACTTAGGTCCTTATCCCGCGTTGTCTGTTGGGCAGCGTTCGATACAAGGTGAAGTGTATCTGATTGATGATGAAACCTTATCCGAGCTAGATAAGTTGGAAGATGTGCCAGTAGAGTATCGTCGAGAGAGCATCGTCACGCCATTTGGCCAAGCTTGGATCTACTTGTATCAAGATACTGAACAACTGACCGAAGAAATCGCTTCCGGAGATTGGTGTCAAAAGGTGTGAGCTATACTGACATTATCAATAGCGACGAGCTGGTCACTAAGGAGTCATGATGAAGGTATTCGTAATTGGATCAATGGCGTTGATTCTTGCCGCATGCGCGCAAACAACCCTGCCGACCTCGAGTAATGCTACCGACTGGCAAGCGTTTGGTAAGCAGTCTGCCTTAGATGGATTAAGAGTTTTATCTGAAGATCGTATCGCTGCACTGGATGGTACTAATCATGCTACGCCTGAACTGATCATTGCCTATCAAACGGGTTATCAGCAAGGGAAGCAAGAGTATTGTGAACAAAGCGCGTATATGCTTGGTGTTATCGGGCGTCCGTATTTTGGTATTTGTGATGACCTAGACCCTTTCTTTCAGCATGACTATGACGCTGGCCGAATGTCATCTGCAGGCGCACCTATCTAGTTGACTTACACAAGATGAAAAGCAAAAGAGCAGCCCTAAAGCTGCTCTTTTTAATTTTGTATCAGCAGCAGTGATGCTTATTTTTTCTGAGCGCGCTCGTAAGATTCTAGGATTTCAGCTTTAGCGGCAGCAACATCTGCCCAACCATCCACTTTCACCCATTTACCTGCTTCAAGCTCTTTGTAACGCTCAAAGAATTGCGTGATCTGCGCTTTCAGTAGTTCTGGGATATCGTCCACATCTTGGATGTGATCGTACTCTTTCGAGATTTTGGTGTGTGGAACCGCAAACACTTTTGCGTCTTCACCTGACTCATCCGTCATCTTCAAAACGCCAACAGGACGGCAGCGAATCACTGAACCTGGCATAAGTGGGTATGGTGTTGGTACCAGTACGTCAACTGGGTCGCCATCAAGAGACAGCGTATTGTTCACGTAGCCATAGTTACATGGGTAGAACATCGGTGCAGACATGAAACGGTCAACAAATACCGCACCAGAGTCTTTATCTACTTCGTACTTGATTGGATCTGCATTTGCAGGAATTTCGATCACGACATAGATATCTTCAGGCAGTGACTTGCCTGCTGGCACATGGTTTAAGCTCATTAGAATATTCCTTTTCATTAACGATGAGTCACACTGAAGCGGCTTCATCTGATGATAAATTCGCGTTTCACTTTAGCGACAAAAACGCGGCAGGTAAACACCTGCCGCGTTGGACAAAGGTCTGAAATTATTCTTCGTCGCGGTGCAGTTCAAGGAACTCTTCAACTTTGCGAACCATGTTCTTAGAACCAACAAAGAAAGGCACACGTTGGTGCAATTCGGTTGGTTTGATATCCATGATGCGATTGACGCCGTCTGATGCAATACCGCCCGCTTGCTCAATTAAGAACGCCATTGGGTTACATTCATAAAGTAGACGCAGTTTGCCCTGAGGATGGCTTTGCGTACTAGGGTAAAGGTAGATACCACCTTTCAGTAAGTTGCGGTGGAAATCAGCAACCAATGAGCCAATGTAGCGAGAAGTGTATGGACGACCGTCTTCTGGCACATTCTCTTGGCAGTACTTGATGTACTTCTTCACCCCTTGAGGGAAGCGAATGTAGTTACCTTCGTTGATCGAATAAATCTTGCCTTCTTCTGGAATCATCATGTTTTCATGAGAAAGGCAGAAGCTGCCGATAGATGGGTCGTAAGTAAAGCCGTTTACGCCGTTACCCGTGGTGTAAACCAACATGGTTGATGAACCGTAAATCACGTAACCAGCGGCAACTTGCTTATGACCAGGCTGAAGGAAATCTTCTTCTGTCGCTGGTGTGCCAATAGGTGAAACACGGCGATAAATAGAGAAGATAGTACCGACAGAGACGTTC
Organism: Vibrio sp. 11-4(1); assembly: GCF_013048625.1. Lineage (NCBI taxonomy): Bacteria > Pseudomonadati > Pseudomonadota > Gammaproteobacteria > Vibrionales > Vibrionaceae > Vibrio > Vibrio sp. 11-4(1). The sequence continues at coordinate 272,126 of NZ_VHSY01000003.1, read as the reverse complement.
ACATCGATGTTAGAAGAACCATCAAGTGGGTCCATCAGTACCACATATTTGGCGTTTTGGTTGAGCTCTTTGTTGAAAGCAACCGCTTCGTCTTCTTCCTCACTGGCAACGCCACACACTTGGTCACGAGCTTCAAGCGCGGCTTTGAACTTATCGTTCGCGTAAACATCGAGCTTTTGCTGGTCTTCACCTTGGACATTTTCCGTGCCTACAGCACCAGTGATATCACCGAGACCCGCTGCGTTGATTTCGCGGTTAACGATTTTTGCAGCTAAACGAATGGAGGCTAAAAGGGATGATAGATCACCGCTAGCGTGGGGGAAATCCGCTTGTTTTTCGACAATGAACTCGCCTAGGGTGCGCAGTCCTGACATGGTTAATCCTTACATTTTCATTTCATTGGGGGTAGTGCGCAAGTGAGCATCTCTTTATGGATGTTAAACGATTGCGCTGGATGTAAGTTTAAGTCGCAGATCTTTTTAATGGTAATGAAGTAACTGTTTGAGATCTCAATTTATTTGTAGACTTGTTTGAGGGATTCATCAGTAAGCAAGAGGTTGTACAGTCTGTGTTCAACCTTGTCATATTTGTGAAAGGGACTGCAAGAAGAAGGCTAAAGTCTCTCGCTTTTCTGGTTGTGATCGCGATAATGAAAGCATTAAAGAACGCATTACAAGGTTTAGTTTATGCACATTCATATCTTGGGTATCTGTGGCACATTTATGGGCGGCGCTGCGATTTTAGCGCGCCAATTAGGGCATAAAGTCACTGGTTCTGATGCCAACGTTTACCCACCGATGAGCACGTTGCTTGAGTCTCAAGGTATTGAAATTATTGAAGGCTTCGACCCGTCTCAACTCGACCCTCAACCAGACCTTGTGGTGATCGGTAATGCCATGAGCCGTGGTAACCCATGTGTTGAACATGTGCTCAATACCAACATGCGCTACACCTCTGGTCCGCAGTGGCTCAACGAGTTTTTGCTGCACGATCGCTGGGTATTGGCGGTATCGGGTACACACGGTAAAACGACTACGTCGAGCATGCTGGCTTGGATACTCGAAGACTGCGGTTATCAACCTGGTTTCCTAGTTGGTGGAGTACTTGGTAACTTTGGAGTCTCTGCTCGTTTGGGCGAAAGCATGTTTTTTGTCGTTGAAGCGGACGAATATGACAGTGCTTTTTTCGATAAGCGTTCTAAGTTTGTGCACTACCATCCTCGAACCTTAATCATGAACAACCTTGAGTTTGATCATGCTGACATCTTCGATGATCTAGAGGCGATCAAGCGCCAATTCCATCATTTAGTGCGAACGGTTCCCGGCAATGGCTTAATCTTAGCTCCGAAGCAAGACCAAGCTTTGGCGGATGTATTAGAGCGTGGTTGCTGGACAGAAAAGCAGTTTTCAGGTGTTGATGGCGACTGGCAGGCGCACAAATTAGTGGTCGATGGCTCAAAATTTGAAGTTGCTCTACAAGGAGAGAAGGTCGGTACCGTCGAATGGGATTTGGTGGGTGATCATAACGTTGATAATGCGTTAATGGCGATTGCCGCGGCGCGACACGTTGGCGTAACGCCGGAGCTTGCGTGTCAGGCTCTGGGCCGTTTCATTAACACCAAGCGCCGTCTTGAGTTAAAAGGTGAAGAGCAAGGTGTGACGGTTTACGATGATTTTGCGCATCACCCAACGGCAATTGAACTCACCGTCGGTGGTTTGCGTAACAAGGTAGGCGAAAAACGCATTCTTGCCGTGTTGGAACCTCGTTCTGCCACTATGAAGCGCGGCGTGCACAAAAACACACTCGCGGATTCACTACACAGCGCAGATGAAGTGTTCTTATTCCAACCAGACAACATCGAATGGTCGGTGCAAGATATCGCGGAACAATGTCAGCAACCTGCTTTTGTTGACGCTGACATCGATAACTTTGTAGCGAAAATCGTTGAACGAGCGCAGCCAGGTGACCAAATTCTGGTGATGAGTAATGGTGGCTTTGGCGGTATTCACGGCAAGATCCTCGAGCAACTTAAACAAAAAGTCTGATTTTATGCAAAACAAACAGCAGCAAGCAGAAAAAGCCATCACTTTAGCGTTAACTGGAGCATCTGGTGCGCCTTATGGTCTGCGACTTTTAGAATGTTTGGTCGCGGCGGATTATCATGTCTACGTTCTGATCTCTTCGGCGGCTCGTGTCGTGATGGCAACCGAACACAACCTTAAGCTGCCAAGTGGGCCAGAAGCCGCAAAGCAAGCGTTGGTAGAGCACCTGAACTGCAATCCCGATAACATCACCGTTTGTGGTAAAGATGACTGGTTCTCACCGGTAGCATCTGGCTCTGCGGCACCAAAGCAAATGGTGGTTTGCCCATGTTCTGCGGGAAGTGTTGCGGCGATTGCGCATGGTATGTCGGATAACTTGATTGAGCGCGCCGCTGACGTGGTGATGAAAGAGCGTGGGCAGTTGTTGCTCGTCGTTCGCGAAACGCCATTTTCAACGCTGCATCTGGAGAACATGCACAAGCTATCGCAAATGGGCGTGACCATCATGCCAGCGGCTCCGGGCTTCTATCATCAGCCAAAGAGCATTGAAGACTTAGTGGATTTTATGGTGGCGAGAATTCTCGACCACTTAGGTATTGAGCAAGGTTTAGTGCCTCGTTGGGGTTATGACCAGCGTTCGTGAGCTGATTGTGTAACCACTCAAATACCTTTACAATCCATCCAACTCATCGGGGAGCAAACCCATTTAGCATTGAGTCAATCAATGCATTTGGGCGCTGAGACCTAAGTTCTTAACTAGGGACCCGTATTACCTGAACCAGATAATGCTGGCGTAGGAATTGAGTCTGGATATTGGAAGTCCTTAATAGCCGCCTCAACCCTGTGCCGCTCAACTTATTTCTCTGAAATACTCATGGAGAGCGAGCAGTGAAACCCACTCTAAATCTGATTGCCCTAGCTGCAATCACCTCTACTTCAGCGTTTGCCGCTGAAAACACATTAACCATCTATACCTACGACTCTTTTGCCGCAGATTGGGGGCCGGGTCCTAAAATCGAGCAAGCTTTTGAAGCAATATGTAGCTGTGACGTTAACTTCGTGGCGTTGGACGATGGTGTGTCGATCCTGAATCGTCTTCGTCTTGAAGGCGGTAATAGCAAAGCCGACATCGTGTTAGGTTTGGATAACAACCTGATGGCCGAAGCGAAGAAAACCGGTCTGCTTACCGAGCACAATGTGGATACGGCCAACACAGTGCTACCAAATGGTTGGAGCGACACGACGTTTGTACCGTACGATTACGGCTACTTCGCGTTTGTGTACAACACAGAGAAAATGGCTAATCCGCCGAAAAGCATGAAAGAGCTGGTGGAAACGCGCGACGATTTAAAAGTGATTTATCAAGATCCGCGTACGTCAACGCCTGGCCAAGGCTTGATGCTGTGGATGAAATCCATCTATGGCGACGATGTGACGCAAGCGTGGCAGAAGCTAGCGAGCAAAACCGTAACGGTCACGAAAGGTTGGTCAGAAGCGTATTCCATGTTCCTTAACGGCGAGTCGGACTTAGTGCTTTCTTACACTACGTCACCTGCGTACCACTTAATTGCGGAAAACGATTCAAAGTTTGCGACGGCGAATTTTGCTGAAGGTCACTACATGCAAGTTGAAGTCGCCGCTAAAGTGAAAGGGGCAAAAAATTCAGAACTTGCTGATCAATTTATGAATTTCATTTTAAGTGATGAGTTCCAGTCAGCGATGCCAACGGGTAACTGGATGTACCCTGTTACAGACGTTGAGTTACCTAAAGGTTTTGAAACCTTGAGCGTTCCAAACAAGTCGTTGAGCTTTAGTGCTGATGAAGTGGCAAAAATGCGTAAGTCTTGGATTCGCGAATGGCAAAGCGCACTGACGTTTTAGCTGACGTTCCACCCCTCATCTGAATGAGATAGGTTTTACCTTTGAATTCTGTTCCAAAAATAGGTTTAGGGGTCGCGATGATCATCGCGGCCTTTGTTGTTTCTGCCCTAGGTGCTTTGATTGTTCAAGCCCCTTCACTTGATGTGTCTGTGGTATGGGACGACCCGTATTATCAACATGTCACCAAGTTCAGCTTCTACCAAGCTTTTCTTTCCACATTGCTCAGTGTTGGCTTTGCCATTCCAGTTGCGCACGCGCTTTCACGTCGCCAATTTTGGGGTAAGTCATTACTGCTTAAGCTGTTTGCATCGACGCTAGTTTTGCCTGTTTTGGTTGGTGTTTTCGGGCTGTTAGCGATTTATGGCAACAGCGGTTTGTTAGCGCAGTGGTTGCAAAGTTTCGATACTAAACTGCCATTTTCTATTTACGGTTTGAACGGAATTTTACTCGCCCATGTGTTCTTTAATTTACCTTACGCGGCGCGCTTGCTGTTGCAAGCATTAGAATCTATTCCTGCCGAGCAGCATAAGCTGTGTGCGCATTTAGGTATGAACCATTGGAATAAGTTTCGTTGGGTGGAATGGCCGCGTTTAAGACAGCAACTTCCCCACGTTTGTGGTTTGGTATTTATGCTGTGCTTCACCAGTTTCGCCACTGTAATGGCATTGGGAGGCGGGCCAAAATCCACCACCATTGAATTGGCAATTTACCAAGCGATTAAGTTTGATTTTGATTTACAAGCTGGGGCGTTATTGGCGCTGTGGCAGATGCTGTTATGTGGACTGCTTGCCATTGGAGTGCAGAAGTTAACAAAGCCTGTTTCTATCAGTGCTGGCAGCACATCGGTACAGCAATATTTAACGAAGGATCATGGGTGGTCAAAAGCTTGGGATAGCTTTTGGATCATAGGTGCCTTTTTACTGGTGATACCACCGTTATTGATGGTGTTACTGAGTGGCATCAACCAACAAGTTTGGACGGTGTTAACCGATGAACGTTTTTGGTCTGCGTTATTTAACTCACTCAAAGTGGCAGGGTTAGCCAGTGCGCTTGCGGTCGCTGCGGGCGTGTCTATATTGTTGACCAGTCGCCGTTGGCGGTTGCAGTACAAAAACACGCGAGCCGATCAGATTGAGCTAATCGGCACCATTATTTTGGTGACGCCAGGTTTGGTGATTAGCACCGGATTATTCTTGCTGTTGCGATCATTTACCGATGTTTTTAGCTTGGCGTTTTTTGTTGTGATTTTGGTAAATGGTTTGATGGCTTTGCCTTACGTGATCAAAACGCTGGCACAGCCAATGCTGCACATCGAGCAGCAATACCAGTATGTGTGTGCCAGCTTAGGCATGCGTGGCTGGCAACGCTTTAAAGTGGTGGAGTGGCAGGCGCTGCGCAAGCCATTCGCACATGCGTTTGCGATCAGCTTTATGTTTGCGATTGGCGATTTAAGTGCTATCGCGTTGTTTGGCGGGCAAGAGTTCCGCACTTTGCCTCTGTATTTGTTCCAGTTACTTGGCAGCTATCAGATGGAAGCGGCTGCGGTGGTATCGGTGACCTTGTTGTGGTTGAGTGTGGGCTGTTTTGCCTTGATTGAGAAAGTATTGAAAACGAAGGAGAGAGCGTAATGTTAGTGTTGGATGATGTGCAGTACACCTACCAACGTGAGCTGTTTCGTTTTGACTTAACGATTGAGCAAGGTCAGATAGTGTCGCTGATGGGACCAAGTGGGGCAGGGAAATCAACCTTGCTGGCTCTGGTTGCAGGATTTATCCATCCTGACCAAGGTGACATTCGGGTTGATGGTGAGTCGATTGTGCGCAAAGAGCCTTATCAGCGTCCTTTCTCCATGCTGTTCCAAGAGCATAACTTGTTTTCTCACTTGTCGGTGCGTGACAACATTGGCTTAGGTTTACACCCAGGGCTAAAGCTTACGGTAGACCAAAAACGTCAGGTTGAACAAGCGGCGCAGCAAGTTGGCGTTGCAGAGTACCTCAACCGTTTGCCTGAGCACCTTTCTGGAGGGCAGCGTCAACGTGTTGCCTTGGCGCGTTGTTTTGTTCAGCCTCATCCCATGTGGCTGTTGGATGAGCCTTTCTCGGCGCTTGATCCGGTTTTACGTGAAGAGATGCTGAGCTTGGTAAAAAAACTGGCGGCAGAGCGGGGAATAACCGTATTGATGGTCACGCACCATTTAAGCGATGCCAAAGCCATTGCCAGCCACTTTGTGTTTGTGGCTGATGGCAAAGTGGAAGCGGCGGATAGTATGTCTGCATTGAGTGAACAGCATGCTAGTGAGAAGCTTGCGGCATTTATCCGAGCCGCACGCTAATGCTCAATGGTGGCGGGATTATGCTTCACCGCAACACAAACCATGTCGAGGACCAAATTCAAACTGAGATCTTAGGCTCATGATATGGTCAATCATCGCTTGTACTCGTCGCGTTCGGTTTGCGCCAGGACGATAGACTAAATAAATGGGCATTGGTACCGTGTGCCATTGAGGTAAGACTCTGACTAAGGAGCCATTTTCCAGCTCTTGCGTCATGTTTTGCATAGGTAAGTTAGCGATTCCCAATCCTTTGAGCGCGCCTTTTAATACCGCTTCTACGGTGGTGCTAGAGAAGTTACTGCTTACCGAGACGTTGACCGTGTTGTCCTGAGAAATCAACGTCCAAGGGCCTATCTCTGAAACATACTGATATCTTAAACAGTTGTGTGTTGTCAGATCTTCTGGCGTTTTAGGTACGCCACACTCAGCTAAATACTCAGGACTGGCGGCCAATACTCGGGTGGTGTAACCCAATTTTTTAGCAATCAGTCGATCATCGACGATCTGGCCGACTCGAATTGCCATATCAAAACCGTGTGAAAACAGATCAACAAAATCGTTCGATGCTTCTAACGCAATTTGTACTTTTGGCCGTTGTTTTAAAAATGGTAAAAAGATGTGCTCAGCCATATACGCATCCAAGGCTGGTGGCGCAGCAATGCGAAGCCGACCTTGGATCTGCTGTTCCATTTCCTGAACGTCTTGACCAATCGAGTGAAATTCCTCAACTAAGCTTGCAGCACGCTCTAAAACCATTTGACCAGCTTCGGTAATAACCAACTTTCGGGTCGTGCGCTCTAGGAGCTTGGCTTCAAAGTGTTGTTCGAGTTTGGTTATGGCTTTACTAACAGTAGATTTTGGTAGGTTTAACTCCAGCGCGCACTTGGTTAAGCTCAGTAGTCGACAGCTTGTGACAAAGATAGAGAGCGTCCTAAAGTCAATTGTTTCTAAATTTCGAACAATCACTTTCAATTATCCATATTGTTTCAATATTGATCTGATTATAGTCTGGCTCCTCATCCTTAGCCATCAAGTTATTGTCATTTGAGGTAAACAACATGTCCAACTCTGTAGACTTATTTTCTCCTATCGAACTCGGTCAATTAGCATTAGATAACCGTGCCATTATGGCCCCTTTAACGCGCGCTCGTGCCAGCGCAGATCATATCCCGAATGACCTTATGGTTGAGTACTATGCTCAACGCGCGAGTGCTGGACTTATCATTGCAGAATGCACCATGGTGATGGAAGGAACGTCTGCTTTTATGGCTGAACCGGGCATTTATAACGAAGAACAAATTGCAGCTTGGAAAAAGGTAACGGATGCGGTTCATGAAAGAGGCGGTAAGATTGTACTGCAAATTTGGCATGCGGGACGCGCTTGTCATCCTGAACTGAATGATGGGAAAACGCCTGTTGCAGCGAGCGCACTAGCCATTCGTGATGAGTTAGTCCATACCCCTTCAGGTAAGCAAGCATATACGGTACCACGAGCACTCGAAGTGGATGAGATAGCTTCCATTGTGGCAGCGTTTAAGCAAGGTGCGGAAAACGCCAAGAGAGCAGGCTTTGATGGTGTGGAGATACATGGCGCCAATGGTTATCTTATCGATAACTTTCTTCGTGATGGATCGAATTTACGTACTGATGAGTACGGTGGCTCGGTCGAAAATCGTGCTCGTTTCTTACTTGAGATAGTTAAAGAAGTGGTCGAGGTATGGGGACCTGGAAGAGTAGGGCTGCGCACATCACCATTAAATGGATTTAATGATATGAAAGACAGCGATCCGGTTGGCTTGGTTCGTTACTTAGCTAAGCAACTTAATGCTTTCGATCTTGCTTATTGGCACGTGATGCGTGCGGATCTAAAGGGCGTACAAAAAGCAGATGTTCTCAAGCCAGCACGCGAAAACTACCAAGGTCACTTAATGGCGAACGTGGGCTACAGTGCACAAGAAGCGACAACGGCAATTGCAGAAAATCAAGTTGATGTGGTCGCATTTGGCGTTCCATTTATCGCCAACCCTGATTTAGTTGAGCGATTTAAGAAAAATGCACCTCTTAATGGGGCAAAACCTGAGCACTTTTATTTAGGTGGAGCAGAAGGTTATACCGATTACCCAGTAATGGCATAATCCTTACTTGTTCAATATAAAAAGGACGCTAATGTTAGCGTCCTTTTTCGTTTCTTTAGTTGTTTAACCTTGCGGTTTCACGACCATCACATTGATTGGAGAATATTCCACGACCTTACTTGCGACAGAGCCAAGCATTACTTTATTGATTTTAGAACGCTTGTGACTTGGCATAATGATGAGATCAGCGCCCAAGCGCTCTGCATAATCAAGAATCGTCGCGTAGGCTTTGCCCTCAGCAACATGCACTTGGTACACAACATCTTCAGCAATATGCTTATTGGCGAAAGCTTTTAATTGCTGCTTCACGTCTTGCTTCATTTTGGCTGCTGCATCTTTTGGGAAGTATGTAGCAACCATCGACATGTGAATTCCAGGTAATACTGTTAGAAGGTGGATTTGCGCATTCGCTTGCTTTGCCTGCCAAACCGCTAGTTCAACCGCTCGGTCTGAAAAGCCTTGGTCATTTAGATCAACCGGAACAAGAATTTGTTTGTACATTCAATGTCTCTCACTAAGGCCCCTTCCTCGGGGCCAAATCGGTTATGCGCTCAATTGTTCCTTACGAGCACGACGTTTTTGGTTCATGGCAAGCACCAGCAAAATCATTAAGCATGGCACAAATACCCATTCTTTCATCGGACGTTCTGCGTCTTGGATAACCCACTTGATCTCCCAATCAAAGTCGATACCTGCAGACTCTGCCGGGCTACCAAACTCGACCATATCGACAATCATTTTGTTGTCGCTTTCGGTCAGCATCAGACCCATAGACGAAATGCGTGCTTCCGCTGTTGTCGCACTGTCTTCGAATGGAAGACGAACCGTTTTCTCGATGTAGTCGCCCTCAAGGTTTTCGCCGGCAACACGTAGCTCCAATGATTCTCCTACATTTAGCGTTTCCGTGATTTGAGCTACCTCAACGCCAGGAGAAAGAACTTTCGCTGGATACAGCATGTCCCACCAAAAACCAGGACGGAAAAACGAAAATGTCAGTACTAATAATAGAACGGTTTCCCACCACTTGTTACGCGTGAACCACCATCCTTGTGTAGCGGCGGAAAAGATCAGCATCGCAATGATCGATGAGATGACCGTGAGTGCTAAATGCCACCAAGAGTCTATCCCCATCAACAGTAGCTGGGTATTGAACACAAACATGAATGGCAAAATGGCGGTTCGAATATCGTAAGTAAAGCCTTGGATACCGGTACGAATTGGGTCTGATTTAGCAATCGCAGCCGCCGCAAATGCCGCAAGACCTACGGGTGGGGTGTCGTCGGCCAAAATACCAAAGTAGAAAACGAACAAGTGCACCGCAATGAGTGGGATGATCAAGCCATGTGCTGCACCTAGCGTGACAATAACCGGTGCCATCAACGTAGAGACGACGATGTAGTTCGCCGTTGTCGGTAGACCCATCCCAAGAACCAAGCTGATTATTGCAGTAAACAGCAGCATAAGAATGATGCTACCGCCAGAGATAAACTCAACGAAGTCCGTCATGACCAGGCCGATGCCCGTTAGGGTGACGACCCCAACTACGGTACCTGCCGCTGCCGTTGCAACGCCGATACCAATCATATTGCGAGCGCCAGCAACCAAGCTCTCAGCCAGATCGACGAAGCCATCTTTGGTTTGCTGCATCATGTCACCTTGCTTTGATAACAGAGCAATCAATGGACGCTGAGTCAGCAAAATGAAAATCATGAACACCGTTGCCCAGAATGCTGAAAGACCTGGCGAGAAGCGCTCTACAGTCAGACACCAAACCAATACAACGATAGGCAGTAGATAGTGCAAACCAGATTTAACCGTTGGGCCAGGATCTGGTACTTCTGTTAACTCTGCATCAATCTCAATTGCGCCATCTTGCACATGATTTGCTGAGATCTTCACCAAGCCAACGTACGCAATTAACAGGGCAACCGTAACAATTGGCGTCGCGGCATCACCAAAGACATCTTTCGTCCAACCCACTCCGTAGTAAACCAATGCGCTGATCACACACAGTCCCAAGATTGTGCCAGTAAAGGAAAGCAAACTTTGTACTAACGTTGGGTTGTGGCGACGAGGAAGACCTGTCATACCCGCTTTACACGCCTCAAGGTGAACGATGTAAATCAAAGCGATGTAAGAGATAAGTGCCGGAAGTAGGGCAGCCTTAATCACCTCAACGTATGAGATACCGACATATTCCACCATCAAGAATGCCGCTGCGCCCATGATTGGTGGTGTTAACTGACCATTAGTTGAGGCGGCAACTTCAACGGCTCCCGCTTTGGTGCCCGGAAAACCGACACGTTTCATCAATGGGATGGTAAAGGTACCAGTGGTTACCACGTTTGCGATTGAAGAGCCAGAAACAAGCCCGGATAAACCAGATGCAACAACGGCCGCTTTTGCAGGACCACCTTTCATATGACCCAGTAAAGAAAAGGCGACTTTAATGAAGTAAGCACCTGCGCCAGCACGTTCCAGCATGGCGCCAAACAATACAAACAAGAACACAAAAGAGGTTGAAACGCCTAATGCGACACCGAATACACCTTCCGTTGTTAGCCATAAGTGAGACATGGCCTTGTTTAAGCTCGCTCCTTTATGCGCGATGACATCGGGCATGTAAGGGCCTGCAAAGGTGTAAGTAAGGAAGACAGCAGCAACCACCATCAGTGGTGGACCGAGCGCTCGGCGTGTTGCCTCTAAAAGGAGAACCATACCGATGACAGCAACGACGATATCTGCCGTTGTTGGTGCACCGGAACGTCCAGCTAGCTCGGTATAAAAAAGGTAAATATATGCCGCAGAAAAACTACCTGCTAGCGCCAATATCCAATCGACAAGAGGGATATGATCGCGAGGGGAATTTTTCATCGCTGGATAAGCAGTGAAAGCCAAGAAGATCGCGAAAGTGAGGTGGATTGATCGCGCTTCCGTGTCGTTCAGTACGCCGAAATTAAAAATAAATGGTAGCGGAGATGCGTACCATAATTGAAATAGTGACCAACACAGAGGAACAAACCAAAGGATTCGTCCTTGCATTCCCGAGGGGCTACGTGCACCTGTGTCTGCCTGAGCCACCATTTCTTGCACATCTTGTGACGGAGCTTGATTCGTCGCCATGTACTTTTTCCTTATTATTGATGGTCCTGTCGGATTTTTATCGAGAACCACACTTCGCCTTTATCAGTGTAGCGAATGGAGCGAAGTTTGCTTTCGAGTATTTTGCTGCCTGAACTCAAAGTGTTGAATTTTGGAGACTCTGCTAGGCGGCGTTTAAGTTTTTCTTGGGTATGAACTCGCAATTTTCGGAAGAAAACTGGCGAATGAAGCATGCAGTTAGCACGTGCTACAACCTGCATGCTCAAACAGGCAGAAAACCATCTTTTCCTGCCTGTGAGTTTGGAGTCTGAGGAAGTTACTTAAGTAGACCCACTTCTTTGTAGTATTTTTCTGCACCTGGGTGAAGAGGGATAGATAGACCCGCTTTCACCATGTCTTCTTTTTTCAGGTTTGCAAACGCAGGGTGTAGACGTTTGAACGTATCGAAGTTTTCAAACACGGCTTTTGCAACGTTGTAAGCGACATCGTCTGAAACGTCTGCTGTTGTAACCATCGTTGCTGCAACACCAAAGCTGTTTACGTCTTTGTCTGTGCCACGATACATGCCAGCTGGCACTGAGCTAAAGGCGTAGTATGGGTTATCAGCAACAATCTTATCGATTTTCGGGCCTGTTGCAGAAACTAGCTTAGCATCACATGATGTTGTTGCTTCTTTGATTGAACCGTTCGGGTGACCCACCATGTAAATGAATGCGTCAATTTTGTTGTCACAAAGTGCTTGAGAACGCTCAGAGCCCTTTAGCTCAGAAGCCAATTTGAAGCTGTCGTTTGTCCAGCCCATCGCTTCCATAACAACGCCCATGGTTGCACGGTCACCAGAGCCAGGGTTACCGATGTTTACGCGCTTACCTTTTAGGTCTTCAACGTTTTCGATACCTGAATCTGCACGAGCAATGATGTTGAAAGGTTCTGTATGAAGAGAGAACATTGCACGTAGCTTTTTGTACGGGCCTTGTTCCGCAAACTTACTCGTACCATTGTAGCCGTGGTACTGCCAATCCGATTGCACGATACCAAAATCTAACTCGCCAGCACGGATAGTGTTAACGTTGTAAATAGAGCCGCCAGTCGATTCTACTGAACAACGAATGTTGTGTTCTTTACGACCTTTATTGACCAATTTACAGATAGCACCACCAGTAGGGTAGTAAACACCTGTAACAGAGCCAGTACCGATAGTAATAAACTCTTGAGCGTTAACTGCGCCTGCACCCATTACTGCTGCAGCGATAGCGCCTACTTTGAGAAGTTTGTTAAATGCCATGAATTTCCCTTCCTTATATTCATTATTTACCCGGAAATAACCATAAATCACTTCTGGAGTTTCCTATTTGGAAACGGCATCTTTTCCAATCCAATCGTTTGAAAAAGCGAGCGAATCATAACAAAAAATTGGCAGAAAATTATCCAATTGTTAAATGTTATAGTTGATAAGTCTGAATCTTGTGCAGGAGGATAGTGTTAGATTTGTGATTTAATTCTTTTTATAACAAACACTTAATAAGCATTAAGTGAACGGAGTGAAAAAGATCAATTGCGTGATGTTAATCACAAAATAAGTGGTTAAATAACGGTCAGGATAAGCAAAAAATTTACATAAATCATGGGCTACAAAATGAGATTTCTTTTATAGCCCACAAAGAGTTAGCTGATCTAAATGTGAAAGAACTTAGCCAGTGTATTCGAACAGTTCACACACTGATTTGAACAACTGTTCAGTCGTAATCGCCATCGTTGGAGTGATAAAGATAGTATCATCACCTGCAACAACACCAAGAATACCTTCGGATTTACCCAGTGAGTCAAGCAAGCGAGCAATCAACTGCGCAGCACCAGGGCCTGTATGGATAACAACTAATGCCGCGTTATGGTCAATGTCTAGCACCAGTTCACGCAAAGAGCTGCTTACAGTCGGTACGCCTAGCTCAGCAGGAAGGCAGTAAACCATTTCCATTTTTGCATTGCGTGTGCGGACGGCGCCAAATTTAGTCAGCATGCGTGATACTTTCGATTGGTTAATGCTTTCAAATCCTTGTTGTTTGAGTGCATCAACAATCTCACCCTGTGAGCCAAAGCTCTCTTCTTTTAATAGGGCTTTAAAGGCGCGGACTAAGTTGTCTTGTTTTTCTGAATTGCGCATAGTCATTACGAATCTCTTATTACGGGTCAGCAATTTTGCATATTCTCGCATATATATTCATGCGGTGCCAAAGAGTCCCAGTATTATGTTAGTTACGTCACTGTAAACTATATACCACATGGAATTCTTTAACTATATGAAGTAGGGCTGTTTTTGTTTTCTTGAATTCCTTGTCATTTCAACAGAATAAAAGAATAATCCAAGCCCCATTTGTAGCACGGTAACAGCGAGTTGCGCGAGGTCGCAAAGCTAGCGTTAATTGATTGTAATCAAGTTGTGATTCCGATAGCTTTATTTAAGTTGGTTACAAACTACCCTACGAATACGTTTATAAGAGAAATACTCTCAAGGAGAACTACATGAAAGTAGCCGTTATTGGTGCCGCTGGTGGCATCGGTCAAGCCCTGGCCCTTCTACTTAAGAACCGTCTTCCTGCTGGTTCTGATTTAGCCCTATACGATATTGCTCCAGTAACTCCTGGTGTGGCTGCTGATCTTAGTCACATCCCGACGCCAGTTTCTATCAAAGGTTACGCGGGTGAAGATCCTACTCCAGCACTAGAAGGTGCGGATGTTGTGCTGATTTCTGCAGGTGTTGCTCGTAAACCTGGTATGGATCGCGCGGATCTATTCAATGTAAATGCTGGTATTGTTAAGTCGCTAGCGGAGAAGATTGCGGTTGTTTGTCCGAAAGCTTGTGTTGGTATCATCACAAACCCGGTAAATACAACAGTGCCAATTGCCGCTGAAGTACTTAAGAAAGCGGGTGTTTACGATAAGCGTCGCTTGTTCGGTGTAACAACACTTGACGTTATCCGTTCAGAAACATTCGTTGCAGAGCTTAAAGACAAAGATCCAGGTGACATTCGCGTACCTGTTATCGGTGGTCACTCTGGCGTAACGATCTTACCTCTACTGTCTCAAGTGGAAGGCGTTGACTTTACAGCTGAAGAAGTAGAAGCATTAACGAAACGTATTCAAAACGCAGGTACCGAAGTTGTAGAAGCGAAAGCGGGTGGTGGTAGTGCAACACTATCAATGGGCCAAGCTGCATGTCGCTTTGGTCTGTCTCTAGTTCGTGCTCTTCAAGGTGAAGAAGGCGTAGTTGAATGTGCATACGTTGAAGGCGACGGTGAGCACGCGACTTACTTTGCACAGCCTGTGAAACTAGGTAAAGAAGGCGTAGAAGAAGTACTAAGCTACGGCAAACTCAGCGACTACGAAAAGTCTGCACTAGACGGTATGCTAGAAACACTAAATGGCGACATCAATATTGGTGTTGAATTCGCAAAGTAATCTAGAAAGCTCGAATAAGAAGAAAGCCGATCAAAATGATCGGCTTTTTTGATCTTTGGCTTCTCTGCTTCGTAAAACTACTTGATCAAAACAACGTGGTGAAGGAGAAGATGATGGAAGCAAGTCGAATCCGTAAAGGCATGGTTGTTGAATGCCAGCAGGGCGTAGGTACGATATTGGTGGTCGACCGTGAAGCAGAGACGGTACTGTTGTCGAAACAAGGTTCTGATCAGCAGATTGCGGTTAGCTTTGATGAAATAGAAGATGACCCACAACTGCATGGCGGTAGTGACAGATATTACTAGCGCTTATCACGGCATTAGGTATCAGATACAAAAAAGGAAGAGCTTGCTCTTCCTTGTTGTTTTAAGTCTTGCGTATGGGTTGCTATGATTACTTCGTGCGTTGTACCGCGACATGAGCCAGAGTAATAAGCGCTTGCTTGTATTCAGATTCCGGCAATACTGATAGTTCTTCGATTGCTTTGTCTGCTTCTTCTAGTGCTTTTTGCGTCGTGTATTCCAGAGATCCGGCCTCTTTCATCACCGCGAGAATTTCTTCTAAGCGATCCATGCCATTGGCCTTCTCAATTGCTTCGCGAATCATGAGGGCATTGTCTGGCGTGGTATTACGCATAGCGTGAAGTAGAGGTAAAGTTGGCTTGCCTTCAGCCAAATCATCCCCCACATTTTTACCCATGTCTTCGCCATCAGAGGTGTAATCCATGACGTCATCAATAAGCTGAAACGCAGTACCCAAATACTTACCGTAATTTTGCATTGCGATTTCAACATGCTCAGGAGCATCGTTTAAGATTGCGCCAATTTGAGTTGCGGACTCAAATAAGCGTGCCGTCTTAGAGTAGATGACTTGCATGTAGCTTTCTTCTGTCGTGTCAGGATCGTTACAGTTCATCAACTGCTGAACTTCACCTTCGGCGATCACGTTTACGGCGTTGCTCATTAGCTTAAGGATCTTCATGGATCCTAGCTCCGTCATCATTTGGAATGAGCGAGTATAGATAAAGTCCCCAACTAACACGCTAGCAGCATTGCCAAATGCAGCATTCGCAGTTGCTTTACCGCGGCGCATGTCTGATTCGTCGACCACGTCATCATGCAGCAAAGTCGCTGTATGGATGAACTCAATAAACGCAGCTGCCATGGTATGACCGTTGCCTTGGTAACCAAGTGCGCGGGCTGACAGTATCGCTAAAAGCGGTCTCAGACGTTTGCCTCCACCACTCACGATATAAAAACCGAGCTGGTTGATTAAAGAGACATCAGAATTAAGTTGGGCTTGAATTGTTTCATTCACTTTTGCCATGTCATCGGCAGTAAGCGCTTGGATAGTTTTAAAATCCATCGTATATCCGGCTGAAGTTAGACCCTGCAAGGCTTATTCGATTTATATAATTGTCGAATAATACACTAAAAAACGTTGATTAATACATTACTAAAGGGCATGATTGCCGCACTTTTCTTTGGCGATTAGCTTTTCGCCAATTTTTTCAAAATATGGCTTGTCATAGGAGCATCTATTCTGTAGAATCTGCGCCCTATTGATGATTAGTTTAGCGCACACCCTCAAGAAAGGCTGTGCGGAAAAAGCGGAGTAAAATATGTACGCTGTTTTCCAATCTGGTGGTAAACAACACCGTGTAAGCGAAGGTCAAACTCTTCGTTTAGAGAAATTAGACGTTGAAACTGGTGCAACTGTAGAATTTGATAAAGTTCTTCTTGTTGCTAACGGCGAAGACATCAAAGTTGGTGCTCCTCTTGTAGAGGGCGGCAAAATTGTTGCTGAAGTTGTACAACACGGTCGTGGCGATAAAGTTAAAATCGTTAAGTTCCGTCGTCGTAAGCACTCTCGTAAGCAACAGGGTCACCGTCAGTGGTTCACTGAAGTGAAGATCACTGGTATCAACGCTTAATCTATTAGGAGAGTTTAACAATGGCACACAAAAAAGCTGGTGGTTCTACTCGTAACGGCCGCGATTCAGAAAGCAAACGTCTAGGTGTTAAGCGTTTCGGTGGTGAATCTGTACTTGCAGGTAACATCATCGTTCGTCAACGTGGTACTAAGTTCCACGCTGGTAACAACGTAGGTATCGGTAAAGACCACACTCTATTCGCTCTTACTGAAGGTAAAGTGAAGTTCGAAGTGAAAGGTCCTAAGAACCGTAAGTTTGTAAGCATCGAAGCTGAGTAATTAGGTTTTTACCAAGTTACTTAATAGCTTTAAGCTGAATTCAAAAGCCCTGCCGAATCGGCGGGGTTTTTTATTTATGGCAGTCGACATATCGAAGTTTCTCGTTTCCACGTTATTTGTGGGCTGGGAGCTTAGATCTGTCATCTGCTAAAATTGTCAGATGACAAAGTAGATTTAATCCACGCACGAAGTAGTCGGAGTAAAAGATGAAGTTCGTAGATGAAGCGGTAGTAAAAGTTCAGGCTGGCGACGGCGGTAGCGGCGTTGTGAGTTTCTGGCGTGAAAAATTCATCACTAAAGGTGGCCCTGATGGCGGTGATGGTGGCGACGGTGGTGATGTTTATATCCAAGCCGATGAAAACCTTAACACTCTGATTGATTATCGTTTCCAGCGCTTCTACGAAGCGGAGCGTGGTGAGAATGGCCGCGGTGGTAACTGTACTGGTAAACGTGGCAAAGACATCGTTCTTCGTGTGCCTGTAGGTACGCGCGCAGTGGATATCCACACAAATGAAATCGTGGCAGAAGTTGCTGAACACGGTAAGAAAGTGATGATCGCAAAAGGCGGTTGGCACGGTCTAGGTAACACGCGTTTCAAATCTTCAGTAAACCGCGCGCCTCGTCAAAGAACATTAGGCACAAAAGGTGAAGTACGTGAAATTCGCCTTGAGCTATTGCTTCTTGCTGACGTTGGTATGCTTGGTCTACCTAATGCAGGTAAATCAACCTTTATCCGCGCAGTATCAGCAGCAAAACCAAAAGTCGCTGATTACCCATTCACGACGTTGATCCCAAGCTTGGGCGTAGTGAGTGTCGTACCAGAGAAAAGCTTTGTTGTTGCAGACATTCCAGGTCTTATCGAAGGTGCAGCAGATGGCGCTGGTCTTGGTATTCGATTCTTGAAGCACTTAGAGCGTTGCCGAGTGTTGCTGCACATGATCGATATTATGCCAATTGATCAGTCTGATCCGGTGCAAAATGCACTGACGATCATTGATGAGCTAGAGCAATACAGTGAAAAACTGGCAAGCAAGCCACGCTGGTTAGTATTCAACAAAGTTGATTTAATGCCTGAAGAAGAAGCGAATGAGAAGATCCAAGAAATCTTAGACGCACTAGGCTGGGAAGACGAGTACTTTAAGATCTCGGCGATCAATCGTAACGGTACTAAAGAGCTTTGTTACAAATTGGCTGACTTTATGGATAACCTACCTCGCGAAGAGGAAGAAGTGGCTGAAGAAGATAAAGTTAACTTCATGTGGGATGACTACCATAAAGATGCGATGGCGGGTAAAGACGTTATCACTGAAGATGATGACGACGATTGGGATGACTGGGACGATGAAGAAGATGACGGTCACGTTGTCTACGTTCGTGACTAATCAGAACCGTCAAATAATGCCTGTTTGTCTATAATTCATTAAGCCGCAATTATTTATTGCGGCTTTTTTTGTATCTAAATCATATTTAGATGGTGTGATTTACGGCACAATAGCCGATACGTCGTGATTTTTGAGGGCTAGTTTGGACCTCTCGCGTATGAATGAGCAACACCCTAAAAGGAATTAGACTGATTTATGACTCTAGAAACCATACCGTCTGGAGAGTTGGCGGTATCCACTCAACGATCTATTTCTCGCCTTGTTGCCCAAGCCGGGCAAATGCTACTCGCTCATGGTGCTGAAAGTACTCTGGTGAGCGATATTATGCGCCGTATTGGCCTTGCTTGTGGGGTTAATGAAGTTGCGGTTGCGCTATCAGCCAATGCACTGGTTGTAACGACGGTAATGGATGGACACTGCATCACCACTACCCGAAGTTGTGCCGATCGTGGCATTAATATGCGCGTTATTACGCAAATTCAACGTATCTGCATCATGATGGAGCGTGGGCTGCTCGATGCAACCATGGCGCAGAAAAAGCTGAACGCCATCAGTCCAGAGCGTTATAACCGCTGGCTGGTGGTGTTTATGATTGGCTTGTCATGTGCGGCATTCAGTCATCTGGCTGGTGGCGATTGGGGGGTATTTGTTATGACCTTTTTAGCATCAGCTGGTGGCATGATCGTTCGCCAAGAAATTGGTCATCGTCACTTTAATCCTTTACTGAACTTTGCAGCGACCGCCTTTGTCACGACCTTAATTTCTGCGCAAGCTGAAATCTACCAAATCGGCAACCTGCCCACCGTTGCAATGGCATCGTCGGTATTAATGCTCGTACCGGGTTTCCCGTTGATTAACTCGGTGGCAGACATGCTGAAAGGGCACATTAACATGGGTATTGCCCGGTTTGTGATGGCCAGCTTACTGACGTTGGCGACGTGTTTGGGCATCGTTGCTGCGATGAGCGTTACTGGAATTTGGGGGTGGGCAATCTAATGAGTTTGTTTGATTTGATGCTTGGACTGCTGAATGACATGTTTTTCGCTGCGATTCCCGCAGTTGGATTTGCACTGGTTTTTAACGTGCCACAAAGAGCTTTAGTGTATTGCGCTGTTGGCGGCGCGATTGGACACGGCAGCCGTTATTTGATGATGCAGTTTGGTATTCCCATTGAATGGGCGACCTTTTTTGCCGCGACGCTAGTTGGGATGATCGGGGTATACTGGTCTCGCCGCTTTCTCGCGCACCCAAAAGTGTTCACTGTGGCAGCTTTGATTCCGATGGTACCTGGCGTGTTTGCTTACAAAGCAATGATAGCCATGGTTGAGATCAACCATATTGGTTATTCACCTGAGCTCGTTGCAACTTGTATGGAGAACTTTCTTAAGGCCATGTTTATTATTGCAGGTTTGGCTGTTGGTCTTGCTGTTCCAGGGCTGTTATTCTATCGCCGCAGACCAATTGTATAAGGACCTAACATGATCATTAGTATGATTGCCGCGATGGCCTACAATCGCATCATTGGCAAAGACAATCAAATTCCTTGGCATCTTCCCGCCGATTTCGCTTGGTTTAAGCGTTGTACCATGGGAAAACCGGTTGTGATGGGACGCAAAACCTATGAGTCTATTGGTCGCCCTTTACCTGGTCGCTTGAATATTGTTATCAGCCGTGATGAGACACTAAAGATCGAAGGCGTCACTACCGTAACATCGATTGAGCAAGCTTTGGACGTGGCTGGTGACGTGGAAGAAGTGATGATCATTGGTGGTGGGGCGATTTACGCAGCTTGTCTGCCGATGGCCAATAAACTGTATGTAACACACATTGAAGCCGCGATTGATGGTGATACTCAGTTCCCAGACTGGGGAGATCAATTTAAGGAAACCTACTCAGAAACGTATCAAGCGGATGAGAAGAACGCCTACAACATGCGCTTTACTGTGTTAGAAAAGTAATTCGAGATTAAAACAGCGTAGTTAATACGGTAATGCCGTTCGTATAACAGCGAGCGGCCATCCCGGCCTGCCATCATCCTGAAAGCGACGGAGGAGCGTGATTCAGGATCTTCTATACGAGTACTTTGTTGTCAAAGGTATCTCTATCTACCCGCAGCGTGCGGATATTAGATTCCTAGTCTCGCTAAGGCTCGCTGGAATGACCCTACAGGAGATGTTAGGTGACAGGCATTCTCCCTACGATGGATTATCGACTATTATTCCGTGTTTAACTTAACGCATCCTGAGTAAAGATTTTCTTATCGTCCCAACGGATCATGGTTAGGCTTCCGCCCCAAACACAGCCAGTATCCAGACCGATGATCTCTTCGTCTACATGGCCTTGTAGTGCAGCCCAGTGACCAAATAACACCGTTTTATTGAGGTGAACGCGCTGAGGTACATCAAACCATGGAATAAGTTCGTTACCGGAAACTTGTTGTGGTGGTAGTTTACAATCCATATCCAAACGACCATCGGGGAAGCAAAAGCGCATCCGCGTAAAAGCATTGATAATATAACGGTATCGGTCCAAACCCTGTAGAGAGTCATGCCAGGAATCAGGTTGATTACTGTACATGTTTTTTAAGAGCCAAGGCAGCTCTTCACTTTGGATGATGCGTTCAACTTCGCGGGCACATTTTCTTGCGGTTTTTAGATTCCACTGCGGTGATATCCCAGCGTGACACATCACGAACTCGTCATGCTCGGCCATAAGAGGTTGCTGAGCTAGCCATGCCAATAGATCTTCTTTATCGGGTGCAGTGAAAATAGGCGCGGTTTTATCTTTATCTTTGACCTTTTTTATCCCGTGAGCAACGGCGAGCAGGTGAAGGTCGTGATTACCAAGCACCACGGTTGCGCTTGTGCCAAGCGACTTCACAAAGCGTAAAGTTTCTAGTGATTTAGGCCCTCTGGCGACCAAATCACCAGCGAGCCAAAGTTGGTCTTTTTTCGCAGAGAAAGAGACTTGTTCTAGTAGTCGCTGCAATTCATCAAAACAGCCTTGAATATCACCAACAATATAGGTAGCCACTGAATCTCCAATTTACTAATTTAAAACATTTGGAACAGCAAGACGAAAGGGTTCAATTTCGGTGATGAACTCCTGTCCTTTTTCATCCAGCATTTTGTAGTGCCCTTGCATAACGCCGACAGGGGTTTCTAACGCGGTTCCGCTACTGTACGTGTATTCATCATTGCTTGGAATAAAAGGTTGTTGACCCACCACGCCATCACCTTCAACCGTCATTTGCTTGCCATTCGAGTCTGTGATTAACCAGCGACGGCTCACTAACTGCACAGTTTGTTGGCTAAGGTTTTTGATGGTGATGATATAGGCGAAAACGTAGCGTTGTAGCTCAGGATTGGACTGTTCTTCGATGTATTTGGTGTGAACTTGAATTTTGATGCAAGGTTGAATGACGTCCATGTGCACTCCTCAGAAACGTAATATCCCAATAATAATAAGCCAAACCGGCAAGGGTTTGGCTCATTGTTTGAGTTCTTAGTGCTGCGGGTTATCCGCAAGCCAGTTCGCCATCGCGACGAATTGTTCTAGCGTCAGGTTCTCTGGACGCATGCTTGGATTAACACCTAGCTCTTCTAGTACTTCTGTGCTTAACAACGATTTGTAGCAGTTACGAACTGTTTTACGACGTTGGTTAAAGCCTTCACGACAAACGCGATCCAGCAAACGCAGATCTTTCGCAGGGCATGGTAGCTCTTCGTATGGCACTAGACGAACGACAGCAGAGTCCACTTTCGGTGGTGGAACGAATGCCGTTGGCGGCACTTCCAGTACTGGTACCACTTTACAGTAGTACTGAGCCATTACCGTTAAACGGCCGTAAGCTTTGCTGCCAGGACCGGCAGCTAAGCGGTTTACCACTTCTTTTTGCAGCATAAAGTGCATGTCTTGAATGTCTTTATGGAATTCAAAAAGGTGGAACATCAATGGTGTAGAGATGTTGTACGGCAAGTTACCGAAAATGCGTAGCTTGTTGTTTGGCTTCACTAATTGAGTGAAGTCAAAACGCATAGCGTCACCCTCATGGATGGTCAACTTATCCGCCAGTTCAGGGTGAGTACGTAGGCGTTCTGCCAGATCGCGGTCTAATTCGATAACTGTGAACTTATCCACTTCACGACCTACCGGCTCAGTGATTGCACCGAGACCAGGACCGATTTCAACCAGGTTTTGACCTGGTTTTGGGTTAATCGCTGATACGATTCCATCAATAATGTATGGATCGTTCAGGAAGTTTTGACCAAAACGTTTACGCGCTTTGTGTCCTAAATGGACATCATTTCTCATTATTTCTTCTCTACCAAATCTATCGCATGCGTGAGCGCTGTTCGGAAACTCCCTGTATCCGCTTGACCTGTCCCTGCCAGGTCTAATGCAGTACCGTGATCCACCGATGTTCTAATAAAAGGTAGACCAAGAGTAATGTTTACTGAACGACCAAAGCCTTTGTATTTTAATACTGGCAACACTTGATCATGGTACATGCCTAAAACAGCATCAGCATCATTTAAATATTTTTCATTGAAAATGGTATCAGCCGGCAGAGGGCCGATCAGGTTGATACCTTTTTCTTGTCGAATTTTTTCCAGTGTCGGAGTGATGGTTTCGATCTCTTCACGACCTAAGCAGCCATCTTCGCCAGCATGAGGGTTAAGCCCGCAAACGTAGATGTTTGGTTGTGCGATAGCAAACTTTTCTACAAGGTCTTTATGAAGAATATCGATGATTTTTTCTAATCGCTCTTCGGTGACCGCTTTGGACACATACGCTAAAGGAATATGTGTTGTGACTAGCGCCACGCGTAGTCCTTCCGTTGCTAGCATCATGACGACTAGCGGCGTTTTTGACTTCTCGGCGAAAAACTCAGTATGACCACTGAATGCAACACCTGCGCGATTAATCACCCCCTTATGAACAGGGCCGGTGACAATAGCATCAAATTCATCATTCATACAGCCTAAAGCGGCTCTTTCTAGCGTTTTTAGTACATAGTGACCATTCGCTTCGTTGAGCTCGCCTGCGACCGCAGGTTCCGATATTTGGATATGATCAACGATAAGCGTGCCTGCTTTTTGTGCTTTAGGCGTTTCTTCTGGATTGTAATCAGACAGTTGGACTTCAATGCCAAGCTGCTTGGCTCTGTCCATCAGCATATTTTTATCGGCGCAGACGACAATTTGGTGCGCCCAATCTTCCTTCGATAAGGCAAGCACTAAGTCTGGGCCGATACCCGCAGGTTCCCCTGCGGTTACGACAATTCTACGAATTGTATTAGTTGTCATTGTTGTCATCCACGATTTCAACAAACGCACTTGCGCGTAGCTCTTGCATCCATGCGCCCGCTTCTTCATTAAATTTACGGTTAAATAGAATACGGTAAGCCTTATTCTTCATCGCTGAGTCAGTGCGGTCAACTTGGCGACGATCCAACACTTCAACGATATGCCAGCCGTGAACGGTTTTGAACGGTTCGCTGATTGAGCCAACAGGCAGAGTTTCTACTTGGTGTTTAAATTCTGGCACGTACAGATCTGGCGTTTGATAACCTAGCTCACCGTCTTGCGCTGCCGAGCCAGGATCTTGACTGTATTGTGTTGCCAGTTGAGCGAAAGTGGCTTCGCCAGCTTTGATGCGGCGTACAAATTCATTCAGTTGCTTCTTCGCCCCTTCGTCACTCAGAATCACCGTTGGTTTGATCAGGATATGACGCGCATTTACTTCCGTTACTGCAACCGTTTCTAAGCCTTTTACATCCTCAATTTTTAGGATGTGGAAACCGACGCCACTGCGGAATGGGCCAATGATGCTGCCTTTGTTTTGCATTTTGATCTGATCGGCAAAGATGGTTGGCATCTCTTCTTTACGCATCCAACCCCAGTCACCACCTTGTAAAGCTTTAGGACCTTTTGAGTAGGTGTAGGCCATCTCCGTAAAGTCTGCACCTTCGTTTAGCTTTTTAGCTAGCGCTTTTGCTTCTGCTTCTACAGCAGACTTTTCTTTGTCATCAGAGAAGCGCAGTTGAATGTGTCCAATTTTGTATTGAACGGTCGCATTGGTTTCTTGTGATAGTTGCTCAGCAAGGCTGTCGACTTCTGCTGGAAGGATATTAATACGGCGACGAACCAGTGCATTACGGGCTTCTGAAGCGGCGATTTCCTTACGAATTTGTTCGCGGAATTCTGGGTAACTCAAGCCTTCACTTTCTACAGAAGCGGCGAGTTGTTCTACCGATTGCTCATTATTACGTGCGATCTCCGCAATCGCTTGGTTTAAGCGGTTATCGTCAATACGCACACCGATACGGTCTGCTTCTTGGCCTTGCAACGTGTCAATAATCAGCTTTTCAACAACTTGTTCTTTTAACACGCTAGCAGAAGGTAAGCTCTTTCCGCTTTGACGTGCGTTGGCTTGCAGCGTTTTCATCGCTGTTTCGATGTCGCTTTGTAGAATTACACCGTCGTTCACGATGACCGCAACCTTATCGATCTCTACTGGTGCTGCAACCGCTCCGCAAGAGAGTAGGGTCGTGAATAAGATTGATTTCCAAATTTTCATTTAAAATTCCGTCAGTATTTTTTGAATAGGCGTCTTATTCATTTAAGACGCCTATTTCGATTAATTGTTCAGATAGAATGGGCGGCCGTACTTAATCGCGTTGTCAGAACCATCCAGTTCTTTGACTGCAGTGTCTTCACGCTGATTGGTCGCAAAGCCTTGAATACCGAAGTTAACGCTAAAGTTATTTTCGTATTCAGGTGATGCGCCAGTGCTGCCGATAGTTTGGTTTTCCCAACCAAGCAATTGGTTGGCGTAAGTCACACCAATGTACCAACAGTCAGACTGGTAACGCAGGCTCGCTAGCCATTCTAGGTCCGCATTTTCATTTAGGTCGTAGTAGTATTGACCACTTGCAGACCAGTTCGGGTTGAACTCGTAGGCCGCTACAATACCTGCTTGTGAAATGCCTTTACGAGTAATTGTGTCTAGGTTTTCGAGAATGATCGTATCTTCGATGTATTCACGCGTGACGTAACGATAGTTACCCTGAATAAAGCCACCGTTAAATTGGTACTCTAAGGTACTGTTCGCCAACTGCATGGAGCTCAAATCGATATCGTATTGAATTCCACCGTGATAGAACAAGTAATCGTTGTAGTTGAAATCAGCTTCAATCGCCCATGATGAGTAGTTGGTGGTCTCATCCGGAAGATTTGGGCTGTTGCTCAGTTTGGTCTTTTTATCGAAGTAGTAAATCTGACCAAATGAAACGTTAAGACGCTCTTTATAGTCATCATCAAAGAAGCGCGTACTTGCACCGTAGCTTAACTGGTTCGCAGAGGCGATTTTATCAATGCCACTGTACTTACGACTGCGGAATAGCCCGTAGTAGTCGGTTTGTAGCAAGGTGGTATCGTAGTTGTAGATATTGGTTTGATCTTCTTCAGGTACGTACAAGTACTGCAGCTGAGGTTCCAGTGTTTGTGTGTAGCCCTTGATCCAACTCGTGTCTCGCTCCAAGTAAAGTTGCGCATGCGTACGGAACTCGGGGATAACACGAGAAACTTCGTCATCTAACTGGTTTTGTAAGTTTACATCTGTCAGACCCGTTAAGTCTTGAGAGTAGTACGTGGAAAGCACGCGAGCTTCCGTTGTCCACGTTGCCCATGAATTTGAAAGCGGCAATGTAAGCCCTGGTTCAATATGAACACGGGTCGCATTTGGTCGCGCAGCATCGCTCGTATCGAAGCGGCTCACTTGGCTCTTCACGTCAAAGTTGAGGTAATCTCCCCACAATGGCGTGTAGTAGTTCAAGTCTAACTGAGGAAGCAGGCGATAAGGGCGGTTCTCTTCTTTCAATAAGATTTGGAAGTCACGAACGGTTAACGAGGCATCCCAGAAATCAGAACGATATTGTACTTGTCCTTCTTGAACCAGTTGACCATCTTCACGGTTACCAATATCGGAGTCGAGATCGAGGAAGTAATCAATATCACTCACTTTTGAGTAATCGACTTTGACTATCCACTGCTTATTGATAATACCGTCGTGTTTAACTTGGTAGCCCCAACGAGACTCGTCTTGATATTTGCGATCGCTATTGAGGTATTCGCCTTTGATTTCACCATTCCCCCAACCATCCGTTAGGTAGCGGAAATCAGTATCGAGTTTTGTTCCACGCTGCTGCATATAGAGCGTGGTGAGCGTCATGTCATATTGAGGCGCGATGTTCCAATAGAATGGCACCTCGACTTCCATACCATCGCTAGAACCATACGATAAAGAAGGGAAGAGGAAACCCGTTTTACGCGTATCTCCAATTGGCATGGTTAGATACGGCACATAGAAAACAGGAACGTCTAACACTTCAAATCGAGGATGGTGCAGCGTCGCCGTCTCTTCATCTTGGTCAACGTCAATACCTGATGCCACTAAACGCCATGAATTGTCGCCTTGAGGACATGATGTAATAGAACCATCTTCGAGTTCATAAACCGACTGACCTGTACGCGCGATGTATGCTGCTGTGCCTCGACCTTGTTGGCAAAGGAACTGATAATCGGTGTTCTCCAGTGAAAACGTGTCTTGGTTGATGTCATTAGTAACACGATCAGATCGAGCTTTGACTTGGCCGTCATTGAAAGTCACGTTGCCTTCGGCAACCACGACGTTGTCTTGTTGGTGCAGCGTTACGCTATCTGCGGTGATTTTCTTCTGGCCTTGGGTGACTTGTACATTACCTGAGTACTGAGCTTTGTCACCATTGATGGCTTGCAGGGTGTCAGCTTCTACCACTACTGGGGTATTAAGAGCGTCCTCCTCGCCACTGGTATCGACCAAACATTGATCTGTGGCGGGCATTTCCTGCACACTATCATGGATATTCGCTTCAGCTTGAGTGGTGGGTACAAACAAGGCGGTGCTGATAGAGGCCGCTAAACATGTGCGGGAGAAATGTTGCATTGAATTGAACTTTCCTGTGTCACTACTACTCGATGGCTATAGGGCTTGTTGTACCCTAGCGTAATAGCCAAATGAATCAACTATAGTCGCATTTATCCCAGCGTATTGATTCACTGTGGCATAATGACGACAAAATAGCTGCAAAGATAAGCAGGCGAAATGGCCTAGCCGAAATAAAACTAATTCCATTATCATAAAGGAAATCGTTGCATCCGGCACTATAAGACCGCCGTCGTCGATAAAAATTCATTGATAGAGAACACATAATGCATATTTTTGGCAAAATTCTGGGTGCCTTTTTTGGCTTGTTACTTGGCGGGCCGCTAGGTTTACTCTTTGGCTTATTTATTGGCCATCAATTCGATAAAGCACGTCGCTTGAGTCAAGCCGGGTTCTCTACTGGCGGCTTTGGAAAAGGGCCGAGCCAAGCTCAGCGCCAAGAAGAATTTTTTAAAGCGGCGTTTGCGGTAATGGGACATGTGGCAAAAGCGAAAGGCCAAGTTACCAAAGAGGAAATCCAACTTGCTTCTGCAATGATGGACCGCATGAATTTGCATGGCGAACAGCGCCGCGCTGCGCAAGATGCGTTTCGTGAAGGTAAAGACAGTGACTTTCCGTTAGAAGACGTTCTTGTTCGTGTGAAAATTTCGACAGCAGGCCGCTTTGACTTGTTGCAATTTTTCCTTGAACTACAAATCTCGGCGGCCTTTGCTGACGGCTCGATTCATCCTAGTGAACGAAATGTGTTACACAAAATAGCACGTGGTTTGGGGTTCTCTTCTGAGCAGCTAGAGCGTCGCTTGCAAATGCAAGAAGCCGCATTCCGTTTCCAAAGCCAAGGTGGTTTTCATGGTCAGCATCAAGGCCAATCTTCTGGTGGTAGCTGGCAACAAGCTTCACAAGCGGATCAACTGGCTGACGCGTACAAAATTCTGGATGTGTCTTCAGATGCCGACAGTAAAACCGTCAAGCGTGCTTATCGTAAACTGATGAACGAGCACCACCCAGACAAATTGATGGCTAAAGGTCTACCACCAGAGATGATGAACGTAGCGAAAGAAAAATCTCAAGAGATTCAAAACGCTTACGATCTGATTAAAAAGGTCAAAGGCTTTAAGTGATTTTGTCAAAATCTAGAAAGTAAAAAGGGCACTTGGTGCCCTTTTTAGCTTTTGGGTTACGGGTGACCAAAAGCGTTGCAAGCTGAACGGTGACGATAAATTAGTCAGCTTGATTCAAACTCCAATCGTATTCGTACTTCACTTTACCAGAGAAGTTTTTGTACTGTGGCGCGTACTTTGCGATGTGGTTGAAGACTTGTTTTTCTCCACCAAAGTCCGCTGAAAACCAATCATAAATGGAAGACAGCTGTGCCGTGTTTCCTTGGATAGATACGCCTTTGTTGCTGTTGATAAACGCTTTGGCAGCACTTTCAAGTAAGGCTTCAGTTTTTTCGGCAGTGAATGCTTGAGCTTGTAGGTTAGGGCATCCCAAACTTGCACAATTTACGGCGTAATGCGTTCTTGGATCATTCCAAATTGGACGCAAAATTCGATGTTCAATATCGTTTAAAGTCAGATCCTTGCCGTTGACCACGACCACATCATCTCCCCAAGGACCAAAACTAAATAAGCCACCCAGCTTGGTGATGGATTCGACTGGATAGTTATCCAAAATAAGATCTACCGTGATGGCGTTGTAAAGGTTTACCCAATAGGCATATTGCTCCGCTTGGCTGTATTGTAGAGGGTCTAGTCTTGCCAAACGCTGGATGTATTGTTTCAGCTTAGTTTTATCGACAGAGGTAACTTGGCTATAACGAAACAAGGTACTCTCGCCTTGTTCAACTAAATAAGTATCGAGCAGTTGTTGCCATTCCTGGTGGGAAATGTGTGTTTGGTTGGCCTGATTCGACTGTTGCCAATACGGCCATAAATCAGATTTAGGAGCAGCGAACGCCGAGAAAGAAACTAGAGCACACAATAGCAATAACAGACGCTTCATAGAGATACCTTTGGGTTAAAACCTTATTGATAGTGTAGACCTGCATAAGGCGAAGTTTCTTTCTTGAGGCAATGAAAATAAAAGAAAAAAGGCTGACATAAGCCAACCTTTTGTTTGTTTAAATTGCGATTTTAATTAGCTTAAGAAGCTTGGGATATTCGCTTCGTACTCAGCAATCTTATATTCGTGCTGAAGGGTTAGGCCAATGTTGTCCAAACCGTTTAGTAAGCAGTGACGACGGAACGAATCGATTTCAAAACCATACTCTTTGCCGTTGGCACGAACCACATTCGCTTCTAAATCGACTTCGACTTCTGCGCCTTCATTTGCCTCAACAAACTGGAAGATCTCATCCACTTCTTGCTCAGTCAAACGAACTGGCACCATTTGGTTGTTGATCGAGTTGCCGTAAAAAATATCGGCAAAGCTAGGTGCGATCATCGCTTTTATGCCGTAATCCGCTAGCGCCCACGGTGCGTGTTCGCGAGATGAGCCACAACCGAAGTTCTCACGTGCCAGCAAGATGGAAGCGCCCTGGTAGCGTGGGGCGTTCATCACGAACTCTGGGTTCGGTTGTTCGCCAGCATCATCTAGGAAGCGCCAGTCATGGAACAAGTGTTTACCAAAGCCTAGGCGAGATACCTTTTGTAGGAACTGTTTTGGAATGATGGCATCAGTATCAACGTTCGCTGCATCTAGAGGAACAACTAAGCCTGTATGTTGTTTAAAGCCTGACATTTGTTTGCTCCTTAGTCTAGTTCACGAATATCTACAAAGTGACCAGCAATTGCTGCTGCCGCTGCCATCGCAGGGCTCACTAGGTGGGTACGGCCATCACGACCTTGGCGGCCTTCAAAGTTACGGTTTGAAGTAGACGCACAACGTTCATGTGGACCCAAACGGTCGTTGTTCATTGCTAGACACATCGAGCAACCTGGTAGGCGCCACTCAAAGCCCGCTTCTTTAAAGATGACATCTAGGCCCTCTGCTTCCGCCTGCGCTTTTACTTGCTCAGAGCCAGGAACGATGAGCGCCTGAACGTGAGACGCGACTTTGCGACCTTTCGCTACTTCAGCGGCTGCACGCATGTCTTCGATACGTGAGTTAGTACAAGAACCAACGAAGACTTTATCGACGTTGTAATCAGACAATGATTTGCCCGCTTCTAGGCCCATGTAAGCCAATGCTTTTTCTGCCGATGCTTTCTCTACTGGGTCGGCAAAACTTTCTGGTGCTGGGATCGGTTGGTCTACCGCGATCACTTGGCCTGGGTTAGTACCCCAAGTGACTTGCGGTTTAATGTCTGCTGCGTTTAGGGTTACGACAGCATCAAACTGGGCATCATCGTCAGTTTTTAATGTCTTCCAATATTCTACAGCGGCATCAAAATCCGCACCTTGAGGTGAGAACTTACGGCCTTTGATGTATTCGAATGTGGTTTCATCTGGCGCAATCAAACCGGCTTTTGCACCTAACTCAATCGCCATATTACATACGGTCATGCGACCTTCCATTGAAAGGTCAGTGATCGCTTCACCACAGAATTCAACTACGTAGCCTGTACCGCCTGCTGCTGTCGTTTCACCGATGATTGCTAGCACAATGTCTTTCGCCGTAATGCCCGGAGCCACTTTGCCTTTCACTTCGATCTTCATCGTTTTAGCACGCGCTTGTTTTAGCGTTTGAGTTGCTAATACGTGCTCAACTTCAGAGGTACCAATACCAAATGCTAGCGAGCCAAATGCACCGTGTGTAGCAGTGTGCGAGTCACCACAAACAATCGTCATGCCCGGTAGGGTAATACCAAGCTCTGGGCCCATAACGTGCACAATACCTTGGTATTTATGGTTGATGTCGTAAAGCGTAACGCCAAACTCTTCACAGTTTTTCGATAGCGTTTCCATCTGGATACGTGCCATCTCACCGGATGCGTTGATATCTTTGGTGGTTGTCGAAACGTTGTGGTCCATGGTGGCAAAAGTTTTGCTGACCTGACGCACTTTGCGACCTTTTTCACGCAAGCCATCAAAAGCCTGCGGAGAGGTCACTTCATGTACCAAGTGACGGTCGATGTACAAGATAGGGTTTTCCCCTTCTGCTGCGACGGCAACGTGTGCGTCGTAGACTTTTTCGTATAGTGTTTTGCCCATTGTTTGCTTCCTTTCCTCGTTATCCTTGTTGCTTTGTTTTAGCACCAATGACTTAGAGGTAAGTCATTGGTGGATAGAGGATTTGGTATTTATTATGAATCTGTTCTGTATTACGAGTTTAAGATGTACTCAGCGATCTTATCGCCCATCTCTGATGTTGTAAGTGCCGGGTTGTTGCCTGCAAGGTCGCCTGTTAGCTCGCCAGCTGAAAGTGCTTTCGACACCGCTGCTTCGATGTCTTGTGCTGCGGCTTCTTCGCCAAGGCTATAACGTAACATCAGTGCCGCAGATAGGATTTGCGCCACTGGGTTGGCGATGTTCTTACCTGCGATATCTGGTGCGCTGCCGCCTGCTGGCTCGTACAGACCGAACTTACTTTCGTTAAGGCTTGCTGAAGGCAGCATACCCATTGAGCCAGTGATCATCGCGCACTCATCAGAAATGATGTCGCCGAAGATGTTCGAACACAGCATTACGTCGAACTGTGCTGGGTCTTTGATAAGCTGCATGGTTGCGTTATCAATGTACATGTGTGACAGCTCAACATCTGGGTAGTCTTTTGCGATTTCTTCGACCACTTCACGCCATAGGATTGAGCTTTGTAGAACGTTCGCTTTGTCGATAGAGCATACTTTCTTACGGCGTAGACGAGCAGACTCAAAAGCGATTTTTGCAATACGTTCGATTTCGTAACGGTGGTACACCTCAGTGTCGAACGCTTTCTCTGTTGGACCTTCACCTTCACGACCTTTTGGTTGGCCGAAGTAGATGCCGCCCGTCAGCTCACGGACTACAACGATGTCAAAACCGCGACCTGAGATGTCTGCACGTAGTGGTGAGAAAGCTTCAAGACCTGAGTGGATTTGCGCTGGGCGTAGGTTACAAAATAGTTGGAAGTGTTTACGTAGCGGCAGTAGGGCACCGCGCTCAGGTTGGTCGTTTGGTGGTAAGTGCTCCCACTTAGGACCGCCAACTGAACCAAATAGGACTGCATCAGACTCTTCACACGCTTTCACGGTGCTTTCTGGAAGTGGACAGCCGTGATTATCAATCGCGATGCCGCCTACATCATGCTCGTCACGCTCAAACGCAATACCATGCTTCTTTTCGATAGCATCCAATACTTTGTGTGCTTGCGCCATTACTTCCGGGCCGATGCCGTCACCGGGTAGGACGGCAATTTTGTATGATTTGTCTGTCATGTTAATCCTTTAAGTTTTCTAATTTTGAGCTTAATTATTTCAACGAGCGTGTTCTTTCCTGAGCCATGCAGCCCAGTTGTTATTACACAGTCGCAATCTTTTTCTGCTTCATTTCTTCGATTTTGTCTGCACGGTGGATGCTATTAATAACGTGCAATAGTGCTTGACCGGAAGCTTCAACGATATCGGTAGAAACGCCCGTGCCGTGGTATTTACGACCTTTGTAGTTGGCAATGATGTCAGCTTGACCCAAACCATCTTCACCTTCGCCTTTCGCGGTTAGGTCGAATTTATCCAGTACGATGTCGTAGCCTGTCACGCGGTAGATACATTGGTATAGCGCATCAACTGGGCCATTACCGACTGCCGCTTCACACATTTCTTCATCGCCACATTGCATTTTGATGCTGGTGGTGGCCATTACGCTGCCCGATTGCACGCTTAGGTAGTTCAGTTTGTAGAAGTCATCTTCTTCACGCAGGTTCGAGAAGTGCATTAGGGCTTCTAGATCGTAATCGAACACTTGGCCTTTGCGGTCGGCAAGTTTCAAGAAGTCCGCGTATAGAGCGTCTAGGTTGTACTCGTCCTCGTTGTATCCCATGGTGTCCATATGGCTCTTCACGGCTGCGCGACCACTACGGCTGGTTAAGTTTAGTGCTTGGTTTTTAAGGCCAATCGACTCAGGGGTCATGATTTCGTAGGTATTCTTATTCTTTAACATGCCATCCTGGTGGATACCTGAAGAGTGGCTAAAGGCATTCGCGCCCACAATCGCTTTGTTGCTCTGAATTGGCATGTTGCATAACTGGCTCACCAATTTACTGGTGCGGTGAATTTCATCATGTTTAATGCCAGTGTGAACGCCCAAGAACTCTTGACGCGTCTTGATGATCATTGCGATCTCTTCAAGTGAACAGTTTCCCGCTCGCTCACCAATGCCATTGATGGTGCCTTCTATCTGACGCGCGCCGGCTTGAACGGCGGCAATAGAGTTGGCAACTGACATCCCCAAGTCGTCGTGACAGTGAACGGAGATGATCGCTTTATCAATGTTTGGAACGCGGTTGAAAAGGGTTTGAATAATGCCACCAAACTCGCTTGGTACTGTGTAGCCAACGGTATCTGGAATGTTGATTGTGCTCGCACCTGCATTGATGGCAGCTTCTACCATGCGACATAGGTTGTCGATAGGAGTACGCCCTGCATCTTCACAAGAAAACTCGACATCATCGGTGTAGTTACGCGCATGTTTAACGGCGTTGACCGCCATTTCAAGTACATCGTCGTAGCTGCGGCGTAGTTTGTCTTCTACGTGAATGGTGGAAGTGGCTAAAAACGTGTGAATACGGAATTGGTCGGCCACTTTTAATGCTTCAGCGGCGGCATCAATATCTTTCGCAACGGCACGCGAAAGGGCACAAACTCGACTGTTTTTGATGTTTTTTGCAATGGTTTGTACCGACTCGAAATCACCAGGTGAAGAGATTGGGAAGCCAGCTTCGATAACATCAACGCCGAGTCTTTCCAGCGCATAGGCAATTTGCAGTTTTTCTTTAACCGTCAAGCTTGCTGACAACGCTTGCTCGCCATCACGCAATGTGGTGTCGAATATAATGACCTGATCGTTCATGTTTGCTTCCTTCCTGATTTCTGCACTTTACGTGCAAGTTAATCGTTTACTTCCAGTATTTAGATATAAAAAAACCCGCATTCTCATGCGGGTTCTTAGAAATTGGTGTGGTTATTTTTCTTCCACAGCCTACCCGCGCGAACTGGTCACGATCAGGAGGAGGCTAAGCAGAATAGAAAAATGAGCTGACATAGTTGTTAAGCTTTCCACATAATTAAGTTAACAAATTAGTACCGCACTCCATGGAGCGCGTCAACCCTAAAGTCGATTTTTTATTCATATCGGATGAGTCTTTTCATTTGCTCGAGAAAAATGATGCGCTAAGTGAAACAGCATGGTGCGATAGAAACGTGCTAGAAGAGGCAAGTTCTCATCAAGTTTGCGACGTTTCATTACCAAAACAAACATTGGGATTGCGACTTGTCACACAAAGGCCCGAATTGTTTGGCAAAAGTTTTGAATGACCATTTATAGTAGTGCAGTTGCACTAGGTAAAAAGAAGGGTTAAGGAATAATGAGGTTAGCAAAACAATTTGGACGTTCAGCCGCAGTATTTACTCTGGTCAGCTTATCGGGTTGTCAGCTGTTTCAAGCTCAAACCTATATGGCAGAGATTTCCCCTGTTGCTATTAATGATCACTCTCAGAGTGTCATGGTGATTAATGATCAAATGGATCGATTCTTGAGCTACGAGGGACGTGAATCGTTTTTGAATCAAATGCTCGTTGCTCTTGAGTCGGACAGTCGAGATAAATTTAAAGGCAAAGATCCGGAAACCTATTCATGGTGGAAGATCCGAGTGCAACCTAGTGAGAAACAACAAGCGGAAGTCTTCCGACCAACAGCTGATGGTGTGGATACCTCAAACCCCGTTGAGTTTATGGATGTCTCCTATCGCTCTAAGACCACATTAAACCTGCGATCCAAGCCGAGCCTAGAAGGAGAAAAGCTTGGCGTGTTATCGAAAGGGGAAGTTTTTAATGTGTTGGCAAAAGTGGTGGATCAACCTTGGTTTCTCGTTGAACAGAAAGGCGTGATAAAAGGTTACGTCCATAAGGATTATGCGCGCAGCAATGTGGTAAATCGTGACATTCTATCGACACAGCCTAATCCTCTTTTAGAGTCTGCTTCGAGCACAACTGAGCAAACGGGTATAGAGCATGAACTGTCAGGAAATTACACTTGCCGCTCCCTTAGCTACGAGCTGACAAAAGATGGCGACATGACGATGGGCTCTTTGCGCGCCTGTCGTAAGAAGAGAAAAGTCTGGTACATCGATACGCCTCAACCGCAGCAAGCAAACCCTTCTTAATCGTTCTCTCCTGCGATTGTGCTCAATAGATAGATTATTGGGCACACTCTAATTTGGCATTTGTCATTAATTGTCCAAACTCCCGTCATGCAGTTGTCACCTAAACCTCCTACTTTTCACACAACGGCGTTGTCAAAGTAAGGAAAGGCCACATGCGAACCATAGAGACAATTACACAGCCAATTGCAACCATTGCTAAGTTTGATTTAGCGCTCTCTAGTGTTTGTCTTAAGCACCGTTTTAATCAGCAAGTTGCCAACATCAGTAAAGGAGTCTCCCACAGTGGTGACGGACATCTTTACTTGGTGTTGGGTTTATTAGCTTGGTATTTAGATAAGGAGCAAGGAGTCTGGTTTTTACTGGCGGGTTTACTTGCTTTTGCAATCGAGTTGCCAATTTATTGGACGCTGAAAAACAGTTTTAAGCGTCGTCGCCCTGAAGAACTCAGTGCACTCCTTCCTGCTTTTATTACCCCATCAGATCGCTATAGCCTTCCTTCAGGACATACCGCCGCAGCGTTCGTGATGGCGACGTTGATTGAGCACTTCTATCCGAGTTTAGGTATTGCTGCATTCTTTTGGGCAAGTTTAATCGGAACTGCGCGAATCTTATTGGGGGTGCACTTTTTTACCGATGTCATCATTGGTGCACTGCTAGGTAGCCTTTGTGGTGGGTTAGCGATTGCGATGTTGGGAGGCTAATTGATGAAAATCTTATACGGTGTTCAAGGTACAGGAAACGGACATATTGCGCGTGCGAGGGCGATGAGTCATGCGTTTAAAGAGCACGATGTTGAGGTCGATTTTTTGTTTTCTGGACGAGCGCCTGAAAAGTACTTTTCAATGGAAGCGTTTGGCGATTATCAGACTCGCCGAGGCTTCACCTTTATCACTGAAAAAGGTTCAGTGAACTATGCGAAAACAGCATTGAGTAACAATTTAGTGCAATTTTGCAAAGAAGTTAAACAGCTTGATTTGTCGTCCTATGATCTCGTGCTCAATGATTTCGAGCCTGTTACGGCATGGGCGGCAAAACAACAAAATAAGCCGTCGATTGGTATCAGTCATCAAAATGCTTTCCGTTATCCAGTGCCGTTAAAGGGAGCGAGTTGGTTAGACAAATCCGTCATTGAATACTTTGCGCCTTCTCAACACCACCTTGGTTTGCATTGGCATCATTTTGATCAACCTTTGTTGCCGCCAATTGTACATACCGTCGATAGCCAAGCAGAAAATGATGATTTTGTTTTGGTGTATCTACCGTTCGAATCCATTGAAGACATCTCGGATTTACTGTTCCATTTTAACCAGCAAGCGTTCATCTGTTATCACCCCGATGTGATCGAATGTGAGCAAGTGGAAAACATAGAATTACGCCCTTTATGCCACAGCAACTTTCAGCATCATTTGCATCGCTGTAGTGGTGTCATTGCCAATGGTGGATTTGAGCTCCCTTCGGAAGCTCTGTCTCTAGGGAAAAAATTATTGCTTAAGCCACTCGCAGGTCAGTTTGAGCAACAAAGCAATGTCGCGACCTTAGAAGACTTAGGACTTGCGATGTCGATGGAGAGCTTAGATATTTCTGCAGTACGTCAGTGGCTAAAGGAGCAGCAAGCCGAAAGTGTGAAATATCCAGACGTTGCTCAGGCCATTGTCCATTGGGTATTGCAAGGCGCGTGGGATTCACAAGCGGAGTTATCCAAACAGTTGTGGGAGCAAGTTGATTTCCCAAGTTACGTGTCGAACATTTAAGTACGTTGTTCTAAGTACATTGTTCCTTCCTATTTTTGACACGATTTTGTTGCAGCCTTTCAATCTAGAAGGCTGCATTTTTATTCCCTCTCTTTCATTTCTATTCAATGTGTATTTGCTGATAATTTGACTGATAAGTGCAAATTTCATGCAGAGATATAGTCGTCATCTGTTGGTTTGCTCTCAACTAATAGCTGAGGTAAATGCATGCGTGTGGTGACCATCCGTCTCATCAATTTGCTAAATACTTCCTCAAAGAATGCGCTTTTACGTGTTTTATAGTTTTTTATGTTTTTATTAAGTAATTGTTATTTAAAGGATAAATACCTAATCAGCTAAAATTTACTGATTAAATATCAATCTAGTTGCGAAACCGCAATCGATTAGTTGATAGTACAGTTCGAGCCGGAAGTATCCGGACGGCAAATATAATAAAAAGTTAGGTTATCTATTCGTAAAATGATTCGAATCCAGCCGCCGTCTTTTGTGCGAGATGGGATTCTATTCGTTATGAATTTAATGAACAAAGTTGACGATTACAAAAGAGGCGCACTCAATGTTAGAGAAGAAAGATGCGATGAGCGCAATTGCTAGCTACCGTATGGAAAGCACTTTGCGTGGTGTAGATTTAAACCTACTGACTGTATTTGATGCTGTGATGCAAGAGCAAAATATTACTCGTGCAGCACATAACTTAGGCATGTCTCAGCCGGCAGTAAGTAATGCCGTGGCACGTCTAAAAGTGATGTTTAACGACGAGCTGTTTATGCGTCAGGGCCGTGGTATTCAGCCAACGCAACGCGCTCGTCAGTTGTTTGGCCCAATTCGCCAAGCATTACAGCTGATTCGTAATGAACTTCCTAGCTCCGTATTCCAACCAGAATCTTCGACTCGCTTATTTAAGCTGGCGATTTGCAGCCCTTGTGACATGCGTTTTGCTCCGAAGATCATGGCAAAAGTGAATCAACAAGCACCAAACGTTCAGCTTCACCTAGATGCAGAATTTGACCGTCTGTTGTCTGAGCGTATGCGCTATCAAGAAATTGATTTCGTGATCGATTATGCTCGCTTTGATGAGCAAGGTTTCTCAAGTACTGAAATCTTCAAAGATGAATTAGTAGTTATCGCGTCAAAAACACACCCACGCATTCAAGGTGGTGTAACGGCCGAGCAACTGCTTAACGAAAAACATGCGAAGTTATCGAAAGTGCACGGTCAACGTAGTTTCTCAGAACAAGCATATCGTGAACTGGATTGCCAAGCCGCGTACGAAGGCTCTAGTCTAAGCAACCTACTATATGTGGTAGGCCAATCTGAGCTTGTGACTATCGCGCCACGTTGGATGGCAGAAAATGCGGTAAACAGCGATCAGCTGCAAATTCTAGACTTCCCATTTGCAAACAAGGAAATCAGCGGCTTCTTAAGCTGGCATGAATCAAGTGAAAAAGATAAAGGCCACATTTGGCTACGCGATCAACTGATGAGCACTTGTGGTGAAGTGGTTGCCGAAAAATAAGATGACGTTTGGTCTTATCGGTTAAGACCATATTGGTAATCATCAATTTTTACAATTCATTGGTCCCCGAGAGATTTTTTGTCTCTCGGGGCTTTTTGTTTTAGCAATCAACAATCGAAACAGTAAGTTAAATAGAGTAATCATTCAGCAGTTTTGGGTATGTTCGCGACGTATAAGTGATAGTTGTCTCTTATTAGTGATAAGTTTGATACTGGTCAGTTGCGTTTTAGCAAGCCGTGAGTACACTTGTTCGCTCAATTAGCTTACGCCTGT
This sequence comes from Vibrio sp. 11-4(1), assembly GCF_013048625.1. Lineage (NCBI taxonomy): Bacteria > Pseudomonadati > Pseudomonadota > Gammaproteobacteria > Vibrionales > Vibrionaceae > Vibrio > Vibrio sp. 11-4(1). The sequence goes on along the minus strand of NZ_VHSY01000003.1, from coordinate 232,759 downwards.
AAGCCAAAAGGTAAGTAAAAGAATGGCCAAGTTAGATTTTCATATCGTTAAACGTATTCGTGAACAAATTGCGAACGGTGGTACACGCGTTGCACTCAAGCATAAAGTGGGTGAGGAATGGCAAGGTATTACGTGGACGCAATTTGGTCAGCAAGTTGATGCTTTATCACTTGCACTTTTGGCTCAGGGATTAGGAGTCCAAGATAAAATCGGCATTTTCTCGAACAACATGCCGCAATGGACGATTGCTGATATTGCAGCGCTACAACTACGCGGCGTAACAGTACCTATTTACCCAACCAATACCGCCGCTCAGTCGGCGTACATCATTGACAACGCAGACGTCAAAGTGCTGTTTGTTGGTGAGCAGCCACAATTTGACGCAGCAGTGAGCATTTTCGACCAGTGCGAGCAGTTAGAGCTCATTGTTGCCATGTCTGATGATATCGAACTTGGCGAGCATGATTTCGTTATCTCTTGGCAAGCATTTATCGCCAAAGGCGATGCCACATACCAAGTTGAATTAGACGCACGTTTAGAGCAAGCAAAGGAAGATGATCTACTCACACTGATCTACACCTCGGGCACAACAGGCCAGCCAAAGGGTGTCATGTTGGACTACGCAAACATTGCGGCGCAATTGGAAGGGCACGATCAACGTTTGAGCCTTTCTCAAAGTGATGTGTCACTGTGTTTCCTTCCGCTGTCACACGTATTTGAACGCGCTTGGACCTTTTATGTATTGTACAAAGGGGCGACCAACTGCTATTTGCAAGACACCATGCAGGTGCGTGATGCACTGAGCCAAGTGCAACCTACCGTGATGTGTGCCGTGCCGCGTTTCTATGAGAAGATCTTCTCTGCGATTCACGAGAAAGTGTCTCGCGCGCCAATTCATCGCAAGATCATGTTTACTTGGGCTGTGAACATGGGCGCAAAAATGGCCGCTTGTCATCAAGAAAAACGTCAGCCATCGCTCATGCTGCGCAAGTCATATGCCTTGGCGGATAAATTGGTTCTGAGCAAGCTGCGTGCGTTACTTGGCGGACAAATCAACTTTATGCCGTGTGGCGGTGCAAAGTTAGATGAAACCATAGGTCGATTCTTCCACGCGATTGGTATCAATGTGAAGTTAGGTTACGGCATGACTGAAACCACGGCGACAGTATCGTGTTGGGATGATAAGTGCTTTAACCCAGACTCTATTGGTATGTCTATGCCTGGCGCGCAAGTGAAGATCGGTGAGAACAACGAGATTCTGGTGCGTGGTCCAATGGTGATGCGTGGCTATTACAAAATGCCAGAAGAGACCGAAAAGACCTTTGATGAGCACGGTTTCCTAAAAACTGGCGATGCGGGTTACATTGATGAAAATGGCAACCTGTTCATCACTGATCGTATCAAAGAACTGATGAAAACCTCTGGCGGTAAATACATCGCTCCGCAAATGATTGAAGGTGCGATTGGTAAAGACCACTTCATCGAGCAAATCGCGGTTATCGCGGATACGCGTAAGTTTGTCTCGGCGCTGATTGTGCCGTGTTTTGATTCTCTTGAAGAGTATGCGAAAGAGCTGAATATCAAGTATCACGATCGCGTTGAATTGATTAAGCATCACCAAGTGGTCGAAATGCTTGAGAAGCGTGTTAACGATCTCCAAAAAGAGTTGGCAAAGTTTGAACAGGTGAAGAAGTTTAAACTGTTACCAAGAGCTTTCTCTATGGATGATGGTGAGTTAACGCCAACTCAAAAACTGCGTCGTAAAGTCATCAATGACAAATACCAAGATGAAATTGAAGAAATGTATAAGGAAAAGTCAGAGAAAAAGTAACTTAAGCTGACTTAGATTTTATATTGATGAAAAAATCCCCAGTGATGTTATTGCGCATTGCTGGGGATTTTTGTTTGTGTTGATTCTTTCTATTTTGCTCACCAAATACAGCTATTTAGCACCCTATACTTAAAAGGTTCTGAAATAATGTTCTTTTTTTGAACGTTAAATTTTTAGGTTGTACTGTGAAATAAGGTATGTGTGGCTGCTATTCCTACTAACATTCTAATTACTAGCATCTTGTTTAAAAAGTAGACCAATCTCTCATTAGACCCGTTGATAATAAAACGTTACATTTGTTGGGTAACCTTGCGGGATGTTATGACGAACGCAAGACATAGCCGAAAACGTGGAAGTATTTCGATTAGGCTACGAATAAGACCTAGACTATGTAAAACCAGACCAATCCGTTGACCTTACGGTGAGGAAACTGGCTAAGGAGAGCAATTATGACAGCAATGTTGTCAGGCGCAGAGATGGTGGTTCAATCTCTGATAGAAGAGCACGTAGAGCAGATCTTTGGCTACCCAGGTGGCTCCGTTTTGGATATCTACGATGCACTGCATGCCAAAACCGATCAAATCAAACACGTACTTGTAAGGCATGAGCAAGCCGCCACTCATATGGCAGATGGTTACGCTCGCGCTACCGGTAAACCGGGTGTCGTACTGGTATGTTCAGGTCCGGGCGCGACCAATACCATTACTGGTATTGCCACGGCTTATATGGACTCCATCCCAATGATCGTTATTTCGGGTAACGTACCTAATAGCCTAATTGGTAATGATGCTTTCCAAGAATGTGACATCGTTGGTGTCTCTCGCCCAGTGGTCAAACACAGCTTTTTAGTGAAAAAAGCGGAAGATATTCCTGAAACGATCAAGAAAGCGTTTTATATCGCGACCACAGGTCGACCTGGTCCAGTAGTGATTGACTTGCCGAAAGATGTAATGAATCCGCAAATCAAACTGCCTTACCAATACCCAGAAACGCTTTCAATGCGTTCTTACAAGCCGACGACGTCGGGTCATAAAGGCCAGATTAAAAAAGCCCTTAAATCGCTGTTAGAGGCGAAAAAACCAGTGCTTTATATCGGTGGTGGTGCTGTGATTTCTGGCGCTCATGAACATATTTTAGAGCTCTCCGACAAGCTGAACCTTCCAGTAGTCAGTACGTTGATGGGACTAGGCGCATTCCCTGGAACACATAAAAACTCACTGGGCATGCTGGGTATGCATGGTACTTACGAAGCCAATATGGCGATGCATGAAGCGGATCTCATTTTTGGTATCGGTGTGCGTTTTGATGATCGCACGACGAACAACCTTGAAAAATACTGCCCAAACGCAAAAGTCATGCATATTGATATCGATCCATCATCGATCTCGAAAAACGTGAAGGTGGATTTACCTATCGTAGGTTCTGCGGAAAAAGTGCTTACAACCATGCTTGGCCTGCTGGCAGAGCAAGAAGGTGGGAACGATGAAGATGCCATCACCGCATGGTGGGATGACATTCAAGTGTGGCGTGACCGCAACTGTTTGGCTTATGAGAAGTCACCAGAGCGAATTAAACCACAGCAAGTGATTGAAACCTTGCACAAGCTGACCAATGGTGATGCGTATGTTGCTTCTGATGTGGGTCAGCACCAGATGTTTGCAGCACTTTACTACCCATTTAACAAACCACGCCGTTGGATCAACTCGGGTGGATTGGGCACTATGGGATTTGGCCTTCCGGCTGGTATGGGTGTTAAGTTTGCCATGCCACAAGAAGAAGTCGTGGTTGTTACGGGCGATGGCAGTATTCAAATGAATATCCAAGAGCTTTCGACAGCCATGCAATACGATATTCCAGTGAAGATCATCAACCTGAACAACCGATTCCTAGGCATGGTAAAGCAGTGGCAAGACATTATTTATCAAGGTCGTCACTCTAATTCTTACATGAGTTCTGTTCCTGATTTTGCAGCGATTGCAGAAGCTTATGGTCACGTCGGTATTCGTATCGAAACGCCTGATCAGCTCGAAGAAGGGCTACAAAAAGCGTTGGATATGAAAGATCGTCTGGTGTTTGTGGACATCAACGTAGACGAAACCGAACACGTATACCCGATGCAAATCAAAGGTGAGGGTATGGATAAAATGTGGCTAAGCAAAACGGAGAGAACTTAATATGAGACACATTATTTCATTGCTATTGGAAAACCAACCGGGTGCGTTGTCTCGTGTTGTTGGCTTATTCTCTCAACGTGGTTACAACATTGAATCTTTGACGGTATCACCGACAGATGATGAAACGCTGTCGCGAATGAACATTACCACGACGTCTGATGAGATGCAGTTGGAGCAAATTCAGAAGCAGTTACACAAATTGATCGATGTGCTGAAAGTACAAGAAGTCACCGAGTATGAGCACATCGAACGTGAACTGATGATGGTGAAAGTGAAAGCCAGCGGTTTTGCGCGGGCAGAAGTGAAACGGACGGCAGACATCTTCCGTGGCCAGATCGTGGATGTCACTGCTGCTCAATACACGGTACAACTTGCGGGCACGAGTGAAAAGTTGGATGCCTTCATTCAAGCGATATCTGAAGTAACTGAAGTCGTCGAAGTTGCTCGTAGTGGGGTAGTGGGCATTGCCCGAGGTGAGCGCGCACTCAAACCTTAATCATCTAACTGCATATAGAAAAGCCACTTAATCTAAGTGGCTTTTTGTTTAGAAAATAACAATTAATGATATAATTGTCGTTTTAGTAAGCATTATAGGCAGTAGACGCGTGAAAATACCTAAGCGAGTCGGCACATTGTTGGCGACAGCACTATTTTTTAGTGCGCTCACTGCAGTTTACTATTATCAGAAATATCTGACGTTATTAGAGAGTAACGTTGAGAATACCGCTCAAGAAGCATTACACCAACTGGCTTATACTGGTCGCGAATACAACAATATTCAGGATCAAATTGAGACGATCAGCGATCTTCTCGGTCACAGCCAAAGTCTTTACGACTATCTACGTCAGCCAAACCGGGTCAACCTTTCTATCTTAGAAGATATGTGGATCTCGGTTGCGATCAACCAAAAGCTATATAAACAAATTCGTTTTCTTGATGTTACCGGTCAGGAAAAAGCACGGATTAATTACGATTTCAAAACGGGTATCGCTGCACCCGCCCTTAAATTACATGACAAGTCAGAGCGGGATTATTTTCATTACGCGCAAGGTTTAGGTAATGATGAAATTGCGTCGTGGGGGATTGAACTGGAGCGGGAAAATGGTGAGCTTGTTTACCCTTATAGCCCTTCATTGCGTATTCTGATGCCGATTTCTCTCAATGGGAAACGCGAAGGGTATCTTGTTCTTAATGTTGATATTGAGTATTTATCTTCTCGACTCAACTACTCACCGGTGCGGGATTTTCATATTGAGTTAATTAAAAGTGATGGCTTTTATATCGCGAGTCCTAAGTCATCACGCTTGTACGGCAACATTATTCCAGCTCGTTCTCAATTTAATTTTGGCCGGATGTACCCCAACATTTGGCGCACGATGATCTCAGAAGTTTCGGGCTATGAGTACAACGGCTCGAATTTGATTGCGTATAGCACGATCCAATTTGTTTCTAGTGAACCACTTCATCTAGTGATTGATCTCACGAATGAGCAGTTACTATCTCGATCTCAGCGGGATATTGATGACTTAATCCAAGAAGCGTTTTTTGTATTAAGTTTGGTGTTTGGTTTTACTTTACCAACGACCGCGTTGGCCCTGCACTATCGACGTCATAGTATGGAGTCGAAGTTAGCTCGGGCTGCACTTGATGGCATGACTGCGGTGATGATCTCAGATGCGTCGCACCGAATCATTATGGTGAACCAAGAATTTGAAAACATGATGGGCTATTCCACCAAGCATACTCAAGGCTGGAATGCGCATAATCTAATTTTCTTACCGGAAGATCTCGAGTCGACCCTCAATATTTGGAATAAGCTTGCGAACGAGCACGTTTGGGAAGGTGAGGTTCGTTGTCGAACCAAGTTTAATCACGTATTTACCGCCATTATGCGCATTCAGGCAAACTTAACCAAGTCAGGTAAAGTAAGCTATTACATCACGTCGCTGGTGGATATTTCCGAGCAAAAAGAGCTGGAAGAAAAGCTACGCAACCTCAGTGAAAAAGATGGTTTGACAGGCTTGTGGAACCGTCGAAAATTTGAAGAGCAATTAGCGCAATATGCCGGGATTATTGAGCGTTATCCTGACAGTCCCCCTGCATGTTTGGCGTTGTTTGATATTGACCACTTTAAGCGTATTAACGATGAACTTGGGCACGATGAAGGGGACAAAGTGATTTGCAGTGTCGCTGAGACTCTTCTTAAAGAGGTGCGCAGTACTGACTTTGTGTCTCGCGTCGGTGGTGAGGAGTTTGCGGTGATCATGCCGCACACTACACTCGAAGAAGCAGAAGTTGTATTGAACCGGTTACGTGTGGCGGTTCAACTGCGCAGTGATAGAGCTATTACCGTTAGCGCCGGGTATAGTGATTTAACCTCCGATCGCACGCGCACTTATAAATGTGCTGATATTGCCTTGTATGAATCCAAAAGTGCAGGGCGTAACTACGTATCGCTATGTCATAGTTTCGATGATATTGCTTAGCTCTTTTTCAAAAACAAAAAATCGGGGATAGATCCCGATTTTTATGCTTATTTTAGCCTCAGCGTTATTCGCTAGCCAGTATGCGATATTGGTTGTCGATGGCCGCTTCGATACACTGCATTGACTGTCTCAAATAACGCTCTAGATAAACTAAAGCATCCTGGCTCTTTTTATCTAACGACGTCTTCATCAGCATTTCTTGTTCATCGATATTACAGTGCCCTGGGTTTCCAGTACCTAACATTTGCATAGCAAAATATTGGTAACGCTTAATTTGCGTGAGTAGATCGCGGAAAAAACCAAACATATTGGCAGAGCCAGCGCCTTCAAACAGCGCAGTAAGAAACTGATTATGGCGTTCTTCCCATTCCTTCCAGCAAAAGCTTTCGCCAGATTTAGAGCGGGATAACTTGTGATAAGCGGTTAGGACGTCCAGTTCCCAATCTTCATCGCCAATCACAATTGCTTTATTTAGTAGGCATGCAGAGACCATTTGTAGGCTCTCGTACAAGTCATTCAACTCATCTTTACATACAGGTGCAACCCAGCAGCCTTTTTGCGGCTCGAGTTTGACGTATTTGCTCCACGATAACTGCACCAAAGCTTCGCGAATGGGTGACGCTCCTACGTTGTACTTCTCTTTGAGTTCCACAACCACGAGTTTTTGACCCGGTTTAAGCACGCCATCGAGAATATCCTGACGGATCATTTTTGATACTTTGTCGGTAAGAGTGGGACTGGACACATACACCTCATAGAAATTTTAATCGTGACGACAAAATTAAACAGTACGCAATTCTGCGCATGGTGAATGATACAGTTAGGCTATTATTAGAGCAAGAAAGCCATATAAAAAAAGAGGGCATAAGCCCTCTTTATCAATCAACTGAAGTATGAAAAGTTCAGTCTTATAGTACGTGTACAGAAGCTGTGTTTGTAGTGCCTGAAGCGACTAGAGCACCAGAAACCATCACTACGATGTCGCCTTTGTTACCCAGACCAGATTCTAGAGCAAGCTCTTTACCTGCTACGTAGAATGCGTCAGTGCTTTCGATAGAATCAACAACAACTGGCGTCACACCTTTAGTTAGAACAAGTTGTGCTGCTGTTTTCTTGTTTGTTGTTAGTGCTAGGATGTTTGCAGTTGGGAAGTATTTACGTACTGAACGTGCAGATTTACCACCTTCAGTTGCAACAACGATAAGTGGAGCAGCCAGTTTCTCAGCTGTGTCTACTGCGCCTTTACATACAGCTTCAGTGATGCGTAGACGTGGGCTGTCTAGACGAGAACCTAGTTCAGCTTTTAGCGCTGAATCAGTACGGTTCGCGATTTGAGCCATGATAGTTACCGCTTCAACAGGGTACTTACCTTTCGCTGTTTCACCAGAAAGCATTACTGCGTCAGTACCGTCCATTACCGCGTTAGCAACGTCGCCTGCTTCCGCACGAGTAGGACGTGGGTTGTTGATCATAGAATCAAGCATTTGAGTTGCAGTGATAACCATCTTACGTGCACGGTTACACTTCTCGATCATCATTTTCTGAGCGAAGATTACTTCTTCAGCTGGGATTTCAACACCTAGGTCACCACGAGCAACCATGATGCCGTCAGAAAGCTCTAGGATCTCGTCGAAGTTATCAACACCTTCTTGGTTTTCGATCTTAGAGATGATGTGGATGTTCTCGCCGCCGTTTGCAGCAAGTACTTCACGGATTTCTTGAACGTCAGAAGCTTTACGGATGAAAGAAGCAGCTACGAAGTCAACGCCTTGCTCACAACCGAATTTAAGGTCGTTTTTATCTTTTTCAGATAGAGCAGGTAGGTTTACAGAAACGCCAGGAAGGTTCACACCTTTGTTCTCGCCTAGTGCACCGTTGTTAAGTACTTTACATTTAACTTCTGTTTCAGTCTTAGAGATAACTTCCATCTCGATTAGACCGTCGTCGACTAGGATAGTGTTACCTACGTTTAGGTCTGCTGCGAAACCTGCGTAAGTTACTGCAACTTTATCTTTGTTACCTACAACTGAAGTGTCAGTTGTGAAAGTGAATTCTTGACCAGCTACTAGATCAACGTCGTTACCGCCTTCTAGCTTAATAGTGCGGATTTCTGGACCTTTAGTATCTAGAAGAATTGCTAGTGGTTTGCCAGTAGCTTCCATTACTTTACGGAAGTTCGCGATACGAGTGCCGTGTTCTTCGTAGTCACCGTGAGAGAAGTTAAGACGCATTACGTTCATGCCTGCGTTTACTAGCTCAGTTAGCTTCTCTACAGATTCAGTTTTAGGGCCAATCGTACATACGATTTTGGTCTTTTTCATGGAAGATACTCTCCGGTAAGTATAGTTACAATTTGAAAGTCGGTTGTTTACTCTGAAGTTAGGGCGTTATTGATGACATTTAGTGCCTGTCACCCACCGATTTTTCGCCTCATTATCAGTACTTCAGATTCTGAAAGTCTTTCACCAAGTTTAGTCATTTTATGACTAAAAGATCGGCGATTTTGGTTACCTTTTTGTGACTAATCCCACTTTATATGCAGAAAGTTGCAAAAAAATAGCCTTCAATTCTGTAATTTTTTTTCTTTTCGGTGGCGAATTCTACCACTGAATGAATCCAATATCACTGTTTAAGAATTGTCTTAGGACAAGGTTTTATCGAGAAATATTAATTTTTTGGATCGAAATAAATGGACTTAAAAGTTTCGGTTTGACTATAATAAGTTTCACATCGAAACTTAGATTCAAAACGTAAATGTCGAAACGAAACACTCAACTAAGAAGACACGCCATTTCTAACTTGGTTTCTGAGCTAGGAGAAGTCAGCGTTGACGAACTCGCTCAGAAATTCGAAACCTCAGAGGTCACGATTAGAAAGGATTTAGCTTCTTTAGAGAAAAATGGCCAACTTCTACGCCGCTACGGCGGTGCGATTGCTATCCCAACAGAAGTCATTCACGAAGAATTGAGCGCTAATGTTTCGACTCGAAAGCTAAACTTGGCAAAAGCAGCGGCATCACTGATTCGAGACCATAATCGCATCGTGATCGACAGTGGCAGTACGACGGCTGCGTTGATTCAACAGTTGAATGACAAACGTGGCTTAGTTGTCATGACCAACTCGTTGCATGTTGCTAACGCCCTTAATGAATTAGAGAGCGAACCAACACTGCTGATGACTGGCGGGACTTGGGATACGCACTCAGAATCTTTTCAAGGCAAAGTAGCCGAATCTGTGTTACGAGCTTACGACTTTGACCAGCTATTTATCGGTGCGGATGGCATCGATCTCGAACGCGGCACCACAACATTTAATGAATTGGTTGGTTTGAGTAAGGTAATGGCGGAAGTGTCGCGCGAAGTGATCGTCATGATCGAATCGGAAAAAATCGGCCGTAAGATCCCGAATTTAGAGCTCGCTTGGCATCAAATTGATGTGCTAGTGACGGATGCTGATATTCAGCAAGAACACAAAATACAGATTGAACAACATGGCGTGAAAGTTATTTGCGCCTAATCTAATAATGTAATCAGTTTCATATTTCACTTCCCTCTGAATACAGGCCTTTGCTTGCTGCCTCTATCTGAAACATGGCTAGGGAAGAACAAAACTACAAACGGAGATAAACACATGTGTGGAATCGTAGGTGCAGTAGCACAACGAGATGTTGCAGAAATTTTGGTTGAAGGTCTACGCCGCTTAGAGTACCGCGGTTACGACTCTGCTGGCGTTGCTGTTGTTGATGGCGAGTCAAACCTAACGCGCGTTCGTCGCTTGGGTAAAGTGCAAGAACTGGCTGATGCAGTAGAAGAAGCAAAAGTGATCGGCGGAACGGGTATTGCACACACTCGCTGGGCGACGCACGGTGAACCATCTGAAGTTAATGCACACCCACATATGTCTGGCGATATTGCTGTTGTACATAACGGTATTATCGAAAACCACGAAGAGCTTCGTGAATTGCTTCAATCTCGTGGTTACGTGTTTGAATCTCAAACGGATACAGAAGTTATCGCACACATGGTTGAGTGGGAACTTCGCACTTCAGAAACGCTACTAGAAGCAGTACAAAAAACAGCAAAACAACTTGAAGGCGCATACGGCACGGTAGCGTTGGATCGCAAAGATCCTTCACGCATCGTAGTTGCACGTTCAGGCAGCCCGATCGTAATTGGTTTTGGTGTGGGTGAAAACTTCCTGGCTTCTGACCAACTTGCGTTACTGAATGTAACGCGCCGTTTCATGTACCTAGAAGAAGGTGATGTGGCAGAAATCACTCGCCGTGAAGTTACTGTCTTTGACGCAACGGGCGAGCTGGTTGAGCGTGAAATCGTAGAATCCAACGCAGAACATGATGCTGGCGATAAAGGCCAATACCGCCACTTCATGCAAAAAGAAATCTATGAGCAACCTAAAGCGTTGATCAACACAATGGAAGGCCGTATCACGGCAGACTCTGTTGTAACTGATGCGATCGGTGTGCATGCGGCAGACATTCTAAGTAAAGTAGAGCACGTACAAATCGTTGCGTGTGGTACGTCTTACAACGCAGGTATGACAGCGCGTTACTGGTTTGAAGATATTGCTGGCGTGAGCTGTGACGTAGAAATCGCCTCTGAATTCCGTTACCGCAAGTTTGTGACTCGTCCAAACAGCCTATTGATCACGTTGTCTCAGTCTGGTGAAACCGCCGATACGCTAGCAGCACTTCGTCTTGCGAAAGAAAAAGGTTACATGGCGGCGATGACCATTTGTAACGTAGCAGGTTCTTCTTTGGTTCGTGAATCAGATTTTGCTTTCATGACTCGCGCTGGTGTAGAAATCGGTGTCGCTTCAACCAAAGCGTTCACGACTCAGCTTTCTGCACTATTGATGCTGGTAACGGCACTAGGTAAAGAGCAAGGCCGCGTCAGCAAAGAGAAAGAAAAAGAGATTGTTGAAGCGCTACACGCACTTCCTAAGCAAATCAACGCGGCACTTTCTTTCGAGAAAGACATTGAAGCACTAGCGACGGATTTCGCAGACAAGCACCACACACTGTTCCTAGGTCGTGGTGAATTCTATCCAATCGCGATGGAAGCGTCTCTAAAATTGAAAGAGATCTCTTACATCCACGCAGAAGCTTACGCGGCGGGTGAACTGAAACATGGTCCTCTAGCTCTGATTGACGCTGACATGCCTGTTGTTGTGGTTGCACCAAGTAACGACCTACTTGAAAAGCTAAAATCAAACGTTGAAGAAGTACGTGCACGTGGCGGCCTTCTATACGTATTCGCAGATGCAGACGCAGGCTTCGAAGGCGATGAAACAATGAAGATCATCACGATGCCTCACGTTAGTGAAATCACGGCGGCGATCTACTACACCATCCCAATGCAGTTGCTGTCATACTACGTAGCGCTGATCAAAGGTACGGACGTAGACCAACCACGTAACCTAGCGAAAGCGGTAACGGTTGAGTAATTACGCTTAACAGCAAAAATCCTGAGCGGCACATGCGAGAGTATGTGCCGCTTTTTTATTTAAACCCATTTTAAGGTTTGTGAGTTATTGACCCAACTGGTGAGCGGTTAGAATTGCAGAGTAGACATTTTCTGCCGTCACTGGGAATGGCATATTGTGGATTGTTTCTCCCTCGGCCGTTGAAGCTTCGGCGACCTCGCGCAACTTATCGTGATTAAGCTCTTTAACGCCCATATCAAATAAGTTGGTTGGTAGACCTACCGATCGGCAGAAGGCGAGAACCGTATTAATCTCTTCCATCGCTGCGTTTTCTAGCACCAATTGAACAAGTGTGCCGAACGCGACTTTCTCACCATGATAGAGATGATGACACTCTTCAAGCTTAGTTAGGCCGTTATGAATAGCGTGAGCACCCGCTAGACCACTGCTTTCAAAACCGATACCGCTTAGGTATGTATTGGCTTCAATAATATTTTCTACCGCTTTGGTGCTCACACCATTTTCTACCGCAGCTTTTGCTTTTACACCATCTTCAAGCAAGGTTTCATAGCAAAGTTTCGCAAGCGCTTGTGCTGAACGCGTCGCTAACCCACCAGCCATTGTTGCCTTACCAGAAGTCATGTTGGCACGAGCTTCAAAGTAGGTGGAAAGCGCGTCGCCCATCCCCGATACAAGTAAGCGAACTGGGGCTTTGGCGATGACAGACGTATCCATGATGACCATGTCTGGGTTTTTAGGGATCATCAAGTATTCCGCAAATTCACCTTCAGGTGTGTAAATCACCGCAAGTGCTGAGGTTGGCGCATCCGTCGAGGCAATCGTAGGAACCACCACGACAGGAATTTTGGTGTAAAACGCAACAGCCTTTGCTGTATCTAACGTTTTACCACCACCAATACCGACAATGACATCGTGTTTTTGAGTGGCACAAATGTCCGTGATGCGTTCAATCTCAACGCGCGAACATTCGCCACCAAAAATGTTCATAGTGAGTGGAAGCTTTTCGTCAGCAAAACTTTGTTTGACGTCATCACCAACCAGGTTAGTCACGAACTCATCGGCAATGACTAACGGACGTTCACCCAATGTTTTCACATAGTGAGCGATAGATGTAAGTACTTGTTCACCTTGGACGTATTTGCTTGGGCTGATAATAATTTTGTCCATAATTCAAACCTTTAACCTTTTTTATGTGTGTTTTGGACTGCAATGAATATCCATTGTAGGGATAAGGTTTATATTAGGTTTGGTGTGGTAAGTGGTGAAGGATATCTCTGGTTTTGTTCCATGCTTTTATGACCTCTGTGTCAAACCGACTGTCAGAAGTAATAAGTATCAGCATGCTTTATGGCGACGATCACTATTCAGGAAAATTTGTCGTTTTTCGTTTCATATTGAAACAATAATGCCGAAGATTTCGTTTCAATATGAAACGGATTGATTTTTGTTGAGCACGCTTTTTCTCTGTTTAAGATGAATTCATACCCTACATCAAAATATAAATGGAATGAGATAGAACGATGAAAAAATTAATTAACCAAGTTGATGATGTTGTATTGCAGCAAATGGAAGGCCTAGCACTGTCCCGCCCTGAACTAAAAGCCAACTACGAACCTCGTTACATGTGGCATGAGGAAACGCCGGGGCAAGTGGCACTGGTTTCTGGTGGTGGCTGTGGTCATGAACCTTTGCACGCAGGCTTTATTGGTAAAGGTATGCTGACAGGCGCCTGTCCTGGTGAGGTGTTTACTTCACCAACGCCAGATCAAATGTACGAATGTGGTAACCAAGTGAATACCGGTGAGGGCGTGCTGTTTATCATTAAAAACTACACCGGTGATGTGTTGAACTTTGAAACGGCTGTGGAGCTGCTTCATACCGATGGTATCAAAGCTGGGTCGGTGTTGGTGGATGACGATGTTGCAGTCAAAGACAGCCTATACACCGCTGGTCGCCGTGGCGTTGCTGGAACGGTATTGGTTGAAAAGTTAGTTGGGGCTGCCGCGAGCAAAGGTTATTCGTTGGAGCAATGTGAAGCGCTGGCTCGTCGCGTTAATAATCACTGTCGTTCATTTGGCGTGGCGCTTAATGCTTGTGTTGTGCCCGCAGCAGGTAAACCATCTTTTGTTCTGGAAGATGATGAAGTGGAGTTTGGTGTTGGTATCCATGGCGAACCAGGTATCAAGCGAGTGAAATACACCGATGTCGATACGTTAGTGGATGAAATGTTTGCTGAAGTCGCAGAAAACACACCTTATCAGCGCACATTGCGTATTTGGAATCGTGACGAAGGTGAATGGGATGAAGTGGAATCCAGTATTGAGCCTTTCGCCGCTGAACACGACTACATTGTTATGGTGAATGGTATGGGTGGTACGCCAACTTCAGAGCTTTACGGAGTGTACCGCCGTCTGGCTCATAACTGCGAGCAAGCAGGGTTCCGTATCGTGCGTAATATGGTCGGTAATTTTTGTACGTCACTTGATATGGAAGGCGTTTCAATTACGTTGCTGAAAGCAGATAAAGAGATGTTGGAGCTGTTTGATGCTCCTGTCGATACGGCTGCGATCAAGTGGTAACAGGGGGAGCAAACATGCAAATTGAAAAACAACATATCGTTCACTGGTTAGAGTTATGTGCAAAAACGTATCAAGAGAATCAAGATTTTCTGACCGACCTTGATCGTGATATTGGTGACGCAGACCATGGTCTCAATATGAACCGCGGCTTTAAAAAAGTTGCTGAAAAACTGCCGCAATTTGCGGACCAAAATATCGGCAGCATTCTCAAGAATACGGGCATGACCTTGCTTTCTAGTGTCGGTGGGGCAAGTGGCCCTCTGTATGGCACGCTGTTTATTCGCACGGCCGCCGCTGTCGGAACTCGAGAGCAACTAACGTTTGAAGAGTTGGTTGATGCACTAAAAAGCGGTGTGGATGGCGTGGTGTCTCGTGGTAAAGCGGAACTGGGTGATAAAACCATGTGTGATGTTTGGTTACCCGTTTTAGTTAGCGTGAAGGCGTCGTTAGAAAATGGCATGAGCGCCGATCATTTACTGAATGAAATGGTTGAGCTAGCAGAAACAAATGCGGTTGCCACGATTGAAATGTTGGCGAAAAAAGGGCGAGCAAGCTATTTAGGTGAACGCAGTATTGGTCACCAAGACCCCGGCGCAACCTCTTCTTTGTTAATGATTAAAGCACTACAGCAGGCAATAGCAGGGAATTAAGATGGTGGGAATTGTAGTTGTATCTCATAGTCGTCGCCTTGCAGAAGGGGTGGCCGAACTTGCCACCCAAATGACGCAAGGCAAAGCCAAGCTTGCGATTGCGGCTGGGATTGATGATCCAGAGAACCCGATCGGAACTGATGCTATTGCCGTGATGGAAGCGATTGAGCAGGTACAAGATCAACAAGGGGTTGTTGTATTGATGGATCTTGGCAGCGCGTTGCTTAGCACGGAAATGGCTCTGGATCTGATTGATGATCATGTGAGGGAAAATGTCACCCTTATCTCGGCCCCCATTGTTGAAGGGACCATGGCGGCGTCGGTGGCTGCTGCCGCTGGACTACCTTTATCGACGGTAGTCGAAGAGGCACAGAATGCGTTAAGCGTAAAACGAGAGCACCTTGGTGATCAGCCACTAACATCCGCTGAGATAGCGCCAGTATCAGAGAACTTTGAGCAAGAGCGGACATTTGATTGGGTAGTGCAAAATCCGCATGGATTACATGCTCGTCCCGCTGCGGCCATTGTTGGTGCACTCGCGCCTTTTGACTGCCAATTATGGTTGAAAAAAGGCGAGCGCCGTGTGAACGCGAAAAGCTTAAACAGCATTGCGAAACTTGGCGTTCGTAGCCAAGAGACGATCACGCTGTGCGCACTCGGCTCTCAATCCAGTGAAGCAATCAAGGCATTTGAAGCCTTAGCTAGTGAGCACTTTGGAGAAAAAGAGGCGGTTGAGCAAGGCATTATTGAATCTGAAGAGAGCACGGATACTCTGCTCGATGATATGGCCTCAAGTCAGATTGAAGGTGCTGTTGTTGGTATTCGAGTCAATGACGGTATCGCTACTGCTCCAGTTGTCCTTTTTACTCATGAAATGCCAGCAGTGCCTGAACGTGATTTCCAAAGTGAACAAGATGAAATTGAACGGGTTAAGCGTGCGATAGGCGTGGTTGTTCAACATCTGCAGGAGCAAGCGAAGCTGCCGAAAGGGGAAATATTTTCTGCTCATAGCATGATGCTCAGTGACCCAGAATTATGGGTATCGGTCGAGGCGCGAATTCAAACGGGCATGATAGCCGAGCAAGCTTGGATAGAATCACTGCAAACGTTAGCCGACGAGTTTCGCCAGGCTGAAAGCCAGTACATGCGGGAACGCGAAGCTGATGTGCATGATATCGCACGCCAGGTTATGGTTGAAATGACAGGCGTAACGCCTAATGCCATCGACATTCAGGAACCGAGTATTTTGTTGGCCCGTGACCTGATGCCTTCTGATGTGGCCGGGCTTGATAAATCGAAAGTGCTTGGTATCTGTTTGAGTGAAGGAGGAAAAACCTCTCACAGTGCGATTCTTGCTCGTGCGATGGGGATTCCTGCCATCGTTAAAACTCAGGGCTGCCTTGATGCTGTGCGTGCTGGTCAAGTGGTGACTATTGATGGCTTCCGAGGACATTTATGGTTCTCTCCTTCGGATTCCGTACAGCAGGAATTAGAAGCGCAACAAATTGAGTGGCAAACCTCCCGACAAAGTGCACTAGCGAGTGCTCAGCAAGCCGCAGTCACCTGTGATGGTGTCCATATTCCAGTATTCGCCAATATTGGTGGACCGAAAGATATTGATGATGCACTAACATCAGGAGCTGAGGGCGTTGGTCTATTCCGGACTGAGTTTCTATTTCAAAATAGTGATGAGTTGCCGACTGAGGAAGCGCAATACCAAGTGTATCGTGATATTGCCGCCGCACTTGGTGATAAGCCACTTACGATTCGTAGTCTAGATGTTGGCGGTGATAAGCCTTTAGCCGCTTACCCTATGCCATCGGAAGATAATCCATTTTTAGGTTTGAGAGGGGTGCGGTTGTGCCTTCAACATGAGTCATTGTTTACCGCCCAACTTCGAGCCATTCTGAGAGCTTTTCACGAGCAACCGAATATTCAATTGATGATACCGATGGTGGCTCAGGTTGAAGAAGTGAGAAAAGTAAAAGCGCTGTTGGCACATCAAGCAACCCAACTCGGCTTGGATGCGACTCATTTGCCTGTTGGTATTATGATTGAGGTACCAGCCGCGGTATTAAATGCAGATGCGTTAGCCCAAGAAGTCGACTTTTTCTCTATTGGCACCAATGATTTGACTCAATATGTTATGGCAGCTGATCGAGGCAACGCCGCCGTTGCCGAATTGGTGAACTACTTTGAACCATCGGTACTAAAAGCCATTGAGCTCACGTGTGCAGCAGGCAATCGCGCGGGCATACCGGTTAGTATGTGTGGTGAGATGGCTGGCGATCCAAATGCCACAGAAACATTGCTTCGCGTGGGGTTGCGAAAATTCAGCGCCAGTTCGAGTATGCTCCCGGGACTAAAAGCGCAGATTCGTCAGTTGTCTGTTGATGTTTAATCGATATCTTATCGTTAGTACATCTGTACCGGCGTGCTTACGCCGGTTTTACTTTTGTTATAGGAACGCCACTTCACGGCTTAATACAGCTTCATTTGCTCCTGCAGCCCAAACTTATTAATTTTTCTCCATAAGGTTGTGCGGCCAATTTGCAATGCTTTCGCCATATCATGCATTTTGCCATCACACTGATTCCAAGCCTGAACAATCGCTCTTCTCTCGGCTTCTTCTAACGTGATTACTGGCGTATTTTCTGCGGTATGGCGAGAATTCAGTTTAATGTCTTCAGGAATATCGTTCAGCTTGATTAAGTTGGAACTGCGGTTAAGCAAAATTCGCTCAGTTCGATTTCTTAATTCAGAGTTGTTGCCTGACCAACGAAAATTCATCAACGCTTCCAGTGCGACTGGCTCTATCGAGATCGTCACATTGTGGCGGCGTTCATAATGGCTGATAAGTTGCTGGACGAGAAATTCAATGTCTTCTTTACGCTTTCGTAGTGGTGGAATATGCAGCTCGTTCGAGGAGATTTCATAATAAAGTTGCCGACCAAATGAGCGCTGAGTGACATACTCGCTGATCTCTGAAGCGGTGCTGGTAATAAGTTGAAAATCTACGGGGATCAATCGCAAACTGTCGCTGCGGCTGACGAGCCCAGTTTTTAACAACTTAAGTAGCACGGCTTGTAAATCGGGCGACAGATATTCCCCCTTTTCTAAAAAGAGCGTACCGCCATGGGCGAGCTCAAACTTTGAAGGCATGCCTTGCCCTTCGTCGTATCCCAAGGTTTCTTTGACCAGTTGCTCTGTATTGATGGAGCGGCAGTTGAGCGTAATGAATGGTCCTTCTTTGTAGGCGCTTTCGTTATGAATCGCCATGGCGAGAGTGGCTTTTCCTACGCCTTCTTCACCTGTAATTAGAATCGGTGATTTTGACTTTATGGCCCGTTTTGCCACGGTAATGACATGCTTCATTTTTCGTGAAATGACGGGCAAAGTGCTGAACGTATAGCGCGCACTGCCACCTATTTGTTGTTGAGCAAGTTCGCGAATTTTATCGATAGGGTGCAAGAACAATAAGTGTGTGCCGTCGTTGAGTGGACGCAAGGTGATGATCGCTTCAACAAACTCGCCACGAACCTCTACCGTTGTGAGTTTACGGTTTATGCTCGCACCTGACTCAATACTAGTAAGGACATTCGGTGGGAAGCGCAAAACAGAAAAGACTTCTTTATCCAAGACCTGACTGGCTTCAATGTTTAACAAACGCTCGGACTGGTGATTTACCATGGTTATACGGCTTTCTTCATCCCAGGCCAGAAGGCCGTCATCCATGCACTCTAACGTTGCGTTATGCGCACAAGTGAGGCGGTTCATGTTTTCTTGTTCCGACTGAATGTGGATTTGCAAGCTGACTTCTTTCGCGCTCGACGCGATGATGACTAAGTCTTCTTTCTTATAGCTTTCCGCTTTTCTGAAAAGGCATGTTGTACCGCGTAATTTGCCAAATTGGTCGAAAACAGGCGCCGCTACAGAGGCATAAGAGTGCAAGTGGCGATTGAAATGTTCGGCAGCAAAAACTTCACACGGGATATGAGTGTTGATACAGAGATTGACTGCATTTGTGCCTATCTTTCCTTCGGAGAGAAAACAGCCTTGTTTTATGCCGAGCGCTTGCATCTCTTGTCGCATAGAGTCGTGCCCGACGGTGGAGAGAATGCAGCCGTTGCCATCGGTTACCATCAATACCAGGTCTTCGTCACCAAGCATATCGTACGTATCTTCAAGTACGGTCGTGGCGCATTCGATGAGGTGCTCGTTGCGTTTCATCAGAGATGAGAAGGTAAAGCCAGAGGCAATATGTGGTTTTGACCAGGTATAAGGGCTGCATTGCTTTATGCAACGCTCCCACGACTCAAGTACGGGAGTGCGGGAAAATTCTGGAGATACCCAATGGTGTTTCTGGAAAAACGCCCATTTGGTTTTAGTGTCTTCGATTGAAATCATGCCATACCGTTTCAATACCAGCGATAGATTGGTCTGATATTACAGAGACATACGAATATGGACTGTGATGGCTTTCACGCACGTCATACAGAAAGGATACGCAAAGAAAAGAGGCTAGTAGAGAAGGCGTTCCTTGCCGGAGGTTGGGTTAAAAAGGGCTGTCTTTGCCCAGTTCGTTACAGATCTCGACAATGGCGAGCGAGAGACCTGATTTTATTATTTGTTGCTGGCGTTGAAGTTGGAGTTGATAAAACTCAAGGTCGATGTCGTCATCAGGTTCGTTGACTTCTAATTGCACCATGCCCATTTTCTTTACCAGGTGCAGCTTTTTGATTGGCTCTAGAATATTTGGATCAGTGAACTCGTAGTCGGATGCATCGCTATTGAGTCGGTTTTTAAGCTTAATGATGTCTTCAATATCATGATAAATATCGTCTGGGAGGACGCCTAAGCCAAATAGGAGTTTCAAACGAACGGAGAGATCGCCCAGCGGTCCGGAGTCTTGCAGTAGGGGACCAACAACCGATTGCACGGCGAAGTTATCTTTACGAAAGATCCTTTGTATTAGCCCGTCGATGGAATCGTTGAACACATCGACTGCTGCAATAAAAAAGCCTCGTACCGATGGCGCGCTGTTTAATCGTTCAATGATCTCGGTTTCGTTGATGTTATCTGCCATATACTGAGTAACTGTTTAAAATTATATTTATGGGGAGCAGAGCTCCCCTTGATTCGATTAAAGCTGGTGGTAAATCGCTTCTATTTGAGCCACTTCAACACTGTCTTCAGCCAGACCGGTGTATTTTGCTAGCGTTTTTGTCACGCCAACCTCTTTTAATGAGGTCTGTAGCTCAACCGCTTGCGGATCGGTGTCGTTGGTGTATTTCAAAGCCGCCGCGATCCCTTTCAAAAGTGTTTGATTTTCAGTGCCATACTCGATTGTACCGAGTAATGGCTTCACTAATCTATCATTTGCACCCAATTTACGAATTGGTTGTCGTCCAACGCGATCCACTTCATCCACTAAATATGGGTTGGCAAAGCGACCTAAAATCTTTTCGATGTAAGCGTTGTGCATGTCGCGATCAAAACCGTAGCGCTTGATCAGTACTTCTCCGCTTTCGTGCATTGCTTGTTTTACTTCAGCATGAATGCTTGGGTCTTCAATTGCTTCACGAATGGTACGGTGCCCTTTCAAACAACCTAAATAAGCGGTAATGCAGTGACCTGTGTTTAGGGTGAACAGCTTACGCTCTACGAATGCCATTAGGTTGTTGGTTTTTTCCATGCCTGCAATGTTTGGGATATCGCCCTTAAACTGTTGCTCATCCACAATCCATTCACTAAAGCTTTCTACCGTGACTTCTAGTGGATCATCGTTGGCGGCTTCTGCTGGTGGCACGATGCGGTCTACCGCTGAATCAACAAAGCCAACCAACTCGTCTGCTTTTGCGTGCAGTGATTCATCCAAGTGTTTGTACACCTCACCTTTTAGGTGTGTGGTACCACGCACCATATTTTCACAGGCGATGATGTTAAGTGGCGCGTCATTGCCAGCTTCAAAACGTTTGGCGATGCCTTTCGCGATGGTTTTCGCGATGATATCTAATACGTTTGGACCGACCGCTGTGGTAACTAAATCGGTTTTGACGATGCGATCAATCACGTCATCACTGGCTGAGTTTACGGCTGTGACGTGGGCAACAGTATCGATTTGGCACTCGGTGCCCACGACTTTCACTTTGTATTCTTGTTTGTGGCTGAGCTGGTCTACCAACGGCGCATCAACGTCAGCGAAAGTGACCTCGACTTCTGCGTCTGCTAAGAGTTTACCGATGAAACCACGACCGATGTTACCTGCACCAAAATGAACTGCGTTTTTCATAATGCTTACCTACCAATATCTGAAAATGTTGACTTACGAAACTAGGGTGAGGCCAACCGCATAGGGGGTGACAGCTGACCTCATTTGCCTCAGGAGCAAATTAAAGGAGTAATTAAGCCGCTTGTTGACCGCCAAGGATGTTAAGAATTTCTTCTACATCGTTGGTGCTGGTTAGCTTCTCAATTGCTTCCGGCTCATCGAGCGCGTTCGTAATGGTGGTGATCACCTGGATGTGCTCATCGTTCTTAGCGGCAATGCCGATAACCAGTTTCGCGACATCGTCGTCATCTTCAGTAAATTGGATACCCGATGGGTATTGGCAAATTACAATGCCAGTTTTCTTCACGCGGTCTTTCGCTTCCACGGTACCGTGAGGTACTGCGATAGACTCGCCAAGGTAAGTTGGAACCAACGCTTCACGCTCAAACATCGCGTCTACGTATTCTGGTTCTGCGTAGCCAAGTTCAACCAATTTGTTGCCTGCAAAGCGAATGGCTTCTTCTTTGTTGGCTGCTTTCAAACCTAGGTGAATGTTCTCACGCTGGATTTGGAATACCGATGGCTGCTGTGGCTCAAAGCAGTCGTCGTTCGCCGCCATGACTGACACTTTCACCATTTGGTCGTCATTGGCTGCGGATTGGTTTTGTGCTGCCAGTAACTTGGT
This sequence comes from Vibrio sp. 11-4(1), assembly GCF_013048625.1. Lineage (NCBI taxonomy): Bacteria > Pseudomonadati > Pseudomonadota > Gammaproteobacteria > Vibrionales > Vibrionaceae > Vibrio > Vibrio sp. 11-4(1). The sequence goes on along the minus strand of NZ_VHSY01000003.1, from coordinate 210,620 downwards.
GACTAGCTGGTTATACATTTCGCTGTCTAGGAAGTTCGTCAATGAAATGTGGTGTGCGTTTGGAGCATGTTTACGTGCACGATCCGTTAAGTCTTTATGAGTAATCACGATATCTGCACTCTCTGGTAAGCTGTTAATGGCAAGGTTGGTTACGTGGATGTTCAGACCTGCGTCCTGAACCTTTTTGCGTAGCATGCTCGCGCCCATTGCGCTAGAGCCCATGCCCGCATCACAAGCGACAATAATGCTTTGTACTGTCGCTAGGTCTACGTCACCTTTGCTTTGGCTGTTTACCACCGCATCGTTTTTAGATGCAGATTTCATGTCTTTCATTTGTGATGTTGCTTTTTCTAGTGCTGCTTCATCACCGTCTTCTTCTGTTGACGTTTGTGTCTTCATTAGCAGTGCTGCTACGGCGAATGACACACCTGTTGCTGCTGCGATAGACGCTAGTACACCAACAATTGAGCCTTTTTGAGTCATCAACAAGATGGCGAAGATGGAACCTGGAGAGGCTGGAGAAACGATACCTGCGTTAAACATAGTGAGAACGAATACGCCCGTCATACCACCTGCGATAGCCGCAAGGATTAGGCGAGGGTTCATTAGGATGTATGGGAAGTAAATCTCGTGGATACCGCCGAAGAAGTGGATGATTGATGCACCACCTGCCGTTTGACGAGCCGTACCTTTACCAAACACCATGTAAGCTAACAGGATACCTAGACCAGGACCTGGGTTTGCTTCGATTAGGAAGAAGATCGATTGACCAGTCTCTGACGCTTGCTGAATACCCAGTGGAGAGAAGATGCCGTGGTTGATCGCGTTGTTTAGGAATAGGATCTTCGCTGGCTCAACAAAAATAGAAGTCAGTGGCAGAAGGTGCGCTGAAACAAGGAAGTTTACGCCTGCTGCCAATGCGCCTGAAAGCACTTTGACAAATGGACCGATAAGGAAGAAAGCCAAAATGGCGCACAGCATACCGATGATGCCAGCAGAGAAGTTGTTCACCAACATCTCGAAGCCACTTTTTACTTTACCGTCGATGTAGTTATCGAATTTTTTGATAGCCCAGCCGCCCATTGGGCCGACCATCATTGCACCCATAAACATTGGGATGTCGGTACCGACAATCACACCCATGGTAGTGATTGCACCAACGACCGCGCCGCGATCGCCGCCCACTAATTTACCACCGGTGTAACCGATCAGTAGTGGCAGCAAGTAAGTGATCATAGGACCAACCATGGAAGCTAACGTCTCATTTGGTAGCCATCCGGTTGGGATAAATAGAGCAGTGATAAAGCCCCACGCGATAAACGCGCCGATGTTAGGCATTACCATGTTTGACAGAAAACGACCAAAATTTTGTATCTTGATCTTGGCATCTGGTGATATCATAACAATTCCCCGTTCGATGTTCTGATGAATCTTGTTGTAGTAAACGGTTCGCCAAAACCGCTTGTTTGATTGCTTAGTACCCAATCAATTTACCACACATTTTCCAATTGGAACTGACGACGGGTTTTTCGTGATCAACCCCCGCATTTCTTCGGATGAAAAGCATTTTTTAAGTGATGATGATCAATTAATTGATATGTAACTTAATAACAAAAAATGACTTTCAAATCTGTCAATAAAAATATTAGTGATCAATTCGATCTTCTGACAAATATAAAATCAAAATTCATTGTGATTAAGATCACCTTTAATTTCTTTTCCAATTCAAATTAAATGCTCGAGATGATCAATATCACATTTTGTTTGACGTCAGGTTTGATTAAAAATGTGATCTATGACCATTTTGAGGTTTTGTGAAAGTTTATAACGTGAACGTTTGTGCGATGTTGGCGTTTTGTGGATTAAAGCTTGAGATGACTGGCCTTTTTGCGATGAGTTTAACTAAACACTTTGTTTTTAATGTCTTATGGGTAAATAACGCATCACGCTGCTCGCGTTGTGTTGTTTAGAGCGATTTTGAGCAGCGCGATACCTCCGACGACGGTTAATGGTTCAGAGCTAAATACTCGCGCGCGTTTCCACTGCCCATGTAACGTGCAAGCGTTTTCTCAGGCACATCGCGTAGATCCACCATAATCAATCCATCCAGTGCGTTGTTAAACGCCGGATCGACGTTAAAACACACCAACTTACCATTCAAACTCAAATATTGGCGCAGTAATACCGGAACGCCTTTGCCTTCGTCAATCCGAGCGATCACGCGAGATAGCAACTGTAAATCTCCCAATGCGGTTAGCATGCTGGTATTCCAGTTTAAGTTGGTTTCTGGCAGTGGGTTTGATGGAGTGACGTATTCGGCGCAGTTGTTGTCGTAGTGGTGTAGGGTCATCGATTGTGCCAGCAACTGACGCGCGGTATGGCTGTAATCGTTGCTGATGCTCACTGGGCCAAATAAGTGCGTGTATTCGGGATTTCGATGCACGAAGGTTGCGATGCCTTTCCACAGCAATAGTAGCGCGCTCATGCTCTTTTGATATTGCTGCGCAATCACAGAGCGCCCCATCTCAATGGATTTACCCATTTGATCGAGAAAGCCTTGGTCATAGTTGAATAAGGTGCGCGAATACAATCCTTCTACGCCATATTTCGCCAATAATTGATCAACTAATCCAAGACGGTAAGCACCTACCATGCATTGGTTCTCACGATCCCATACAAATAGGTGCAGGTAATCATGATCGAAATGATCGATGTCTATCGCTTGTCCGGTCCCTTCGCCAACTTGACGGAAATTATGTTCTCGCAAGCGGCCAATTTCATGCAGGAGAGATGGGATCTGCTGCGCGCTGGCGCAATATACGTCGAACTCGCCACTTTGAAGCAATTGGGTTTCTGTCGGTAAGCTGTGCAGATCTTCAAGCAATTGGCTTATGGGTAACCCTGCTGCAATAGGTAAGAGATCATTGTCTGAGACCGTTTGCTGAGTGGCACTTACATCGCGGTTAAGCAGGTAGGTGTTAAGCCTCAGATAATTGACGATCTGATCATCGTTGAGGTTATTGAGTTCTTTAAACTTGATTGCTTGCCCAAAGGACAATTCAATGGTTTTTGCGCTCTTGTTGAGCAGCTCTCTTCCCAACATCAAGGTGCGTAAAAGAGGGTGGATTTTACCTGCCATGTAGAAGCGTTTTGAGTTCTGCCCACGAATGAAGACGGGAACAGTGGCGGCTTTGTTCTTACGAATTAACGCACTGACACTGCGGCTCCATTCTTTGTCTTCTAAACGCTGTTGTTTGGCATCCACTAACTGCGACACTTCACCCGCAGGGAAAACCAATAACAAGCCGCCATTCGCAAGGTGTTTGTTGGCTGCTCTGAGGGCCTTCATATTCGATTTGACGGCGTCTTTGCCTTCGAATACGTCGACACCAATAAAAAGTTGGTCGAGCTCTGGTACGGTTTTTAGGTACTGATTCGCTAAAATTTGGATATCGTCTCGTATCATCAATAGTAGCTCGGCGAGAATCACGCCTTCAACACAACCGAGAGGGTGATTCGCCACAATGACGGTTGCGCCTTGCTTTGGCACTGCGTCGAGCGAACCATGGGCAATGCGATAGTCGATCCCCAAAATATCCAGCGTAAATCGCAAGAAAGTTTTGGTATCCGCATTCACGGGGCGTTGGGCGTAGAATTTATCGAGCTGACTTAAACCTGTTGCCCATTCTGCAACGTTTTCACCAATGCCAAACGGCGTTTTACGAGGGAGACGAAAAGGGGTCGAACTATCCATATTTACCTCAGCGTACAAGTGGCTGATCGGATAGTAGAAATTACAGATGACAGTTCAGAGGCAAATCCATGAGCCTTTGGTGACAAACTGGTGAAGCTTTGTTGACCAAAGGCGAGGGGATAGGGACGTATTAGCGTTACGTTTTGTCGCCAGCAAACATCAGGATACTCAGAGAGTTGAGCGTTTCACCGAGACTTTCTAGTGAGCTCAAGACCTGTTTGGTCGGCTCATTGTCTAGCAGAATGCGACCATCAAAGCGTTTCCCTTCGCATTGATCTTCATCGCACATACCCGCTTGGGGTTCTTGTGTTGAGTTGTCATCCATTACTAAGTCGTCAGTACTCAAACAAGCCGTTGAGACAAATAATCCGCTCAGAACTACCAGCCATTTTATTTTCAACATAATCTTAAAACTCACAATAAAACACCGTTCAATTGTAATTTATTCTATTTACCATTTCGAACGATATGACAAAAACTTGGCTTTAGGTCGCCATTTTCTGGCCATAGTTGAGCTATGTTATCGATACGACGAATTGTTACTTTTGGCGAAATTAGGAGGATGAATGGAGAAGATTTCCAATAGAGCGTCAATATGGCTCGGGCTGTGTCTGATAATTGGTTTAGGAGTATTGGGCTTTTTTATTCAGCAAACGGCAGTCAAATACAAAGCCTATGAGCGAGTGGTAACGGTGAAGGGATTGTCTGAACGAGAGTACTCTGCCGATACAGTGATCTGGCCAATTCAGTTCACCTTAGCGAGTAATGATATGGGGGCTATGTTTGATGACATCGATCAGCAAACGCGTTTGATTCTGGATTTCTTAAGTGCCAAAGGGCTCCCTGAAACGAGCGTTTCCCTTTCTTCTCCTGCTGTCATTGACCGAAAAGCACAGCAATACGGGAGTGAGCAAGATATCGAGTTTCGTTATTTAGCCTCGCGGACCGTTACGGTTTATAGTCAAAGTGTCGATGTGGTTCGAGCGGCAATTAATGAGATTGGTGAGCTAGGAAAACAAGGCGTACTGCTGAATCAGGACCCGTACGCGAACCGCATTGAGTACAGCTTTACTAAGCTGAATGATGTAAAGCCAGACATGATTGAAGAGGCGACCAAAAACGCCCGAGAAGTGGCGCAAAAGTTTGCCAAAGACTCACAGAGTTCACTGGGTAAGATCAAACGTGCCACGCAAGGGCAGTTCTCGATTTATGACCGAGATAGCAACACGCCTTACATTAAGAAAGTACGAGTGGTCTCAACAGTTCAGTATTACTTATCGGATTAAAATAATAGTCAAAAAGCCGCTCATCGTGTGAGCGGCTTTCGATAAGACGAGAGCTATAGGATAGGATTAATATCTTGCTCTGTATGCTCACCTTCGACCACATCAACAGGTGTGTAATGTTGATAAATCAGGAAGCCATCTTCTGATGTTTCATGGTTATCTGGTGTATCAACATACGCGGTACATGTGTACCCAATACTGTAGGTGCCTGGGCCAATGTAACCAAACTCGTAGCTGTAGGTTGTATTACCTTCTTCGTCTTGCGATTCATTCACGTTAGCTACTGAAATTGGCGCTTGGAGTGGTTCCATCGCGCCCATATCGCCCATGGTTGAGCGATCCATCGAACCTGCGTAAAGATAGACTGAGTGAACGGCAGGAACGTCATTTATTGCATTTGATGCTGCACTGTCTGCTTCACACGCTTGATACTGAATTTCACTGACTTCACCACCGATATGACCTGATTCTGATGCATTTACTAAGCTTACCGCATTAGAGTTCATGTTCATGTAATCTTTGCCCGTTGGATCTGCCAGACCTTTGCGTAAGTCAAACTCGACAACATAGCTATTATGACCAGTATGAACTTTTACATACTGACCTTTTTGCGAAAACTTCAAGCGACCTTGCTCGCTCGTATCTGGTTTAAAACCAAAACAACTGCCTCGGCTAGGCACAACTAAGCCTTTGATGTTGCCGTCTGTCTTCTCTACGTATGACAGCGTTGTATCGTTTAATTGTTTGCCGTCTTTAGCGTACACACACATAGCATAATCACCAGGAGCGATGTCTTGCTCGCTAATGATCGTTTTAGCGTTACTTCCCTGATATTCCATTAGATCAACTTGGTGTAGTGCTCCATTGTCACTAACATCTAACAGAATATGTTCTCCAGTTTGTTCGCCAGTTTCTGGGTCAAATGGTACAAGGACAACATCTTTAAACGCTAAGACGACTTTGTTGGCATCGTCGACAGGCGCATCGGAAACGCTGAGAGAAAAAGTGGCTGCTTCTGTATCGGATGAAGAGTCGTCGCTACCACAGCCCGTCAATAAAAGACCGCCTGAGATGGCAAGTAAAGGGTAGGTATATTTTTTCATTATGACCTCTTGTTTACACTGCTGATAAATGTAAAAGGCTAGTCTCAAAGTCGAGAAATGATGTCATTGTATTGTGATAGAGAGGTCAATCTTCGATGGCGCTATATACAAGTCCTTTTTTATAAAACTAAGTTCTTAACTGTGATGAGGGGAGTTTGATAATAGTCAAGCTGGCTTGTTTCTTATGAGCGTAAGTTAGTATGACTTACTGCTAGAAGGAATTAGTATCATGGCATACAAGCACTTTATTAGAGAACTATTGGGTTTAGCGATTGTTGTCTCTGTCGTCTTTGGCGTTTTAGGTGTGATGTTAGAGCTCTTTGCACTGACGGCACTCTGGGAGCATCAGCAAGCGATAGCCGATGTATTCTTTCATGAATCTCTCTACTTTGTCGTATTTTTAATCCCACCATACTTCCTTTGGAAGTTGATTAACCGCCCTGAATTGGTTTCTGCTGACCAAGCTTATTTGGCAATGAAGTTAGAGGCTGAAAGTCGACAATGAGTCGATTTAGTGAGTAATGAAAAGAAGAGGCTATGAGAAAACATTAGCCTCTTTTCTATCTGATTCGTGGGCAAAGTATTCGCTGCTTTATTGATTAAAAAGCTGCTTCGATTGTGCCTTTGAAAGTACGATCGAGATAATCACGAATTGCTTGAGATTGATAAATAGAAACGAACTTTTTATACGCTTCATTATTTTTGTCTGCTTCACGAGTAGCGATGACCATGACGGCCAGCGGTGCGTCTTTTGCTTCAAGATAGATACTTTGTTTCTTCGGATCTAAACCAGAAGACATTACGTAGTTCATTGTGATCGCGGCCGCGTCTACATCATCTAATGTTCTTGGTAGCTGAGCGGCATCTACCTCGACAAATTCAAATGACTTTGCGTTTTTTGTGATATCAGTTAGGGCGGCTTTATGGCCAACACCCTGTTTCAGCTCAATTAAACCTGCATCGGCGAGTAGCAACAGACCACGACCACCGTTGGTAGGGTCATTTGGAAGTGCTATACGTGCATTGTTTGGAAGCTCTTGCAGTGAGCGATACTTATTGGAATAAAGCCCCATACGCATCAGAATGGATTGACCAATCGACACTAATTTGGCGTCATGGCTATTGTTGAAGTTGTCTAAAAATGGTTGGTGCTGATAGCTGTTAATGTCGATGCTACCATCGCTAAGCGCGGCATTGGGTGTCACGTAATCAGAAAACTCGATGACTTCTACATTCAAGCCTTGCTTCGCTGCTTCCTTCGCTACTGCTTCAACTACTTGAGCATGAGGTCCTACGGTTGCTCCCACTTTAATGACAGAGTCATCTTTTTCTCCACAAGCGCTTAAGCCAACTACTGCCGTGAGAACCAAAGCTAGTTTCTTTAGGTGACGAATACTTTTCATTGTAACTCCATTTTTGTTTTAGACGTCCATACGTTTACATGTCCATCCTATCAGAAGTCGAAAAAGGGTCAATGGTTTAAATAGCGAGCAGACATTTTGTTTCTACGACTATATAGAAAACTTGGTAATAAGCGAAAAGAAAGAGAGGGTAGAATCGAGGAAGATGATAAGTTTGAAGTTGTTGAGGATATGAGCAACGAATTACTACACTCACAACTGCACCCAAAGTCAGCAGACACAAAAAAGGCGTAGTAGGTACTAACCTGCTACGCCTTTCGAAATTTGGTGGCCCCTCGCAGACTTGAACTGCGGACCAATCGATTATGAGTCCTACCAGGTTCATTTTTACGAGTATGCAATACTTGGTAATTTCTATTAAATTCAAATATTTACCTGTTTGTCTTTGTTGCGTTAGTTTGTATTGATTTTCATGTCACTTTTCTCTTGTCTGACCCATTACCTGACCTAGCTTTGCTTAGGCAGGAAATCTGTCAATATCATTTTTGGCTGCTTTTAGGTTATGTCTATTGGCCTAGAAAGTTAACTTCGCCAAAAAAGACAAGAGAAAATCAGAATGTTAACTGTTACTAAAATTCAATCCGCGACCAGTAGTAAAAATTCCTATTATCTCTGGGATCAGTCAGGTCAACGAGGTACAGGGCGTTTGGGAGTAAAAATTTTCACTAGTGGGAAAAAGCAGTTCGTGTTTCGCTACTACCAGCAACAGAAAGAAAAATTTATCTCAATCGGTTTATTCAGTACACGTGCTGGCAGTATGACTCTTACAGAAGCTCGCGAGAAAGCCCAGGTCTTCTCACAACTCTTGCTCGGCGGAAAAGATCCTAAATTGCATCTTGAACAACAAGAGAGCGAGCAGAAAAAAATTGATGCAGAGAGTAAAAGCTTAGGAACCATTGATGAGCTATTTCATAGCTATACGGAGCGCATGAAAATAGATGGAAAGAGAACGTATGAAGATGTGCGAAATGCGCTGGTACGAGAATTCTATCCATATATAGACAAAAACACCAAAGCGTGTGATGTAACGACAGATGATATTAAATACGTTATTAGTAAGATGATCCAGCGCGGAGCTATCACCCAAAGCAACCGATTACGTAGCTATGTGATGGCGGCGTTTAACCATGGGATGCGCTTTGATAACGATCCTCGTTATTTCTCTTTAGAGTCGAAATTTGGCATAAAATACAATCCAGTAGCACCAATTCCTAAGCAAAAAGATGGAGAGCGCATTGGTGAAAGGTTCTTAGAATGGCGAGAGTTACGGTGTCTGCTAAAAGATCTTCGTGAAAACTATGATCTTGTACCCATCGGACAAGATTTGAGGCACTTACTTCAACTGTGCATCTATCTAGGGGGGCAACGACCATATGAGGTGATTACGCTTGAATGGTGGAATGTTGATTGGGAAGAGAAGTTTATCTGTATCACTAAAGAACGTTCCAAAAACAAAAAAGATCATATCGTACCGTTGAACGGATTGGCTTTTGAAATACTTCAGAAACAATATGAGCTTTCTGGTGGTGGACGATATGTTTTTCCAAATCCCAAAGATGCAGAAGAACCCATGAGGACTAGCTCAATTTGTCGTGCAGTGACTCGTTATCGCGATGCCGTGGGGTTCGATAAGTTTGTGCCTAAAGATTTGCGCCGAACCTGTAAAACTTTGATGGGGGCATGTCGAATCAGCAAGGAAGTTCGAGATCGTATTCAAAATCACGCCTTACAAGATGTAAGTACACGTCACTATGATCGCTATGACTATTTTGACGATAAGTTAGGTGGGCTTGAAACCTGGAGCAGTAAATTGAAAGAGTTGATTGGGTATGTTCCACCAGCTTTGTCAGTTGTACCTTCTGCTGAAACGTTACCTTTTCCAGACATTAAAAGTACTCAGTCGCTAAGAGCTAACCTTAAATAAATATTGTTTTTGAAAGCCCCGTTGGGGCTTTCTGTTTATTAGTTGCTTCAATCAAAGCCGCTTGATGAATTTAGTTCGTTCTGTACTGCTATGACGTCTAACTTTTAGTGTCTAACTTCTAGTTGTACATAATTATATGATATTTAGTGTTTTTTTTACTTTTGTGTGTATTTTGATTAGTACGTTTATATTTTGACGTATTAACCTTAAATTACTGGTGTTTTTTTTTAATGCTATGATTTATATCTTTTTTATCTGACCTAAAATGATTTTATTGGTTATCAGGGAGCCTAAGAAGTATTTTTATTCACCTGTATAAGCTATCTTAATCAAGTCTACGAGCGATCTCGGTGTACAGAAAAAGCCAAGCAGAGTATGTCGCAGCAACGAGCGAAGGGGATTATGTAAATGGACCTTCTTGCAGTTCATTCTCTAATTCTTTGCCCAGAAGAATCTCAAAGTCAGTAAACAAAGCGACGGGACGGGAGGCATTATCTTTCTTCTCTATTTGGATAAAGCCTTTCGATGATAGTAAGTGGACTGTACGTGACAGTTTACGAATATTATGACCGCTGATGTCCGCAAGTTTAGCTAGATTTGCAGGCTTTTCCCTACTCATAAGGAGCATTAGCTCGATATTTTCATTACACAGTAACTTTGACACTTCATCTAGTGATGTGAACCAAAATGTCGGTAGATGCTTGTTATGATTAATGTTGCCTGCGGCCACACGAATCATGTGCCTACGAATGAGATCTTCTGACATAACTCCAATGCGAGCTTTCATTACTATCCTTCTTAAAACGAAACAGTAAACATAAGAAAAACCTAGTATATACAATGCTATTCTTAAAAAAAGTGGATAGTAATATTCACTATACTAATGGACGTCATTTTTATGAGCAAAAGGTCAAGAGAAACAACGATGTCCTATTCTCATCGAATCCCTTTTGATTCAGCCCCCTAAGGTCTACGAGCGATCTCTATAAGCAAATTTTTATGGTCTAGGAGTGATCCTCTTCTAGACGAATGTAGCTATAAACTATTGTATTGCAAATATTATTTCTTTAAAGGCTGCTGGTTTACGTGCGATCTCAGAAGCAATTTTCTGTGCTCTATGAGCGATCCTCTCCATAAAAGCCGAGGTGCAGGAGCGAGCTGAACTCGGTATGTGAGTGGTTAGATAAATAGAGGAGCAACGATATCAAAGTGCTGTGGAAAGCCACCGACTTTATAGACATGCTTCAGTTAGACTTGTTTACTTGGTTTTACTTAATTCAACTTATCCGAAGTGCACGATTTTGAGCATCGACTATAACTAGTTTCTGCCCCATTGTGAGCTACGTGAACCATCTGCTTGACCTAATTTTTGTAATGAGTGAAAGTTGCTGGAAATACCTGATATTGTCTTTTGCTAACTTGTTGTTGATATGAAAACTAGTTTAAGTATTCGCACTTACACAAAGCGCTTTAGTCGCCATGTTCACGATAGCTATCATCAACTGGTACTGCCTATTCAAGGTAATATTCATATTGATATGGATGGTTTCTTGGGTAAGGTGAGTGTCGGTGAATGCGTGGTGATCCCAAAAGGTGTAGCACATGGATTTAATGCTGATGAAGCAGCACGATTCATTGTAGCTGATCTTGATGAACTGCCTTCTCATTTGATCAGTGAGGAACTAGCTGTTTTTTCGATCTCTCCCCCTCTGTTGAGCTTTATTCACTTTGTTGAAAAGCAACTTGAATATCAGGTGGATAGTGCAATTGAAGCATCTATGGTAAGTATCTTCACCTTATTGCTGGGACAGCAAGAGTTGTCTCAAACTAACGATCCACGGATTCGAGCAGTGCAGTTGATGATCAGTGAACGGTTAGCCGAGCCTCATACCATTCAGTCGCTTGCTAAGATTGCGTATCTTAGTCCAACTCAGTTCAAGAAGCTCTTCAAAGAAAACATAGGGGTGAGTGTACTCAAATACATCACTGAGCAACGTATGGAGAAGGCTAAGGCACTGCTAACCCATACTGACTTACCTGTGCAGTGGGTAGCTGAGCGAGTAGGATACAGCGACCTTTCAGCTTTTAGCCGACGCTTTTCCGCCCACTATGGAATGTCTCCAAGGGAGTTCGCGCGCTCTTGAGTTCGTCTATTTAAACAACTATTGCGTCCTTTTAGCAAAAACATGATGTAATTAATCGCCTAAAATCTCTGCCTTGTTATGAGTTTTTCGGTAGAAATAATTATGTTGTACAGTCGCTAGTTTAGCTCCAGATATTAGCTCTCTAGCAATAGGCGCTTTTTCAATGGGTGTTGGTGGGCTTTTTCAAGCCGCACTATCTCGCAAACAATTGCTAAATGATTTCAAAAAGATTCTGATTCACAAGAGAAAATTAGCGATTAGCGCAATTGCTTTGGCTGCCTACCCATTAGCATTTTATTCCTCGATGAGGCTGGCTGGTGTCGCAATTGGTACCGTGATTTCTATTGCCACAGCACCGTTTTTTGCGGCCATACTTGAGTGTCTATTTAGCAAAGGCAAAAGAATTACGAAAAAATGGTTGCTAAGTTTCTCTGTAGGAATTGCAGGCATCATGTTGTTGGTTTTCTCTGAGTCACCTGCAACCCATACAGTTAATAACTTGAGACTGATTGGCATCTTGTTGGGTTTTATTGCGGGTTTGTGTTATGCCGTCTATTCGTGGATTGCTAAGACACTGATTGAACAGGGTGTCCAATCCCAATCGGCTCTAGGCAGTATTTTTGGTTTTGGTTCGTTAATTTTACTCCCAACACTTTTGGTTACTGGAGATAATCTTTTTGCATCAACAACCAATATTCTGGTAGTTGGCTATATGGCGTTGATTCCAATGGGGTTGGGTTATATTGCTTATGGATTTGGCCTAAGGTTTGTAACCGCTAGTAGTGCAAGTTTGATTACACTTTTTGAACCTGTTGTAGCAGCAGCTTTGGCAGTGGTGGTGGTTGGCGAGTCGATACCAATGCTTGGATGGAGTGGCATCGGTTTAATCCTAATTTGTTTGTTGATTCAAGTGAAAGGTAGATAGCCACCTACGAACCAACAAGTATAGATATTATCGTGTCTAGTTGTTCATATGTTAAGCAACTAGGCTGACTGCTAACAAAGCTGTTCGATTATGATATATAAAGTCACACTAGGAAATGGCCCCTCCAAGCGATTTTCCAATACCTATAGTTATTCGTATATTACTAAATTAGCAACCTCGGTAACTCATTTACTGTCCACCGACGTTTCAGATCTTCCTAAACCCTACTTAAATGTGACTGCCAAACTTCATGTTGACCAAAAACACTGAGAGGAGGTCATCATGAGAAAGTTATCTTCTGGAAAATGCAGTGGCATCAAAAGGCCATTTAAGCTTGAAGAGATCTGGCGGATCAGAACTAGGCTGGAGATTGAAAATGATCTGATGCAGCTCGCACTACTGAACCTAGCTATAGATAGCAAGTTAAGAGCGAGTGATTTGCTAAAGCTACACGTTTACGATGTTTCTTCGCAAGGAGTTATCTATGAAAGGGGTCAGTGCATCCAGCAAAAAACTGGAACCGATGTCCATTATGAGATTACTCCGAGAACACAGCAAAGTATTAGCCGATGGATTTTTGCAGCATCCCTAGAGGCAAGCAGTTTTCTATTTCCGAGTAGCCGACGCTTTGGGCAACCTATCAGCTACTCATTCTATCGTTCAATTATCAGGATCTGGGCTGCAAAACTGGGACTGAATGCTGACTATTACGGCACTCATTCCATGCGCCGCACCAAAGCCACTTTAATCTATGCCAGAACGAAAAACATCAGGGCCGTACAGATTTTACTTGGACATTCGAAGCTAGATAATACAATTCGATACCTTGGCGTTGAGCTAGAAGACGCTCTGAGGTTGTCTGAGAAAACAGACTGCTGACAGGAGCTGAAACAGGCTTTTCTTCTGAAAAGCCTGTGCCCCAAGACGTGTTTAGTGCGCATGAAACCAACATGAGATTTATTTGTGCAACAAGCTGCTGCACAATTAATAAATTGCCTGCTTCATCGAATGTCCAACAGGCTGCTGGACAAACTCCAACCCCAATTTTGCAACAGCCTGTTGCAAAATTCACTATGAAGCACTTCTGCCCCAAAGCTTGCCAGAGGTATGTAATCAACAATTATATAATCTAATCACAATCTAGGTACGAACTTGTCCTGGTGACACTCCAGTCCATGAACTGTACGCGCGAATAAACGAGTTTGGCTCTTGATAACCCAACAAGAAAGATACCTCAATGAGTGGTAGCTCGGTTTCATTCAAGTAATGTTCGGCTAATTGCAGCCGTACTTGCTTTAAGACGGCTTGATAACTAACCCCTTCACTAGTTAGTTTTCTTTGTAAAGTGCGCTTACTTATTGCCATGTGAGACGCAACAGATTCAATAGAGCTTTCACCTTGAGGAAGTAAATCTAATAAAATTTTAGAAACTGCATCAGAAGTCGTACCACGATGGGACACTGCCTCCAACCTCTGTTTTAAATCACCATCAAAAACAGACAGCATCATCTGATTATCAGTCAGGAATGGCATTCGGGCGTCTTCAGCACGAAACGCAATGCTTGTTTTGGAGCCTTGGCGAATAGAGCAACCAAAGTAAGCTTGATAGGCATTCAGGTTATTCGGCAGTTCTGGCAGTATAACCTCAACGGGCTGTACGTTTGACCGAGTAGCAAGCCGTGTCAATTGAGTGAAAAATACTAGCTCCGTAAGGGAAAGCATGCTCGGCAGTTCGCCGTCATAGCCGTAGCAACCGATATCAACACGAGTATGTTGCTCAGTTTGTTCGATGGTAAGTAACATTGGCCCGATTATAGGTTTATATTCCTGAAGCCGTTTGACTGCTGCATTAAGGTTCGCGCTGCATATTGCGGCGAATATTGGAGCGTCAAATGATTCAAAACTCATAACTTGTGCAAACTTTAGCGCGATATCAATGCCTTTCACCTGAGCGGCAGCTTCTATACCATGCCATAGTTGGAAGTATTGAGACGGGGTTAATTGCACTTTGTTTTGCTCAAACAACCTTGGTGGCAGTTCGGCAAAACCTAATATGTGGTGAAGCTCTATTCCCAAGTCTTTAAATAGCACTTTCCAGTTTGGAGATATAACAAACTTACTCGCTCTTTTCATCGCAACACTTTAACCTATTGACACTACAGATTCCGACTATATCAAATTAGCCCGTTACTTTATTTAGTGCTCTTTTCCATTGCTTGGCGTGAGATTTTTAACACGAGCTTGCGCGGTAAAAACGGGATAATCCAGTTAAGCATAAACTTCAACGAAGACTCATTAAACGCCACTAGCTCACCTTTTTCCATAGCGTTATAGCCACACTCAGCAACGGAGCTAGGTGTTTTTGCATTTTTCCACGCATCAACGCCTTCTAAATTTCCCGCTTCTACAAACCCAGTTGCCACAGTACCAGGGCATAGTGCTGTAACGGTTACACCATTATCTTTAACTTCTTCTGCGACCGCCTGACTGAAAGAGGTGACATATGATTTTGTTGCGTAATACACCGCCTGCAAAGGACCTGGCATAAATGAAGCGGTTGATGACACATTAAGGATTTTTCCTTGTTTACGTTCAACCATGCCCTTTAGATAAAGGTGCGTCAGATTAGTCAATGTAACCATGTTCACTTGCATCATTGCTTGTTCATCGACCAGAGAACGTTCATGGAATTTGCCGTGACCACCAAAACCTGCGTTGTTAATTAGCGTATCGACTTGTAGAGAACGCGCTTCGGTTTGTTCAAATAGCGCTTGAGCTGAGCTAGGTTGAGATAGATCTAAAGCAATGACTGTGACCTGAATACCATGCTGATTTTCTAGTTCTGTTTTAAGGTTATTGAGTTTGGACTCAGAGCGAGCCACAAGTATCAAGTTACCACCTTTGCTTGCGTGAATTTTTGCCAGTTCAAGACCGATACCGCTTGATGCGCCAGTGATTAGTGCTGTGTTTGTCATGCTGAATGCCTCTATTAGTGTGCTTACTCTTTGCTAAACGTCGTACTGATGGAGATATTATAGACTCTCAAATTGCGCCACTAGACATCCAATGACGACAGCATTCAATCAGATCGTGCCAATTATTCGTTCAGTATTGAAACGAAGCCTTCATCTTTTGTTTCTCTATCTCATTTTCTACTGGGAATGTAGAGGATAAGTGAATTTGGCTACATTCATGTCTGCTGAGTATATAGTGGTAATAGCTGAGGTAATCCAAAGAATCAAAGTATGTTTTTGTTCGTGACTCACTTTTGTCCAAGGACGTGCTAGCCCGATCTTCCCCTTTCTTTTTTACGTAATTACTCAGAGGTAGGACAGTTCCACTGAAATCACAGTGCATTTCCTTATTACTGACAACAAAGGTGCGATACGCACTTTCTCCCAATTCCGTGAAAAATTGCCATTATGAGCAGCACTTACCAAGTGCAAGTTTATGCAAATCACAATCCTCTATATTGCCTGACCGCTCTACCTTTTTGCTCCTTGTGACTCAGCTCCATGTCGATGCCTAAACAATATCTAGTTCAGGTGATACATATAAATTCTTATTGCATCACATATTAATCAATATCTAGCATATAAAGTATTATGAACAATTATTTATTATGGCTAGGGTGAAAATATTATGTTTGGATTAGTCAAAAAGTCCCTTTTGATGGAGGCTCAAGCTAAGCTCGCAGCGCTTGAAAAGGAGTTGGGCGGAGTAAAATCAGAATTATCAGGTGTCCAAAGAGTTTTAACCTCTCCAGAGTACATAAAGGCTACAGACTTGATAAAGCTGGAAGAAGAACTACTTGCTCTTCGGGCAAACTGCCATGACATTAGAGTTCAATGTGAGGCAGAAAAAGAGGCAGCCAACAAGCACCTTATTGAGATTGAAGAACAGTGCGTCATCGCATTAAAAGAGAACGAAAACACCATCGAGTTAGCGAAGTCAGAACTGGCTAAAGAGGTCGAGGGTGTACATAAGCAAAAAAAACATATTCTTGCGGAAGCTAAAGATGAAAGCGGAAAAATCCTTAGTAGTGCAGAAGCTGAAGCTCAATCAATTATAGATAAAGCAACGGCTACCGCAGACCAGAAACTAGCTAATGTTGAGAAAAAAATTGAGACATGTAAAACACGAGAAAAGGTTCTTTCTGGGAGCATTGAGAAACTTCGAGAAGAATTAAAAGATTTAGAGTTAACCAAAGAGCATCAAGACCTTCTTTCGACAATAACACCATTTGAGCACCTTCTCGACGGTCCAACCAGCGATGAAATTAAAGTCTGTCTACAAGAAGTAAAAAACAAACAGAAGGAACTTATAAAGCAAGGGAAGGCATTCGATATTCTCCAAGATATCCTTTGGAACGACAACCTTGCTAAAGGAAAGGCAAGACAAAAAAGACACGGTAAATTCCTGATAACTGCCTTCAATGCAGAGGTAGACAATATTATCGCCAACACAAATGCACGTAACTTCACGTCCAATGCAAAGAAAATAGATAAGTGGTTTCAAAAAGTAAATAAGAGTGGTGATGATAGCTATGTTGAGTTAAATCGAACCCTGTTGTTTTTGCGTCTAGAAGAGCAGCGCCATGCATTCGAATACAAGTATAAGAAAGAAATGGAGATAGAAGAACAACGGTTTATGAAAGAGTCTCTACGCGAGGAGGCTAAGGTCAAAAAAGAAATAGAAAATTTTGTTACTGCTCGTGAAAAAGAGGAAAAAGCCTATCAGAAGGATTTGAATAATGCTCTGGCGGAGGTACAAACCGCCAACCAAGAAGAAGTAGAAAAACTTAATGCTCACATCGAAGAGTTGAGACTGAAGCTAGAACGTGCGACCTCTGAGAAAGAGCGGGCGCTAAGCATGGCTCAACTTACCAGATCAGGATATGTTTACGTTATTTCAAATAAGGGGTCATTCGGAGAAAACGTTTATAAGATCGGCATGACTAGGCGTTTGGAGCCTATGGACCGTGTTAAAGAATTGGGAGATGCGTCTGTTCCGTTCTTTTTTGATGTCCACGCACTAATTCCCTCTGATGATGCTCCAGCTCTGGAAAACAAACTTCACTCTAAGTTTGCCTCTCGAAGAGTAAATAAGGTCAACCACCGAAGAGAGTTCTTTAATCTCACTTTTGAAGAGGTTGAAGAGGCTCTAAATGAGTTTGTTGAAGGAGACTTTAACTTGGTTCGTGATGTTGTTGCGGAGCAATATGAAGAATCGCAGTTTTTAGAGCAGAAGGAAGTGGCTAATGGCTAGCATAATAAATGATCTAAAGCGTATTCAGCGTGTAACCTCTGTTGTAACAAGGGCTACTGAGCGTTGTTTTTATAATGCTGAAGTATCGCGAGTGACGTGTGAATATAGTGGTAGTGAGTTTACTCTTAAACTGTCAGCTACTGTTCTGGAGTATTACGATCTTGATGCCGATATATGCTGTGTTAGTGCTGATAAGTGTGCATCAATGTTTATCGAAAGTATCTTAAACTCAGTAGAAAGGATCATTAGAAGACTAGAGAAAGAAGAGGAAGAATTCAGAAGTGATGTAAAAGAATATGGGGAGGCATTTTCAGAAAGCCCAGCTGCATACCTATCTTCTGCATTAATGTTCAAACAAATTGTAAGTGGGATTAAGCCATAAATGGTGTTGAAACATCGCGAATAGGTATACCAGTTAATGTACTCTCTGATGTGATCCAGTTCTGTATAAATAGACCTCCGTCGATAATGGTGGTCTATGAGGTTTTTGGATATAAAAAGTTATTCAAGGGCAACTAAATAAGAGAAATCACTGACTCATTTTTGTCCAAAGGTGTGCCTGCGCCGATCATGATAAACACACCTTTGCCACTAAATGTGTTACGACCTACATATGTACGTGTCAAATTTAAATTGTTTAGCGCAAGCGATTCGGGAAATGACGTTACACTTTGTATGCCTTGGAGTCCTACAGTAACATTTCAGTACTACTAATTATTAAGATGATAGGTTTCTTTGTCTGATGGCTTTCATTTTCTTTGACCATTCAACAGCGAGTCGATCTTTGCTTGGCTGCACAACTTTGACTGGATCGCCTTTAAATTCAAGACTAGTTGAATTTATTAGAGATCTTAGATAAGAATGAATGAGCTTACTCGTAAACAAAGGCCAGTGTCTTATATCCTCAGGCTTAACGTACACAGCGTCTAAATAGTGTAGAAACCCTAATACAATATGCTTCCTGATAGTGTTTTGGGATAAGTTGTACTTTGTTTTTAAGTCCTCATAAGAAGCCTTATAGATGATGTAATCAACAGCAACTTTTTGTGCAACGGTTTCCTCTAAACAAGAGTCGTGTGAGGATTTTAAGTACATTAAGCAACCAGATAAGTAGAGTTCTTGGTTCGCTATCGCATTTTCAAGTTCACCGATTGAGTAATGCCAAAGGTACTTTTCGGTTTTATGCAAGTGAGATAACTTCCAGATTTGAGCTAATGCTTCCCCACGATTTTTCTTTGCCTCATCTCTCTTGGCTAAGTCCCGTATCCGTTTTATGTTGACTCTTATCGGTTTACTTAGTGCAGCTAGTTTCTCTTGGTATACCCTTTTAGCAGCCTCTTTTATTCTATTGTCAGCTTTCACACGTGCTTTATCTTCTAAATAAGCCTCTATTTCTGCCCGTCGAACAGCTTGTTCTCCAGATTTAGCTAACAATGTCCTCTCTGAGTCACCAAAGTTCAGCTCGCCTTTGAGATCTTTAGTTAATTTATCATAAGAATACGCCCTAAATTCATTCGGGAAAGACAGCCTTACTAATGAGGTATTCGCTTTACGTTTAACTTCATAGGGGCTGTAATCTAATAATCCAAGTTCCCTAATACAGTCAATACAAACCCACTTACCAGTGCCAACTACGCTCTCAATAGATATGTGTAGTTTCTTTCTTTTTCGTTCACTGAGGTTTAACAGTACTCGATTGCAGCATGTTGTTAATGGCTTTATACCATCATGAGTCGTTGTTTTTTTGATGATACAAGCCATTGTTGAAAATCTTCTCGCGCATAGTTTCTTAGCCACTATAATCCTAAAAAGCTTCTCCGATTGGAGGGGCTACTTCTGGCTGAACAGGCCACTACATTGAAAACGATTTTCTACTATTTCATCTGCTACATCTTTTAAATACTCAAACCATTCGTCATTGACGATGTTAGTCACTAATACATACTCTGTATCAGCAATGCAGAGTAATTGGTTTACTAACTTAGTGAAAAAACCTTGCCCTTGCAGAGTAGGGTGTAAATCTAATCTCTCAATCTGAGCCACTTTCTGCACGGAAAAATTCATTAATAACTGGAGCCACGCTTCAGAGTCAGCATTGTTTTTGCACATAACTAATACCTCATCGTTAGGTAGAACTAATTCCTTAGTAGGTATGTTTTTTTCGTTAGCATATTTAATAATGTGAGTTTTGGTTTTCTCGAATTGTGTTAGGTAAGTTATATCACTACGATAAGCAAGATGAATTACTTCCTCTCCGTTGCTGTCATGAATTAGTAAGCCGAACTCCCCATTTTTTCCTTTTTCTAATGAGGAAATATATTCTTTTGCTGCAAGCTCAATTAATTGCTCAACTAGATTCTGCTCTTGAGCATTTGGAACTAGATGTGCTGTAGATGCCTGAAACTCATGGATAGGGGACTCTAATTTAAATGTGAATGCCATAGGTTTTTCCAAAAAAGTTTAATGATGAAGGGATAAGCCGCTTTTAACATACAGCTTGTACTCTACTCGGATGCTTGTAAGGAGAGTCTTTTAAGCATTTTCAATGCATTGTCGAAAATAGGAGTAGAGATGTGCTCTGGAAACTCTTTTGGCAACCTCGAATTTAAACGTTCTATAGCTTTTGGAAGCTCGGTTTTCATTGTGTCGAGAATTTCCTGCATTATCTCTTGTTCAAAGCGGACATGCTGTGCGGTTGCCAGAAAATGGCGAGGGTAAATCTTGTGGATTTCGTATTTTTTACCCCTTGATGCTCTTAGCCCCATGGCTAGCTTTAACTGCCTGATGTTAAGCCCTTTTTTACCTAATAAAGGGTAAGCAGACAAAATGTCATAGAAAGGTGTTAAGCGGTAGCTCCCCGATTGCTCAATTGTGATCGAATAGTTTTTTGCATGACCATCAGTCGCTCCAATGACCCATTGATACACCTGGAACTTCATAAAATTGTATCGGTCGGCAAAGGCATTTGAAGACCCAGATAACAAGTCCATAATTTCCAAGATTCCAATACCGCCATCAGATTCGTACTTGATTGATGCAGGCAGCGAAGCTGCCTGACACATATCTTCTTGTGGTAAACGTTGAATGTGAGTCTTCTCATTCGTCCATTTTCGGTCAAAACGTTCAACAGTCAATGCTTTGAAGTTCAGAGTTTGAATAATTTCAATATTAGGTACATCAAACCCTAGCTCTCGTGCGAGTTCGATACAGAGATATTCATTCTCAACGCTATCCGTTAGGTCTAACGTGCAGTTTGGTTGTTGGAGAACTCCCATTGGGAGTTTGATGATGTGAGTTGTCGGAGTATTGCCACTTGGTAAACACCAATGGCTATCCACTTTCAGTAACGCAGTTTTAGCTTGTGCGCCAGCAATGGCTATACGGAAATCATCGGATTTTTCAATCATTCCATGTGGTGTTCCTGCCTGTAGTGCTGACAACATGAGTTCGAGCGTTTTTTCATCTAGGATTTCATACTCCAAGTCTGACTTATCATTTTTCGTATCAGGTGGCAATAGAGTAAGAGCACCTACAACATCACGACCAACTGCTGTGAGCAAATCGAAAGGTTGTTTAGTGGAGGTTTTAAATCTGGCGGCTAAACGGCTTCTTGTATCAGTTGAGTCTGGGAGAAGATTGTCAAAGTAGTTGAAGACCGCTTCAGAAGATATAGTGTTTTTCTGCATTTTAAGAGACAGAGATAAAGGCCGAGCGTTGTCATTGTTCAGCCAGGAAGAATCATATTTAAAGCTGAGTCTGTTGTCTGGATACTTTGCTAGAGTCCCGACAAGCTCGTTGTTCATATATGCAGTTAGCGTTTCCATTACCAGTGAGCCTTTTTTGCTATACGGTTTTGTCTCGTTTATCAAAAGAGTGTTGGCAAGAGCCACTTAGCGAGTGATTTGACTAACGACGTCACCGAATAAGACTGGTCTAAATTGAGTCTGATCTACTGATACATTGATATAGCGGGGATCTGGTTTGCCTGCATCATCTAGAATGATACTGTCATGTAAATGTCCGTGAACATTGATCTTTCCATGTAATTCCTGAGGATGTATAGGGCAGTGTGTAAACCAGGTATTTCGTTTAGATAGCATCGAGTGAATCTCATCGAAGCCATCTGCGAGCATCTTGCCGCTGATCTTCATGTTTGTACAATGATTGCCAAGTACGAGTACTTTCTTCGTACATTGAATACTTGCAACCCTCTCTAGCCAAAACGGGGTCGTTGCAATATCTCCTAGCAGGATTAACGTGTCACGACGTTGTACAAATGATGCAAGGTTATCAAATAGAATATTATGGTGCTCTTCAGGAGAATCGAATCCTGAACGATATTTCAATATATTATCATGTCCTAGGTGTAAGTCTGCGGAGAGTACAAATCTACTCATAAGAATATTCTCAGTAACAATATTACGAATAATATACACTTGAACTGTAGCATTATTCAAATAAATATTTTTCTTTACCTTGAATATAATATATAGAAAATAATAAACACAAAGTGTTACTTTTTATTTATTAAAATAATGCACTGTATGTTTGCCTAAGTTTTTTAAACCAAAATTTCTTGGCACATTGTTTTGCCAAGATTGGCAGCGAAACTGTCAAGGATGGCAGAGGAAATGCCACGGTGGGCAGCGAATGAGCCAATGGTGGCACTAAAATTTAGACCTAAAAATTAGAATATTCCGTTTAAGAATCCAAATTTTAATAGATGAACGTTATATTAGAATTATAACTTTATAATAATTATAACAGTTATAATAGTTATAACATGAAACAGTTAATAAGTAAAAACCATTTTATTGCCATAATTATCTTGGCTCAACTTAATAATTAAATTATTCGTAATTATATTTATGATTTTTATTTGATTTAATAATTAAAAATGTAAAATAAATTCGATTGTTTTTTGCACAGTCACTTTGCTGCTTAGGAGAGCAATTGATGTTTTTTAATGATCTGGTGTATGCGTTGTCTGCTAAGCCCAAGCGTTCTGGCGATATCACTTAGGTTAGTTTTGTTATTCGTGGCTAGTTGTTGTGTTAACAGGTCTTTGATCTGCTGGTGTTGTTTTAGATTCGCTCCATATCCAACGCTCGGGCCACGTCTAGTTTCAATGCTATTGATTCGTTCTACACACTCAAAGCGATGCAAGATCCCAATCAGTGTGGTCCAAGTATTCAACTCATTGAAAAGCGTCAGGCACTCTTTTTCGTTCCAAGCATTTGGCTCCGTAGGATCTAAACATCTCACTATCGCGATACACCACGAGGGCCAGTTTCTAAAATCATCTGGTTTGATTTGTTTTATTTTTTTATAGCTAGCTGGATAAGTCACTTTGCATGTCTGAACAATGTTCTTTGATAGTGTGATCCAGTCCCCTGACATAGCGCTATCTTTACAGTGACGTAGAAATACTCGTGGATGCGGCGCATAGCCGCTGACCAGATCATACAGTTGTCGTCCTAACTTTTTCTGTTTGTTAGGCTGTGCAAGATACTTTTCGTAAGCAGTGCTGTTCTGGTTGGGCAGGTGTTTCAATGCAGTGATAACTGCGTATTTTTGCTGTTTATAAAGTTTAGTGGATTTAATGGGATGGTGTTTTTCGCAGTAGTAGTGAGATCGGCTGCGTAGACGCCAGCATAGTGCGCAGTAAGGTAGAACACTGTTCCAACGAACCTCTTCCTCTTGATGTTGTGGAGTGAGTGAACGCAGATCCTTTAATCCCCAGAGCACTTGATCTAAATAATCAGTGTGTTGCTGGCTATCAAGCCCGAACCCCCGCAAATCTAGCACCGTTTCAATAAGTTTAATTGTTTTATTTAATCCGCCATAAATTTCTACGATATCTGCAAGCTTGATAGCGTTGGAGCTACGGTGCTTTTGGAGTACAGAACCATGTTGACTGAGTAACGTGTTAAACCATGGTTCGAGAACAATGTTCCGAAAGGCATCGACAGCGTATAAATACCCAGAACGACGTCGCTGAGCAATTTTACAACCTTGAGATTCGGCCTGGTTTTTTAAGTCATTAATTGCTGTTTCTAGCTGTACTCTCAATGCATTGCGTTTTTGATCTAAGCTCATTAGTTATCATGTCAATATGGTTTGTTGCTTATTCTATATTATGAGTCAGGTGATGAGAATCTAAGATGCGACTAAATAATAGGAAATAAAGGTAATAAAATGTTTGTAAGACAAGAGCAGTTAGCGAAAGAAATCGGGGTAAGCGTAAGTACTTTGTGGCGTTGGCGTCGGGATGGAAAAATGCCACCCGTTGTTACGCTTAGTTCTAGGGTAGTGGGCTGGCAGAGAAAAGACATTGAGCGATGGCTAGAAGAACAAAAATAGATGCAACTTGTTACTGCGAGAACAGTGTTCTCGCTCAAATCATCAAAAACTAAAGTTTGCTCATTTAATTAATAAATAAAAAATGCTCTTGCTAGAACAGTGTTCTAGCTGTTTGTATGCCCCTAAATACCTGATTTTAATCCATGTATCAAGTCTGGTAATTATGCTTTAATGACTTGTATGTTTATTGAGTGGTGTGATGTTGTTGATCTTGAAAATGCACCAAATTAGAAAACTGTTGGGTGGTATAACAGGATATAAAAGTTCTGTCATATTGAGACTCGCAAGAGTTTGCTGACTCTCGATGTGTGAATGAGATCGATATCGTAGTTGGAGCATTAATCGACATAGTATAGTGTAATGATTCATAAGGGTTTCATCAGGGACAAGGTAGTGAGAAAGACATTTTCAACATCACAACTAGTAGATATTGCAAACGTGATAAAAGAGCGGATTTATGTCCCTGTCTTTGCGAAAAAAAGGACCATTTTCTTATGTGGTGCTGATATCAAAGATAAAACTAAAGGCCGTTTCAAAATGGCATCTTTACTTAAAGAGAATCAAAGTCGGATTCAGTATGAGCTACTGTATCCTGAGAGTTTGTTTGATGATTTACTTGCAGGGCAAGGTCAACACAGTTTACTTGCTCTCGAAAACATTTTGGCTAGTTCTGTTGATGCTATTGTCATTCTTCCTGAAAGTCCTGGCTCTTTTGCTGAGCTAGGCGCTTTTTCTAGCAACCCAATGTTGGTGAACAAGCTAATATGTGTTGCTAATCAGCGTTATAAAAATAAAAGAAGCTTTTTAAACTATGGGCCTAATAGGTTAATCAAAGCTTCAGCTACTGGGAAGGTTATCAACGTAGATTACGATAAACTGGATTGTCCTTCAGACAGTATCAAAAATTTCAGGTTGGTATCTGATTCGGTCACAAAGATTCAAAAGCACAATCCCGTGAAGAAAAATGTGACGAATATTTTGGAGGCAGAAAACTTTATTCTTCCTTGCATATATTTAATAGAGGACATTGATTTTAATAGTTTAAAAACATTGCTCAAAATAGCTACCGAACAAGATGATGTGATGTCTGATATAGCAACACGCTCAGCACTAACAAGACTGCAATCTAAAAGAATGATAATGAAAACAACTATAGGCTATGACATGACAAAAAGTGGTGAGACACATGTACTATCAAAGTTTACAAGTCATCGTCTAGATCTTGTCCGTATCGAGGTCATGAATTTTCAATATCGTAGAAAATCAGGCGTTTGTTATGATAGGATGAGTGAACGCACCTTTAGCGAGTTGATTTTCGAAAAAGTCGGGAATACAACTGGGTAGTGATTCGCTGTCCTTCAGGAAAACAGATATATTAGCTCATTTAGTTCTTGCTCGCTAAAACTTCGTTTTAGACTCGCAAGTTCTAAATGTGAACTTTTGACGTAAAGGTGCGTACCCTTATCATGACAACGTTACAAGATTCCAAAAATTTAAGTAGGCTAAAAAATTTAGGATTACCTCCAGTAACCAATCTAGATGAACTATCCAGCCAGATGCGTTTGTCTACGGGACTAGTCCAACAGTTAGTTTATAAATCTGATGACCACTACAAAGTCTATCATCTAGATAAAAAAACAGGAGGGAAAAGAGAGATAGCCCAACCTTCAAGAGCAATGAAAGCTGCTCAATCATGGATTTTAAGGAACGTTTTGTCTCGTTTAAATTCCTCCCAAAATTCCAAAGGATTCGAGATAGGCGAGTCAATATTAAGTAATGCTGCCCCTCATGTTGGTGCTCATGTTTTATTAAATATTGATTTAGAAGATTTTTTTCATTCTGTCCCTGCATCCCATGTTTACAGTATTTTTCACTCTATCGGATACAATAAAAGCATAAGTCACATTTTTACTTGTCTATGTACGTTTAACGGTCGCCTACCTCAAGGTGCTCCAACTTCCCCCAAATTATCGAACTTAGCTTGTCAACGTTTAGATTCAAGAATACAGGGGTATTCTGGCCCTAAGGGTATTATGTATACGCGATATGCAGATGATATTACCTTGTCAGCTTTTAATGAGGCCAAAATCAGAAAAGCACAACCAATGATAGAAGAGATACTACAAGATGAAGGCTTTATTCTAAATCCCCGAAAAACTAAGATTTGTGGAACCAGAAAACGCAAAGAAGTAACAGGATTAGTTATCTCTACTGATAGCGTTGGGATTGGTCGTAAGAAATATCGTCAAATGCGAGCGGAAATTTATACAATGCTAAAAAGTGATACATCGAAACTTGCTCAAGTAAATGGCTGGCTGGCGTACATTAAAAGTGTTGATGAAAGCAACTTCAATCGGTTGATAAAATATATTATAGCTCTGAAGAATGCTTTTCCTAATAATGATATTTTTGATTCAATTCCTTTCATCAAAGCAACGTCACCTAAATAGAATAAATAAAGATATTGTAGTAACTAACTAATCAAATCAGGTATGTCGCTGTAGAATCTAATTTGATTAGTTACTAGGTTTTACATTTACATTAAAGAAGCTCACTCATTTCTGGCACACCGTCGGCTTGCGATAGCAAGTATTCACACTCTGTTTGGATGAGTGAGACACATAGTTCTATGTGTTCACGTTCTCGATCCTCGATTCCTTGAGCTTCGGTAAGTTCAATCGCTTCCTTCAGGGTGTTTTTTATAGCACCAACGGTTTCTACCATTATGGAAGCCATTTTGGTGCCTGAATAACCCAGCAGAGCGCCGAATTCAGCTAAATCATAGCTGGTGATAGGGCGTTTGAAGTTACCTTTCGGCGGATTTTGAAAGTCTTCACTTTCCCAATCTCCAATCGACATTGCAAAATATTGAGGGATACTGGCGGCACGACCCTCATCAGCGGACAATTTACCGCTTCGTGAGTTGCGTTTTGCTCCCTCTTGAGCGATAGCTTCTATGTTTACTAAGTCATAAAAAGGGGTTAGTTCCAGCCCTTTAGGGGTGACGAAGAAGCTAATATTTTTACCATGGGCATCGTAGTTTAGCGTTGCTAGATTAAAGAGCATCCATTGGGTGAGCTTTAGGTTGGTGATTACCGTGTCTATGGTTTTTACGCTCAGTAGGCGTGGGAAAGAAACGCCATCACGCATATATACGCCATCGCCTTCATCCCCATTCTGACGCTCGTATTTGTAACCTGGAGGTAAGTCAGTTGCCTGACAGCCATCAATCACATGTTTTCGTTGAACGACATCACGAGTCGCGATATAGGCACGATCGAACCGCTCTATTATCAGTGTCCTAGTCTTCCCAATGCGGGTTAACTCAACATTAGCGACGTCCAAACCTGCTAGCTTGGCTAATGTCATGCAAAAGAACTCATTAACAGCAATACACGGTGCTTTACCGCTTTCAAATTTCAGAATGTAGTTCGAACTTAATTTGCTTTCACCAAACCCCCACTCATCACCGCGCTTAAGTAAGTTTAACTTGTTTTGAACACCAGCAACCGAAAGGCGAACCTTACCGTCCCAATACACTAATGGCGCTAGATTTCGCTCTAGTCGTTCTATTAGTTCATCATCAGGTACAGCTCTAAAACTAGTTTCCCCAGGTTCTGAGTCTGGAACTCGAAAAGACAATGCGCCAGATGTTTCCGCACCAAGCTTACGAATCAGCCCGAACGTGTTGCTTTTGGATATAGTGGTGTTTTGTATCATCTCCTCAAAGGCTTCTCCTTCAGGAAGGAGATTTCTGAGGTAGTTCTCAATACTACGTGGTGAAGCCCGATCATCGAAAGGGATGTGTGGCGAAATCGGGAAACCAGAGTGTTTCCATTCATCTTCATAGATGAATGAGAACTCTGTTTCTGTTCCGACAGGAAGAATCAAACGACCAATTTTGGTATTCGTACCGATAAACACGTCTAACTGTTGTAACTTACTCATACCAACCGTCCTCATTGCTTCTCACGCTGTTTTCAGCTTGGGAGGGTATTTGGCTATGTGGACGAACAAATAGGTTTACATCGATAAGGCGTAACGACAGCCCTAAGATGTCCATGAGGATGAGTACATTGGCAAAGGTGACACTGGTATCGCCTTTTTCTACTTTCATGACTGTTCTACGAGATAAGTTGGCTTTTGAAGCGAGATCATCAATACGCCAGCCTCTATCGGTGCGTTTTGAGCGAATGGCGCTCCCCAGCGTTTCCATACTGAACTCGGTATTCAAATCAGGCATAGGTTGTGCCTTTACCATCTTACCTTTTTTCATAAGTGCCTTTTAATGTACTTTTGTCACTATTGGGTTCGTCTTAATATATAAGTTCACTATAACTCACTTTTGTCGTGACTGTATAAGAAATTAGTTATAAGTGCAATTTAAGTTACTTATGGCTGGTTTGCGAGTTTAATACCTCTCTTTGTTCTCTATGAGAGAGTTTTATCAGCCAGAAGGACACATTTGGCAACAGCGTAGTATTCGGATTAATATTGGGAGAAGACAGAGAAGAGTGCGTGATTGGGGCTTACCTGACCCATTACCTGACCCAAAATCGTCAGGTACAAAAAAAGGTTAGTAAACACTACGCTTACTAACCTTCTGGAATTTGGTGGCCCCTCCCAGACTTGAACTGGGGACCAATCGATTATGAGTCGACTGCTCTAACCACTGAGCTAAGGGGCCTTAATAGGACAACGATTATAGGGGAAGCGTTGCAAGGTGTCTAGATACCAACTAGGGCAATTGCGCTTAGTTTTTATCCACTTAGAACAGTAGATAATAAAAAAGGTGACTTAAAGTCACCTTTTTTGATTTCTAAAAGCTTATATACGCTGCGTTTATTCGTCTAGGAAGCTGCGCAGAGTCTCTGAGCGGCTTGGGTGACGAAGTTTACGTAGTGCTTTTGCTTCGATCTGACGGATACGTTCACGAGTAACGTCGAACTGCTTACCAACTTCTTCTAGAGTATGGTCAGTGTTCATGTCGATACCAAAGCGCATACGAAGTACTTTCGCTTCACGTGGCGTTAGACCTGCAAGCACGTCTTTTGTTGCCACTTTAAGGCTAGTTGCAGTTGCAGAATCTAGCGGCAGTTCTAGCGTTGTATCTTCGATAAAATCACCTAGATGCGAATCTTCGTCGTCACCGATTGGTGTCTCCATTGAGATAGGTTCTTTAGCGATTTTCAGAACTTTGCGAATCTTGTCTTCTGGCATCTGCATGCGCTCAGCCAGTTCTTCCGGTAGTGGCTCGCGACCCATCTCTTGCAGCATTTGACGAGAGATACGGTTTAGCTTGTTGATCGTTTCGATCATGTGAACCGGAATACGGATAGTACGAGCTTGGTCTGCAATCGAACGAGTGATCGCCTGACGAATCCACCATGTCACGTAAGTCGAGAACTTGTAACCACGACGGTATTCGAACTTATCTACCGCTTTCATCAGACCGATGTTACCTTCCTGGATAAGATCCAAGAACTGTAGGCCACGGTTGGTGTATTTCTTCGCGATAGAAATTACAAGACGCAAGTTCGCTTCAACCATCTCTTTTTTCGCACGGCGAGCTTTTGCTTCACCGATAGACATACGACGGCTGATGTCTTTAATGTTTTGTACGTTTAGAGAAGTCTCTTCTTCAATCATTTTTAGCTTAGCGATTGAACGACGGATTTCTTCTTCGTTACGTTTGATCTTTTCAGCGTATGGCTTGTCTGAAGCAAGAACTTCATCCAACCAAGCTTCGCTTGATTCATTACCAGTGAACAGCGCGATGAATGATTTCTTCGGCATTTTGCCGTATTCAACCACAGACTTCATGATAAGGCGTTCTTGAGTACGAACGCGATCCATAGCAGTACGCAGTTCATTCACTAGGTGATCAAACTGTTTAGGCGTTAGACGAAACTCGCGGAATACGTCTAGCATCATTTCATTAGCAACGGTTGCTTTCGGGCTGTTATAGCCGTACTCGCTGATTGCTAATTGAAGATTTTGATAGGTGCTGCGTAGTTGGTTGAATTTCTCTAGCGCTAACTCTGGATCGATACCTACATCTTCTTCAGAATCATCTGAATCGTCATCGCTATCTTCGTCGTCATCAACGTCTTCATCGTCTTCTTCTTCTAACTGAGATTCAGTCAGTTCAGAACCGATGTGTGTTGCCGTTGGTGCAGCGGTGTCGTCAGCATCTGGGTCTACAAAACCTGAAATAAGGTCAGTAAGACGCAGTTCTTCAGCTTGAACTTTGTCAAATTGCTCAAGAATGTACGGAATCGTACCTGGGTATTCAGCAACAGACGATTGAACTTGGTTAATACCTTCTTCAATACGTTTTGCGATGTCGATTTCGCCTTCGCGAGTTAGAAGTTCGACAGTACCCATCTCACGCATGTACATACGTACTGGGTCTGTGGTACGACCAATCTCACTCTCTACGCTAGACAGTGCAGCGGCTGCAGCTTCGGCTGCATCTTCATCGGTAATATTTGTGTCATCGTTCAGTGCTAAATCATCAGCATCAGGAGCAGTTTCTACTACCTTAATGCCCATGTCGTTGATCATCTGAATGATGTCTTCTACCTGTTCTGAATCTACGATTTCAGCAGGTAGGTGGTCATTTACTTCGGCGTAGGTCAGATAGCCTTGTTCCTTGCCTTTAATAACAAGTGACTTTAGCTGTGACTGCGGATTGTGATCCATAGACGGTATCCAACTTCGTAATCTGGTGAAGGAATCAGTATGCGAAATGCAAACCACTTACTATAACAAATTAAATCGTTGCTGACTAATTAAACAGGGTTACGCTTTTAAATCTAGCATAAGTGCTAGCAGCTCCCTTTTCTCTTCGGCTGATAAACCGACACTTCTTGCTTTGGCCTGCAGGTTTTCAATTTGTTTTTCTACGCACTGGGCAATAATTTTATCCAGTGAGTCTAAAAATATTTCTTCTTGGTTGTCCTCATCGAGTGGAATGTCCCAACTCGCGAGACGAGACAGAAGGGTCTCATTTTGGCTGTTTCGCCAATGCTCTAATAATTGGCCTGTGTTGATATGGGGATGCGCTTGGCATTTATCAAGTACATCAACAAATAAACTTAGACCAGGAATGGGTAAATCTCTAACGCTAGTTAGATCTGGCACCATACTTACGTATTGTGGGTTTTGAATCAGTAACGCGATCACTTCTCGCATCGGCGTTCGCTTGATTTCTTTATGAGGTTGAGGTCTTTTATCCTCTTTACCTTGTTTTGAAATTAGCTGCTGTAGTTGGCGTTCATCAACCAAACCCAAACGGCGGCCAAGCAGTTCTCTCAAGTATAGTCTTAAAGTGCCGCCAGGGACTTTGTCGATGAGAGGAACAGCAAGGGTACTCAGCTTTGCCATGCCTTCTTTCGTGCTCATATCGACTTGCTGAGTCAATAAGCTGAACATGAATTCAGACAAGGGCATCGCATTAGACACTTGTTGTTCAAATGCTTGTTTTCCGTTTTGTCGGATGTAAGAGTCGGGATCTTCTCCATCCGGCAAAAACATGAATTTTAACTGGCGACCATCAGTTAGGTAAGGCAATGCATTTTCCATGGCACGCCACGCGGCTTCACGGCCTGCGCGGTCACCGTCGTAACAACATACGACGGTGCTTGTTTGCCTGAATAACACTTGCAAGTGCTCGCCCGTTGTAGAGGTACCCAATGAGGCAACGGAATAATCTACGCCATATTGAGCAAGCGCGACAACATCCATATAGCCTTCAACCACTAAAATTTGTGGTGGCTCACGGTACGCTTGTAGTACTTCATAAAGGCCATACAACTCTTTACCTTTATGAAATATCGGGGTTTCGGGTGAGTTGAGATATTTCGGTGTCCCATCACCTAATACTCGACCACCAAAGCCTATCACTCGGCCGCGTCTGTCTCGAATAGGAAACATCACTCGACCACGGAATCGGTCGTAGCGGTTGCCTTTGTCGTTTTCGATCAACATGCCGCCTGTGACGAGCATGTCTTGGTTTTCTTTATTCTGGCCAAAGTTCTTACGAACTAAATCCCATTCATCAGCCACATAGCCGATGCCAAACTTCTGGACGATTTCACCAGACAGGCCGCGATCTTTTAGATACTCAATCGCCACTTTACTTGCTGGCTGCTTGAGTTGGTTACGATAAAATTGAGCAATGCTGCCCATTAAGTCGTATAGATTACGTTTTTCACTGCTGCTTGCTTGTGGGCCTGACTGGAACGAACCATTACCGCCACTACGTTGTTCGCGAGGAACATCTAAGCCCAAGTATGAAGCGAGTTCTTCAATGGCTTCGACGAATTCTAGCCGGTCGAATTCCATCAAAAAGTCGATGGCATTTCCGTGCGCACCACAACCAAAACAATGGTAGAACTGCTTTTCTTGACTGACACTGAATGAGGGTGTCTTTTCGTTGTGGAACGGGCAGCATGCGCCGTAGTTTTTGCCTTTTTTCTTAAGTTTCACACGTGCGTCGATGATATCGACAATATCAAGTCGAGCTAGAAGGTCATCGATAAAACTGCGAGGGATGTGTCCAGCCATAAAACCTAACAAAAAAAGAAGATGATGAGTGGAGTGAATGCTTTAAAAGAATAAGCGTGTTGCTCACTTATTTCATTCCATTCATCCAGATACAAACAAGCCGTGCGTTCCAAAGGATAGCACGGCTTGCTGCAATTGGGTGGGGTATCTTAAGCCAGTTTAGCGCGAACTAAACCGCTTACTTTACCCATATCTGCGCGCCCTTGAATTTGCGGTTTCAGAACGCCCATTACTTTGCCCATGTCTTGCATGCCAGCTGCGCTAGATTCAGCAATCGCGTTCTCGATAAGAGCCGCTACTTCTTCGTCTGTCAGTGGTTGAGGCATAAAGTCCTCAAGAACGGTAATTTCTGCTTGTTCCGCATCAGCAAGATCTTGACGACCCGCTGCTTCATACTGCGCTACAGAGTCGCGACGTTGTTTAACCATTTTGGTCAATACTGCAAGAATGTCGTCATCGTTCAGAGTAATCTGCTCGTCAACTTCACGTTGCTTGATTGCTGATAGGGCTAAACGAATAGTACCAAGGCGCAATTTGTCCTTGGCTTTCATCGCTAATTTTTGCTCTTCTTTGAGTTGATCAATCAGAGCCATAACTAAATTCCTTTTGGAGCTCAGTTATTAGTACAGGCGAACGCGACGAGCGTTTTCGCGAGCTAGCTTCTTAGCGTGACGCTTTTGAGCTGCTGCTTTAGCGCGTTTGCGAACTGTAGTTGGTTTTTCGTAGTGCTCACGACGACGCACTTCAGAAAGGATACCTGCTTTTTCGCAAGAGCGCTTGAAACGACGTAGAGCAACGTCGAACGGTTCGTTTTCACGTACTTTAACTACTGGCATATGCCTTTCACCTCAGGGGTTATTCGTTAACGCTGGCATTCAACAGACCAAATCACAATTGTTTGGTCTCTTACCAGCTTGATCAAAAATGGTGCGGAATTTTAATCCGATCACAACTACTTTGTAAAGCCTTTTGTCGATTATTGTCTGTACAAAATTTGTTTGCAGCACCAAGGCGAGGTAATATGACGCCCAAATTTCCTCTATACAGAAAGCATACTGAGAAAACCATGCGCATTATCGGTATTGAAACCTCTTGTGACGAGACTGGCATCGCGATTTATGATGATGAAAAAGGTCTGCTGTCACACAAGCTTTACAGCCAAGTAAAACTGCACGCAGATTACGGTGGAGTGGTGCCTGAGTTGGCTTCACGTGACCATGTAAAGAAAACCATTCCTCTTATTAAAGAGGCACTAAAAGAAGCGAACTTAACTTCGAAAGACATTGATGGTGTCGCGTACACCGCGGGGCCGGGTCTCGTTGGTGCACTATTAGTGGGCGCTACTATTGGTCGCAGTATTGCTTATGCTTGGGGAGTGCCAGCGGTACCTGTTCATCATATGGAAGGTCATCTGTTGGCTCCAATGCTGGAAGATAACCCACCGCCATTCCCGTTTGTGGCAGTGTTGGTGTCGGGTGGTCACTCGATGATGGTCGAAGTGAGAGGCATCGGTGAGTACAAAATTCTAGGCGAGTCGATTGATGATGCTGCGGGCGAAGCGTTTGATAAAACGGCGAAGCTAATGGGGCTGGATTACCCAGGTGGCCCGCTGTTGTCTAAACTAGCAGAAAAAGGCACGCCGGGTCGTTTTAAGTTCCCGCGCCCAATGACTGATCGCCCTGGCTTGGATATGAGTTTCTCTGGCCTGAAAACCTTTACAGCAAATACGATTGCTGCGAATGGCGATGACGAGCAAACTCGCGCAGACATCGCTCTGGCATTTGAAGAAGCCGTGTGTGCAACATTGGCGATTAAATGTAAACGCGCGCTTGAGCAAACAGGTATGAAGCGTATTGTTATTGCTGGTGGTGTGAGTGCTAACCGTCGTTTACGTGCAGAGTTAGAGAAGCTAGCGAAGAAAGTTGGCGGCGAGGTTTACTACCCACGAACTGAGTTCTGTACGGATAATGGTGCGATGATCGCTTACGCTGGTATGCAGCGTTTGAAGAATGGCGAAGTGGCCGATATGTCGGTAGAGGCTCGCCCACGTTGGCCGATTGACCAACTGACGCCAGTCGCTTAATCAAACTTATGCGGTAGGTTTAATAGATTCACTACGATAAAGGTCTCTGCTCATCAGAGGCCTTTATTTTTAGCTATTCAATGAAAAGCTTCGTTTACACTCTGACTGATGCGAGCAGTTCGGTATCGTTTCAGTGATAGGATAGTGCGGAAGAATAAGAAATGGATATAACAATGAATAAGTTTGAAATTGAAGGTCAGCAACTTGCTTACCTTGATAAAGGTGATGGTCCAGTATTACTGTTTGGTCACAGTTATTTGTGGGATAGCCAAATGTGGGCGCCACAAATTGAAGTTTTAAGCCAGTCATATCGTTGTATTGTGCCAGATTTGTGGGCACATGGTGAGTCAGAAGCGGCCCCTGCATCGACAGAGTCATTAGTTGATTATGCACAACATATGTTGGCGTTGATGGATCATTTGGACATTGAAGAGTTTTCGGTGGTGGGCTTATCTGTTGGCGGCATGTGGGGAGCGGAACTGACGGCTCAAGCACCGCAACGTGTGAAATCACTGGTATTGATGGATACCTTCATTGGTTGGGAGCCAGAAGTTACGTATAAAAAGTACTTTGCAATGCTTGATACCATCAGCCAAGTCCAAGCGGTGCCTGCGCCAATTATTGAAGCTGTCGTGCCATTGTTTTTTGCTAATAACGCTGAGCAGGTGAATCCTGAGTTGGTCGCTGCATTCAAACGCAGTTTAGAAAGCCTGAGTGGTGAGCGTGCGGTTGAAGTGGCTCGCATTGGTCGCATGGTGTTTGGTCGCCGTGATGTGATTGAAGATTCGGAAAAATTCGCTCTGCCGACGTTAATTGCGGTGGGCTGTGAAGATAAGCCTCGCCCGGTTTTCGAATCGTATTTAATGAAAGACTGTATCACGGGCAGTGAGTTGGTAGAAATTCCGCAAGCGGGACACATCAGTTGTTTAGAACAGCCGGAATTCGTCAACCAAATGTTGTTGAACTTCCTGAATCGAGTTCATGCATAACCAATGAATGCATCGTTCTCTAAACAAAAACTCGGCATTAAGCCGAGTTTTTTTGTGTCAGTTTCTTTTCGCCAATTTTGGGCTCGTCGCCAGACAAAAGCCGACGAATATTTTGATGATGCTTAAATACGATTAAGCAACACAGCATAGCAACAGGTAACGTGTATTGCGGTTTAAACATCCAGGTATAAAACGGAGTGACCAAAACCGTGACGAGAGCCGCTAACGATGAATAGCGGAATAGCGCGGCTACTGACAGCCAAGTTAACATCACTAATCCTGTTAAGTCCAAACCAATTGGAGCGATAGCGCCAAGCGCGGTTGCGACACCTTTTCCGCCTTTAAAGTGGAAAAAGATGGGGTACATGTGCCCGAGACAGGCGGCAATGGCGATGACGCCAAGAATAATAGGGTCGATACCAAGAAAGTATCCGCCCCATACGGGGATGGTGCCTTTGAGCATATCGCACAACAAGACTGAAACAGCGGCTCCTCGTCCGCCAATACGCAATACGTTCGTTGCTCCAGGGTTGTTGGAGCCTACACTGCGTGGATCTGGCAGTTTTAAGAGTCGACAGATCAAAACCGCACTGGAAACCGAACCCAGTAAATAGGCGGCCATTGTCATTATCAGTGCCAGTGCGTCCATAGAAGTCCTTGATGGATTGGAATTTAATGCTCGGTTCCCGCGTAGTTGCTATCATACCTCGAATTCACATAATGCAGAAATCCTCACTGTGATAGAGCTTGCATTATGTGATTTCTTGTATATAAAGATGCTTTCGCAGTTTATACCTAAGTAACATTGTGATGACCCAAGGAAATGTTACTTAGGTATAGAATACTACGATCAAATTACCCCTCACGGGTATCCGACCTCTGTAATAGAAGGACATAAGATGGCTCTGGATAAAGTTTTTATTGAACAATTAGAAGTAATCACCACGATTGGCGTGTACTACTGGGAACAACAAATTAAACAAAAGTTGGTTCTGGATATCGAAATGGCGCACGACAATAAGCCTGCGGGTAAAAGTGATGATGTGCAAGATGCGTTGGATTACTCGCAAGTGAGTGAGGCGGTACTGAGCCATATTGAAAATGGTCGTTTTCTGTTGGTTGAGCGCGTAGCCGAAGAAGTGGCAGAGCTTATCATGCAGCGTTTCTCTGTGCCTTGGGTGAAAATCCGTTTAGCAAAACCTGGTGCAGTGCCACAAGCACGCGCTGTTGGTGTCGTGATTGAGCGAGGTCAAGCATGATCACCACCTATATCGGTGTTGGTACGAATGTAGAAAGAGAACAACATGCGCTCGCTGCGTATCAGGAGCTGCTACAGCTTGGAGAAAGTCTCCTCGTATCGCCGGTATATGAATGTGAACCTATTGGCTTTAGCAGCCAGAACTTCTACAACTTTGTCGTTGCAATGCGTACCGAGTTGTCATTAGAAGAGTTGAGTCATCAGCTACGTGAG
The DNA here is from genome assembly GCF_013048625.1 of Vibrio sp. 11-4(1). Classification (NCBI taxonomy): domain Bacteria; kingdom Pseudomonadati; phylum Pseudomonadota; class Gammaproteobacteria; order Vibrionales; family Vibrionaceae; genus Vibrio; species Vibrio sp. 11-4(1). The sequence continues at coordinate 173,318 of NZ_VHSY01000003.1, read as the reverse complement.
ATTGAATTTAAGTGGGGACGCGAAGAAAATGCGCAAAAGTATCAGGATCGAACACTGGATCTCGATATAGTGTTGTTCGGTGAATGCGTCTCCACGAAAAAACCTGAGCTACCTCGCAGTGATATCTACAAATATCCTTTTGTCACAAAGCCTCTGTATGATCTCGAACCTCAATTAGTGATCCCAGGCGATGGACGCACAGTCGCAGATATTTGGCATGCAATGCAGCCAGTCGATTCACTCAAACCTGTTTCTTTTTCATTTTTAATTTGAGTTGTTTACATGAGTTATTTTGAAGCCTTTATTCTGGCTCTGATTCAGGGTCTGACAGAGTTTTTGCCTATTTCGAGCTCTGCCCATTTGATCCTGCCCTCCGCCATTTTGGGATGGGAAGACCAAGGTCTAGCTTTTGATGTTGCTGTTCACGTCGGTACATTAATGGCGGTAGTGATCTATTTTCGCCATGAAGTGATCACTCTGTTCCAGGCATTATTTGCTTCGATCTTTAAAGGAGATCGGAGTAAAGAAGCAAAACTTGCTTGGATGATCGTGATCGCCACGATTCCAGCTTGTGTGTTTGGCTTGTTGATGAAAGACATCATTGAAGTGTATCTACGTAGCGCTTATGTCATCGCGACCACAACGATCGTATTTGGTTTGTTGCTTTGGTGGGTAGACAAAAACGCTAAGTTGGTTGCGGATGAATACCAAACGGGTTGGAAGAAAGCCGTGTTTATCGGTATTGCTCAAGCCTTAGCGATGATTCCTGGAACGTCGCGTTCAGGGGCGACCATTACGGCTGCACTTTACCTCGGCTTTACTCGAGAAGCGGCTGCGCGCTTTTCATTTTTAATGTCGATCCCGATCATTACATTAGCTGGTAGCTATTTAGGCATGAAGCTAGTGACCAGTGGTGAACCTGTCCATATTGGCTTCTTGCTGACTGGTATCATCACATCGTTTATCAGTGCATATATTTGTATCCACTTTTTCTTAAAGATGATTTCACGAATGGGCATGACACCGTTCGTGATTTACCGTCTGATTCTAGGTTTCGGTTTGTTTGCGTTCTTGCTTAGCGCCTGATAACGCGACGGATTGGCAGCTTGCTTAACCGCAAGCTGCATACCTAAACCACAACGTCATTCTGAACAGCGACGAAGGAGCGAGGTTCAGAACCTTCTCTCAGAGTTTCTTGTGGCGTTGGCCATTTCTAAAACTGCCCTGCGTGCTGATATTAGATTCCTAGTCTCGCTAAGGCTCGCTGGAATGGCCTGGCATGAATACAATTCGGTTAATTAATCTGAGCTCAGATCACTTATTCAAAGCGACTCTTACCGCTTCAATCCGTCTCTTTTCTTGTTCATCACGTATTGCTGGGCCTTTAAATCCATCCTTAATGATGCTCTGAACATCTACGGCGGCTGCGGCTTGATAAGCGTGGGTAAAAATCTCAGCTTGAGGATAAGGCTTCTCTTCTAACCCTTTTCGACCCGCATGGTCAGCCTGACAACATATTAAAATATCTTCTAAGCGCTCAGCTTTGCGCCACACATCGAATTTGTTGAGTATTTTTATGATGGTTTGCGGCTTTAACTCGGCCGCGCGATGGATATTGGAGTGCTGTTCGCACACCATCAAGGCTAAATCACGAAACTCATTCGGTACACGGACACGTTCGCACAGCTTTTTGATCAGTTTTAATCCTGTATGACAATGCATTTTGTGGCTTGGCCATTCGCTCTCTGGTGTTACCCCTTTGCCTAAGTCATGCACTTGAGCGGCAAATCTGACGGGGAGTGAGTTACTCAGTCTTGCAGCTTGCTCTGCCACCATCAAAGTATGGATGCCCGTATCGATTTCTGGATGCCATTTTTCTGGTTGAGGTACGCCAAATAGTGCATCAATTTCAGGTAAAACAACGGTCAATGCACCACAATCTCTTAGAACCGATAAGAAAATATCAGGGCGAGGAGTGGAAAGGGATTTATGCCATTCTTGCCAAACACGCTCGGGAGTCAGTGTGCTCAGCTCTCCAGATTCTGCCATGTGGCGCATTAACTGCATGGTTTCGTCGGCAACCGTAAAGTCTAGATCAGCCAGCTTGGCAGCAAAACGAGCGACACGTAAAACGCGTAGAGGATCTTCGACAAAAGCGTCTGAGACATGGCGTAGTAGTTTATTATTGAGATCTTTCTGGCCACCATATGGGTCATGGATCGTACCATCACTCTCCATTGCCATTGCATTAATAGTTAAATCACGACGAATTAAATCTTCTTCTAAGGTTACGTTTTGATCAAAGAAACACTCAAAGCCAGTATAACCAGACCCTGACTTTCTTTCCGTTCGCGCAAGTGCATGTTCTTCTTTACTTTTTGGGTGCAAAAATACAGGAAAGTCTTTGCCAACGGCGGTGTACCCTTGGGACAGCATCATATCGGGAGTCGCACCTACGACCACCCAGTCGTTGTCATAACTATCAATTCCGAGCAATTTATCTCGAACTGCGCCACCTACTAAATAAACTTGCACGAATTACCTCTTAATTTATTGATATGCCGTTGGACATTGTAGCAAGCAATGGTACTTTTCTTTACTCCCGAGAGTAGATGCAGCTATGTTTATATTATATCTGACTATTCCCTGGTGGTTTTTTAGCTGGAGAGCCTAATGTATAAGGACTTTTTTGGGTTTGTAGAACAACCATTTTCGATTGTTCCAAACTCGCGTTATTTGTATTTAAGCCAACGTCACAAAGAGGCAATCACACATCTCCAAGTCGGGCTAGGCGATGGCGGTGGTTTTGCTATGCTTACTGGCGAAGTGGGTACAGGCAAAACGACCGTCGCAAAAGCGATGCTGGCGAATTTAGGTGATAACACCAAAGCGGGTCTGATCCTAAATCCCACGTTTTCGAGTCGAGACTTGCTCGAAGCTATTTGCGATGAATTCAAAATTACTTACCCGCCAGATGCAAACCTCAAACAGCTAAACCAAGTGATTCACAAATACTTGCTGCGTAATTATCGCTCAGGCTGGCAGACATTGCTGGTCATTGATGAGGCTCAACACCTTGCTGCCGACGTTTTAGAGCAGTTACGTTTGTTGACCAACTTGGAAACCGATACCAGAAAACTGCTCAAAGTGTTGTTGGTCGGACAGCCTGAATTACAGCGGCTATTACAAACGACGCAACTACGCCAGCTCGCTCAGCGCATTACTGGGCGTTATCACTTGTTGCCGTTGGATGAAAAAGAGACAGAAGATTACATCGCGTTTCGATTACATACGGCAGGTGGTGACCAGCAACTGTTTAATCGTGCTTCTTGTAAACTCATTGCCAAATACAGTCACGGCATCCCGCGCTTGATTAATCTTATCTGTGATAAATCTCTCAACATCAGTTATCACCAAGGTAATGCGGTGGTGGATAAGCAAACCGTTCAGCAGGCCTGTGAAGAGGTAATGCAGTTTCAGGCAGATATTTATCAGCAAGATAAAAAAGAGCGCCGTACTTTCCGCTGGCCTGCTTGGGGCTCTGTCACGGTGGGTCTTATTGCGGCATTAGGTACGGGGTGGGCGGTCGTGAATTATATGCCAGCTCAAGCAACGTCAGTGTTAGCGCAAGTGAGTGCACCAAGAGAGGAGCCAACGCCAATAGTCGTCAACCAACAATTGACAGATGATCAGCGTGACTTATTGTTAGCACAAAAACAGTCGAATCTCGCCGTGAATGATTTGTATCGTTTGTGGGGTTATCAAGCATCGGTTCGCGACAATCTTTGTTTATCAGAACCCCAATCGACCATGCGTTGTGAGCGTAAAATGGCGACCTGGCCGCTGCTGATGCAACAAAATCGCCCTGTGATTTTGGAGTTGAATTATCAAGGTGATGTTGGGTATGTCATTTTGTACGCCGTCGGCAATGACAAAGTCGAAGTGCTCAATGGCAAGCAGCGTCTGCGTCTGCCTATTTCGTGGCTAAAGCCGATGTGGCAAGGCAATATCATTGAACTGTGGCAAGCACCGTTGAAAGAGACATTACGTTTAGACATGGAAGGCCCTGCGATCGAAGTATTAGACCGATTATTAGCAGAAGCGGTAAGTGAGCCGCTGCTTGAAACGTCTATTTTTGATGGTGCGATGAAAGAGCGCGTTGAGTTATTCCAACGTTGGCAAGGTATTGGGGTCGACGGCATTGCAGGTAAGCGGACGCTAGATCGTCTTCAACAAAACGTGCAGCCAGATGCGCCTCAACTGGCACGAATCGAGAAGGAGGACGCATAATGTCAGCCATGAAACATATTGGTTTGTTCTTGTTGCCGATCACCGTTGCTGCAATCGGAGTTGCTTGGTATTTAGATCTCCTTACGCCTCATGCTGAAGCTAGTACTTCCGCCCCTAAGGCTAAGATGGAAGCGGAACAACCGTTCAAAGCATTGGACTACCCTGAAACTACTCAGTTGGCGCAATTGCCAAGAGAGTGGCCAAGTGCAGAGCTGTCTCGTGATTTTGGTACGTTTGCAACATCTGATGAATATGTGAGTAATACAGCAAACAAAGACGAGATAGAAACATCTGTATCAACTCAAGGCACTTCAGTAGTTGAAGAGGACCTAGGTTTGTCTCTGGATGATCTTGACTTGTCCTCATTATCTCCTGATTTGGCGCGAAAGGTCGAAAATGCGTTATCCCGAGATGATGCGCCTTCACCACAAACGGTGCGCGTGAACGATTTAGAGCGCAACGCTCACCAATGGCAAGGGCGTTTACCTGCGCTCAATTTGCAAACTCACATGTATGCCAGTGATGAAAATCGCCGCTGGGTGAAAATTAACAATGTTGAATATCATCAAGGAGACGTTGTTGATGGGCAGGTCACATTAAGAGAAATACAACCGCAAGCGGTGATTGTCGAGTTCCAAGGTGAGAAAATTCGTATCCCAGCGTTGTATGAGTGGAAAGGGTAGCCGTTTTTTATAGTAAATCATCAAGCCAGCGAGGTCATGTCGCTGGCTTTTTTGTTTCTCATAAGGTCTTTTTTCATCTATTTGAGTGATGATTTTTAGGGACTCACACAAGCTAAATATAGCTTTTCTAAGTCGTTTAAATAGCACCAATATCGTTCAACTATTGATAGCGCGATTCCAGTCAGCGTTGTGTAAAAAAGCGCCATATTCACGAACTTCGTCATCACGACCTGGTCCACGTTAGACCCCATGAAATAACAGGAGTCTACACAGAGACACATGCGTATTCTGATTTTTTCTTTAAGTGTTGTTGCGTCGTTAAGTTACGCAGCAAAGCCGACCCCTTTCCCTATAACACCAGATAATAACGGACAAGATTTTATGGTCAGCGCGACCAACCCTTACGTGAGCAGCAATGGTTATTCAATATTGAAAGAGGGCGGGAACGCCGTTGATGCCATGGTCGCGATGCAGATGGTGATGTCTGTAGTTGAGCCAGATATGACGGGAATTGGCGGCGGTACTTTCGCGCTGTTTTATCAACATGACAAGCAGAAGTTTTTAGCCCTTGATGGGCGAGATGAAGCGCCGTCTAGCGCTCACCCTGAGATGTTTATTGAAAATGGGAAAGCACTCAGCCGCGATGAAATTTTGGGGCCTCGCTCCGTTGCGGTACCGGGCACCTTACGTTTGCTTTATTCCACTCATGAGCAATACGGCAAATTACCATGGTCTGAGTTGGTTCAACCTGCGATTAAGCTCGCGCGTGATGGGTACGCGATGAATAGCTATACCTATGATATCGTCGTGCGAGAGCAAACGCGTTTGGCTCGCGACCCAGAAATTAAAGCCTTGTATTGGCAAGATGATGAAGTGAAGCCAACAGGGACGTTAATGAAGAACCCTAAAATGGCTGAGACGCTAGAGAAAATAGCTCAGCAAGGCGATCGCTATTTGTATGGTGGTGCACTTGGTCAACATATTGTTGATACGGTGAATAGTCGTATTAACGATCAGCATGAGAAATTGTCGTTAGAGGACTTTAAAAACTATCAGGTGAAATCTCGCGATATTATTGAAAGCGATTATCGAGGCAACAAAATCGTTTCGTTTGGTTACCCGGCCTCTGGCGGTGTGATGGTTGCTCAAAGTCTGAAATTGCTGGAGCCGTACGATATATCTCAGATGGCATTAACTGATGTAGAGCCTTGGCGTTTAATGACCGAGGCGATGCGCTTAGCAAAAGCTGATCGTATTGCGTATGCCGGAGATCCGGATTATTTGGAAGCGCCAGTTGAACAGTTGTTGTCTAAAGCCTATCTAGATCAGAGACGTGATTTAATCCCTGATAATGGCACCTCAAAAGAGGATCCAAAAGCAGGACAGATAACGCAAACTCAGTATGCGCAATATCAAGGCTTCGAGAGCAAAGATACAGGGCACATTTCTATCGTTGATAGGGAAGGTAATGCGATTGCTATGACCAGTACCGTTGGCACGGGAATGGGATCTGGTGTCATGGTTGATGGCGTTATCTTGAATGCACAAATGGCAAACTTTTCACCTCAACCAACGGTTAACGGCAAGCCTACTCAAAACTCGATTGAAGCGGGTAAGCGTCCACGCTCAGCCATTACGCCATTAATGGTGATGGACAGTGATGATAACTTGCGTTTGGTTGTCGGTTCACCAGGAAGTTCGCAAATCCCGGGGTATGTACTCAAAACCTTGGTTGGCGTGCTGGATTGGAACTTATCAGCGCAAGAGGCTATTGACTTACCAAACATCCAGTACGGTACCAAGATAGACCGCACCAAGTCTTATGACCCGACAGGCTTGCTGGTGGAAAAGAAAACTTTCGCAGAAATGCTGGTGCCGGAGTTTATGGCGCTTGGCTACCCAGTACACGTTATTCCAGTGGTAAGTGGTTTGAATGCAATTGAGCTAAAAGATGGCAAGCTTTATGGCGCAACGGATCGTCGTCGAGCGTCTAGTTCAATGGGGGAGTAGTACAGATTACCGTAGAACTAAGCAAACAAAAAAGCCAGTCGAATATCGACTGGCTTTTGCATTCTTTTTTATAGATAAAAGGGCGAAGGACTTATGCCCAACCCGCAGGTGAACGTTTTCTACGAGGCATGACATGCGGCAGAATCAAACCAAATAGCAAACCTAAACCTGCAACACCGCCGCCATAAGTGAAGTACTTAAGCAGCATGTCGTCTTTTTGTGTATCCAGTTTAGCGCGCAGCTCGCGGTTTTCTGTTTCAACAGAAGTAAGCTGGTCGCTGATCTCAGAGTATTTATTCTCAAGATCGGAAATTTGTTGGTTGCGCGTTTCTAGAGAGGTAACAAGGCCAGCTTTCTCTGCATCAGAAGTTTTACGAGCGTTAGCAAGCTGCTCTTTCACTTCTGCTAGCTCTTTCTCAATGCGAGGAAGGCGAATCGCCATGCTTTCTTGGTTTGTCACAAACTTGCTTTGTACCCAACCAGTACGACCGCGGTCATCACGAACTTGCGTATAGCCAGTATCTCGGTTGGTTTTAATCAGTTGTACTTTAGAACCGGCATTAACACTACCAATAATACGGTAGGTGTTATTTGGACCTGAGTGCATAAAAGTGAAGAGGTCATCAGAAATATAACGGTCTGCTGCTAGGGCCGCTGGCGCTGCTAGCAAAGTAAACAAAACCGTGATGATTAGTTTTTTCACAGTAAATCCCTTAACGATTTTTCTTGGAGACAGCGTTGGCACCGAATGATTGGAGCCGGAAATAGACGAATAGTATGCAGTTTCAAACTTCGGTGCAACAAAGAAGGGAGGCAAAGCCTCCCTTTCTGTGCGTTTGAGTCAATAATGACAAAGCGCTTACATTCTATTGACGAGTGTCTTAAGCGAACATCGCTTGAAGTCCGTAGAAGAATACAACGGCCAATAGCGCACCTGCTGGTAGTGTAACGATCCATGATGCCACGATGTTACGAACTACGCCCAGGTTTAGTGCCGCGATACCACGAGCAAAGCCAACACCGAGAACCGCACCAACCAATGTTTGAGTGGTTGAGATTGGCAGACCAGTACCAGAAGCTAGAACAACAGTACAAGCGGTTGCTAGCTGAGCTGCAAAACCACGGCTAGGAGTTAGCTCAGTGATGCCTGTACCAACGGTTGCCATTACTTTGTGACCCAGTGTCGCAAGACCGACCACGATACCAATACCACCAAGAGGTAGAATCCACCAAGCGATGGTGCTTTTCGTGCTGATTTCGCCCATATGTTCAACAGTCGATACTACAGCAGACAGTGGACCAATGGCGTTTGCAACGTCGTTTGAACCGTGTGCAAATGCCATTGCACAAGCGGTGATAACCATCAGAACGCTGAAGATACCTTCCACGCCAGAAAAGCTGCGGTCTTCTTCGCGATTAGCGAATTTTTTCTGGATGTATACATAGCCGCCAACCATCACGAGTGCTGAAACTGCTGCTGCCCACATCCAAGCTTCGCCATTGGTTAGGTGAAGACCAACGTGTTTTAGACCTTTTTTGATAGTTACAAGTGCAATCACCATTGTTGTGATGAACATGTAAACAGGAACAAAACGTTTGGCGTTGAATAACGGGTTTTCAGTATCAAAAATCAGACGTTGTGCGCTGACAAAGATAACGTAAGCAAAGAAACCTGAAATCACTGGCGTAATAATCCAGCTACCAACAATGCCTTGAACGCTGCCCCAGTCAACCGCTTCAGTGCCTACTGATACGCATGCAAAACCAATGATTGCACCGATGATTGAGTGAGTCGTAGATACTGGCCAGCCCATGTAAGAGGCAAGAAGTAACCATGTACCCGCAGCCAAAAGAGCAGACATCATACCGTAGACAAGAACGTCAGGTTGACTAGCAAATAAAGAAGTTTCGATTACACCTTTACGGATAGTGTCGGTTACTTCACCGCCTGCAAGGTAAGCACCTGCAAATTCGAAGATCATCGCAATGATGATAGCTTGTTTTACGGTTAGCGCTTTTGAACCTACTGATGTACCCATCGCATTAGCAACGTCGTTCGCGCCAATACCAATCGCCATCATGAAACCAAAAATCGCTGCAACAATAATCAGGACAGTGCCGTAGTTCGCAAGGATATCCATCGTAATACCTAGTTGTTTTATAACAAGCGGAACAAAATTTTACGCGCGCCAAACCATAAGACGATGAAAATAGTCATCGTCCCTATGACACGTGTTTATTATGCTCTTCGTTATGTCGTTAACTTTATGTTTTAAGATCGAGATAGCATGACTTCCAAACGAGCACCTACGCGCTGCGCTTGGTCGGCAATACCACCTACCCATTCAAGAATCTTGTACAAGAACATGACATCGATAGGGTTCATGTCAGACTCAATCGCCATCAACTGTTGACGAAGTTCAATCTGCATAGCATCGGTATCATCTTCGATGACATCTAATTGATGAATCATTTCAGCGACGAGCGTCACTTCACGACCTTTGAAGCCGGTTTCTAGCAATTCATCAAGTTCATTGATTACCTTTTGCGCCTGATCGGCAGCATCAAGACAACGTTGAACGTAAGCGAGGAAGTTTGGTTGGAGAGCCTCAGGAATGACAAGTTGACGACCATATACACGGCCAGCAATGTCTTTTGCCAGGTTTGCAAGTTTGTCCTGCTGAGTCAGAAGCTCAAGCATGTCAGTACGGTCTACTGGCATGAACAAACCGCGAGGCAGTTTTAGACGGATTTCACGTTTCAGCACGTCCGCTTCTTTCTCTAGGTGAGAAATTTGTGCACGGATTTCAGATGCTTTTTCCCAGTCACCCTTTGAAGATACTTCAAAGAATTTCACCAAGTGTGAACAACATTCGTTGACACACACAACGTGGCGTTGCAAAGGCTTAATTGGGGACTTTGCAAATAACCCCATAATTGTATTTACTGGCATGGTCATTCAACCTAATAACTATAACCTTAAAAAAACATACACCATTTCTGAGTGCTTGGCGAAATGTTGAACGATGGCTATAAAGGCGCGCATGGTAACGCATTAAATCGCTCATTAAAACTGTTTTAGATCATCATTCCGGCGATATTTCTCTCTTGCCGTGCGAGAAATTACGCAATATCCTGTTTCTATCTGCTTTGAAAGGTATAGCTATGGAAACCGAAATAGAACTGAAGTTTTTTGTTTCTCCTGAATTTTCAGAAACTTTAAAAGAAAAAATTTCTGAGACAAAAGTACTTCAGCATAGTTGTCGTGACTTGGGTAACACCTACTTTGATACCGCCGATAAATGGCTGAGAAAGCACGACATTGGTTTAAGAATTCGCCGTTTTGATGATGTATTCGTCCAAACCGTAAAGACAGCAGGACGCGTCGTCGCAGGCTTACATCAAAGACCAGAATACAATGCTGAGCACACTAGCGACGAGCCTAATCTGTCGCTTCATCCTGTAGACATTTGGCCGCCAGGTAAAGACGCAGCAACGCTGCAATCTGAGCTTATGCCGTTATTCTCGACCAACTTCACACGTGAACAGTGGCTGATTGGCATGCCAGACGGTAGCCAAATAGAAGTGGCGTTTGACCAAGGTATGGTCGTCGCCAAAGGTGAAGATGGGGAAGAGAAACAAGAACCGATTTGCGAAGTTGAACTGGAACTTAAATCGGGCCAAACCGATGCCCTATTTACACTAGCACGTAGCTTTTGCGAGCAAGGTGGCATGCGTTTGGGTAACTTGAGTAAAGCGGCGAAAGGCTATCGACTTGCAAGTGGCTATGCAGGTGATGAAGTAAAATCGTTGGCGCTTGTGGACAGTAGCCCGACGGATACCGTTGAATACTGCTTGATCAACTCTTTAGAACACGCCCTATCTCACTGGCATTATCACGAGCAAATTTATGCTGAGCGTGACAATGTGGAAGCGCTACGTGAAATCAGCAATGCCATTCGTTTTATTCGTCAAACATTGACCATTTTTGGTGGTGTTGTCCCTCGTCGCGCGAGTGCGATTCTGCGCCAAGAGCTTAAATGGTTGGAAGAAGAACTGAGTTGGTTGGATGAGCATGCACACCTTGAAGAGCTCTTAGATGACAAAGGCAATGTGCTGCGTAAGTTGGATGCGCGTAAGTTCTTAGTATCTGAGTTGACTCAGCAGTTACAAGAGCTGCCAAGCCGTGAAGAAGTGCTAGGGTTGCTCAATTCCGCGCGTTACACCGGGTTATTGCTGGATCTTAGTCGCTGGATCTTAGCGCGTGGCTGGCAGCCGTTTCTTGATGAAAAAGCGCGCGAAAAAATGGCAAGTAATATCATGCCGTTTTCAGTCACTCAGCTCGATCGCACTTGGGCAGAACTAATGGAAGCTTTCCCTGCAGAGCGCGACCTGACGGCGCAAGAGTACGTTGATCAGCGCTATCGCTTGCTACGTAATCTCTATACTGGTATTGGTTTCGCGAGTCTATATAACTCGGATGAGCGTAACAGCTTCCGTTTGCCATGGGCGGATCTGGTGCATGGTATCGATGATCTGCTAATGCTGAACCACTTACTTCCGTTGGTTGATATGTTGGAAGACGCAGAAAAAGAGCAGTTAGAACGCTGGTTGCACCGTCAAGAGCGTTCAATTTTGCATGCAATGGATCAAACCCGAGCGATCAGTGTGGAAGTTCAGCCTTATTGGCGTGAATGATCACCTTGAGTACCTGTACAAAAAATAGGACCGCATGGTCCTATTTTTTTGTCTCTGTTTTGCTTTGTTGCAGCTCTTTTTCCATGAAATCGAGTCGTTCTAGTATTTGCGCTTGTTGGTTTAGAAGCTGCTCGAGCATACGTTCTTTATTGATTGAGCTGTGCGTCTGTTGTTTTGTCGGGGCAGTAAGGATAGAGGTGATAAGACCCGAAATCATACCAAAGATCCCCACACCACAAACAATGATGATGACGGCTAAAAACTTTCCTACTGAGGTCACCGGATAATGATCGCCGTAACCAACGGTTGAGATCGTTACGAATACCCACCACAAAGCATCGGCGCCAGTGCGAATATTTGCTTCTGGGTTTTTCGCTTCGATAAACAGCATTGCACTAGAGCCGAGCGTAATGAGGATCACCATCAACAGTAATATTGAGGCGACCGTGGTTTCGCGGCGGTTTTCTTTGAGCTGATGCAAAATGAACTTCGACGAGCGCAGTACTAATACCACTCGAAGAATATGAAAGATACGAGCAAAGCGCAGTGGCTCTATTAATGGGATGCTCGCCACGAAATCTATCCAATGACGTTTAAGAAATAGCCACCGATCTGTGGACCGGATCAAATCAATGGTGAGCTGTAATAGAAAAATACTACAGATTATGAAATCCAGACCGATAAGAACTTGACGGGTTTCGTGATCGATCGGGAAAAACAACAAGCCAGAGATCACAAATAGTGCCATAAAAGACAATATTAGTGACAACAGGCCCATCGGTCGTGTGCTGTCTTTGATATCATTGTTTTTCATACGAAGCTCGAAATAAATCGCGTAACCACGCTAAACGCGAACATAACTATAAGTAATATAAAGATTATAGATAAAGACTATATAAGACTCGGTGGAGAACTGACAATGGAAAAGCTGGCATTTAAGCCATGGGAAAGGGTCATATCCGACATTCGACTGGTTCCTAAAATGGTCATGTTGATGGTCTTCAGTACTGTCCTGATAGTGGCAAAACAACTGTGGGACGCGAACACCTTTTACGATTCACTTTTAGCGGCGACACAAAACGCGCAAGTTGCCCAACAGCATTACGAAGCATACTTAACGCAAGTTGCTTGGCAAACCGCCTTATTGATTGTGGTTTTTGTCGTGCTCTTATTAGCGGCGGCTAGAGTGATGCTGCGTCAAACACAGTATCTGAGCGACGCAATCAAACTGATGGCGAGCAAGAACCTCTCCGTGCCATTTGGTATGGATTGTAAAGATGAATACGGAGACGTGGCACGTGAATTAGAAAAGACACGTTGCCAATTGCACGATGTGATTCAAATGCAAATTAATGCTTCTGATGAGTTATCCACACTCACGGAAGTGATGACGCTGAGCATGTCGGAAACGAAGGAATCGGCGCAAGAAGAGTTTAACGAAATTGACCAACTTGCGACGGCGATGAGTGAAATGTCGTCGACGGTGCAAACCGTCGCAGAACATGCTCAGACGGCGTCTTCTCTTACAGAGCAAGCTTCCTCACAAGCGATTTCTGGTCAACAGTTCTTGCAAAGTACGATGGCGAAAATGAGTGAACTCTCGTCGGACATCGCTTCATCGGCGCAGGCGGTTAACCAGGTCGAAGAACGTGTTGAATCCATTGGTAGTGTTGTGGGTACGATTCAAGGTATCTCTGAACAAACTAACCTGCTTGCACTGAATGCGGCTATTGAAGCGGCGCGAGCTGGCGAGGCGGGTCGTGGTTTTGCGGTGGTTGCAGATGAAGTTCGTAACCTTGCACAGCGTACACAACAAGCGACGGTAGAAATTCAAGAGATGATTGCTCAGCTGCAAACCAGTGCAGAATCTGCTGTAGAACTCATGGAGAAAAGCGTAGTGGAAGCGGCCGACGGAAACGAGCTGGTTTCTAATGCTGGATCTGAGCTCGATGGTATTGTTGGGCAAGTGACGCAAATCAATGACATGAACTTCCAGATCGCGACGGCGTCTGGTCAGCAAAGCAGTGTTGCAGAAGAGATGAGTCAAAACCTCACCAATGTACGTGAGCTAGTGGAGGCCTCGGTTGTGGTTGTGACAGAGCTGCTAGAAACTTCTGAAATGATGCAAAATAATGCTGGCGAGTTAGACAAGAAGATCAAATCTTTCCAAGTTTAATATTCCATCCAGAACTTTTGATAAAACGCCCACAAACCTTTTGTGGGCGTTTTTATTTGCTTTAAGTCTGGTATAAAGAATGAGTTACCGTGCTTTTCAAACAAGGAAGAAAAATGCAGCTGCCTTCGCCACTGATTTCTATCGCTGAATCTGCCGTACAAAATGCTCAAGAGGCAGGTTATTTTCCCCTTTGGCCAGATGAGATTGCGCAGCAATTTCGCTATGTGGCGGGCTTAAGCCAGTTTATCACCGAAGCCATTCATCGCGATGAAGTCCTAGCGCGTGAGTTGCCAAACATGTTAGCGCAACCAAGTCGTCAAGAGTCTTACCGCTCACGTCTTGCTGCACTGTTGGGACAATGTCCGGATGAGATGTCTGGTCATCGCGTGTTGCGTCAGTTTCGCAACCGAGAAATGGTGTACATTGCGTGGAAGGATTTCACGCATGCATGGTCGCTAGAAACGTCTTTAAGCCACTTATCCGAGTTGGCAGAAGCGATGATTTTTGAAACCTATCAATGGCAATATCAAGCGTGTTGTCAGGAGTGGGGAACGCCGACGAGTGAGGAAGGTGAAGTACAGCCGATGTTGATTATCGGCATGGGGAAACTGGGTGGCGGCGAGCTAAACTTTTCATCCGATATCGATCTGATTTTCACGTATCCAGAAAACGGTGAGACACAAGGCGCGCGCCGCAGTATTGCCAATGCCCAGTTCTTTACTCGCCTTGGTCAACGCATCATCAAAGCGCTCGATCAACAAACCTTCGATGGTTTTTGTTACCGTGTCGACATGCGACTGCGTCCGTTTGGTGAGAGTGGTCCATTAGTCATGAGCTATGCTGCGCTTGAAGATTATTATCAAGAACAGGGACGTGACTGGGAGCGTTACGCGATGATCAAAGCTCGAGTGATGGGGTGCGAAATGTACCCGCAATACCAAGAGCTACGCCAAATGCTGCGTCCTTTTGTTTTTCGTCGCTATATTGATTTCAGTGCGATTCAGTCTTTGCGTCGGATGAAATCGATGATCAGTAGTGAGGTTCGCCGCCGAGGTTTGAACAACAACATTAAGTTAGGCGCAGGTGGTATCCGAGAAATTGAATTTATCGCCCAAGTTTTTCAATTAATTCGGGGTGGTCGCGAGCCTTCTCTTCGTAATCGAGGGTTGTTGGAAACGCTGCAAGGCATTGAAGAGCTGGCGTTACTCACTTCGCAAGAAGTCAGCAGTCTAGAAGCCGCATACAAGTATTTACGTCAATTAGAAAACTTGTTGCAAGCGATGGCGGACAAGCAAACCCAGACGCTGCCTGATTGCGAAACCGAACGCTTAAAGCTCGCTACCGCGATGCAAATGACCTCTTGGGACCAACTGATTGAGCAAACTCAGCAGCACATGGCGAATGTCCATCAAGTATTTGAGTCGTTAATTGGTGATGATGAAGAAGACGAGGGTACTACGGTTGCTCGTCATTTTCATGAGCTATGGGATATGGCGAACAAACAAGATGTGCTTGAGCATATCTTACAGCAGGATATTCAGGTTGAAGACTTTGCTTCATGCGCGAAAACCATCATCAACTTTAAAACCGACCTGGCTAAAAAAACGTTAGGACCGCGTGGACGCGAAGTGTTAAACCGTTTAATGCCGAAGGTATTTGATGCGGTGTTTGCCCACCCTGATGCACAGTTTGGTTTACCGCGAGTGCTGCATTTACTGCACAATATCTGCACTCGTACGACTTATCTGGAGTTATTGGATGAGCATCCAGCTGCTCTAGTACAGCTCGTGCGTTTGTGTACCGCAAGCCCAATGATTTCAGAGCAGCTATCTCGGTATCCGATCTTACTCGATGAGTTGATCGACCCTGCACAGTTGTACAATCCAATCCCATTAGACAGTTACCGTACAGAGCTGCGTGATTATCTGGCCCGTATTCCAGAAGATGATATGGAGCAGCAAATGGAAGCGTTGCGCCAGTTTAAGCAAATCTGCATTTTACGTATTGCGGCGGCGGATATTGCTGGTGCATTGCCGGTGATGAAAGTGAGTGATCACTTAACCTATTTGGCGGAAGCTATCGTTGATGCTGTGGTCAGTCAGGCTTGGTTGCAAGTGTCCGAAAAATACGGCGAGCCAACGCATGTAAAAGATCGTGAAGGCAAGGGTTTTGCCGTCATTGGCTATGGCAAAGTCGGTGGTTGGGAACTCGGCTATAACTCCGACTTGGATATCGTCTTCATGCATGACTGCCCAGTCAATGTCTATACAGATGGCAAGAAGGAAATCGACGGTCGTCAGTTCTACCTTCGCCTAGCGCAGCGCATCATCCATATTTTCTCGACTCGCACCGCTTCCGGCATTTTGTACGAAGTCGATACCCGCTTGCGCCCGTCTGGCGCGTCAGGTTTGTTGGTTAGCCCAACCGATGCGTTTGACGATTATCAGCATCAAGAAGCCTGGACATGGGAGCATCAAGCACTTGTGCGCGCGCGCTTGATTTACGGCGATGAACCCCTTGCTATTGCATTTCACAATACGCGACATGATGTGTTGTGCAAAGCGCGCGATCGGGCGGAACTGAAAAAAGCCGTTGTCGAAATGAGAGAGAAAATGCGCGGTCATCTTGGGGGGAAAAAGCCCGGCCGTTTTATGCTCAAGCAAGATGTGGGAGGGATTACCGATATCGAATTTCTCGCTCAGTACTTAGTGCTCAACTATAGTCACGATAAGCCGAAATTAACGCGTTGGTGTGATAATGTGCGCATCTTTGAAACGCTGATTGCACAAAATGTCATGGACGAAGACCAGGCAATGCAGTTGATACGTGCCTACACGACAATGCGAAACGAAATACACCGAAGAAATCTACTCAATTTAGATGCTGATGTGGTGGAAGATAAGTTTGTTGCCGAAAGGGAGTGGGTAAAACAGGCTTGGAATCAGTGGTTCAGTTAAGACCATATATTTAGCCTCGATAAGGGCTGTGATAAACTCACTTCGATTTAATTTTTGGAGACCAATAATGAAACCAATTCTACCTGATTACAACAGCGCTGGTGTGCTCATCATCGGTGATGTCATGCTAGATCGTTACTGGTATGGCCCAACCGGACGTATTTCTCCTGAAGCGCCGGTTCCTGTTGTAAAAGTAGAAAACAATGAAGAGCGTCCTGGTGGTGCTGCGAACGTTGCGATGAATATCGCATCACTAGGTGGCCATGCTCACATTGTTGGTCTAACAGGGGAAGATGAGCCTGCAAAAGTGCTGACGGAGACGCTGAGCTCACTCAATGTGAAATGCGATTTCGTTGCACTGCCGGATTACCCAACGATTACGAAGCTTCGCGTAATGAGCCGTGGACAACAGCTTATTCGTCTCGACTTCGAAGATAAGTTTGAAAACACGGATTCTGCACCTGTGCTATCGCGTATGGATGCCGCTCTGCCAAACGTTAAAGCCGTGATTATGTCTGACTACGCAAAAGGCTCGTTAGAGCATGTTCAGGCATACATCCAAAAAGCGCGCGCAGCAAACATTCCAGTTTTCATTGACCCTAAAGGTGCGGATTTTGAACGCTACCGCGGAGCAACACTCTTAACACCAAACATGAAAGAGTTTGAAGATGTCGTTGGCAAAGTAAAATCAGACCAAGAGCTGGTTGAAAAAGCACTTCAGCTTGTTGAAGAGTTTGATTTTGAAGCGCTACTGGTTACGCGTAGTGAAAACGGCATGACGTTGATCCGCCGTGGTCAAGAGCCATTCCACCTTCCGACTCAAGCGAAAGAAGTGTACGACGTGACAGGTGCTGGTGATACGGTGATTTCTGTACTTGCAGCTTCAGTTGCGGCGGGTAAATCCTTCGAAGAAGCGTGTGCACTAGCGAATGCTGCGGCAGGCGTTGTTGTTGGTAAGCTTGGTACCTCGACCTTGTCTGAAATTGAACTGGCAGAAGCGGTACATGGCAGCCAAGACACGGATTACGGTGTGATTTCAGAAAAAGCGCTGATTGAAGCAGTGAAAAAAGCCCGTGCACGTGGCGAGAAAGTCGTTATGACAAACGGCTGCTTTGATATTCTTCACGCTGGGCATGTTTCTTACCTCAATCACGCTGCAGAACTTGGTGATCGCCTGATTGTTGCGGTGAATACCGATGAATCAGTGAAGCGTCTTAAAGGGCCTGGTCGTCCTGTGAATCCAACCGATCGCCGCATGGCGGTATTGGCAGGTTTGGGCGCTGTGGATTGGGTTGTACCATTTAGTGAAGATACGCCGCAACGTTTGATCTCGGAAGTTCTGCCAAGCTTGCTAGTAAAAGGTGGTGATTACAAGCCAGAAGAGATTGCTGGTGGTAAAGAAGTCATTGCTGCAGGTGGCGAAGTTCGTGTATTGAACTTTGAGGATGGTTGCTCAACCAGTGAAATCATCAATGCAATCAAAGGCGGTAAGGGCTAAGCCTACGATTTGTTGGCATTGAAACGCTATTTGTTTGTAAAAGGTCGCCAAGTGCGGCCTTTTTGATACTTGATGTTCTGAGATACTTTTCGTCTCTTAACGGCAAGCAATAAAAAACGCCAGCTGATAAATCAACTGGCGTTTTTATTTATTGAGAACTGAAGCATTCAGTCAGCAATTATTTTGCCGCTTTCAAACCTGCATCAACGTCTAAGATGTCTTGTTCGCTTAGCGTACCAACGGCTTGGCGTAGCTGAAGAACACTTAAGATGTAGTCGTAACGAGCGTTCGATAGGTTTTTATTCGCATCGTATAGACGACGAGTTGCGTCTAGCACGTCAACGATAGTACGAGTACCCACATCAAAACCTGCTTCTGTTGCTTCTAGTGCAGAGCGCGCAGAAATAACGGCTTGCTCATAAGCACGTAGTGCGCCGATAGAGGCGTTAATGTTGTTGTTTTGTGCGCGAACATCTTTTACTACGCTGCGGTATTGTGCTTCAAGATCTTCACTTGCTGCCACGTACGCGTATTCAGCCTGTTTGGTTTGAGAGGTGACGTTACCACCCGTGTATAGCGGCACCGCAAGGTTCACACCGATATTGAAGTTGTCTGTGGTGTTGTCACGAGAGCTATGAGACGTATCACCGTAGTTGTAACCACCGTCTAGAGACAGCGTCGGTAGATGACCAGAACTTGCTAGTGAAATATTGTCACGTGCGATATCTTGAAGAATACGTGAAGATAGCAAGGTCAGGTTTTTGGTTTTTGCTTCTTCAATTAGTGATTCAGCAGGCACGGTCGATGGGCTAGCAGTGAAGCGGCGAGTGTCCAAGATGTTGAGATCTTTGTGTTCTTGACCGGTGATTTCACGTAATGACTCGTAGCTGTTAGTCAGTGCGTTTTCTGCTAACACTTCATCCGCCAGTACTTGGTCGTACTGAGCTTGCGCGTCGTGTACGTCAGTGATCGCAGATAAACCTACTTCAAAACGCTGTTTTGTTTGCTCTAGTTGACGACCCACTGCGGCTTTTTCTGCACGGACGAAAACAAGGTTGTCTTGTGCGCGTAGAACTTCAAAATACGCTTGTGAAACACGAAGAATTAGTGCTTGTTGAGTCGCAGCGTAAGTTGCGTCTGCTTGGCGAGCACTTTTCTCAGCGGTATCTAGCGAGATCCAAGATGCGCGGTTGTAAAGTGCTTGTGAAAAGCTAACACCAGCGGTTAGAGCGTTGGCATCGTTTGATACGTCATTGACTAGATTTGAGTCGTATTCAGTATCACCACGAGTTAAGTTGTAACCTGCTGTTAGGTTAATTTGTGGTAATAGAGCACTACGGCTTGAGGTGATTGCTTCGAAAGCTTGGTCACGTTGTGCTGCTACACTGAGCAATTGTGGATCATTTTGTTTTGCTAAGTCGTAGATTTCAGCCAAAGAGTCTGCGAACGCAGACGTACTCATGCTACCTAGCGCTGCACTGATAAATAGTGGAAGCAATTTTTTCATTTTCTATTCCCGCGGTCAATAGATTGGTTAATTCTCAGTAGTTTAACTCAATTTGCACGATATTTACTCTAAAGTTTGCACTTTTTTACACGTAATTATCCAGTTGTGCAATAAATTTTCACCAAAGACTTAAATTAATTTGTAACTATTGTACAAAAAGTTGAGCCAAGTCCTTTGAGCAAGCGAATAACAATGAGTAAACTACAAGATTCACTCAGAGAGGTGTCGAATGCAACAGTGTGACAAACAACAAAAGGATTTTACTTCGCAAGATGTAAAAGTCATCTCGAAAGAAACCTTATTTGAAGGCTTTTTCAAAATGGTGAAATATCGCTTTCAGCATAAGCTATTTGCTGGAGGTTGGAGCGAGGTTGTCGAACGAGAGATGTTCGAGCGTGGTCATGCTGCAGCGATGCTTCCTTATGATCCAAATACGGATCAAGTGGTTATCATTGAACAGATTCGAGTAGGAGCCTTAGAGCATCAACACCCATGGCAGCTAGAGGTTGTCGCGGGTATGATTGACCGTGATGAATCAGCTGAAGCCGTCATTCGCCGAGAAGCTGTCGAAGAGGCGGGGATACAAGTGGGGCGTGTTGCGCCAGTCACTTCTTATTATCCTTCAGCTGGCGGTTGCTCGGAAAAGTTGGACGTATTTGTTGGTGAAGTGGACGCATCTAAAGCGCACGGCATTCATGGTTTAGACTATGAGAATGAAGATATTCGCGTACATGTTTTGAGTCGTGAGCAAGCATATCAATGGGTGAAAGACGGAAAATTTGAAAATGGTGCGTCGATTATTGCGTTGCAATGGTTGCAATTAAACCATCAAGAGTTGAAGTCGCAGTGGGGGCAACCCCAAATGGTGGAGAGTAAGTAATGGCACAAGTGGCTGAAAAACAGAGGTATCATGTTGATTTAGCGGGTCTAATGAGAACCTATGAGACCAACTACGCTAAATTGAACGCCTTATTGCCTGCTTCTGCCGAAGTTGGGGATGTACGCTGCTATCAAGCGGCGAACATGGTTTATCAACTGACCGTGAATGAAATCACAAAATACACCACAGTTGTTGAGATATGTCAGAGTGATGAAACGCCAGTGTTTCCTTTACCGACGATGTCTGTCAGGCTTTATCACGATGCGAGAGTAGCCGAAGTATGCTCAAGCGGAGAGTTCTCTCGCATAAAAGCTAAGTATGATTATCCCAACGACCAACTGATGCAGAAAGATGAAAAGCATCAACTAAACACATTCCTCGGTGAATGGCTGACGTTTTGTTTACGAAGTGGTATCAGTAGAACACCACTTGCCTTCAATTGATCGTCACGTCACTAAAGGAAAATAACAAATAACGATATAGTGGACGAATCAGGTTTTCATTTTGCAATCATCTAGTGACAGCATCAAACTTTTACAAATTACGGATACTCATCTGTTTGCTGCCGATGAGGGAAGTTTGCTGAGCGTAAAAACGGCCGATAGCTTTAACGCTGTTGTTGCTGATGTTTTACGCCGCAACGTGGCGTTTGATTACATCTTGGCGACAGGGGACATTTCCCAAGACCATAGTGCAGAATCTTATCAGCGCTTTGCCGAAGGCATTGAACCGCTAGAGAAAGACTGCTTTTGGCTGCCTGGTAATCATGACTACAAGCCCAATATGGGCAGTGTATTACCTTCGCAACAAATCAAAGCGGCAGAGCATGTATTGCTTGGCGCGCATTGGCAGTTGGTTCTTTTAGACTCGCAAGTTGTTGGCGTTCCCCACGGACGCTTGAGTGATCAGCAGTTAGCGTTACTCGAAGAAAAGTTAGCAGAACACCCAGAAAGGCACACACTTGTGTTGTTGCATCACCATCCATTATTGGTGGGAAGCGCGTGGCTTGATCAACATACCTTAAAAGATGCCGAAGCGTTCTGGCAGGTTGTCGATCGTTTTGATAACGTGAAAGGCATTCTCTGTGGTCATGTTCATCAAGATATGAATGTGCTTCATAATGGCATTCGAGTGATGGCAACACCCTCGACGTGTGTTCAGTTTAAGCCTAACTCGGATGATTTTGCCCTCGATACGACTTCGCCTGGTTGGCGTGAACTGCAGTTGCACGCTTGTGGTGATATTACGACCCAAGTGGGCCGACTTCCTGACGGCCAGTTCCAACCAGACTTCTCTTCTAACGGATACTAACGCGCCCGAGCTCTATGTTCGGGCTCGCTTTTTTGTGCGAGATATCTATGAGTAAACCTTCACTTCTTCTGTATATCCATGGCTTTAACAGTTCTCCACTCTCAATGAAAGCCAATGTGATGAGAGCATACTGCGAGCAGTATCGTCCTGATATCAAAGTGATTGTTCCCCAGTTACCTTGTTATCCTCAACAAGCGGCGAAAATGTTGTTGGATATCATCGAGCAATATAAAGACGACTATAACATTGGTCTGGTAGGCAGCTCATTAGGCGGCTTTATGTCAATGTGGCTAAATGACAAGTTTGGATTTAAAGCGGTTGTGGTCAACCCCGCAGTTAAGCCTTATGAGTTGTTAGTAGATTATTTGGGTGAGCAAACTAACCCTTATACGCACGAAACCTATACACTTGAAGCTTGTCATATTGACGAGTTAAAAGCTCTTGATGTACAAAGCATCGCGTCGCCACATTCTTTCTGGTTGTTACAGCAGACAGAAGATGAGGTTTTAGACTATCGACAAGCGGTAGATAAGTTTGCAGACGCTAAGCAAACAGTAGAACAAGGCGGTGATCACAGTTTTGTAGGCTTTGAGCGTTATCCTGCACAGATTATCGAATTTCTAGAACTGTAATTCGAAAGCGATTGGAAAAGGCTCATAGTTTTTATTGATATATCCAACCGTTTCTTGACATGGGCGGTATGCTTTCCGACTATGTTTTGCCAAAAGATCTTAAGGGTCGAGGACCCTGGCTACTTTGTTATGCATCATGTTTACAATCACTTAGTGATGTGAACAGGGTGGCTTTTTCGTTTCCTGAGTATGGGTTCACCCATTGGTGATATTCAGGCAACAAGTAAACTTTGAGAATAATTCCGTATTATGACTGAACAATATAATGCTGGTGCCATTGAAGTACTGAATGGCTTAGAGCCAGTACGTCGCCGACCAGGGATGTATACGGATACAGCGCGCCCAAACCATTTGGGCCAAGAAGTTATCGACAACAGTGTCGATGAAGCGCTAGCCGGACATGCCTCAAAAGTACAAGTCATCCTACATGCCGACCAATCACTAGAAGTGATCGATGATGGTCGAGGCATGCCTGTTGATATCCACCCAGAAGAGAAAGTGTCGGGCGTAGAGTTAATCCTATGCAAGCTGCACGCAGGTGGTAAGTTCTCTAACAAAAACTACCAATTCTCTGGTGGTTTGCACGGGGTAGGTATTTCGGTAGTAAACGCGTTGTCAAAACGCGTTGAAGTAACCGTTCGTCGTGATGGCCAAGTGTATGAAATTGCGTTTGAGCACGGTGATAAAGTCTCTGACCTGACCGTAACCGGCACATGTGGTCGTCGCAATCGCGGTACCAGCGTGCATTTCTGGCCTGATGCGAAGTACTTCGATTCGGCTAACTTCTCTGTTACGCGCCTAGTCAACAACCTGCGCGCAAAAGCGGTTTTGTGCCCGGGCCTAGAGATTACATTAACCGACAAAGTTAATGGTAAAGACTATAAGTGGTACTACGAAGACGGTCTTAAAGACTATCTTGCGGAAGGCGTAAAAGGCTACCCAGTTATTCCTGAAGAACCATTTACTGGTGAGTTCTTGGCGGATACCGAAGCGGCAAACTGGGCGGTAATTTGGCAGCCAGAAGGTGGTGAGATGATCACCGAAAGCTACGTTAACCTGATCCCAACCGCTCAAGGTGGTACGCACGTTAATGGTCTACGCCAAGGCTTGTTAGAAGCGATGCGCGAATTCTGTGAGTTCCGTAATCTATTACCTCGTGGCGTGAAGCTAACGGGTGATGACGTTTTCGACCGCTGTTCTTACGTGTTGTCGGTTAAAATTCAAGATCCGCAATTTGCAGGCCAGACCAAAGAACGTCTGTCTTCTCGTCAAACCGCGGCATTTGTCTCTGGCGTAGTCAAAGATGCGTTCAGTCTTTGGTTGAACGAAAAGCCTCAGCTAGCAGAGCAATTGGCAGAAGTCTGTATCGCTAACGCGCACCGTCGTATGCGTGCAGCGAAAAAAGTCGTACGTAAGAAAGTGGCGTCCGGCCCGGCACTGCCAGGCAAGTTGACCGACTGTTCAGCACAGGACTTAAGTCGCACTGAAATCTTCTTTGTGGAGGGGGACTCTGCGGGTGGCTCGGCAAAACAGGCACGTGACCGTGAATTCCAAGCCGTGATGCCACTGCGTGGTAAGATCTTGAACACGTGGGAAGTCTCTGCCGATCAAGTTCTTGCGTCTCAAGAAGTACACGATATCTCAGTGGCTTTGGGGATTGATCCTGACAGCGATAACCTTGAGGGGTTGCGCTACGGTAAGATCTGTATCCTTGCCGATGCGGACTCGGATGGTCTTCACATCGCAACGCTGCTTTGTGCTCTATTTACTCGTCACTTCCGCGCGCTGGTTGAAGCGGGCCATATCTATGTGGCGATGCCGCCTCTGTATCGAATCGATTGCGGGAAAGAAGTGTTCTACGCTCTCGATGACGATGAAAAAGATGGCATCTTAGAGCGCTTGTCGAAGAAGAAAGCCAAAATCAACGTGCAACGATTCAAAGGTCTGGGTGAGATGAACCCACTTCAGTTGCGTGAAACCACCATGGATCCTAACACGCGTCGCTTAGTGCAGCTAACCATTGACGACTCTACGGCGACCATGGAAATGATGGACATGCTGCTAGGCAAAAAGCGTGCAGATGACCGTCGTTCTTGGCTACAAAACAACGGCGACTTGGCAGAGGTGTAACGGATGTCTACAGAAATTACCTACGATGGCGTCGAACAATTGCCAATGCGCAAGTTCACTGAAGACGCTTATCTGAACTACTCGATGTACGTCATCATGGACCGCGCCTTGCCATACATTGGTGATGGCTTAAAGCCGGTTCAACGACGCATCATTTATGCGATGTCAGAGCTTGGTCTCTCTGCATCAGCAAAATACAAAAAATCTGCACGTACCGTTGGTGACGTGTTAGGTAAATACCATCCGCACGGTGATTCAGCGTGTTACGAAGCGATGGTATTGATGGCTCAGCCATTCTCTTACCGCTATCCATTAGTGGATGGTCAAGGTAACTGGGGTGCGCCAGATGACCCGAAATCATTCGCGGCAATGCGTTATACCGAAGCAAAACTGTCTAAGTTTGCTGAAGTATTGCTAGGCGAACTGGGCCAGGGTACGGTTGAATGGCAACCTAACTTTGATGGCACAATGAAAGAGCCACAAATGTTGCCAGCACGTCTGCCTCATATCCTGCTTAACGGTGTAACCGGTATTGCGGTTGGTATGGCAACAGATATCCCACCGCATAACGTTCGTGAAATCGCAGATGCGACTATTCATTTGATCGACAACCCGAAAGCAGAACTGCCGGACGTGATGCAATATGTTAAAGGTCCGGATTACCCAACAGAAGCAGAAATCATCTCGCCGCAAGCGGATATTGAGAAGATTTACCGCAACGGTCGCGGCAGCATCAAGATGCGCGCGGTATGGCACAAAGAAGGTTCTGATATCGTTATCACCTCTCTGCCACACCAAGTATCGGGTGCAAAACTGCTTGAGCAAATCGCCAACCAGATGCGTGCGAAGAAGCTACCAATGGTTGACGATCTTCGTGACGAGTCGGATCACGAGAACCCAACGCGTATCGTTGTGGTACCTAAGTCAAACCGCGTCGATTGTGATTTGTTGATGAACCACTTGTTCGCATCAACGGATCTTGAGCGCAGCTACCGCGTTAACTTGAACATGATTGGTTTGGATAATCGTCCTCAAGTTAAAGGTCTGGTGCAAATTCTGTCAGAGTGGATTGAGTTCCGTCGCACGACCGTACGTCGCCGTCTACAACACCGCCTAGACAAAGTCATGGCTCGCTTACACATTTTGGAAGGTTTGTTGGTTGCTTACCTAAACCTAGATGAAGTGATTGAGATCATCCGTACTGAAGATGATCCTAAAGCGGTATTGATGGCACGTTTTGGTATTACCGATATCCAAGCGGATGCGATTCTAGACACCAAACTTCGTCACTTAGCCAAACTAGAAGAGATGAAGATTCGTGGTGAGCAAGACGAGCTAGAGAAAGAGCGCGAGAAGCTAGAACAGCTGCTCGGTTCTGAGCGTCGTCTAAACACACTACTGAAAAAAGAAATCAAAGCAGACGCAGAGAAATACGGTGATGACCGTCGATCTCCATTGGTTGAGCGTGCAGAAGCAAAAGCGCTTACTGAACGTGATCTTGTTCCAAGCGAACCAATCACGGTTGTGCTTTCTGAGAAAGGTTGGATTCGTCACGCGAAAGGCCATGACGTAGATGCAGAAGGCCTGAACTATAAGTCGGGTGATAAATACTTAGCGCATGCGCGAGGTAAGAGTAATCAGCCTGCGGTATTCCTAGGTAGTGACGGTCGAAGTTACTCTCTGGAATCGCACTCGCTGCCTTCTGCTCGTAGTCAAGGTGAGCCGATTACCGGTCGTTTGAATATTACGGCTGGTAGCAGTATTCGCCAAGTGATCATGAGTGAAGAAGATCAGCTGTGGCTGGTGGGCTCTGATGCAGGTTACGGCTTTGTATGTAAAGGGGCTGATTTGCTGTCTAAAAACCGCAGTGGTAAAGCGCTGGTCACTTTGCCGGCTAACTCTGAGGTCATGACGCCAAAAGCGATTGAAGATTTAGATTCTGATGAAATCTTAGCAATTACTAACCAAGGTCGCATGCTGCTGTTCCCAATCAAAGACCTGCCACAACTGGCGAAAGGTAAAGGGAATAAGATCATCAACATTCCTGCTGCTAAAGCAAAAGAGCGAGAAGAAGTACTATCTCACTTAATGTCTTTACCAAAAGGTGCATCGTTAACGTTGTACGCGGGTAAGCGAAAATTGGGTCTTAAACCGTCTGACCTTGATAACTTCCGTGGCGAACGTGGTCGCCGAGGTGGGTTATTACCAAGAGGTTTGCAGCGAGTCACTCGCATTGAAGTTGAGCTGGATGATTCCGATACGACGGAAGCACCGAGCGATAGCGAGTAACGCACAAATAAAAAATCCCAGCCAATGGCTGGGATTTTTTATGCTTCTTGCTTGTCTTCGGCAATGGTGACTTTCAAGCTCATCTCTTTTCCTTTGCGAATGATGCCGACGTCCACGGTGGTGCCAGGACGTAAATCGGTGACGATATCCATGACGCTCTGACGCCCTTGCACTTTATTGCCATCAATACTGATAATGATGTCCTGCTTTTGGAAGCCTGCTGCATTGGCTGGGCCATTTGGATCAATACCAAGCACGACAATACCACCTATGTGTTCATTTCCAAGTAGGCGAGCAGTGACCGCATTAATATCTTGGCCGTCGATACCAATATAGCCACGAATCACGCGACCATCAGCGATGATTTTCTGCATGATCTTGCTGGCTAGTGGCGCAGGGATCGCAAAGGAAATACCGTAAGTTTCTAAATCAGTCGCTTGTTGGAAAGAGGCGGTATTGATGCCGACGAGCTCACCTTGTGTATTCACTAGAGCACCGCCAGAGTTCCCCTCATTGATGGCGGCATCGGTTTGAATAAATGCTTGGCGACCGTCGCTAATAGATGAGCGTCCTGTTGCTGAAATAATGCCGAACGTTGTGGTTTGACCAATGTTGTATGGGTTGCCGATGGCTAGGACCACATCACCCACTTGTGGCTTGTAATTAGAGTTCAGAGGGATAACAGGTAAGTTCGAACCTTCGACACGCAGTACGGCAATATCTGTGCGTTTATCCGTGCCAACTAGCTGAGCTGCCGCGGCTCTACCGTCTTGTAATGCGACAACAATTTGGTCTGCTTGAGCAACCACGTGGTAGTTGGTAATGATGTAGCCTTTCTCACTGACAATGACACCTGAACCCAGACCTTGAGTCGAGAGTTTACTGCGATCATTTTCAACATATTTACGGCTGTAGATGTTTACTACGGCAGGTGCTGCTCTTCGCACCGCCTGATTAAATGTCAACTCAACGGACGCGATATTAACAGGTTGCGGATCTAGCGCGGCAGGAATTACGTTGTGGCGCAAAGATGGCACCGCCAGTAATACCACTGCGGCAGTAGCCAAGCCTAAAAAGACAGAACGTAATAAAAAGCTGAGCATATCCTCTCCATGCATGAGCGCCAAAATGGCATAGAAGATGAAGAATAGCATTACATTGAAAAATAACAAAAGGGCAGCACGGAATCGTGCTGCCCTTTTCATTAGCTATTGAGCGATAAGGAAAAGTATTCGAGGCTTATTACTCGATGCTATGCATCGAAAACCTTATTTCCTATCACTTTGAAAGTGACTAACGAATAACAAGATAAATAGTACGTTCGCCACGCTGAATATTCAGAGCCAATACGCCTTTGTGCTTATCCACTATTGCACGAAGCTCAGCAAGGTTTTTCACGCGCTGGCGGTTCACACCGATAATGATGTCACCTTGCTGTAATTGATATTGAGCAGCCGGAGAGTTATCTGCAACGCTCGATACTTTAACGCCTTGAATTGCATCACTTGGTGTCGTATTGCTTAATTCCGCACCCTTGAGCCCTTCGTGTAATGTTTCGGCTTTGGCTTTCATATTTGTAGATTCGCCAAGCGTTACATCAAAGGTTTTATTCTTACCATCTCGAACCACACCTAATGTGATTTCTTTTCCTGCGCCCAGCGTTGCTACTTTTGCGCGGAGCTCTGAGAAAGTATTAATCGCTTTGCCGTTTACCGATACAATTACATCACCGGCTTTCAATCCAGCTTTATCGGCTGCGCTGTCCGGTACGACTTGACCAATAAAGGCCCCTTTACTCGACTCGTAACCCAGTGCATCAGCTAGCTCAGAGGTTACTTCGCCACCTTGCACACCCAACATGCCGCGTTTGACTTCACCAAACTCTAGAATTTGGTCGGTGAGGTTTTTCATCATGTTTGATGGAATCGCAAAGCCAATCCCCACGTTACCGCCGTTAGGGCCTAAAATCGCAGTATTAATACCGATCAGCTCACCATTAAGGTTGACCAATGCACCACCAGAGTTACCGCTGTTAATTGCGGCATCGGTTTGGATGAAGTTTTCGAAGTTTTCAACGTTTAAGCCACTACGGCCTAACGCTGAGACGATGCCCGACGTCACGGTTTGACCGAGTCCGAATGGGTTACCAATCGCAACCGTAAAGTCACCTACGCGAAGTTTGTCGGAATCTGCGACTTTAATTTGCGTTAAGTTTTTCGCTTTTTCTAATTTAAGCAACGCAACATCGGCCATCTCATCGCCGCCAACGAGCGTAGCGTCATACTCGCGACCATCATAGAGGCGAACTCGAATCTCATCCGCGCCCTTGATTACGTGGTAGTTAGTGACGATATGCCCTTTTTTCGCATCAATAATGACACCAGAACCTAAACCTCTGAACGGGCGCTCGCGCCTTTGCTCCATCGGAAAGTCCGGTCCAAAGAAGAATTGAAATTGTTCGGGAATACGGCTGGTTTGTACTTGTTTGCCTTCTACAGCAATACTCACAACAGCAGGGGTTACTTTCTCAAGCATGGGCGCCAAGCTAGGTAACTGTTGGCCATCCACATTTAAAGGTAATGCGGCGGTGGCTTGAACTGGCGCAATAATAGAGCCCAAACTCAGAGATAGAACGGTGAGCGCAAGCAGTGGTTTTTTCATCCAATAACTCCTCTTGAAACATGTCTGCCAAAAAGAAATATCCGAACGGTTAGTTCACTTTGTTAATAACTAATATAGGGCCTAGTTCGGATAATCAAAGGGGGAGGCAGTTCACATCCAAGTTAGAGCAAAGGTAAGAAGAAAAAGTTCAAAAAAGGGCCGATACAAATGTATCGGCCCTAGTAGGTAGAGGTAAGAGAAGGTTATGATGCTTTTGCGGTTACCGCTTCGGGAGCATTAATGATTTCTTTCTCTTGATCCTTTAAAAGACCCGTTGCGCCATTGGCGTAGTCTTTTGGCTGTTCGTTAAACTCTGGTTGATCTTCTGCAATAGCTTCAGAAGACATTGCCGTTTTCTTATCAAACGGGTTGTCTTGCTCTGGCAAGTTTGGCAAAAGCTCAGAAGAGGTCTTAGCCATATGTTGGTACAGCTTGGTGTAATCTTTACCTAGTGTATCCAACATTTCTGCGGTTTGTGCAAAATGATCGACGAGCTCTTGACGTTGTTGCTCTAGTTCAAACTTGGCCGCTTCAAGTTCTTTCTGCACAGACTTTTGTTTCTTGTATTCAGGGGTGGTTAGTCTACTAATGACTACGCCTACGATTGTACCGACCAGCAAACCCACAATGGCATAAATCCAAGGCATAACTGCTCCTTATAGTTGTTTTAACAAGTCTTTTACTACTTAGTTACACGCGGTGCTAGTCCATGTTACTATGGCTTGAACAGCCGATAAAGAAAAATAGCAGTATGTCTTCGGGGACTGATAACTACTTCTCTCTATTCTCAAAGTTGACCCCGAGGTAACCCTTTTCCCAGTACCTCTATACGACTTAATACGATGACACCACTACAACAATATCAAAAAGACATAGCAGAACACGGGTTTCAGCGTGATGAAGCTCAGTATCAAGCGGTCGTTGCATTAGATAAGCTTTACCATGCTATCGTTGAATTTCAGTCAGCTCCTGTGCCCCAGCTTTCCAAATGGCAAAAGCTCATGGGGAAAAAAATCGACATGCCTGAACCCCCAAAAGGTCTTTACTTTTGGGGAGGAGTCGGACGCGGTAAAACGTACCTCATGGATGCGTTTTTTGATGCTTTACCAACCCAAAGAAAAATGCGCGTACACTTTCACCGCTTCATGTATCGAGTACATGATGAGTTGAAGCTGTTAGGTGATGTCGAAAATCCGCTAGCAAAAGTAGCGGATAAATTCAAAGAAGAAGCGGATGTGGTTTGCTTTGATGAATTTTTTGTCTCTGACATTACGGATGCGATGATCCTTGCAACGTTACTCCAAGAGATGTTCAAGCGGCAGATGATCCTAGTCGCGACTTCAAACATCGAACCGCAGAACTTATATCGTAATGGCTTACAAAGAGCGCGCTTTTTGCCTGCAATTGATATGATTTTGGCACGCTGTGACGTGTTGAATGTTGATAGTGGCGTTGATTATCGCTTAAGAACGCTTGAACAGGCCGAAATATACCATTATCCACTTGATGAACAGGCCAACATTAACCTCAACAAGTATTATCAGCAGCTGACGGGCGAACGTCAGATCGTCGCTCATCAAATCGAAGTTAATCACCGTCAGCTTGAGGTAATTGAAGCGAGTGATGGGGTTCTGCATGCGTCTTTTACTCAGTTATGCCAAACCGC
Source organism: Vibrio sp. 11-4(1) (assembly GCF_013048625.1). Taxonomy (NCBI): domain Bacteria; kingdom Pseudomonadati; phylum Pseudomonadota; class Gammaproteobacteria; order Vibrionales; family Vibrionaceae; genus Vibrio; species Vibrio sp. 11-4(1). The sequence continues at coordinate 141,930 of NZ_VHSY01000003.1, read as the reverse complement.
TCGCAGTCAAAATGACTATATTGAGCTATCCCGAATTTATCACACGGTATTACTGGCGGACGTTCAACAGATGAATCGTAAAATAGATGATGCAGCGAGACGTTTTATTGCACTGGTCGATGAGTTTTACGAGCGCAATGTGAAGTTGATTATTTCTGCTGAAGTGCCAATGGAAGACTTATATATTGAGGGGCAGCTCGAGTTTGAATTTAAGCGCTGCTTGTCTCGGCTCACTGAGATGCAAAGTCATGAGTACCTCGCGCGTGAGCATTTGGCCTAAATCTAGTGGGTTCTTAAAAAGTGAAGAAAAAATTAGTGATTTGGCGCAAAAAAAGGTGATTTTTTCTTCGCTCTTCTCTATAATCCTGCGACCCACCGTTACTGCAGACCGGATTATCGAAGTTATTTCGAAATTGAAGGTCGAGAGTACCAACGACTCGAAGGGGTGATGACTGGGCTCTTAGACAGTGTGGGAGCACCAGAACGGTGTTCCTTAAAGTTTAAATTTTAATTAACGGGTTATTATTAGCATGAAAACTTTCGTTGCTAAACCAGAAACTGTAAAACGCGACTGGTACGTTGTAGACGCTGAAGGTAAAACTCTTGGTCGTCTAGCAAGTGAAATTGCATCTCGCCTACGTGGCAAACATAAAGCTGAATACACTCCTCACGTTGACGCTGGTGACTACATCATCGTTATCAACGCTGAGAAAGTTGCTGTAACTGGTAACAAAGCTAAGAACAAAGTGTACTACCGTCACTCTGAGTTCCCAGGTGGTCTAAAATCTATCACTTTTGAAAAGTTGATCGATCGTAAACCTGAGATGGTTCTTGAGCTTGCAGTTAAAGGCATGCTTCCACGTGGTCCTCTAGGCCGTGCTATGTACCGTAAGCTTAAAGTTTACGCAGGCGCTGAGCACAACCATGTTGCTCAACAACCACAAGTACTAGACATCTAATTGGGGATTTCGAAAATGGCAGAGAATCAATACTACGGCACTGGCCGTCGCAAAAGCTCAGCTGCACGTGTTTTTATTAAACCAGGCAGCGGCAACATTGTAGTAAACAAGCGTAACCTTGACGAATACTTCGGTCGTCCAACAGCTCGCATGGTTGTACAACAACCTCTAGAACTTGTTGAACTAACTGAAAAGCTAGACCTTTACGTAACAGTTAAAGGCGGCGGTATTTCTGGTCAAGCTGGTGCTATCCGTCACGGTATCACTCGCGCGCTTATGGAATACGATGAGTCTCTACGTCCTGCTCTACGCGCAGCTGGCTACGTTACTCGTGACGCTCGTTGCGTTGAACGTAAGAAAGTTGGTCTACGTAAAGCACGTCGTCGTCCACAGTTCTCTAAGCGTTAATTTCCTCTTATTGGAAATTCTGCTTTTCAGAGTTACTCTGGAAACTGTGTACCAAAAGCTCGGCTCTATGCCGGGCTTTTTTGTTTTTAAAGAAATAATACCTGCCTATCAATATCCATTTGTATTCACTTATAACTAGGCTCAGAGTAAGTCTTCTTCCTTACCATACGTTATAAGCTTATTTATCTGCTGTGGGTGCCTTTACGTCTTAATATCCCTGCAACATGTTTTAAAATGCCTACTCGTCTTTTTTGCGTATGCGGCGTGCTACAAAAGTGAAAATACAAACAACGTAAGTTGAATGCGCACTAAGAAATATTTTGCTGTGTAATTAACTGAAAACTACCAAGATAAAAGGTTTGAATAGCTTTCAGCAGAACTACCATGTTGTGCTTTCTTGTTACAAATCACATCAATTTTTTATAATTCTGCCGCTTTTGTGACGACGCGAGCGATTTGCCTCACAAATGTTACAAAAAGGTAGCTTTATCTTGTCAAAAAGTAGGGTTTTCTTTATCATTTCCCTCCAATAAATAGAACTAAATTCATTGTTTGTTAGCCATGCTCTTATAAGCGGAATAATAACGATCCAAAGGGAGCAAATGGGAGAATGTTTGGATGAGCAACGCGCCTTTAAATAACGGTCGCAGGCGTTTTCTAACCGCTACAACGGCAGTTGTTGGTGGGTTAGGGGCAGTCGCCGTCGCCGTGCCTTTTATCAAATCATGGAATCCGAGTGCTAAAGCCAAAGCGGCAGGTGCTCCGGTGGAAGTGGATATAAGTAAAATTGAACCAGGTCAGCTGGTTCGTGTCGAGTGGCAGGGGAAACCTGTATGGATTGTTCGCCGCACTCAAAGCGTTCTAGATAACTTAAAAACGATCGGCGATAAGCTTCGTGATCCGCAATCTGAAATGGAACAGCAGCCTGAGTACGCTCAGAATGAGTTTCGTTCGATTAAGGAAGAGTTTTTTGTCGCTGTTGGTTTCTGTACTCACCTAGGTTGTTCACCAACCTATCTACCAGACTCTTTCTCAGAGCAGGTCCAGGGCGTAAGATCTGGCTTCTTCTGTCCTTGTCATGGTTCTAAGTTCGATATGGCTGGTCGAGTGTTCCAAGGGGTACCTGCTCCATTGAACCTTGTCGTTCCTAAGCACATGTATTTGAGCGACACCAAGCTCATTGTGGGTGTTGATGAGGGGGATGCATAATGCAAGCAATGTTAGACTGGGTTGAAAAGCGTATTCCTGCAATGAATGCTTATAAAAAGCATTTGTCTGAATACCCAATGCCTAAGAACTTCAACTTTTGGTACCTTTTCGGTTCTCTGGCGATGCTGGTTCTGGTTAACCAAATCCTAACGGGTATTTGGCTAACGATGAACTACGTTCCTTCTGGTGACGGTGCGTTTGCTTCTATCGAGTACATCATGCGTGATGTAGAGTACGGTTGGCTTCTACGTTACATGCACTCAACTGGCGCATCTGCGTTTTTCGTTGTTGTGTACTTGCACATGTTCCGTGGCCTGATCTACGGCTCATACCAAAAACCTCGTGAACTACTGTGGATCTTCGGTATGTTGATCTTCCTCGTTCTAATGGCTGAAGCATTCATGGGTTACCTACTGCCATGGGGTCAGATGTCATACTGGGGTGCGCAGGTAATCATTTCTTTGTTTGGTGCGATTCCTGTTATCGGTGATGATCTAACGCTTTGGATCCGTGGTGACTACATCATCTCTGGTGCAACGTTAAACCGTTTCTTCGCACTACACGTTATTGCACTGCCTATCGTTCTGCTTCTTCTTGTGGTTCTGCACGTATTGGCGCTGCACGAAGTCGGCTCAAACAACCCTGATGGTATCGAAACTAAGCTACCAAAAGGTTCAATGGGCGATGATTACAAGACACAGTTCAAGTTCCACGATTACTACACGAAGAAATACGACATTATCGACTCTATTCCTTTCCACCCATACGGTACGGTTAAGGACTTAGTTGGTGTGGCTGGTTTCTTGTTCTTCTTCTGTTACGTGCTGTTCTTTAACCCAGAAATGGGAGGATACTTCCTTGAACCGCCTAACTTTGAAGCTGCAAACCCACTGAAGACACCAGAGCACATTGCTCCGGTATGGTACTTCACGCCGTTTTACGCAATCTTACGTGCGGTTCCAGACAAACTATTAGGTGTTATCCTAATGGGTGCGTCAATTGCAGTGCTGTTTGTTCTACCTTGGTTGGATCGTTGTAAAGTTCGTTCATACCGTTACCGTAGCAAACTTCATCTGTTGAATATTGTACAGTTCACTATCGCCTTTATCGCTCTGGGTATTTTAGGTGCGTTACCTGCAACACCAACGTACACACTACTATCTCAGATCTTTAGCTTGTGTTACTTCATGTTCTTTGTGTTGCTGTTCTTCTACAGCAAAAATGAAGCAACCAAACCATTACCAGAGAGGGTGACATTCAAATGAAGAAGTGGATTGTAATTCTATTTGCTATGTTGCCATCACTAGCGATGGCAGCGGGGGCTAACGTTCCGCTTGATAAAGCGAATGTTGACCTAACGGATAAAGCTTCGCTACAAAACGGTGCGAAGTTGTTCATGAACTACTGTTTTGCTTGTCACTCAACGCAGTATCAGCGTTATGAGCGTGTAGCAACAGACTTGGAAATTCCAGCAGACTTAATGAAAGAAAACCTGATTTTCAATCCTGAAGCGAAAATCGGTGATCTAATGGTCAATGCAATGCCACCGAAGCAAGCGGCAAACTGGTTTGGTGCTCCACCACCAGATCTTACGTTGGTTGCACGAGTTCGTGGTGCTGATTGGTTATACACTTACTTACGCTCTTTCTATGTTGATCCATCTCGTCCATTCGGCGTGAACAACATTGTCTTCCCGAGTGTTGGTATGCCACATGTGCTCGAAGAGCTACAAGGTATCCCGACGCCGATTTACGATACGAAAATCGTAGATGGCGAAGAAGTACAAGTTGTTGTTGGTACTGAAACAGATGGTACGGGTGAGCTGAGCGAAGGCGAATACGACAAAGCGGTTGGTGACCTAGTGAACTTCTTGGTTTATTCAGGTGACCCAGTGCAGCTTGAGCGTCATGCTTTAGGTTGGTGGGTAATGGGCTTCTTAGTGCTTCTAACCATCGTTGTCGTGATGCTCAAGAAAGAGTATTGGCGCGATGTGCATTAATTGTGCTAAAATACCGTGCTAATTCCCAATTTTAATTGATGTACAATGGAGGCTTAGCCTCCATTGTTTTTATTTGTAAGTGTACTGGAGGGCTCCATGGCTGTAGCTGCCAATAAACGTTCTGTGATGACTCTTTTCTCAAGTGCATCAGATTTGTATAGCCATCAGGTTCGCATTGTACTAGCTGAAAAAGGCGTAAGTGTTGAAGTTGAGCTTGTTGACGAAGCAAACCTTCCTGCTGAGCTTGTTGAGCTAAACCCATATAAATCAGTGCCAACTCTTGTTGACCGTGAGCTAGCTCTTTACGATTCAAAAATCATCATGGAGTACTTGGACGAGCGTTTCCCTCATCCACCTCTAATGCCGGTTTACCCTGTTGCTCGTGGCAACAGCCGCTTGATGATGTACCGTATCGAACGCAACTGGTATTCACTCGCTGAAAAAGTGATGAAAGGTAATGCGGAAGAATCAGAAAAAGCACGCACAAAGCTGCGTAATGATCTTCTAACATTAGCGCCAATTTTTGCTGAATATGAGTACTTCATGAGCGAAGAATTCAGCTTGATCGACTGTTACCTAGCTCCATTATTGTGGCGTCTGCCTCAACTTGGTATCGATCTGGTTGGCCCTGGTTCAAAAGAAATCAAGGTGTACATGAACCGCGTATTTGAACGTGATTCGTTCCTTGCTTCTTTAACTGAAGCTGAACGTGAAATGCGCCTAGTTCGCTAAGTGATTTTAAACACGTTATGGATATTGCAAAAATGACTGCTCGCCGTCCGTATATGCTTCGTGCATTTTACGATTGGCTAGTAGACAATGACTTGACTCCTCACTTGGTGGTGGATGCAACGATGCCGGGCGTACGTGTACCGGTTGAGTTTATTCAAGATGGTCAAATTATTTTGAATATTGCACCACGTGCGGTGGGTAATCTTGAGTTAGGTAATGATGCGATTACCTTCCATGCTCGCTTTAGCGGCCGTCCACACTCAGTAATTGTGCCTGTGTATGCTGTCCAAGCGATTTACGCCCGTGAAAATGGTGCTGGTACTATGTTTGAACCAGAAGAAGCGTACACTCACATCGAAGAAGAAGCGATGACCGAGGAAGAATCATCCCCATCGTTTACAACGGTTAGCGATGAGCCTTCTGAGTTAGCCTCTGATTCGGATGCCGAAGAGGACGATGCTCCTCGACCAAAAGGCAAACCAAGCTTAAGAGTGATTAAATAATAAAAAAGCAGCGTAACGCTGCTTTTTTTCTTTTTAGTGTCTTGACGTGTTTTCAAGTGATGTTTCGCAATTACTCAATCGTAAATGCTTCGACGTTGGCTTCATTTTCCGCGTTTGTCTCACTTTCTATTGTTTGTACACCGTCACTCGGTAAGTCCACTTCAACAGGTTCCATTTCGCCATATTGGAACCCTTTAATGACTTGTTTTACGCCAGAGATATTACGCGCGATTTCTGTCGCTCGCTCGCCTTGCTCTGGTGTGACATAACCAAACAGAAAAACGTCGCCGTCTTCAGTGATCACTTTAACCTTAACGCCATTGAGTTCAGAGTCGGTCAGCAAGGCTGATTTTACTTTGGTTGTGATCCAACTGTCGTTGCTAATTTGAGTGACAGTGAGTGGCTCTTTTTGTTTGATTTGATTGTGTATGACTTTCACACCACTAACTTCTCGAGCTCTTCGCTCTAAAGCATGAATAAGGTCTTGCGTTGGAGCCTGACCCATAAGAACAACCGTACCGTTGTAGGAGCTGGCAACCACACGAACTTCACCTTTAAACGGCGCCTTATTACCGATCGCCGCAACTTCGAATTCGATGTTGTTGTCTTGCCAAATTTGTTTTGTACTGCGTGTGTCCGTGACAATATTTGCTGTGGTTGCAGCGCCAGCGATAAACAAGCCAGCGCAACCACTTAAACTCAATGCTGTTAATAAGATAACGAGGCTACGTATCATAATTCTGACCCTCAGTCTTGGTTACTCTTCATGAGCAGGGAAAAGCACCTGGTCAATAAGATCACAAAGACAATGGAGTGTCACCATATGTACTTCGTGAATACGTGCAGTGCGGTGTGATGGAATGCGAATTTCGACGTCGTTCTCACCAAGCAGTCCTGCCATCTCACCGCCATCTTTGCCTGTTAGCGCGATAATCGTCATGTCTCGAGTTACGGCCGCTTCCATCGCTTTGATAATATTTTTGCTGTTACCGCTAGTCGACATGGCAAGCAGAATGTCGCCTGGCTGGCCAAACGCTCGTACCTGTTTTGAGAAAATTTCCTGGTAGTGGTAGTCGTTTGCAACAGCGGTCAGGGTTGTATTATCGGCTGTTAAGGCCATTGCAGGTAGGCTAGGGCGCTCAGTTTCAAAACGGTTTAAAAGACAAGAAACAAATTGTTGAGCGTTTGAAGCACTGCCGCCATTACCACAACATAAAATTTTGTTGCCATTGAGCAAGCTTGAGACCATCGCTTGGGCCGCGTGAGTAATGGCATCGGGCAGCGCCTCTGCTGCTGCGATTTGAATTTGAATACTTTCTGTAAAGCTGTCTTTAATGCTGTCTAGCATCGCTTATCCTTCAGAGATTGCGTTTTCTATCCAGTTGATATCTCGCCCATTGTCATGAATAGCGATGACATCAAACCGATAATCGATATTGTGTTTTAAGCGCTTTTGTTGGCTAAGCCAAACTTGTGCAGTTTTGATTAGCTTGCGCATTTTTGCGTGCGTTACCATTTCTGCTGCTGAGCCAAAGTGATCGTTCTTACGATATTTGACTTCAACAAACACGATAGTTTCACCTTGTTGGAAGATTAAATCAATCTCACCGACCTTGGTCAGGAAATTTTGTTCAATAAAGCGCAAGCCCTGGCGTTGCAAATAGTGCTTCGCCAGAGCTTCATATTGATTTCCGATTTGGCGCTTACTAAAGAGCCCCACGCTCAGCCCAGCTCAATTCACGCTGTACAACACAGTTGTTGTCGATACTTAAAATACCGGTTTGGCCACCGACTGAGTAACCAGGAACGACCTTCATTTGTGGAAGTTCACCGATCAATTTATATGCATCCATACCGAGTGCTTTCAAACGTTTTTCCATGTTAGATTGCTCTGACCAAAGCTCGTTCATTTCAGCGGTCACGCTAGGATCTGGGTCAATCAGCAATGGAATGTCGCTGTAGATGATGCCTGTTAGATCTTCGTATGTCGCGCCGCCACTGTTGCTACGCGAACTAGAGAAGATTTGTGGTGCTTTCGCATCAGGGTTAATCGCTACTTCGATAAACGGCTTGATCAAAGTCAGCTCAGTGCTTCTAGCTACGATATAAACCGCATCAACATCACGACGGCTACGTGGCTGTGTTTCAAGCTTAATTCGCATTAATGATTGCATCTGGGCGATACGCTGCTTGCTCTCTTGCAGGCCAAATACTTCATTGATGTCTTTTTGAAGTTGGCGCTTGTCACCAAAGTAACTTGCTGCGACTTTGTTAGAGCTGTACTTTCGCCATTCTTTGTTGAAAGCCTCAGTTACACGCTCTCCAAAGCTGCCTTTTGGTGCAAGAATAAGAGGGAAGTTGTAGCCTTCGCTGAACAAGTGTTTTGCAGCTTGTGCGGCTTCTTGTTCCGGTGATAATGCCAAGTAGCAAATATTGCTATCTGGTTGCACATCCTCGGGGATATTTAGCGCAAGGGCTGGAATGGTAGGGCCATTTGCTGAGCCATCCATGGTTGTGTGCAACAACTCCACGTTCTCTTTTTCTAGAGGGCCAACAACAAAATCGATGTTTTCATTGATCAAGCGTTGTTTAATTTGGTCAGCGTTATACGCATTGGTGTCAATCACCGTAAGTGTTGCACTAGGATCTCGATTACGATCATTCATCATCGCAAACACAAAACCATCACGAATTAATTGCGCTTGTGGCGAGAACTTACCCGTCAGCGGCAGCAATAAAGCAGTATTGTTTGGCTTCACGATATCAAGAGAGAGAATGTTTTGAATCTCTTCTGGTGTATAGATAGCAGCAGGGTGCGAAGGGTTTTCGCTTAACCAGCGCTCTAGCGTATTTTTAAGTTGGGACAGGTTGCCCGATAGCGTTTTTGCATAAACAGCCAGCTGAAGCCAGCCGTCTAGAACATCCTCATTCGGCTCTGTTTCTAATGAGGTGAGTTCATATTCTGAGTAGCTGCCAAAGTTCATCCAAATACGGCTAGAGATTTCCCTCTGCTCTGCTGACGAGGCGTATTGACCAAATGCAACCAGCTGGCGGTTTGCTTCAAACGCTTGGTTAAGGCCTTGATAAGCGTCGGCACGCATCAAGTAATAGTCTTTCCATTGCTCGTTTGGCAATTTCCACCAAGGTTTAAAGTTTAACAATTGCAGCAACTGCGAGTAATTACCTTGCTTTTGCTGTATGGTCGCACGCGCCAGTTGCCACTCCGCTTGCTGAACTTCGGTCAACTGTTGTCGAGCCAGACGTTTGATCAACAGTTCTGCTTGATCAAACTGGTTCGCTTGAATAGCGGCTTTGGTTGCCATGATCAACCAGTCATTTTGTAAACTGCCTTCCGTGCTATCAGCTTGGATCATATAGTTCTGAACAGACTGAGTAGGCTCAAGTGTTACATCAACGCCATCAGGCTGTCTTGGACCTGAAGAACAGGCGGCGAGCGTAATTGCTAGTGCAACAGGAGTAAGTATGCGTGGTACACTGAGTCTCTTATGGTTAATCATTGCCGTGAGTTCTCTATAATTTTGTACAAAATTGTCTCTATATTAATCGTTGAAGTGATGGTAAACAAATGACAGATAAAAATAAGTTGCCGAATGAGGGGCCAACTCTCTATATCGTACCGACTCCAATCGGAAATTTAGCGGATATCACCCAACGTGCTATCGAAATTCTGTCGACGGTGGACATCATTGCTGCTGAGGATACTCGACATACGGGTAAATTACTGTCTCACTTCAATATTCAAACCAAAACTTTTGCTCTGCATGATCATAATGAGCAGCAAAAAGCACAGGTTTTGGTAGAAAAGCTGCTTTCCGGTCAGTCTATAGCGTTAGTTTCTGACGCTGGTACGCCACTTATCAGCGACCCAGGATACCATTTGGTGACAAAATGTCGTCAAGCGGGCGTTAGAGTTGTGCCGCTTCCTGGTGCTTGCGCGGTCATTACGGCGTTAAGTGCATCAGGCTTGCCATCCGATCGCTTTAGCTTCGAAGGCTTTTTACCACCGAAAAGCAAAGGCCGTAAGGATAAATTCCTAGAGATTGCTTCGGTAGAGCGTACGTGTATTTTTTACGAGTCACCGCACCGTATTTTGGACTCTCTACAAGACATGTTAGACGTTCTTGGCCCAGATAGAGAAGTCGTGTTGGCGAGAGAACTAACGAAAACTTTTGAAACCATTCAAGGTATGCCATTAGGCGAGTTAATTGAGTGGGTGAAAAATGACGATAACCAACAGCGTGGCGAAATGGTATTGTTGGTACATGGTCATCGTGAAACCGCGGACGATTCACTGCCAGATGATGCCTTGCGTACATTAGGGATTTTAACCAAAGAGCTGCCTTTGAAAAAAGCAGCGGCTTTGGTGGCAGAAATTCATAACTTGAAGAAGAATGCGTTGTATAAGTGGGGCTTAGAAAACTTAGACTAAGCACGGCTAACGAGACACATGGTAAAGCGGGTCGATGTGAAAATATCGGCCTTTTTTAGGCTCAATGCTTGATGGTTAGGTTAAAAAAACACCACTCAATGCATTCATTTCATCATATCTGTGATCTCACTAGACTCTGAGTAGATAACTCTATACAATCCGCCCTCGGAGTTGACTGGGTAGTCGCTGCTTTACTGATGTCCTTCGGGAGACTGACGTTGAAGTCCTTTGGGAGACTGACGTTGACGTCCTTCGGGAGACTGGTAAAGGGGAGGAAAGTCCGGGCTCCATAGAGCAGGGTGCCAGGTAACGCCTGGGGGGCGCAAGCCTACGACAAGTGCAGCAGAGAGAAGACCGCCGATGGCCCTAGGGCACAGGTAAGGGTGAAAGGGTGCGGTAAGAGCGCACCGGACGACTAGCAATAGTTCGTTGCAGGGTAAACTCCACCCGGAGCAAGACCAAATAGGCCTCCACATTGCGTTGCTCGCGTAAGGAGGCGGGTAGGTTGCTTGAGCCAGTGAGCGATTGCTGGCCTAGACGAATGGCTACCGCCGCGCAAGCGGAACAGAACCCGGCTTATGTGTCGACTCCAACTATTCGAGACCCATCACTACTTTTTGTAGTGATGGGTTTTTTGCATTTTATTGACGCAAACCCTGTCATTACCAATAAACTTGGCGTTAAATCACGTCTGACTTTAGACTTGAGGTGGCGATGATGTGGGAAATCAGTACACTATGGTAGGTTGATCTTTTGCTATAAATATTCAGCATGAGAGAGCAACATATCTTAAAATCGCTTCAAGATCATTCAACGAGAAAGCTATGACCGAAACCTTCCAACATATTTCCGTGTTATTAAATGAATCCATTGATGGCTTAGCTATCAAACCTGACGGTATCTATATCGATGGAACATTTGGCCGTGGCGGTCACAGCCGGACTATTTTATCTAAACTCGGCGAAAACGGCCGACTGTACAGTATCGATCGTGACCCTCAAGCGATAGCTGAAGCAGGCAAAATCAATGATCCTCGCTTCACCATCATTCATGGTCCATTTTCTGGTATTGCTGAGTATGCTGAAGAGTATGACTTGGTTGGCAAAGTTGATGGCGTTCTACTGGATTTAGGTGTTTCTTCTCCGCAGTTAGACGACGCAGAGCGTGGCTTTAGCTTTATGAAAGACGGCCCGCTAGATATGCGTATGGACCCAACATCAGGTATTCCCGTATCTCAATGGCTAATGGAAGCTGACTTAGATGATATTACTTGGGTGATTCGTGAGTTTGGTGAAGACAAACACGCGCGCCGCATTGCCAAAGCGATTGTTGCCTACCGTGAAGACGAAGAAAATGAACCACTGGTACGTACTGGCCAGCTCGCGAAGCTGATCTCAGATGCTGCACCCAAAAGCTTTAAAGAGAAAAAACACCCTGCGACTCGTGCGTTCCAGGCATTTCGTATTTACATCAACAGTGAGTTAGAAGAAATTGATACGGCACTAAAAGGTGCGGCAAGCATTCTGGCTCCTGAAGGTCGTTTATCTGTCATCAGTTTCCACTCTCTGGAAGACCGTATGGTCAAACGTTTTATCCGTAAAGAGAGCAAAGGACCTGAAGTGCCACACGGCATTCCAATGACTGAAGAGCAAATTCGTGCTCTTGGTAGTGCGAATATGAAAGCGGTGAGCAAAGCGATTAAGCCAAGCAAACAAGAAATTGAAATGAACCCTCGTTCGCGCAGCTCTGTGCTAAGAATTGCAGAAAAGCTTTAATTATTATGACGAAACCCACTCCTAACCTTGCTAAGTTGATTGCAACGGATCTTATCACCGTTGGTCGCTGGCCATTAGTGTTGTTGCTATTGATCGTGGCATCGGCAATGGGAGTGGTATTTGCTACCCACCATGCGCGTCAAGCGATCACCGAAAAAGATCACACTTTGGTTGAACGAGAGCGTTTAGATAGCGAATGGCGCAACCTGATGTTGGAAGAAACGGCCCTCGCGGAACACAGTCGTGTTCAAGACCTTGCCAAAAAAGAACTTGAAATGAAACGACCTGATGGCGATAAAGAAGTGGTTGTCACGCTCAAATGATTAGAAAGAAAACCAACACGAAACCAAGCAACAAGCGTAAACCTGTCGCGAAAGAAAAAAACGCTTCGGGGGATACGAAAACCGAGAAAAAAGCAGTGAAAGTGGCGGTTGAAGAATCCTTTCTGATTCGTTGGCGCTTCCATCTATTACTGTTTTTTGTCTTTTGTGCATTTGCACTTTTGGTGGCGCGCGTAGCCTATATTCAAATCATTGAACCGGATAACCTGATTAAACAAGGTGACCTACGCTCGGTTCGTGTGAAATCCATTCCTTCTGCACGCGGTATTATTTCGGACCGAAATGGTGAGCCGCTCGCTGTCAGTGTGCCTGTTGAGGCCGTTTGGGCGGATCCCGCGACGATATTTAAAGAAAATGCCTTAAGCCAGACCAAGAGTTGGTATGCATTAGCGGATGTTCTTGGTGTTGACCGACAAGGGTTGATAGACAAGATCAAGCACAATGAAAAGCGCCGCTTTATTTACTTGCAGCGCCAAGTGAGTCCAGCCATGGCGAACTATATTCGTGAGCTAAAGCTGCCTGGTGTGGGTCTTAAGTCAGAATCTCGTCGTTACTATCCTGCCGGTGAGGTTAGTGCTCACTTAGTTGGGGTGACGGGGATTGATGGGCATGGTCTAGAGGGTGTTGAGCGTAGCTACGATGAGTGGCTTACTGGCGCCGCAGGTAAGAAAACCATTCGTAAAGACCGTTATGGTCGCGTCGTAGAAAACATTGCGTGGCAAGACAAGCAAGAAGGTAAGTCACTCCAGTTGACAATCGACCAGCGCCTACAGGCGATTGCTTATCGTGCGATTAAACAAGCCGTTGCGGACCATCGCGCCACGTCAGGCTCCGTTGTTATGTTGGACGTGAAAACCGGCGCCGTATTGGCCATGGTGAATGCGCCTTCCTACAACCCTAACAATCGTAGCGACTGGCAAAGCTATAAAATGCGTAACCGAGTGATCACGGACTCGATGGAGCCAGGCTCCACCATTAAGCCTTTCGTTATTTTAGCCGCCTTAGAAAATGGGGTAGCCGATAAAGATACCGTCGTAGATACCGGTAATGGTGTACTTCGTTTAGGTGGTAGCCGAGTAAGAGATGTATCCCGCGTGGGTAAAGCGAGCTTGACCACGATCCTCAAAAAATCGAGTAACATCGGTGTGACGAAGCTGGCAATGCAAATGCCAGTAGAGGCGCTGCTCGGTCTGTACAGCTCTGTGGGTTTTGGTGAGCTTTCTGGTCTGAACCTCGTTGGGGAAGTGACTGGTATCTTCCCGACACGAACGCGATGGTCTCCTATTGAACGTGCCACTATTGCGTTTGGTTATGGTCTATCGATAACGCCAATCCAGTTAGCGCATGCCTATGCGACGCTTGGAAATCTCGGCAAATACGAGCCAATCCATATTATCGAAAGCAATGATCATGACATGTCGCGCCAAGTAGTGAGTGCAAAGTACGCACGCCAGGTCTTGGACATGCTGGAAACCGTAACCCAAAAAGGAGGCTCAGCTCGTCGAGCGGCAGTTCCTGGTTATCGAGTGGGAGCCAAAACAGGTACCTCACGTAAAGCGTCTGCTGGTGGATACAGCGATGAGTACATCACTTATACGGCAGGGCTTGCTCCGGTTAGCGATCCGCGAATTGCATTGGTTGTGATCGTAAACGAGCCTCAAGGTGATGATTACTATGGTGGTTCGGTAGCGTCTCCTGTCTTCTCTGAAATCATGAAAGGCGCGCTACAAATACTCAATGTTGCACCAGACGAAAACAAATTCCAGCAGTAAGCCGAGTGGCTTACTGAGCAAACAAAATTAAGAAAACCTGAGCCAAAGCTCGGAGAACAAATATGACTAAAGCCATCAGTATGGACGTGCTGCTTTCCCCTTGGGTGGATTGCCCTAGCTTATCGTCCGTTCTTGTTTCTGAATTGGAGCTCGACAGCCGAAGAGTTCAACCTGGAACCACGTTTGTCGCGGTGATTGGCCATGTTGTGGATGGGCGTAACTTCATTGCTTCTGCCATTGAGCAAGGGGCCAATGCGGTTCTAGCGCAAGCCTGTGATGTAAAAGCACACAGCACGGTGGAAATCATCGATGACGTTCCCGTTATTTACCTCGATACGTTGGATCAACGTTTATCTGCAATCGCTGGAAAGCTCTATGCTTACCCAGATATGGATTTGATTGGTGTCACCGGTACCAACGGCAAAACCACCATTACTCAGCTAATTGCACAATGGCTAGAGCTACTTGGCCACAACGCGGCAGTGATGGGCACGACGGGAAATGGTTTTCTCGACAATTTACAGCAAGCCGCGAATACAACAGGGAATGCTGTAGAAATTCAGAAAACGCTCTCTTCTCTCGCAAATCAACAAGCCGCATACACCGCGCTAGAAGTCTCTTCTCATGGCTTAACGCAAGGCCGTGTCAAGGCGTTGTCGTTTGCGGCGGGTGTGTTTACTAATCTAAGTCGTGATCACCTAGATTATCATGGCACGATGGAAGAGTACGCCAATGCAAAGCTGGGGTTGTTTACACAACATCAATGTGAACGTGCCATTATCAATATCGATGATGAAGTCGGTCATGCATGGGCGTCGCAGTTAAGCAATGCGATTGCGGTGTCACTCAAACCGAACACTGAATTTGAAAGCGCTATTTGGGCGACAGATGTCCGTTACGCGGAGTCGGGGATTACTATCCAATTTGATGGTAAATTTGGCTCAGGTCAATTGCACGCGCCACTGATTGGTGAGTTTAACGCAACCAACATAATGCTCGCTTTTGCGACCTTATTAAGCTTGGGTAAGGATAAACAAGCGTTACTCGAAACCGCAGGTCAGTTACAACCTGTACTCGGCCGAATGGAGTTATTCCAAACCGAGGATCGTGCCAAAGTCGTGGTCGATTATGCCCATACTCCAGATGCACTAGAAAAAGCACTGCAAGCTTTACGAGTTCATTGTGAGGGGCAGCTGTGGGCTATTTTTGGTTGCGGAGGCGATCGCGATGCAGGTAAGCGCCCAATGATGGCGGAAATTGCAGAGCGTCTAGGCGACAGAGTGGTGTTGACTGACGATAACCCACGCAGTGAAGATCCGGTTCAGATTGTAAAAGACATGTTATCCGGGCTGTCAAAACCTGCCGAAGCGATTGTGCAGCATGATCGTTTCAAAGCACTGTCTTATGCGGTTGAGAATGCTTCGCCAAAAGACATCATCTTGTTAGCGGGTAAGGGCCACGAAGATTATCAAATTCGGAATGGCGAAACGATTCATTACTCCGACCGTGAGTCTGCTATGCAGCTTTTAGGATTGTCCTTATGATCAAAGTAACGTTATCTCAAATTGCCAACATCACTCGCGGTGAGCTATTCGACGATGATCTACTTATCGACGCGGTTTCTACTGATACACGAGCGATTGACAACGGTGCTTTATTTGTTGCGCTGGTGGGTGAGCGCTTTGATGCGCACAACTTTTGCCAGCAAGCGGTGGATGCAGGCGCTGGTGCTTTACTCGTACAAAAACGTTTAGATGTGAATGTGCCACAAGTCGTGGTGTCGGACACCAAAATGGCACTGGGTGAGTTAGCCTCTTGGGTGCATCAAACTTGCCAAACACCTACCGTTGCCATCACAGGCAGTTGTGGTAAAACGACCGTCAAAGAAATGGTCGCGAGCATTCTGCAATTGAAAGGCAAAGTGCTGTTTACTGCAGGTAACTTCAATAATGATATTGGTGTTCCGTTGACGTTATTGCGCTCACAGCAGGATGACGATTATGCCGTGATTGAGCTTGGTGCTAATCATATCGGTGAAATTGCTTACACAACGCAGTTAGTAAAACCAGATATCGCGTTAGTGAATAATGTAGCCGCCGCGCACCTTGAAGGCTTTGGTTCTATTGATGGCGTGAAACAAGCCAAAGGTGAAATTTACCAAGGTCTTGCTGCAGGTAGTATTGCTATTGTCAATTTAGACAGCAATGGCGAAACAAAGTGGGAAAGCGTGCTGGCGGATAAGGAAGTTATCACCTTCTCACAAAGTAATTCTGCGGCTGATTACTATGCATCAAATATCGTGATGAATGCCGCGGGAGAGGCCAGCTTTAACCTACATATCGCAGCAAGCTCACAAGAAATTGAACTGTCTCTGGGTATTATAGGTCAACACAACGTGGCGAATGCAATCGCAGCTTCTATCATTGCGTTACAAATGGGCGCCACATTAGAAGAGGTTCGCGCTGGCCTTAAACATTTAAACAAAGTGAAAGGTCGCGTCGAGGTTGAAGCGCTGAGCGAAAAAATCAAATTGATTGATGACAGCTACAACGCAAGCGTGCCAGCCATGAAAGCGGCGGTTGACTTATTGGCTGCTTTCCCAGGTCAGCGCTGGCTGATTTTAGGTAATATGGCGGAATTGGGCGAGGAAAGTCTTGCACTTCATCGTCAAGTCGGGGAACATGCTGCCCCACAAAAATTTGAACATGTTCTCACATATGGTGCAGACGCCAAGGTGATCAGTGAGCTTTGCCAAGGCATTCATTTTGAGACGCACCAAGAGATGATTGAATACATCAAGCAGCATCTAGACCAAGCCGTTCCTGAAAACCATACGATTTTGGTGAAAGGAGCGAACGGTGCACGTATGTTTGAAGTCGCTGCTGCTTTGAAGGAGTATTATTAATGATTATTTGGCTTGCCGAGCTGCTACAGCCATACCTGTCTTTTTTCCGATTGTTTGAATACTTGTCTTTTCGAGCAATTCTAAGCGTATTAACCGCTCTGGGTCTGTCATTATGGATGGGACCAATCATGATCAAGCGTTTGCAAATGCTGCAAATTGGTCAGGTGGTACGTAACGAAGGTCCTGAATCTCACTTTAGTAAGCGTGGTACTCCAACGATGGGCGGTATCATGATCTTAGCGGCCATCTCAATCACAATCTTGCTTTGGACTGACTTATCCAACCCATATGTATGGGCAGTATTGACGGTCTTGCTTGGCTACGGTGCAGTCGGATTTGTTGATGATTATCGTAAAGTGGTGCGCAAAAATACCGATGGTTTGATCGCGCGTTGGAAGTACTTCTGGCAATCGTTGATCGCGTTTGTCGTGGCTTTTGCATTGTACGCTTACGGTAAAGACACTGCAGCCACTCAGCTCGTGGTGCCATTCTTTAAAGACGTCATGCCGCAACTTGGTTTGATGTACATTATCCTGACTTACTTTGTGATTGTCGGTACGAGTAACGCGGTTAACCTGACCGATGGTCTAGACGGTTTGGCAATCATGCCAACGGTTCTTGTTGCTGCAGGCTTCGCGGTTATTGCATGGGCGACGGGTAACGTTAACTTCTCTGAATACCTTCATATTCCATACCTACCACATGCTTCTGAGTTGGTTGTCGTATGTACAGCAATCGTCGGTGCAGGCCTTGGTTTCTTGTGGTTTAACACGTATCCAGCACAAGTGTTCATGGGTGATGTCGGCTCACTAGCGCTTGGCGGCGCATTAGGCACTATTGCTGTTCTCGTTCGTCAAGAGTTGGTGTTGGTGATCATGGGCGGTGTGTTTGTGATGGAAACGCTGTCGGTAATTCTACAGGTGGGTTCATACAAACTGCGTGGTCAGCGGATCTTCCGTATGGCACCGATTCACCACCACTACGAATTGAAAGGTTGGCCAGAACCTCGCGTAATCGTGCGCTTCTGGATTATTTCTATGGTTCTTGTTCTGATTGGTCTTGCGACATTGAAAGTGCGTTAATCGCACTTTCCAAGAACAAGATTTACAGTGTGATCAAATATGGAACGTTGGCAAAACATACATAGTGTTGTCGTCGTAGGGCTCGGTATTACCGGGCTCTCTGTCGTTAAACACCTAAGAAAAAATCAGCCACAGCTTGTGGTCAAAGTCATTGATACTCGCGTAAACCCTCCGGGTGCAGAGCGCTTGCCGGAAGGTGTTCAACTGCATAGTGGTGGTTGGAATACAGACTGGCTTTCTGACGCTGATCTTATCGTGACCAACCCTGGTATTGCGCTAGCGACATCAGAGATCCAAGCCGTATTAGCAAAAGGCACGGCAGTAGTTGGTGATATTGAGTTATTCGCCTGGGCGGTGCAGAAACCGGTGATTGCGATTACGGGCTCAAACGGTAAGAGCACAGTCACCGATCTCACTGGCGTGATGGCCAAGGCCGCGGGTTTGGAAGTTGGCGTTGGTGGCAATATAGGCGTTCCTGCATTGGATTTACTAGAACATGACGCAGACCTGTATGTGCTTGAACTCTCAAGCTTCCAGTTAGAAACGACGTCAAGCTTAAAGCTCAAAGCCGCTGCGTTTCTGAATCTTTCTGAAGATCATATGGACCGTTATCAAGGCATGTCTGACTATCGACAAGCCAAGTTGCGTATTTTTAACCATGCTGCTCTTGCGGTCGTGAACCGTGATGATCTGGAAACCTTCCCAGACGCAGAGATGCCATTGGTGACATTTGGCAGCGACAATCAGGACTTTGGTCTCGAGGTGGATGGCAACCGTACTTGGCTACTCGATCACGGTCAACGAGTTGTCGCAAGTGATGAGCTTAAGTTGGTTGGTAAGCACAACTTATCTAACGCTCTGGTTGCTTTAGCGCTATTAAAAGCTGCGGACGTAGACTATCACAACGCATTGAATGCACTTAAAAATTACACGGGACTGACACACCGATGCCAGGTGGTTGCGGATAATCAAGGCGTAAAATGGGTGAATGACTCTAAAGCAACTAATATAGCCAGCACTATGGCTGCGCTATCTGGTTTGGAGTCGACAGGTAAGCTCTACTTGCTCGTTGGTGGTGTTGGCAAAGGTGCTGACTTCTCGCCATTAAAACCGATCTTCGCGACGCTTAACTTGCAACTGTGCTGCTTTGGCGCTGATGGCGATGACTTTATGCCACTGCATGAATCTGCAATACGTTTCGACACCATGGAAGATGTGATTCAACAAGTATCTTCGCAGTTAAAACCAGGTGATATGGTGATGCTGTCTCCTGCATGTGCTAGCTTTGATCAATTCGACAACTTTATGGCAAGAGGTGATGCTTTCGCTACTCTTGCTCAGAAATATGCATAATTAAAGGTTACACACTTCGTGGGTTTAGGTAACGTTAAACGCAGTATTGGTAATTGGCTCAAGCATCCAGCCCCAGAGGCGATGTTTGATCGTCAGTTAGTGTGGATTGCACTGGGTTTGATGTTGACTGGTTTGGTCATGGTAACCTCTGCATCATTTCCAATCAGCTCTCGATTAACGGAACAGCCGTTCCACTTTATGTTTCGTCATGCGACGTTTCTCGTGCTGGCGTTAGGGACCTCCGCTGTTATTTTGCAAGTGCCTTTGCAAGAGTGGTTTAAGAAGAGCCATTACTTACTTTGGGCTTCTTTCGCACTGCTGATCATCGTGCTCTTGGCGGGTAAGTCGGTCAATGGTGCGTCTCGTTGGATACCTCTTGGGCTGTTTAACCTTCAGCCAGCAGAGGTCGCGAAGCTATCGCTGTTTATCTTCATGTCTGGTTACTTAGTTCGAAAACAAGACGAAGTACGACAAACCTTCTTTGGTGGCTTTATGAAGCCAATCATGGTGTTTGCTTTCTTCGCAGTATTACTGCTTGGTCAGCCAGACTTGGGTACGGTCGTCGTTATGCTAGTAACACTGTTTGGCATGCTGTTTATCGCAGGCGCAAAACTGACTCAGTTTCTCGCGTTGATGGTGGCAGGTATCGGCGCTGTGGTAGGTTTGATTTTAGTCGAACCATACCGTATGCGACGAGTAACCTCCTTCCTTGACCCGTGGGAAGACCCATTTGGCAGTGGCTATCAGTTGACTCAGTCTTTGATGGCGTTTGGTCGTGGTGAATGGTTCGGTCAAGGTCTCGGTAATTCAATTCAAAAACTGGAATATCTACCGGAAGCGCATACCGACTTTGTGTTTGCCGTACTTGCTGAAGAGCTCGGTTTTGTTGGCGTTGTGTTGGTCTTAATGTTGATTTTTAGCTTAGTGCTAAAAGCGGTTTACATAGGCAAGCGTGCGTTTGAAGAAGGCGAAATGTTCGGCGGTTATCTGGCTTTCGGTATCGGTATTTGGTTTGCGTTCCAGACGTTGGTTAACGTTGGTGCTGCAGCTGGTATCGTACCAACCAAAGGTTTAACACTCCCGCTAATCAGTTATGGTGGTTCCAGTCTGATTATTATGTCCGTCGCAGTGTCCATATTGCTGCGTATCGATTACGAATGCCGCTTGAAACGCGAGCAACAACAATCAGAACAACAAACTAATGAAACAAAATAAACGTTTGATGGTGATGGCTGGTGGTACTGGCGGTCACGTATTCCCAGGGTTAGCTGTAGCAAAACAGCTGCAAGAGCAAGGCTGGGAGATCCGTTGGTTAGGCACGGCGGATCGAATGGAAGCGGATTTGGTGCCAAAACATGGCATTGAAATCGATTTTATCAAAGTGAAAGGGTTACGAGGTCAAGGCGTAAAGCGTCTGCTTGCAGCTCCATTTCAAATTATTAATGCCATCATGCAAGCTCGGGCGCACATGAAGCATTGGAAGCCCGATGCCGTGTTAGGTATGGGGGGGTATGTGAGTGGCCCCGGTGGTATTGCGGCTTGGTTGAGCGGTATTCCTGTTGTTCTGCACGAACAAAACGCGGTTGCGGGTTTGACAAACCAATGGCTATCAAAAATTGCTAAGAAAGTCTTTCAGGCCTTTCCTGGCGCGTTCCCTGCTGCTGAGGTAGTTGGTAACCCTGTGCGTGAAGACCTAACAAGATTAGAAGCACCTGCAGAGCGAATGCAAGATCGCCAAGGCCCAATTCGTATTTTGGTGATGGGCGGTAGCCAAGGTGCACGCATTCTTAACCAAACTCTGCCAGAAGTGATGGCAAAGTTGGGCGGTGATTACTGTATTCGTCATCAAGCGGGCAAAGGTTCCGCCGAAGAAGTGAACGCAGCATACCAAGCTAATGGTGTGGTAAATGCAGAAGTCACAGAGTTCATTGACGACGTAGCAGAGGCTTATGCATGGGCTGACCTTTTAGTTTGTCGTTCAGGGGCGTTAACCGTTTCTGAAGTTTCTGCTGCTGGCGTTGGTGCGATCTTTATTCCTTTTATGCATAAAGATCGCCAACAAGCACTGAATGCCGATCATCTAGTAGAATGCGGCGCAGCGAAAATGATTGAACAACCAGATTTAACCGTTGAGTCTTTGACTCAGCAGATCCAACAATTGGATCGCCAAGCTTTACTTACGATGGCTGAGCAAGCGCGTGGCGCTGCTAAATTGAATGCCGACCGAGTTGTCGCACAAGCCATTGTCGCTTTGACCGAAAAGCGTTAACGAATTATTGAGAATAGAATTGATGACAATCCAACATACACAAGACTTAGCTCAGATTCGCGCCATGGTGCCAGAGATGCGCCGCGTGAAATCCATCCACTTCATCGGTATTGGTGGTGCGGGCATGAGCGGCATTGCAGAAGTGCTGTTGAATGAAGGCTATCAAATCACGGGTTCTGACTTATCAGAAAACCCTGTGACAGAGCGTTTAGTATCAAAAGGTGCGACGGTATTTATTGGGCACCAAGCAAGCAATGTTGAAAAAGCCAGTGTGGTTGTGGTTTCAACCGCTATCAACGAAGAAAACCCAGAAGTGATGGCTGCGCGGGAGTTACGTATCCCTATTGTACGTCGTGCTGAGATGCTCGCTGAGTTGATGCGCTTCCGTCATGGTATTGCCGTTGCGGGCACGCACGGTAAAACGACGACGACGGCACTCGTGACACAAATCTATTCTGAAGCAGGCCTTGATCCAACGTTTGTAAACGGCGGCTTGGTGAAAAGCGCTGGTACAAATGCTCGTTTAGGCTCGAGTCGTATTCTAATTGCTGAGGCGGATGAGAGCGACGCGTCATTCCTGCACCTGCAACCAATGGTAAGTATTGTCACCAATATCGAAGCCGATCATATGGATACTTATGGTGGTGACTTTGAAACGTTAAAGCAAACCTTCATTGATTTTCTACACAATTTACCGTTCTACGGCCAAGCTATTGTTTGTATTGATGATCCTGTGGTTCGAGAGTTAATCCCACGTATTAGTCGTCAAGTGATTACTTACGGTTTCTCCGAAGATGCTGACGTACGCATTGAAAACTATCGTCAAGAAGGTCAGCAAGGCAAATTTACGGTAGTACGTAAAGGGCGTGTCAACCTAGATATCACTCTGAACATTCCAGGTCGTCACAATGCACTTAATGCGTCGGCTGCGATTGCAGTGGCTACCGAAGATGACATTGAAGACGATGCAATTCTAAAAGCAATGGCCGGTACGCAAGGCACGGGACGACGTTTTGATCACCTTGGCGAGTTTGATACTGGTAATGGTCATGCCATGTTAGTGGATGATTACGGACACCACCCAACAGAAGTTGATGTGACCATTAATGCTGCGCGAAGCGGTTGGCAAGATAAACGTCTCGTTATGATTTTCCAACCACACCGTTATAGCCGTACTCGTGATCTGTACGATGACTTTGCGAATGTGCTAGAGCAAGTTGATGTATTAATCATGTTGGATGTTTATGCCGCAGGTGAAAAGCCAATTGCAGGAGCTGATGGACGTTCATTGTGTCGCACAATTCGCAGCCGAGGTAAGGTAGATCCGATTTTTGTTCCAGAAATCGAGCAATTACCTTCAGTTTTAGCTAACGTTATACAAGACGGCGACCTAATCTTAACGCAAGGTGCGGGTGATGTTGGTAAAGTGGCGAAACAACTGGCAGGTCTTGAATTAAATATAAACAAGATGCTTGGTTAACACAGATTGTTGGCGCGAAGGACAGATAAAGACTCAGATCTCGATTTTGCGTCAATATCATTGTGATTTATTGCTATCAGTGTTTGATAGTTTACAAGAGCTCAGTATAATCCCAAGGTTAAAGTCAAGACTTTTACCTCTGCGTAATTATGTGGGTAAAAAGTACACGACAAAAGTCAGGAAACGAAGACGTTGTTGAATATTGCACTGAATGACGAGCGACCAAACACGGATAATAACCGTGGTCGCCAAGAGAAAATCTTGGGTGCGTTATTTTTCGTTGTGGTTGTGACCTTAATTAGTTCTGTTTTGTACTCGGCGATCAGTTGGATGTGGGATGACCAAAGGTTACCTCTCTCCAAAATAGTACTTCAGGGAAAACTGGAGTATGTTCAAGCTGACGATGTGCAGGCTGCATTTAGTCGAATAGATCACATCGGTACATTTATGTCTCAGGATATTGATGTATTACAGCAAAGTGTCGAAGCTCTGCCATGGGTGGCGCATGCCGCAATCCGAAAGCAGTGGCCGGATACAGTAAAAGTTTTTTTGACAGAGCATCAACCTGAAGCCATTTGGAATGGCAACGAACTGTTAGATAAAAATGGGTTTGTTTTTGATGGCGATGTGGCTCTGTTACAAGAAGAAAAAGTGAAACTGTACGGACCCAAAAACAGCGGACCAGAAGTCTTACAGACTTACCGTGATTTGAGTCCTAAGTTTCAGCAATTGGGTTTAGCGATATCGTCTCTGGTATTAAACGAGCGACGAGCTTGGCAAATCATCCTTGATAACGGTATTCGATTAGAGCTCGGTAAAGAGTCTCTTCTTGAGCGTATAGAGCGATTTTTTAAGCTCTATAACAAGCTTGGCAGTGACACGCAAAGAATCAGTTATATCGATCTTAGGTACGATACAGGAGCCGCAGTTGGTTGGTTTCCTGAACAAGAGTTAGAAGAGAGTACAGATGACTAAGGCCGCTGATGACAACATTATTGTTGGTCTTGATATAGGCACTGCAACCGTATCGGCTCTAGTGGGTGAGGTTCTACCAGACGGTCAAATTAATATTATTGGCGCAGGTAGTAGCCCTTCACGTGGCATGGATAAAGGTGGCGTGAATGACTTGGAGTCGGTTGTAAAATCAGTACAACGTGCAATTGATCAAGCTGAATTGATGGCCGAGTGCCAGATCAGCCGAGTCTTCATTTCGTTGTCTGGTAAGCATATCGCAAGCCGAATTGAAAAAGGTATGGGCACGATTTCAGATGAAGAAGTGTCTCAAGAAGACATGGATCGCGCTATCCATACCGCAAAATCGATTAAAATCGGTGATGAACAGCGAATCCTTCATGTGATTCCGCAAGAGTTCACCATTGATTACCAAGAGGGAATCAAAAATCCGCTTGGTTTATCTGGGGTAAGAATGGAAGTAAGTGTCCACCTTATCTCATGCCATAATGACATGGCACGCAATATTATTAAGGCGGTAGAACGATGCGGCCTTAAAGTAGAGCAACTCGTATTTTCTGGGCTTGCTGCAAGTAATGCAGTAATCACCGAGGATGAAAGAGAGCTTGGAGTTTGTGTGGTGGATATTGGCGCCGGCACGATGGATGTGGCCATCTGGACTGGCGGTGCGCTACGTCACACAGAAGTATTTTCGTACGCAGGAAATGCTGTAACCAGCGATATTGCTTTTGCTTTTGGTACGCCAGTGAGCGATGCTGAAGAAATAAAAGTCAAATATGGCTGTGCTTTGAGTGAACTGGTCAGTAAGGATGACACGGTTAATGTACCAAGCGTAGGTGGGCGACCATCACGTAGTCTGCAACGTCAAACGTTGTCAGAAGTGATTGAGCCACGCTACTCTGAGCTTATGGGACTGGTTAACCAAACTATTGACTCTGTACAAGCGAAATTGCGCGAAGAGGGTATAAAGCACCATCTAGCTGCGGGAGTTGTACTCACCGGCGGTGCTGCGCAAATGGACGGAGTGATAGAATGTGCGGAACGCGTATTCCGCAATCAAGTAAGAGTCGGCAAACCGCTCGAAGTCAGCGGATTAACTGACTATGTAAAAGAGCCGTACCATTCTACGGCAGTTGGATTACTTCATTACGCAAGAGACATGCAGTCTAGCGACGATAGCGATTATAATGAACCTAAACGCTCATCTGTTACTGGCTTTTTCGATAAATTGCGTAACTGGATACAAAAAGAGTTTTAACCTGAGTTGCAGGATAAACGGAGACAACACATGTTTGAACCGATGATGGAAATGTCTGACGATGCAGTAATCAAGGTCGTTGGGGTTGGTGGCGGCGGTGGTAACGCCGTTGAACACATGGTGCGTGAATCCATCGAAGGTGTGGAATTCATCAGCGTCAACACTGATGCGCAAGCACTTCGTAAGACAAGCGTTGGCAATGTTATTCAGATCGGTGGCGATATCACCAAAGGTCTGGGTGCAGGTGCTAATCCACAGGTTGGCCGTGACGCAGCTCTCGAAGACAGAGATAGAATTAAAGATTCCCTAACTGGCGCCGATATGGTGTTTATCGCAGCTGGTATGGGTGGCGGTACAGGTACTGGCGCAGCACCTGTTATTGCTGAAGTAGCTAAAGAGCTTGGCATTCTAACTGTCGCGGTAGTGACAAAACCGTTCAGCTTTGAAGGCAAAAAGCGTTTGGCGTTCGCTGAGCAAGGTATCGATGAGCTGTCTAAGCACGTTGACTCTTTGATTACGATTCCAAACGAAAAGCTGCTTAAAGTACTTGGCCGTGGTGTCACGTTACTAGAAGCTTTTGCAAGTGCGAACGACGTTCTTAAGAACGCAGTTCAAGGCATTGCAGAGCTGATTACTCGACCTGGCATGATCAACGTCGACTTTGCGGACGTAAGAACAGTAATGTCTGAAATGGGTCACGCGATGATGGGCAGCGGTATTGCTAAAGGCGAAGATCGTGCTGAAGAAGCGGCTGAAATGGCAATTTCTAGCCCACTTCTGGAAGACATCGATCTAGCGGGCGCTCGTGGTGTTCTTGTCAATATTACTGCAGGTCTGGATATGCGTCTTGACGAGTTTGAGACGGTTGGTAATACAGTGAAAGCATTTGCTTCTGACAATGCAACTGTTGTTATCGGTACTTCTCTAGACCCAGATATGACGGACGAAATCCGCGTAACAGTTGTAGCGACAGGTATTGGCAATGAGAAAAAACCAGATATCACGCTAGTTGCGGGTGGTAAAGCGAAAGTGGCTCCGACGCCGCAGGCTCAACCACAACAGCAAGCGGCGGCAACGCAAGCTGAAGAGAAACCGGCACAAACCTTGCAAAATAATCAAGTGCAAGAGAAGCCACAGGTAACTCCTCAGCCTACAAATACAGTTTCTTCTTCTCCAGCATCGTCGAGCCAAAGCTCTGCGGCTCCGAAGCAAGAGAAGGAAAGTGGTTATTTAGATATCCCGGCATTTTTGCGTCGTCAGGCTGATTAATCTTTAATCCATAAATTTGACATGGCTCAAAATTATGGTAGCATTCACGGTCGACGTTACAGACGGCCGTGTTTTGTAGCAAATTTTTGAGAGGCAAGCAGATGATCAGACAACGTACTCTGAAAGAAATAGTGAAAACAACTGGTGTGGGCCTCCACTCTGGTCGTAAAGTCACGCTTACTCTGCGCCCGGCTGCTGCAAATACAGGTATCATTTACCGTCGTACAGATGTAAACCCACCTGTAGATTTTCCAGCTGATCCAGCTTCTGTTCGTGACACCATGCTATGTACTGCTTTGGTAAACGACGAAGGTGTGCGTATTTCAACTGTAGAGCACTTGAATGCGGCACTTGCTGGTATGGGCATCGACAACATTGTTGTCGAAGTAGACGCACCTGAAATTCCAATTATGGATGGTAGTGCTAGCCCATTTGTATACTTGCTACAACAAGCAGGTATCGAAACGCAAAATGCGCCAAAACGTTTCATCCGTATTAAAAAGCCAGTTCGTTTTGAAGATGGCGATAAATGGGCAGAGTTTGTACCATTTAACGGCTTCCGCATGGACTTCGAAATTGAATTTAATCACCCTGCTATTGAGTCAGACGAGCAGCGCTTGCTGTTTGATTTCTCCTCAAAAGGCTTCGTTCGTGAAATTTCTCGTGCACGTACGTTTGGCTTTATGCGTGATATCGAATATCTACAGTCTCAAAACCTAGTTTTGGGTGGTAGTTTCGACAATGCTATCGTATTGGATGATTACCGTATTCTTAACGAAGAAGGTCTACGCTTTGAAAATGAGTTTGTGACTCACAAAGTGTTGGATGCGATTGGTGATCTTTACATGTGTGGTCACCCAATCATCGGTGAATTTCGCGCCTTTAAATCGGGTCACGGTTTGAACAACCAACTTCTGCGAGCTGTTCTTGCTGATCAGGAAGCGTGGGAGTGGACTACATTCGAAGAAGAAGTCGGCTCACCAGTAGCATTCGCTGAACCAAATATGGTGCTTGCGTAAATACTCGGGATTAAAATTAATAAAAAACCAGGCTTATGCCTGGTTTTTTGCTATTTGGCTTTAATCTTGGGCTTATTAATAGCATTCGAGCTTTCAGCATATTGAAATAACGGTTACTTACGGTCTTTCTTTTCTGCCATATCGGCCAATCGCTTTAAACGCTCTTGAATTTTAGGCGGTGCCATGTCGGCAATCGTCATCAATGACTTTGCTGCAGATTCTGTTAATGGTGGACGTTTAGGTCTGTCGTCTTGTTCGAAACGATTTCGGTATAATGATGGATTGATCCTCACTTCAACGCTCATCAGTTTGGCAAAGCCTTGAGTACGAAGTTTATTTAGGATCATGAGGCGATCGTAATCGATCTTCATTTTGATCGCGGCACTAGAAACATCGATCAATAGGTGGCCGTTACGAACATTCGCCACCCGGCAATGATCGGCCGTCCCTTTGGGTAAGATCTCTTGCAAAGCTTGGTTAAGCTGTAAGATTTCTCCAGCATGTTCTTGAATCTGCTTGAACTGTGATTCAGCAATAACATCTTCAGTCGAGGTTGGACGGTGATCACGCATAGGTAAAATCTAATTTTGTTGAGATATCAGCTATTCTAGAGCAGCTTTCTATCAAGGTATAGTTTACATTAACGTCTTTCGCTTCAGTTTTACAATGTAGCAAGGTAAAAAGCAAAGTCTGCTCTGAATAGATTACACATATTGTGGTATGCAATATCGTCTAATCAGTCACCACTTTAAGTAAAAACTTCAGAGTGCTTCAAACAAATACGTCTATTTATGGTTGTATCGATGAAAAATCCTTACACTAAGCCACATTGTTTCGAAACTTAGCCTTGAAATATGGATGTTTGAACTCAATATCTTTGATAAATGATTTATCTCAGTATTCTTAGTTCCAAACTGGCAGAGACTGAAGGCATTATGAGTAGATCGGGAACGGTCTGATTTAAAGAGAGATTCACGAAAAATGATAACTAAGCTACTGACAAAAGTGATTGGCAGTCGCAACGACCGAACACTGCGCCGCCTTAGAAAAATTGTAAAAGAAATTAATAACTACGAGCCAACATTCGAAGCTCTAAGTGATGAAGAGTTAAAAGCAAAGACGGTTGAGTTCCGTGAACGCCTAGAGAAAGGTGAAACTCTTGATAAACTACTTCCTGAAGCTTTTGCTACGGTTCGTGAGGCATCTAAGCGTGTCTACGGCATGCGTCACTTCGACGTTCAGCTTATCGGTGGTATGGTTCTAAATGCGGGTCAAATTGCGGAGATGCGTACAGGTGAAGGTAAAACGCTGACTGCAACGCTTCCAGCTTACTTAAATGCTCTTGCTGGTAAAGGCGTTCACATCGTAACAGTGAACGATTATCTAGCTAAACGTGATGCTGAGACGAACCGCCCTCTATTTGAATTTTTAGGTATGACCGTTGGCGTAAACGTGCCAAACATGCCTCCTCAAGAGAAAAAAGAAGCGTACCAAGCTGACATTCTATACGGAACCAACAATGAATTTGGTTTTGACTACCTTCGTGACAATATGGCTTTCCGTAGCGAAGACCGTGTACAGCGTGATCGCTTCTTTGCTGTTGTCGATGAGGTGGACTCAATCCTAATTGATGAAGCTCGTACTCCTTTGATCATTTCTGGTCCTGCTGAAGATAGCTCTGAGCTATACACTCGAATCAACCTTTTGATCCCGCATCTGAAAAAGCAAGATAAAGAAGACTCTGAAGAATACCGTGGTGATGGCCACTACACTGTTGATGAAAAATCAAAGCAAGTATACCTAACGGAAACGGGTCAAGAATACGTTGAAGAACTGTTGGTGAAAAACGGCCTTATGGAGGAAGGTGATACACTTTACTCTCCGGCTAACATCAGCATGTTGCATCACGTGAATGCTGCTTTGCGTGCTCATGTGTTATTCGAGCGTAACGTTGATTACATCGTTACTGATGAAGGCGAAGTGGTCATCGTTGATGAACACACTGGTCGTACAATGCCAGGTCGTCGTTGGTCTGAAGGTCTTCACCAAGCAGTAGAAGCGAAAGAAGGCGTTAAGATCCAAAACGAAAACCAAACTTTGGCTTCTATTACCTTCCAGAACTACTTCCGTTTATACGAAAAACTGTCAGGTATGACAGGTACAGCGGATACTGAAGCGTTTGAATTCCAGTCTATCTATGGTTTGGAAACGGTGGTTATCCCAACCAACAAGCCGATGATTCGTAACGATATGCCAGATGTGGTTTACCGTACTGAAGCAGAGAAGTTTGCGGCAATCATTGAAGATATTAAAGAGCGTGTTGCCAAAGGGCAGCCAACGCTTGTTGGTACTGTGTCGATTGAAAAGTCAGAACTTCTTTCTAACGCATTGAAGAAGGCTAAGATCAAACACAACGTATTGAACGCGAAATTCCATGAGAAAGAAGCGGAAATTGTTGCTGAAGCGGGCATGCCTGGTGCGGTAACTATCGCGACCAACATGGCCGGTCGTGGTACGGACATTGTGCTTGGCGGTAGCTGGCAATCAAAAGTTGAAGCTTTAGAGAACCCAACTCAAGAGCAAATCGATGCGATTAAAGCAGAGTGGAAAGTGGTGCATGACCAAGTACTAGAAGCTGGTGGTCTACATATCATCGGTACTGAGCGCCACGAATCTCGCCGTATTGATAACCAGCTACGTGGTCGTTCTGGTCGTCAAGGTGATGCGGGTTCATCGCGCTTCTACCTATCTATGGAAGACTCTTTGCTACGTATTTTCACTTCTGATCGTATGGCGAGCCTTATTCAAAGTGGTATGGAAGAAGGTGAAGCTATTGAATCGAAAATGCTTTCTCGCTCAATTGAAAAAGCACAGCGCAAAGTGGAAGGTCGTAACTTTGATATCCGTAAGCAGCTGCTTGAATACGATGATGTAGCGAACGATCAACGTAAGGTTGTCTACGAACTGCGTGACGAGTTAATGAACGTTGAAGACATCAGCGGCATGATCGAGCAAAACCGTGAAGATGTGCTAACAGCGGTTATTGATGAGTACATTCCACCACAGTCACTAGAAGATATGTGGGATGTTGAAGGTCTACAAGAGCGCTTGAAAGCGGACTTCGAGCTTGATGCGCCAGTGAAACAATGGCTTGAAGAAGACGACAAGCTTTACGAAGAAGCATTACGTGAAAAGATCATCAACCTAGCCGTTGAAGTGTACAAAGAGAAAGAGGAAGTGGTGGGTGCACAAGTGCTTCGCAACTTCGAAAAATCGGTCATGCTTCAGACTCTGGATACGCTTTGGAAAGAGCATTTGGCTGCGATGGATCACTTGCGTCAAGGTATCCATTTACGCGGTTACGCACAGAAGAACCCAAAACAAGAATACAAACGTGAGTCGTTTGAACTGTTTGAGGGTCTACTAGAAGCGCTGAAAACAGACGTTATTACTGTTCTATCTCGTGTTCGCGTTCAGCAACAAGAAGAAGTTGAACGTATGGAAGAACAGCGTCGTGCGCAAGCTGAAGAAGCCGCTCGTCGTGCACAAGCGCAACACGCTGCAGCACAAAATCCGCTTTCTGAAGGCGAAGAATCTGAAGAAGGTTCAAATCAACCAATGGTACGTGATGAACGTAAAGTCGGTCGCAATGAACCTTGCCCTTGTGGCAGTGGCAAGAAGTACAAACAGTGCCACGGCAAAATCGACTAATCTGTTAGTCGGATTATTTTTCAAAGAGTCGCTTAGGCGACTCTTTTTTTAAATAAATTCTTTGGCTATCAAATTCCATAAGTTTGATAGGTCAGAAAGTTTTTGAGATGTAGAAGCTCGTTGTCACAATAGTAAAGTACAACGGTCTTGAGAGTTAGGAATCCCCATGAAAAGAATTCACATAGTCGCGGCAATTATTTTTAACCAAGACAAATCAAAGATCTTTATTACGAAGCGTCCTGATGATAAGCACAAAGGCGGGTTTTGGGAGTTTCCGGGTGGCAAAGTCGAGCCGGGAGAAAGTATTGAGCTTGCTATTACAAGAGAACTCGAAGAAGAAGTGGGAATTGAAGTTATTGAGCAAGCCCCTTTTGAACACTTGGAATACGACTATCCAGACAAATCACTCAAGTTTGATTTTATTACAGTATCTCAATTCAGTAATGAGCCTTACGGTCGAGAAGGTCAAGAAGGATGCTGGGTTGAGATCAGCGAATTGGGCGACTACACCTTTCCTGAAGCGAACGTACCTATCTTGGAGCGTGTTGTAAAAGAGTTTGCTTAAGCTCGATGAACTTGCTTGTGGTAACCATAGTATGTTGTTAGTTTAAACAGATTAAGCAAAACGAAAGAACGAGAGCAAACCTCGTTATCTAGAGAAGGAGAGAAAGCGCAATGGTTCGTATTGCAATCGCAGGAGCAGCTGGCCGAATGGGCCGTAATTTGGTTAAAGCTTCACACCTTAATCCTGAAGCGACAGTGAGCGCGGGATCAGAACGACCTGAGTCTTCACTTGTCGGCGTCGATATCGGTGAACTTTGTGGTGAAGGTAAATTCGATGTGCTCTTAACAGATGATCTTGCTAAAGACGTCGATAATTTTGATGTAATCATCGATTTCACCGCTCCAGTAAGCACATTAGCGAATCTCGAGTTGTGTAAGAAATACGGCAAGAGCATAGTGATTGGGACGACTGGCTTCAGCGATGCAGAGCGTGATCTTATTGATGAAGCAGCCAAGCAAGTGCCTGTTGTGATGGCACCAAATTATTCTGTAGGCGTAAACCTTGTCTTTAAGCTTCTTGAGAAAGCGGCCAAAGTGATGGGGGATTACTGTGATATCGAGATTGTTGAAGCACACCATCGCCATAAAGTTGATGCCCCCTCTGGTACCGCTATCGGAATGGGAGAAGCTATTGCTGGTGCGATGGGTAATAAGCTGAATGATGTAGCTGTCTATGCCCGAGAAGGCATTACTGGTGAACGAACAAAAGATGAGATCGGCTTTGCTACGATTCGCGCTGGCGATATCGTCGGTGAGCATACAGCTATGTTTGCTGATATCGGGGAACGAGTGGAAATAACGCACAAAGCGACTGATCGCATGACGTTTGCTAATGGGGCCGTAAAGGCTGCCGTTTGGTTGAGTGCTAAACCTGCGGGCTTTTATACCATGACAGATGTTTTGGGATTGAATGAACTCTAAATACATAATTATTCGCCGGCGCTAGCCGGCTTTTTTATATCTATAGAATTATTTGTAAATAAAATGATTCTGATAGAGAAGATTTTAGCACTTACTTTTGTTGTGTTTTTGTCTGTTTTGGTTTTATTTTTAGGTGTAACCGTTAAAAGTGTTCCTGTTTTTGTCTTAGTGAACGTTTGCGTTAAAAACTCATAATTTTTTGTGATCCCTAAAAAGTTCAAATTTGTAAAATTCATTAAACCTCTATCCCTCCCTATGTAATAGCATTCAAAAGTTGTCTTTTTGAGCCTTACTGATTCGAAATGACCTTACTCGCTAGAAATTGATAATTTATTTTTGATTGTAGGTTGACAGGTTTCCAGTCCAACTTTAGAATACCGCCAATTTGTCTGAAATACCTATTTATGTAGATTTTATAGGTAAAGGAAGGCATGTTTGCAGTTTGATTTATTTTTTTTGCATTTTTATTCTGGAGGTTGTCTTGGGTAAATTAGCACTGTTAGTCCTAGAAGATGGGACAGTGTTCCACGGAGTGTCCATAGGGGCAGATGGTATTTCCGTTGGTGAAGTCGTTTTTAATACCTCGATGACGGGGTATCAAGAAATCCTCACTGATCCTTCCTATTCTCAGCAAATCGTCACCCTTACTTATCCTCACATTGGCAATACCGGAACCACTTCCGAAGATGAAGAATCCTCTTCCATTCATGCACAAGGCCTTGTGATTCGCGATCTTCCTCTTATCGCTTCTAACTTCCGTAATGAACAATCCCTCTCTGATTACCTTAAGTCTCAAAATATCGTTGGCATCGCTGATATTGATACGCGAAAGCTCACTCGTATCTTGCGTGAAAAAGGTGCTCAAAACGGCTGTATTGTTGCGGGCAACAACCTAGACGAAGCTTTGGCACTAGCGAAAGCAAAAGAATTCCCAGGCTTAAAAGGAATGGACCTTGCGAAAGAAGTTACAACAAAAGAAGCGTATCAATGGAAGCAAGGTTCGTGGACGCTTGAAGGTGGACTTCCAGAGGCGAAAGATGACAGCGAGCTGCCATACCACGTCGTTGCTTACGACTTCGGCGCAAAACGCAACATCTTACGAATGTTGGTTGACCGCGGCTGCCGCTTAACGGTTGTACCTGCAGAAACGTCAGCGGAAGAAGTTCTGGCACTAAATCCAGATGGCGTATTCTTATCGAACGGCCCTGGTGACCCAGAACCATGTACTTACGCGATTGAAGCAACCAAAGTGTTCCTAGAAAGAGGCCTGCCAATTTTTGGTATTTGTCTAGGTCACCAAATTCTGGCGCTAGCATCAGGTGCGCAAACGGTGAAAATGAAGTTTGGTCACCACGGTGCAAACCACCCAGTAAAAGATTTAGAGCGTAACGTTGTGATGATCACTTCGCAAAACCACGGCTTTGCGGCAGATGAAGCAACGTTACCGGAAAACTTACGTGCTACTCACGTATCGTTATTTGATGGCTCTTTGCAAGGTATTCACCGCACAGACAAGCCAGCATTTAGCTTCCAAGGTCACCCAGAAGCGAGCCCTGGTCCACATGACGCGGCACCGCTATTTGACCACTTTATCGAACTAATCAAAAAACACAGCGCTTAATTCGGAGTAGTAGATAATGCCAAAACGTACTGACATTCAAAGTATTCTAATTCTTGGTGCTGGTCCGATTGTTATCGGTCAGGCATGTGAGTTTGACTACTCTGGCGCACAAGCCTGTAAAGCACTTCGTGAAGAAGGCTACCGAGTTATTCTGGTTAACTCGAACCCAGCAACGATCATGACTGACCCAGAGATGGCTGATGCGACTTACATCGAGCCAATCCAATGGGAAGTGGTACGCAAGATCATTGAAAAAGAGCGTCCAGATGCAGTTTTGCCAACCATGGGTGGCCAGACTGCACTTAACTGTGCGTTAGACTTAGAGAAACACGGCGTACTAGAAGAATTCGGCGTAGAGATGATCGGTGCAACGGCTGATGCAATCGACAAAGCGGAAGACCGTTCTCGTTTTGATAAAGCGATGAAGTCTATCGGCCTTGAGTGTCCTCGCGCAGATACAGCGAAGAGCATGGAAGAAGCTTACAAAGTTTTAGATATGGTTGGCTTCCCTTGTATCATCCGTCCATCGTTCACCATGGGTGGCACTGGTGGTGGTATTGCGTACAACAAAGAAGAGTTCGAAGAAATCTGTCGTCGCGGTCTGGACTTATCTCCGACCAACGAACTTCTTATCGATGAGTCACTAATCGGCTGGAAAGAGTACGAAATGGAAGTCGTTCGTGACAAAGCGGACAACTGTATCATCGTATGTTCAATCGAAAACTTTGATCCAATGGGCATCCACACGGGTGACTCAATCACAGTAGCACCAGCACAGACACTGACCGACAAAGAATACCAGCTAATGCGTAATGCATCGCTAGCCGTTCTACGTGAAATTGGTGTTGAAACAGGTGGTTCAAACGTACAGTTTGGTATCAACCCGAAAGATGGCCGTATGGTTATCATCGAGATGAACCCACGTGTATCTCGTTCTTCTGCGTTAGCGTCAAAAGCAACAGGTTTCCCAATCGCTAAGATTGCCGCGAAACTGGCTGTTGGCTTTACTCTGGATGAACTACAAAACGACATCACCGGCGGTGCAACACCAGCATCATTCGAACCAACTATCGACTACGTCGTAACTAAGATTCCTCGCTTTAACTTCGAGAAATTTGCTGGCGCAAACGACCGTCTGACTACTCAGATGAAATCGGTTGGTGAGGTAATGGCAATTGGTCGTAACCAACAAGAATCTCTTCACAAAGCACTTCGTGGTCTAGAAGTTGGCGCAACTGGTTTTGACGAGATGGTCGATTTAGAAGCACCAGATGCACTGACTAAGATTCGTCACGAACTTAAAGAAGCAGGCGCTGAGCGTATCTGGTACATCGCCGATGCATTCCGAGCTGGCATGTCAGTTGACGGCGTGTTCAACTTGACTCAAATTGACCGTTGGTTCCTGGTTCAAATCGAAGAAATCGTAAAACTCGAAGAGCAAGTCAAGGCGGGCGGCTACGCAGGTTTGACCAAAGAAGTGCTTCGCCAGATGAAACGTAAAGGCTTCTCTGATGCGCGCTTGTCTAAACTGCTAGGTGTTGCTGAAAGTGAAATTCGCCGTGCTCGTGAGCAGTTTGATATTCACCCGGTTTACAAACGTGTGGATACGTGTGCCGCAGAGTTTTCTTCTGACACGGCTTACATGTACTCATCTTACGATGAAGAGTGTGAAGCAAACCCAACAGACAAAGACAAGATCATGGTTCTTGGTGGCGGTCCAAACCGTATCGGCCAAGGTATTGAATTCGATTACTGTTGTGTACACGCATCACTTGCGCTGCGTGAAGACGGTTACGAAACCATTATGGTTAACTGTAACCCAGAAACGGTATCTACTGACTACGATACGTCTGATCGTCTGTACTTCGAACCAGTAACTCTGGAAGATGTACTGTCTATCGCTCGCGTTGAAAAACCAAAAGGTGTGATTGTTCAGTACGGTGGTCAAACGCCACTTAAACTGGCTCGTGCTCTAGAAGCGGCTGGTGTTCCAATCATTGGTACTAGCCCAGATGCTATCGACCGTGCGGAAGACCGTGAACGCTTCCAGGCAGCTGTTGACCGTCTAGGTCTACTTCAGCCAGAAAACGCGACAGTAACAACGATGGAACAGGCGGTTGAAAAATCGAAAGAAATTGGCTTCCCATTAGTTGTTCGTCCATCTTATGTACTCGGTGGTCGTGCGATGGAAATCGTATACGACGAGCAAGACCTGCGTCGCTACTTCAACGAAGCAGTAAGCGTATCGAACGAGTCTCCAGTTCTACTAGACCGTTTCTTGGATGATGCAACCGAAGTTGATATTGATGCTATCTGTGACGGTGAACGCGTCGTTATCGGCGGTATCATGGAACACATCGAACAAGCGGGTGTTCACTCTGGTGACTCTGCATGTTCACTGCCTGCATACACGCTAAGTCAGGAAATTCAAGACAAGATGCGTGAGCAAGTTGAGAAGTTGGCGTTCGAACTCGGTGTACGCGGTTTGATGAACACGCAGTTTGCTGTGAAAGACAACGACGTTTACCTAATCGAAGTGAACCCTCGTGCTGCTCGTACGGTACCATTCGTATCGAAAGCGACAGGTGCTCCTCTAGCGAAAATTGCTGCACGTGTAATGGCGGGTCAATCTCTAGAGTCACAAGGCTTTACTAAAGAGATTATCCCTCCTTACTACTCAGTGAAAGAAGTGGTTCTGCCGTTCAACAAATTCCCTGGTGTTGACCCTCTATTGGGCCCTGAAATGCGCTCAACAGGTGAAGTAATGGGTGTGGGTGCAACGTTCGCAGAAGCTTACGCGAAAGCAGAGCTAGGTTGTGGTGCGGTTTATCCTGAAGGTGGTCGTGCGCTACTGTCTGTACGTGAAGGTGATAAAGAGCGTGTTGTTGACCTAGCTTCTAAGTTAGTGAAACTGGGTTACCAGTTGGATGCGACACACGGTACTGCTGTAATTCTGGGCGAAGCGGGTATTAACCCACGTTTGGTAAACAAAGTACACGAAGGTCGTCCACACATTCTTGACCGCATCAAGAACAATGAATACACCTACATCGTAAACACGGCTGCTGGTCGTCAAGCGATTGAAGATTCGAAAGTTCTACGCCGTGGTGCACTGGCAGAAAAAGTGAACTACACAACGACACTGAACGCAGCGTTCGCCACATGTATGTCTCATACTGCAGACGCAAAAGCGTCAGTAACTTCGGTTCAAGAGTTACACGCTAAAGTGAAAGCGAGTCTAGACGCGTAACAGATAAAAATCAGTAAGCTCGTTAATCAGGGCTTACATGACAACCTCATTGCCCGCTCATTTGAGCGGGCTTTTTTATATCGAGGTTTTTCTAAAGTGAAGAGTATTAAAATGTGCTAGGAACGATTGGTATGCTTTGCTTTTGAAGATCATCAAGCTAATTATGGCAAGCAATATTCCCAAAGATGAAGAAATAGTACTACCACTTGCTACAACAAAGTTGACCCTGTAGGCCTGAGGGATTAAGCCGATCATAATTCTTTAAACAGATAGGTAATTAGCAAAAGTTAAAATAAGCAGTGTTGAGCTTAAAAACATACTAACTATGGAGCTATTCGGTATATTCTTTTTTCTAAGACTAAGTTATAAGTTGATTCTTCAGTATCAAGAGAGTATCCGTTACTTTTTGCAAAAATATCTGCCGCTATTAGTGAAGGATAAAGAAGAAAAAAACTAGTTACCGATATGATTAGAAATACCTTACTAGAATTTTTAAACTCACTTTTAGTTAGGAATTTATTTGATTTTAATGTTTTTACAGACATTCTAGAGCATTCAAATAAGATCAAACTAGAGCCTATGATCAAAATATCAGCCTGATCAAAAGATGAATAACTTTCATTATTATAGATTTTAATATAAAAATCTGACAATCCATCAAAACCACATATTAACAGTGATATTGCGGATACTAATAAAACTATTAAATAAAAAAATACTTGCGTTCGGTCGTAACTCTCTTTTTTCACCGTAACAAACCTCGCTGTATTTCTTGAGAGAAGATCATACTTTGAGTCTTACGTTGAATCTCATTATATTCTTCTTTTGCTCTTTTCTTTGCTTCTATATCTCTTTGCTTTAAGTAAATATCTATAGAGGTTATTAACTTCTGTGTTAAACCTCGTTTATCATTTTCTCTATTCAATAAAAGACCTACAGCCGAGCTTATCAAAATAGCCCCTAATAATGGGCCAGCGCTTAAAGTTACAACACTGCCACCCACTGCTGCGGCAAAGTTTACAAATATAGCTGCTGCAGCTGACGATAACCCGATAGTGATTATATCACTAGCTAAAGTACCAAATAGTTTGGCTAAGGTTTGACGGTCATTGAGGAAAAAGTCAATCACTCTGTATGTGGATATTAAGATAATTGTTATTATGCCCCCACTTCTAATGGATTGTAATGCCCCTTCTGGTCC
Organism: Vibrio sp. 11-4(1); assembly: GCF_013048625.1. NCBI lineage: Bacteria > Pseudomonadati > Pseudomonadota > Gammaproteobacteria > Vibrionales > Vibrionaceae > Vibrio > Vibrio sp. 11-4(1). The sequence continues at coordinate 102,907 of NZ_VHSY01000003.1, read as the reverse complement.
AACAGCGAACTTTGCCACAGTTGGTGTGGGAAGAAACTTTCCTAATCCAGAAAGCTTTGAGTGCATAGCAGGGGAGCCTGTGAGTATGATATGTGGAGCTCCAGAATAATTTTTGACGATAACAGAGCTATTATTTCCGTACAAATAGTTTGATAAGTTGGTTATAAAAACTAAGTCCTGTCCTGTAGCATAATAGTTTGCTGAATTTTCAAACATTCCCTTTATGTTTTTCCAACGTTCTATTTTCGCTTTGTCTTTTACTTTGTTCTTGACAACGATATCAAAACTCTCGATAGATAAGATAATGGTTTCTTTATCTCGATGTTGATTATTTGATTTATAAAGTGGGTAGGTGCTTATACTACCAGTACTTTTTGAGGATTGATGTCGTGATAAAGGGTAGTTGCTAGTCATGTATTTTCCTCAGATATCGGACTTCGAACGCTGACAATGTAAACTCTACATGCTGAACAGATTTTTTATATTCGTCTAGTTTTATATTTAAAGGTAAGCGTTTGATCTCATTATTAGGAATCGATTTGTGACAGTGATTCAATTCTTCCTAACAACTAAATTTTATATAAAAGTTTGGAATCAAGTTTATGCATTAATTCTATGAAAATTAGGAATAGATTGGTGTCTTGACTTTCCATTGGTGGTTTTGTGAATAAGTGCTACCGTTTTTCCTCTTTGATGCCTCTTTAAATAAAAAGGATGTGTAGTGGAAATCACGGTTGAGATTTTGTTGGCCCTATTTTTTGTTGCGACTGCCGCAGGCTTTATTGATGCGATGGCTGGTGGGGGAGGGCTCATTACGCTCCCTGCGCTTTTGGCTGCGGGGTTGAGTCCGACTCAAGCTCTAGCAACCAACAAGTTACAAAGTTCGTTTGGCAGTTTCTCTGCTAGCTGGTATTTCGTGCGTAACGGTATTGTCAGCTTAAAGGAAATGCGTTTTGCGATACTCTGCACTTTTATAGGTGCTGCAATCGGTGCCGAGGCTGTGCAGTTTATTGATGCTAGCGTACTCACCAGTTTGATCCCTGTTCTTTTGATAGCCATTTCCCTCTATTTTTTACTCGCGCCAAGTACGCGAAAAATCGATGGAGAACCAAAGTTATCTGAAGCGATGTTTGCGCTATGCATTGGTGGCGGGATCGGCTTCTATGATGGCTTTTTTGGCCCTGGGACTGGATCTATTTTTACTGTTTGTTTTGTTGCACTAGGTCACTTTTCTTTGGTCGAAGCCACAGCTAGAACCAAAATCCTCAATTTCACGTCAAACATAGCGGCACTACTCTTTTTTATCTTAGCTGGGTTGCCAGTGTGGAAGCTTGGCTTAACTATGGCTGTTGGCGGTTTTCTTGGTGCTCAGTTAGGGGCGAAGGTCGTGGTAAGTAAAGGACAAAAATGGATTCGTCCTCTAGTTATTGTGATGTCGATGCTTATGGCAACGAAACTTCTTTGGCAACAACATCAGCAATGGATTTTGTTAGTGCTTTAACTCGTTCGCTACGATATGTGCTGTGGCGCAAGCAGATATGTATTGGTCGAATTAACTGTCCTAGTTCTTCAAAGTCATAGCAGAATTTGGGTGTGATATTAAGTGTCTTCAGGATAGATTTAGGAATTAAAGCGGGAGCCATTCCGCCCAAAGCCAGTTGTGCTGCCGCAGTGTATGAATCCATTTCCATCAAAGGCTCAATTCCGTATTTTGACAAAATAGCTTGTTGGTAAGTATTGGCAGGATTGGTTAAGTCATTGGTCAAAATGGCTTTGGGTAGTTGCGAAAGTGGGTATCTACTGACGATTGAAAAAGGTTCATCAGTGAGGTGAAAGCTCATTAATCCATGGTGAGGCGGTAAATAACCAGCACAGAATCCCAGTGTCGCTTTACCTGATTTGATGTTCTCAATAATGCGTGGTGTATGATTGGTCGATATTCGTATGTACTGGTCATGGGCAAAGCGTTCTGCCATGATCACACTGAGGTATCCAGCGACTAAGGTTTCAGAGCAGTCTATCTTGATCAAAGAAGTATCTTCTATTTCTTGCTGATCATAGATCTGACCTCTTAACTCATTGAACGTTGGCTCGATCGTGTTGATGAGCGCGAGGCCATCGGAGGTCAGCTTTATGTGCCGACCACTTGGCTCAATCAATTTTTTTCCTAACTTCTTCTCTAGATTCGAAATGCGCTTACTCACCGCAGATTGACTAATATAGAGTTGGCTGCCCGTACGGCTCATGGTTTTTTCTTTACTGAGGACAAGTAACGTCTCAATACCTTCAAGCAACATAATAATTAATGAAAGTTAGGAATGGTTGAAATAATTTAGCGAATTGTACAAGAATTGGCGAATCAAATGAGTATAAATGAGAGGAGCCGACACTCAGTCGACTCCATGACCGAATCATGTAATTTGTGTTTAACGATTAATTGCGAAAGTTGGCAGGGATAGATGCCAACGAATAGCACCGAGACGTATAATGAGCGTTGAGATTACACCAGCGAGTAAAGCCGTTGAGTGGTCATAACCCATGTTTACCGCCATCGTATGGAAGATGCCGCCAATAATACATGCCGTAGCGTAGACTTCGCTTCTTAATACCATAGGAACTTCGCGAGCCAGCACATCTCGTATAATGCCACCACCACAACCAGTAATGACTCCCATGATCACTGCGACCATCCCAGACGCGTTGTAAGCGAGGGCTTTCTCTACACCTATTCCTACAAATACTGCAAGGCCGATCGCATCACAAACGGGTAAGACCCACCATGAGAGTCGCTTGGGTCTTCGAATAACAAGCATGGTTAGTAGACACGTAACAAATATCACCCATAAGTACGTCGTATCTGTTATCCAAAATACAGGAGTGGCACCTAGCGCCATGTCTCGGATTGTTCCGCCACCAATAGCAGTCACACTGCCGAGAACGATAACGCCGAATGGATCCATTTTTAAACGGCCCGCCAGTAACACGCCAGAGATAGCGAAAACTGCGGTACCGAACAAATCGATCATATAAAGCAGCATGGAGTCCATGTTACTTAGTACCTTTATATAGTGTGAGAAAAAATGGGCGGAAATTGTACGGTATTTGCCACGAAATCGTTAGCGTTTTTGACGAACGCTTTTAAAGTGCTCACACACTTCTGTGATCGCATTTAGTGTGCGTGGGGTTGGGCGGTTAATCCAATCTGAGTTTAGAGACCAGATGTGTTTATTTCTAAGTGCGGGAAGCTCATTGCTCCACACTGCCCACATACCATCGTTACTCATTGCGTGACGAGAAGTAAAAATAACCTCTGGTTGGCGAGTGATGACCTGCTCGATGCTGACCTGAGGATAAGGCGCGCTGGATGCTGCGAAAATGTTTTCACCACCGCAAAAAGTAAAGACTTCACTTGGCCAGTTCTTCCCGGCGACAGTGATGATAGGCTTTTCACTCAACTGATAAAAGTAACGAACTTTCTCGTGCGTGTTGTACTTCTCTTTTAGTGTATTCAGTTGCGTTCTAAAATCTTCAGCGGCCTTTTGTCCTATTTGCGGGGTTTCGCTGTATTGGCCTAGCTGCTCGATATTAGTGGCGATATCTTCCAGTGAACCTGTAGTGGAATAATAGATAGGAATGCCGAACTGTTTAATTTTTTCCAGCTCTTTGACCGGGTTTCCTGCTGGCCAAGCAATGACTAAATCCGGTTGAAGAGCAATAATGCGCTCTAATTTAATTCCTTGGTAATTAGAGACTCTTTCCAGCTGCTTTGCCTGCTCTGGATAATCACTCATTTCGCTGACAGCAACAAGCTTGTCTCCTAGCCCTGCCGCAAAGGCAATTTCAGTGGCATGCGGAGCTAAACTTACAATGCGTTGTGCTGGTGTTTGAGCGAAGGTCGCTGTCGAAACAAACAGCGTTAATGCGAAGCATAGTTTATTCATCATAATCCTTGATAAATCATTCCTAAAAGCAGACTTTGGATAGCTATCCAAACGAAGACTCGCCAAACGAGCAGCGTATGTATTTGTGAAAGGTGAATAGCCGATGGGGCAATGCGTCCACCGATTTTAGCGCGTTCCGCACGTATACCTTGATAGATAGCAGGGCCGCATAAAGAGAGTTGTAGTTTGTGTCCGATGGTACACAACACCCAGGCAGGCCCGGGTAGTGGCCAAGAGTTAGCTTGTTGCTGTACACCAGAAAGCACATTGCTTACGTTCTTTCCTACAGCTAAAAGTATGGCAAAGAGACGAAGTGGAATAATATCCAGAGCGGCGACCAGCTGAACGGCAGGTTTACCAAAGGGCAAATATTGGCGTCGGCTAGGGGACCAAACTCGAGCTAACTCTGTGGTTAGTCGATACATTAACGCACCAATACCACCTGCTAGTGCGTACCAAAATAACACACCGATTACGTTGCGGCTGTATCCCATAATCACAGCTTCTGAGCTTGCTTTACCTATGCCGATGATCGAGAGGCTGTCAGTATCGCGATTAAGATATGGTCTCAGTAATTGTCGGCACTGGGCTTTGTCTTCTCTCGACATACTTGTGACGAGTTGTTTTGTTAAGGCTTCACTGTTGCGCCAGTCCAAAGCAATGATCAATAGCACTAGTTCGTATAAAGGCACTTGCCAAACGAATGGCTCCACGGCAATCAGCAAGATCAAGCAAGGCAATAGCATCAAGCCCAATGCAAGACTGCCGGAGGTCAGGCTCTGTGTGTAACTATGATTATTGTTTACTTTGTTGGCGAGGTTCTCAGCTAACTTTCGCCATAAAGTGATGGGATGCGATGAACGGGGGATTGGTAAAAGAAGGTGAAAGAGCAGTGCGCCCCACATAATAAGGAGCGCACCGTTGGCATAAAATGACTGAAAAACTTCTTCCATGAATGAGTCGTTTACTTAATGAGTTCCAGCATTTTGAATACCATTTCGGAAGAGCTTTTTGCTGCTAGCGGTAGGAACTCATCAAAGCTCATTGGTGACTCTTTATCAGCGACATCTGAGATTGCACGCACAACAACAAACGGCGTGTTGAATTGGTGACAAGTTTGAGCGATAGCAGATGCTTCCATTTCTACCGCGATAACGGATGGGAAGTGCTTACGAATAAACTCTTGACGCTCAGCAGTACAAACAAACGCATCGCCAGTACAGATCAGGCCGCGAACTGCATGAGTGTTTTCCATTTGCACTAGTGCCTTTTCTGCTAAATCCATTAGCTTTTCATCCGCTTTGAATGCAGCAGGCTGACCAGCCATTTGGCCAATTTCATAACCAAAAGCGGTCACGTCTGCATCGTGATGACGAACTTCTGTTGAGATAACAACATCACCTAGATTTAGGCTTGAATCGAAGCCACCAGCAGAGCCTGTGTTAATCACAACATCTGGCTGGTATTCATCAAGAAGAATGGTAGTGCCTACTGCAGCTGCAACTTTACCAATACCTGATTGTAGTACGACTACTTCTACATCATTAATTTGACCAGAGAAAAACGTACAACCTGCTTTATTTACGGTTTTGCAGTTTGTGATTGCTTCTTTCAGGATGGTCACTTCTTGTTCCATCGCACCGATGATACCAACTTTCATAACACTCTCTTTCGGTAAATATTTTAGTTGGCCGAGAGTATAGCACTCCCCGTGAGCAGTTTTCTATTTGATGAGCTTAGCTTGAGTGAGCTTTTCTCGTAATTGTTCGGCGCGCTTTCTGTTTACGCCAAAGTCAGAATAGCCCACACGTGACTCTGAGCGAACAATCAGTTTGTCTCCTGCTACTTTTAATTCGAGGTCATCCACGAAGCGCATGATTTTAGATGTGCATTCTATCCGAAGGTAATCACCCTCTTTTACCGCGGTTTTGGCGCCAGGAAGTTGAAGCGCGGCTTGCTCAATGGCATCTAACGTCGCGGACTCAGTGAGCAAAAAAGGTGCTAATTGAAACTTGTCTCTTGAGTCATGAGTTGAAACGCAATTTGGTTTGTCACCACAAGGTGATTGAGAACGATCTGGCATACTGGTGACTCCTTGGCTGCAGGCTGTAAGGCTGAGTAAAGCGATGGAAAGGAGAGCGGCTTTTTTCATTGTATTTACTCTTATAATTTTGCTTCTAATTATATGGATACAAAAGAAAAAGGATCCAATAATAGGACCCTTTTTGTGATGTTAGCTGTGATTAGACTTCTAGGTAATCAAGAATGCCTTCTGCCGCTTTTCGCCCTTCATCAATGGCGGTTACGACGAGGTCTGAGCCACGGACCGCATCACCGCCAGCGAAGATTTTCGCATTGCTGGTTTGGTACATGAACGCTTGCTCAACAGGTGCCTTGATACGTCCCCATTGGTCTAAATCGACACCATACGGTTCTAACCAGTCCATTTTGTGTGGCTGGAAACCAAATGCCATGATCACGGCATCCGCAGGCAATACATGTTCACTGCCTTCCACTGGTTCTGGTCTGCGACGACCTGCATCATCGGGCTCACCTAAAGCAGTTTTTACCACTTTAACGCCCGATACGTTACCTGAGGCGTCGACCTCCACACCGAGTGGTTGCAGGTTAAACATAAACTTCACGCCTTCCTCTTTAGCGTTTTTCACTTCTCGACGTGAACCTGGCATGTTGGCTTCGTCACGACGATAAGCACAAATCACATTGGAGGCTCCTTGGCGAATAGAGGTTCGTACACAGTCCATTGCGGTATCGCCACCACCAAGCACGACCACTTTCTTTCCTGCCATGTCGATAAACGGTTGGTTGTTCTCAAGCTCCATGACTTTGTAGGTATTCGAAATTAAAAATGGCAGCGCGTCATACACACCCGGCGCATCCTCATTTTCTAGTCCTGCACGCATGTATTTATAGGTGCCAACGCCTAAGAAAATGGCATCGTACTCATCGATTAGATCTTGCATTTGTACATCTTTACCGACTTCCACGTTCATGCGGAACTCGACGCCCATTTCAGTGAACACACGGCGACGATTTTCCATTACCCCTTTTTCAAGCTTGAACGAAGGGATACCGAAAGTCAGTAGTCCGCCGATTTCTGGGTAGCGGTCAAACACGACTGGCTTAACGCCATTGCGCACTAGGATATCAGCGGCTGCCAAGCCTGCTGGGCCAGCTCCAATGATTGCGACCTTTTTATCGGTCCACTCCACCTTGGACATATCTGGCTTCCAGCCCATTTCAAAGGCTTTGTCGGTAATGTACTTTTCTATATTACCGATGGTGACGGCACCAAAGTCATCATTAAGCGTGCATGAACCTTCACATAGACGGTCTTGAGGACAAACGCGTCCACATACTTCAGGTAAACTATTGGTTTGATGCGATAGCTCAACAGCTTCAAGAATACGTCCCTCATTTGCCAGTTTTAGCCATTGAGGGATATAGTTGTGTACTGGGCACTTCCATTCACAGTATGGGTTACCGCAATCTAAACAGCGGTCTGCTTGCGCAGTGGCTTGTTGCTTAGTAAACGGCTCGTAGATTTCAACGAACTCGATCTTACGAACTTTGATCGGCTTTTTGGCCGGATCGACACGTTGAACATCGATAAATTGATAAACGTTCTGGCTCATGATTCAAACATCCTCCATGATTACTGTGCTTGAACGCGCAGCTCTGCGGCACTGCGGCTCTGGTGACCAAGTAGCGTGCGAAGATCTGCCGCTTGTGGTTTCACCAAATAGAACTTTGGAATCCATTCATCAAAGTTCGCCAAAATATTTTCTGCGTGGCTCGACCCTGTTTCTTCAAGGTGTTCCGCAATCAGGCCGCGCAAATGCTCTTGGTGGATGTATAGATCGGACAATGAAATGGCTTCGACAGATTCAGTATTGACTCGACCTTCAAAGCTCTGGTTTTCATCCAGAACATAGGCAAAGCCTCCGGTCATACCTGCACCAAAGTTCACGCCTGTTGCACCTAGAATGGCAACAATACCGCCAGTCATGTACTCACAAGCGTTATCTCCCGCACCTTCAATGACGGCAATCGTACCTGAGTTACGTACCCCAAAACGTTCACCCGCTTTACCTGCCGCGAACAGTTTACCGCCCGTTGCGCCGTACAAACACGTGTTACCAATAATGGTGGCTTCATGACACTTGAACGCTGTACCTAAGTGAGGCTTAATGGCGATCTTGCCGCCAGCCATGCCTTTCCCTACGTAGTCATTCGCATCACCTGTGAGGTAAAGCTCTACGCCACCCGCATTCCAAACGCCAAACGACTGGCCGGCAGTGCCGTCAAGATAGATTTTGATAGGGTAAGCCGCCAATCCTAGGTTGCCATAGCGTTTTGCTATTTCGCCAGATAAGCGAGCACCCACAGAACGATCAGTGTTGATGACATTGTAGAAGAAACTTGCCGATTGACTGTTTTCGACCGCATGCATGGCATCATCAACGATCTTTTGATTGAGCTCTGCTTTATCAAACGGTTTATTTGGTTCCGTCCAAAACAGCGGATGATCTTCAGGCGAGACGGGAGCTTCTAGAATGTTGGATAGATCCAATTTGGTTTGCTTCGCGGTAAACCCTTCTACTGCTTCAAGTAAATCGGTACGACCAATCAAGTCCGTCAGTTTTTCAACGCCTAGCTCAGAAAGCAGCTCGCGCACTTCTTCTGCCAGTCCGGTGAAGTAGTTCATCACCATTTCAGGTAAGCCTTTGAAGTACTCTTTACGCAGCGTTTCGTCTTGAGTCGCAACCCCTGTTGCACAGTTGTTGAGGTGACAAATTCGTAGGAACTTACAACCCATAGCTACCATTGGCGCTGTACCAAAACCGAAGCTTTCTGCACCTAAAATTGCGGCTTTAACTACGTCTAAACCAGTCTTTAGACCACCGTCTACCTGTAGGCGGATCTTATGACGCAGACCATTAGCAACCAGTGCTTGTTGTGTCTCGGCCAACCCCAACTCCCAAGGGCTACCAGCGTATTTTACCGAAGTTAATGGGCTTGCTGCGGTACCACCGTCGTAACCCGAAATGGTAATAAGATCAGCGTAAGCCTTGGCTACGCCCGTTGCGATGGTGCCGACACCTGGCTCGGAGACGAGTTTCACCGAAACCAGCGCATTTGGGTTGACTTGTTTAAGGTCGAAGATCAACTGGGCCAAATCTTCAATCGAATAGATATCGTGGTGCGGAGGAGGGGAGATCAGAGTCACGCCTTGTACCGAATAACGCAGTTTTGCGATTTCAGCGGTGACTTTGTGTCCTGGTAGCTGTCCACCTTCACCCGGTTTCGCACCTTGTGCCACCTTGATTTGCAGTACATCAGCATTAGTCAGGTAATGAGGCGTTACACCAAATCGGCCAGAAGCAATTTGCTTGATGCGCGAGTTACGTTCAGTGCCGAAACGGCGAGGATCTTCACCACCTTCACCGGAGTTTGAATAGCCACCAAGACGGTTCATCGCAGTCGCGAGTGCTTCATGCGCTTCAGGGCTAAGTGCGCCAATGGACATGGCCGCAGAGTCGAAGCGTTTGAACAGTTCGGTTTTCGGTTCTATTTGATCAAGTGGCAGCGGTGAGTCTGATTTTTTCAGCGACATTAAGTCACGCAGCATGGCAACAGGGCGTTGGTTTACCTGCTTAGCAAAGCTCTGATAGTCGTTACTTTCGCCAGATTTAACGGCCTGTTGCAGCGTGCCGACAACATCCGGGTTGTAAGCATGATACTCACCTCCATGGACATACTTTAACAAGCCGCCATGATCAATCGATTTGCGTTTCGCCCATGCTTTGCGAGATAAGTTTGTAAGATCTTGCTGGAAGTCGTCAAAATTCGCGCCTTCAATACGAGTTGTGACGCCTTTAAAACACTGGTCGACCACATCTTGGCTCAAGCCAACTGCTTCAAACAGTTGTGAGCAGCGGTAAGAGGCGATGGTTGAGATCCCCATCTTTGACATGATTTTATACAGGCCCTTGTTGATGCCGTATTGGTAGTTCTGCATCACATCGCGATAGTCTTTCTCTAGTGCCTTATCATCAATCAGTTTACCTAACGCTTCATAAGCAAGGTATGGGTAAACTGCAGTAGCACCAAAGCCAAGCAAGACAGCAAATTGGTGTGGGTCACGTGCAGTTGCGGTTTCGACTACAATGTTGGCATCGCAACGTAAGTTCGCATCAATCAAACGAGTTTGAACTGCGCCGACTGCCATTGCCGCTGGAATTGGTAACTTGCCTTTGACCAAAGCGCGATCTGAAAGTACCACTAAAACCGTGCCTTCACGTACGACTTGCTCTGCTTGCTCACAGAGATCATTAATGGCTTGTTTAAGATCTTTCTCTTGTGGGTCGTAGTTGATATCTAGAATGGTATTACGGTAGTGATCGTCACCAAGCTCGAGCAGTTGCTGCATGTCTGAATAAAGCAGTACAGGCGAATCAAATGTTACGCGATGCGCGTGGCCATCGGTTTCACAGAAGACATTCATTTCCTTACCGATACTAGTCGCCAGTGACATCACGTGTTTTTCACGCAGTGGATCGATCGGTGGATTGGTGACCTGAGCGAACTTCTGGCGGAAGTAGTCAGTTACCAAGCGCTCTTTTGAGGAGAGCACTGCCATTGGAGTATCGTCCCCCATGGAACCGACGGCTTCTTGGCCCATTTCTCCGAGTACACGCAGAACTTGGTCGACTTCTTCGTTCGTCATCGCGAATTGCTTTTGATAAGTCTTAAGTAAGTCTTCATCAAAGCTGCGCTCGCCTACTTGCTCCTCAGGTAGCTGAGAAAATGGTGTGAGTTTGCGAACGTTGTTTTCCATCCATTCGCGATAAGGGTGACGAGATTTCAGATCATTATCGATCTCGCTAGACTGCCAAAGCTTACCTTTACGAGTGTCGATGACAAGCAATTCCCCCGGACCTACACGCCCTTTTTCGGCAACTTCATCTGGGGCGTAATTCCAAATCCCTACCTCAGATGCCAGAGTGATCAACTTGTCTTTGGTAATTACATAACGCGCAGGACGCAGACCGTTTCGGTCTAGGTTACAAGCAGCATAACGACCATCGGACAGTACGATACCTGCTGGGCCATCCCATGGTTCCATGTGCTTGGAGTTGAAATCGTAAAACGCCCGTAGATCCGGATCCATATCTGGGTGGTTTTGCCAGGCTGGCGGCACAAGCATACGCATGGCACGGAAGATATCCATACCGCCTGCTAAAAAGAGATCCAACATATTATCTAAGCTGGAAGAATCTGAACCTGTCTCGTTCACAAACGGTGCTGCGGTTTGTAGGTCTGGCAGTAATGGTGACGAGAACTTGTAAGCACGAGCGCGTGCCCATTGTCGATTACCTTCAATGGTATTGATCTCACCATTATGAGCAAGGTAGCGGAACGGTTGAGCTAATGGCCAACGCGGTTGAGTGTTGGTAGAAAAACGCTGGTGGAACAGACAGATAGCAGATTCCATACGTAGATCGGCAAGATCAAGATAAAAGCGCGGTAAGTCCGCAGGCATGCACAGGCCTTTGTACACTAAAACTTGAGTCGACAAGCTACAGATGTAGAAATCCGGATCTTCGGTGATTTGTTTCTCGATGCGACGGCGTGCGATGTAGAGACGACGTTCAATGTCACGCTCTCGCCAACCAGCCGGTGCAGAGATAAAGACTTGCTGAATATTTGGAAGCGAGTTAGCCGCAATTGGACCGAGTACTTCTGAATTAGTTGGTACTTCACGCCAACCGGCCACTGTTAGCGTCTCTTGCGCAAGTTCTCTGTTGACGATGTCTTTAGCGAGTTGAGCTTTGACCGGATCTTGGTTGAAGAAAATCATCCCTACGGCGTATTGCTTGCCAAGGTTGAAACCATTTTCTTCGGCAATAAGACGTAAATAGGAATCGGGCTTTTGTAATAGAAGACCACAACCATCACCGGTTTTACCATCGGCGGCAATACCACCACGGTGGGTCATTCGGTCAAGTGCAGAAATTGCTGTACGAACCAGCTTGTGGCTTTGTTCGCCTTCCATATGCGCGATCAAGCCAAATCCACAGTTGTCTTTCTCAAGACTTGGATCATAAAGAGCCATTGCAATTCTCCCTTTGCTTATCCGTCATCCCGACAGATATATCAACACTGCTTACGTTGATAGTGATGACTGAATATGCGTCATCTTTTATGGTTTTGTGTATATTTATTCAATAAAAGCTGTGAAATATTTAACATTTTTTGAGTGTTTTATTTTCATCAACTTCACAAGCTATAGCTTATTGTAAAAAAGGTCAAGTTATTAGTGGATAATCACGTGAATATGCGATTTACCATTTAATAAGCTAAAATAGTTTAATGATTTCAAATAGATAGAAAATTGATTGTTACAAAAAAGTAACATTTGATTCTGTGGGAAATAAAAAAGACCAGCATAAAATGCTGGTCAAAATAGAAAGATTGGAAGGAATTGTTTTCTTTCTTTGCTAATAGCCATCGATATCGCTGATGGCTATTTATGGCATTGAAAGAGGGAAGCGTGAATACTTCCGTTAAGCAGAAAGCATCAGTGAATCTGCTTTTGCTTCTAGGTTTGTGCCATCCATTAGGTAGTCATCGATAGCACGAGCACATTCGCGACCTTCGTTGATACAACGAACCACCAAAGATTGGCCTGTTCGCATATCACCAGCAGCAAATACGCCTTCTTGGTTAGTAGCAAAACCTTGAGTTGCTACGTTACCGCGATCATCTAGCGCGATATCCAGTTGAGCAAGCACGCCTGTAGGTTCTGGGTGTAAGAAGCCCATTGCTAGGAATGCCATATCACATGGGATCACTCGCTCGCTGCCTTCTACTTCTTTGAAACTTGGGCGCTCGCCTGGTTTTGCATCTTGCCAAACGATATCAGCAAGACGAAGGCCTGTGACTTCACCTTTATCATTTCCGATGAACTCTTTGGTCAGGATGTTCCAGTGACGATCGACACCTTCTTCATGAGAGGTCGAAGTACGTAGGATCATTGGGTATTGAGGCCAAGGCATATTGGCTGGGCGCTTCTCTGGTGGAATCGGCATGATTTCCACTTGAGTTACGCTTGCTGCGCCGTGACGGTTTGACGTACCTACACAGTCTGAACCGGTATCACCACCACCAATGACAACCACATGTTTACCTTTTGCGTGAATCTCTTCCGTTTTCAGGTCCATGTTATTTGCACGTCGGTTGTTTTGACCTAGGAATTCCATTGCGAAGTGAACGCCTTTGAGCTCACGACCCGGAACTGGCAAATCACGTGGAACCGTTGAGCCACCCGTCAGTAGAACCACATCGAACTCTTGACGCAGTTGCTGAGCATTTACATCAACACCGACGTGTTGGTTTACTTTAAACTCAACGCCAGCTTCTGCCATTAGATTGATCTTACGATCAATGACTTCCATGCTCAGTTTAAAATCTGGAATACCGAAACGCAGCAGACCACCAACCTTCTCGTCTCGCTCGAATACTGTCACAGTATGACCAGCGCTGTTTAGCTGCTCAGCAGCCGCAAGACCAGCAGGTCCAGATCCAATGATCGCTATCGTTTTACCAGTGCGAGAACGTGGCGTTTTTGGCTTGGCGTACCCTTCACGATACGCCGTTTCTACGATGGTTTTCTCGATGTTACAGATGGTGATTGGGTCTTGGTTGATGCCAAGTACACAAGCACTTTCACATGGAGCAGGGCAAACACGACCAGTGAACTCTGGGAAGTTATTGGTTGAGCTTAGAATGTTCCATGCTTCTTCCCAGCTATCACGATAAACCGCATCGTTAAACTCTGGGATGATGTTACCGATAGGGCAGCCGTTATGACAAAACGGCACACCACAATCCATACAACGAGACGCTTGAGTATTGATCTTGTCACCAAACTCCTCGTTCAGAACGAACTCTTTGTTGTTCTTGATGCGTTCAGCTGGGTCGATCTTCTGTGGTAGTTCACGACCGTGCTCTAAAAATCCAGTAGGCTTACCCATTATACTGCCTCCGCTTGAGTTTCGTTTCCTTGAGACTGTGCTTCAGCTTTACGCTTTTGAAGCACCGCTTTGTAGTCACGCGGCATTACCTTAACCATAGAGGCTAGGCTTGCTTCAAAGTTGTCTAGGAAAGACTGAGCGACTTCACTTCCTGTGAATTGAACATGCTTAGTTAGCATGTCGAGTAATAGATCTCTGTCTTCTTGCTCGATTGGATCTAGGTCTACTAGCTCTGGGTTCAGTTTCGACTCAAAGTCGCCTGATTTATCCCATACGTAAGCCACGCCGCCACTCATACCTGCGGCAAAGTTACGACCTGTTGAACCAAGGATAATTGCTGCACCGCCCGTCATGTATTCACAACCGTGGTCACCGACGCCTTCTACTACTACTTTCGCGCCTGAGTTACGAACACAGAAACGTTCACCAGCCATACCGCGGATGAAAGACTCACCCGAAGTAGCACCGTAGAAACACACGTTACCAACCACGATGTTGTCTTCTGCGACAATGCTTGATTTCGCATCTGGGTAAAGTACTAACGTACCGCCAGATAAGCCTTTACCCCAGTAGTCGTTCGCGTCGCCTTCTACTTCGAACTTCACGCCCTTAGCTAGGAATGCGCCGAATGACTGACCCGCTGAACCTTTGAACTTCACGTTCATTGGTCGAGGTAGGCCGGCATCTTTGTACACTTTCGAGATTTCGTTCGACAGCATGGTGCCCGCAGAACGGTCAGTGTTGACGATAGGGAATTCGGCATTCACCGCCTCGCCTTTCTCGAGAGCAGGAATCGCCGCTTGAATCAGCTTACGGTCTAGTACCGATTCAAGATTGTGGTTCTGCTGAGCTTGGTTGAATACACCATCAGCTTCACGTGGTTGCTCAACGTGAAGAACAGGAGACAGATCTAGGTTCTTGTATTTCCAGTGAGAAACGTCTTGGCGGATCTTCAATTTCTGACCTTGACCGACCATCTCATCGATAGTGCGGAAGCCAAGTTCAGCCATGATTTCACGTAGACCTTGTGCCATGTATTGGAAGAAGGTTACGACGTCTTCTACGCGACCATCAAAGCGCTCGCGAAGCGTCTTGTTCTGAGTTGCGATACCAACAGGACAGGTGTTCTTATGACACTTACGCATCATGATACAACCTTCAACCACCAATGCTGCGGTTGCTACCCCCCATTCTTCTGCACCAAGTAGTGTTGCGACTGCAAGATCACGAGGTGTCTTCATCTGGCCATCCGCTTGAACCACGATACGGTTACGTAGACCGTTCTTCAGTAGCGTTTGGTGCGTTTCTGCCAAGCCAAGTTCCCAAGGAAGACCAGTATGACGGATTGAAGACATTGGTGATGCACCAGTTCCGCCGTCGAAACCTGCGATAAGTACAACGTCCGCTTTCGCTTTAGCAACACCAGAAGCGATCGTACCTACGCCAGCTTCCGATACCAGCTTCACGTTCACACGACCTGCGCGGTTCGCATTCTTCAAGTCGTAGATCAGCTGAGCCAAATCTTCGATTGAGTAGATATCGTGGTGTGGCGGTGGTGAGATAAGACCGACGCCCGGAGTTGAGTGACGTGTTGCACCGATCCAATCATCTACTTTATCGCCTGGTAGCTGACCACCTTCACCTGGCTTCGCACCTTGAGCCATTTTGATTTGCAGCTCTTCAGCGTTAGTTAGGTAGTAAGAGGTTACGCCGAAACGACCGGAAGCCACCTGCTTGATTGCAGAGCGTTCCCAATCGCCGTTCTCTTTGCGCTCGAAACGCATTGGGTCTTCACCACCTTCACCAGAGTTCGATTTCGCGCCAAGACGGTTCATCGCAACAGCTAGTGTGGAGTGTGCTTCGTAAGAAATAGAACCGAATGACATAGCACCGGTCGCGAAGCGTTTCACGATGCTTTCAATTGGCTCGACTTCGTCGATAGAGATAGAACCAGCTGGGTTCTTAATGAACTCAAGTTGGCTACGCAGGGTTACCGCGTTATCACCTTGTTTATCTACGGCTGTCGCGTACTGCTTGAACTGATCGTAGTTCTTGTTGCGCGTAGACTCTTGCAGTAGAGAAATGGTTTCTGGGTTGAAGAGGTGCTTCTCACCACGCTGTTTCCATTGGTAAACACCACCAACATCCAGCATTTGAATTGGGATTTCGCGTTGCGGGTAACCGATGCGGTGACGGATCAGCACTTCTTTGGCGATATCATCAAGGGTGAGACCTTGGATACGAGAAACTGTACCTGTGAAGTATTTGTCGACCACTGACTTGTGGATGCCCAAGGCTTCGAAGATTTGCGCGCCATGGTACGACTGTAGCGTAGAAATACCCATCTTCGAGAAGATTTTCAGAAGACCGCCATTGATCGCTTTACGGTAGTTGTTGAACAGATCGCGAGGGTTCGCTTCTGGATCCAACTTCTTAGTACGTTGAAGCTCAATGATGGTTTCAATCACTAGGTAAGGGTTAACCGCATTCGCACCGTAACCAAGTAGCGTTGCAAAGTGGTGCGTTTCACGCGCGTCACCAGTTTCAACCACGATGTCACACTTCGCACGTAGACCTTTGCGGATCAAGTGGTGGTGCACTGCGCCAACTGCCAGCATTGCTGGGATCGCCGCGTGGTTTGAGTTCACTGCACGGTCAGTTAGTAGGATGATTGAGTAACCATCGATAACCGCGTCTTCTGCGTATTGGCAGATACGTTTTAGTGCGCGCTCAAGCTTGCCTTGATCTTCATTGGCTTGGAACACGATATCCAGCGTCTTCGCTTGTAGGTGCTCGTTATCGATCGCACGCAGTTTTTCAAGCTCAGAGTTCGCCAGAACAGGCGATTCCAATTCTACTTTCTGACAGTGAAGTGGTGTTTCAGTCAGAAGGTTTTGGTCTTTACCCAAGTAAGTGTTCAGCGACATAACCATACGCTCACGGATCGGGTCGATCGGTGGGTTGGTTACCTGTGCAAACAGCTGCTTGAAGTAGTTTGAAAGGTGCTGAGACTGATGAGAGAGAACCGCAAGCGGCCAGTCGGCACCCATTGCTGACAATGGCTCTTTCGCGTCATTCGCCATTGGAACGATGATTTCGTTCACTTCTTCAGTGCTCACACCGAAAGCTTGTTGACGGTGTAGCAAACGTTCTGGAGAAGGTTGGCTGAACTGGTTGCTCGCATCTGGCAGCTTCTTCAAGCTCAGTAGGTTTTCTTCTACCCACTTCTCGTAAGGCTGCGCCGTTGCGATGGTGTCTTTCACTTCTTCATCAGAGATGATGCGACCTTGCTCTAGGTCTGCAACAAAGATACGACCTGGTTGTAGACGACCACGGAACTCTACGTTCTCTGGTTCAATATCCACAACACCAGATTCAGATGCCATCACTAGGAAGTTATCTTTGGTCACTGTGTAGCGAGAAGGGCGCAAACCGTTACGGTCTAGTGTTGCACCAACTTGAACACCATCAGTAAAACATACTGAAGCTGGACCATCCCATGGTTCCATGATGTTCGCGTGGTACTGATAGAACGCGCGACGCTTAGGATCCATGTTTTTGTTTTCTTGCCATGCTTCCGGGATCATCATCATCAATGCGTGTGGCAGGCTGCGACCAGAAAGAACTAGGAGCTCAAGTGCCATGTCAAAGTTAGATGAATCCGAGCTGCCTTCCTGACAGATTGGAAGAAGCATGTCGATTTCAGCCTGAGTAAACAGGTCTGATTCTAGGATTGCTTCACGGGCTTTCATCCAGTTCAAGTTACCGCGAACTGTATTGATTTCACCGTTGTGGGCAATGTAACGGAAAGGCTGTGCAAGACGCCATTTCGGGAAGGTATTGGTAGAGAAACGAGAGTGTACCAGTGCTAGTGCAGTCACCATGGTCGGGTTTTGTAGATCAAGGAAGTACTGAGGTACTTGCTCGGTCGTTAACTGACCTTTGTACACCAATGTCTTGTAAGACATTGAGTTAATGTAGAAGTCGTCACCAATGTTCGAAACGCTTTCTAGGCAAACACGTACAGTGTAGTTACGAAGTACGTACAGTTTGCGCTCTAACTCTTCAGGTGTGATGCCAGGGCCACCAGAGATAAACACATGCTCAAACTGAGGTTCTGTGCTTAGCGGGTCGGCACCGATCATCGAGTTATCGGTTGGCAAAACGCGGTAGCCAATAACTTCAAGGTCTAGACGCTGAGCGTTGCGTTCTAGAATGTCACGACATTGCTCGCGTTTGTATTCGTCTTTCGGGAAAAGTACGACACCCACACCATACTTTTCAAATGAAGGCAGTTTAATGCCGAGCTTAACGGCCTCTTCTAATAGGAATTCATGAGGTTTTTGTAGCAAGATACCCGCACCATCACCGCTGCATGGATCACAACCTTGACCACCACGGTGCTCCATGCGAGCTAGCATATCCAATGCTTGAGTCACTACTTCATGAGATTTACGGTTTTTAAGGTGAGCAACAAAACCGATACCACACGCGTCATGCTCCAATTCAGGAGTATATAGCCCCTGTGGATTTTGCTCTCTATCTACCATAGATACATCCTTCCAGTTCAATGTCGACGCAAAAGCACCAGGCAGGCAAATGCCACCTAGACCATTGATTACGTCTTGTCCTTTATATTTATTATCGCCACCGATCTAGGTTGACCGATCTTGATTCCTTTCCGTATCTCGCAGGAAAAGTTTTGCGAGAAAAACAATCCTTGGTGGTATCCCTTTATTTATTGCCACTATTTAGTGATTTATATAGGTAGGAGTGGGATAACACCGACAAATCCCGCAGTGTACTTTGTAATAAAAGTCACAAAAATAACGGGGTTGTGTAAGTATCCTACAATTTTGTCACTTCAGAATGCAATGAAAAAGTCGACGTTGTGACCCAATTTTTTCGTTTAATTATGCATTTTTAGTTTAACATTTACGCAACATGAACGTTTTTTATCTGTATTTATGCAGGTTTATTGATTTTGAGCCGTATGATGTTTGTTTGAATTGACTAGTATTGTGTGTTTTTTCTTGCAGGGATGTAATTTATTTACATAGATCGTAGTGAGATTGATTACGGTTCATTGTTGGTGGGAATTTATGCAGTTACATGAGTTGGTCAATACAATCGGCCAAGATCTTCAGCGTCGATACGGTGAAAAAGTCCATAAACTAACGTTGCACGGTGGATTTAGTTGCCCTAACCGAGATGGCACGATTGGTCGGGGAGGATGTACTTTTTGTAATGTGGCTTCGTTTGCGGATGAAGAAGTACAGATAAAAAGTATTCACGATCAGTTGAAAGATCGTGCGGGCGAAATTCATCGAGCGAAGAAGTATCTCGCTTATTTTCAGGCTTACACCAGTACTTATGCGGAAGTGCAAGTGCTGAAAAATATGTATGAAGAAGCACTAAAAGCGGCTGATATTGTGGGATTGTGTGTCGGGACTCGTCCAGATTGCGTGCCTGATGCCGTATTAGATTTGCTGTCTGACTATGTACAGCAAGGTTATGAAATTTGGCTAGAGTTAGGGCTTCAAACCGCTAATAACGACACCCTTAAGCGCATCAATCGCGGTCATGATTTCGAATGTTATGCCGAGATCACCAAGCGTGCGCGTGCGCTAGGTATTAAAGTCTGTACTCATTTAATTGTTGGATTACCGAAAGAAAGCCGCGACGATAACATTGAGACGCTGCAAAAAGTGTTAGCCGTGGGTACGGATGGCATTAAGTTACATGGCTTGCATATTGTGGAAGGCAGCACGATGGCGAAAGCGTGGCGTGCAGGACGATTAGAGGCGCCAGAGCTAGAAGAGTATGTCGCAATTGCCAGTGAGATGATTCGTATGACACCACCGGACGTGATTTACCATCGCGTTTCATCAGCAGCTCGTAGACCTACCTTGTTATCGCCACTGTGGTGTGAAAACCGCTGGCTGGCGATGACTGAAATTGGTCGCTCCCTCAGTGAACATGGTGCTCAAGGAAGCCTAACGGGAAACGCTTTTATCTATACTAAACCGGAATTAATAGCAGATCGCTCAATAAATAACTGATATATTTTAACCAGTTTTCTTTAAAGGTTTAAACGATGGATCAGTTACTCAATTGGCTTTGGGATGGTCAAGGCGGTTATGGCTATGTCGTCTTGTTATTAATTGCTAGCGTGTGCGCGTTAGCACTGATCTATTTGCACTTTCAAACATCACTTAAGCAACTCGTAACGGATTCACCCTATCCAGTCATAGTGCTGGATACTGGCCATGCTCAGATCTTGTTATCTAACCAAGCTGCGATGCAGTTATTAGGTATTCGCTCTCTAGGCACGGGATATTTGTATCCCGCTTTATTCGATATTCGTGAGCTTGAGTCGTTTCTCGACAGTGTCTCTAGTCGTCATTTTAGCCAGCAGGTATTTGACTGGAGCTTATCTGAAAGCGAATCTATCAAGGTGGAGTTGTCAGGAAGAAAGAGTTTGCTGCGCAATCACCGTGTTTGGATCATCTACGCGCAGCCATATCAAGCCACTCATCAAGAGCAGCAACAAGAGCTTGCGCAATTAACGATTGCCCGTTCGGCACTAGACTCACTCTCTGAGTTAATTTGTACCCAAGATCGCCAAGGGAATTTATTAACGACGAACCGAGCATTTGATCAATTTTGGGAAGGGCGAAGGGAAGAGGCCTGTGCATCAAAGGCTTCCATGGGCGAGGCTACCAGAAAGAGTGAGCGCAAGTGGACGACGGATCCACAAGGTCGCAGTTGCTTATTGGAAGTGAATCAAAATTCCCTTGTGTCACCGAGTGGTGAGCTGATCGGTACATTATCCATTAGTCATGATGTGACCGAGTGGCACAAAATGCAGCAAAACCTGAGAGATGAAATGGAGCGCCGTAAAGATACAGAAGTTGCGTTGGCGCAAAGGGATACTATCTTACAAACTATTCTTGACGCTAGCCCTGACTCTATCGGTATCTTCAATGAGAATATGGTCTATCAAGCGTGTAATAAACCGTTCGTTAATGCATTAGGTATTTCAGACGTGTCTGATTTGATAGGTAAGCGCCTTCAAGATGTCATTCCTGAAGAGATGTACGCTCGCTTAGCCGCTAGTGATTTAGATGCATTGCGCCAGTCAGAACCTGTCCGATACATAGATAAAGTCGTTAGCAGTGATGGCAAAAGTACGTGGTTTGATGTGGTGAAATCGCCCTTTAAAGATAAAGCTTCAGGAACGAATGGTGTGCTGATAATGGCGCGTGATATTTCTGAACGTTACCTTGCCGAACAAAAGTTGGAGAGAGCCAATTTAGAGTTAGAAAAGTTGAGCTTTATGGACAGCTTAACTCAGGTATCGAACCGACGCCGCTTCGATGAACAACTGCAGGTACTATGGTACCACCATGCCCGCGAAAAGCTGCCGCTCACTATCATGTTGTGTGACATCGACTTTTTCAAAGATTACAACGACTGTTACGGCCATCAGCAAGGTGATGAAGCATTGGTCAGTGTTGCTACCGTATTCACAAAAGTCATCAATCGCTCCTCGGATTGTGTTGCGCGTTATGGTGGTGAGGAGTTTGGATTTATCCTGCCGAATACCACAACGGAAGGCGCGAGCAATGTAGCGCAGCGTATTCATGAACAAATTCGACAACTCGATATGGAGCACGACAGCTCAGAAGCATCGGAACGTCTCACGGTCAGTATCGGTCTTGTCTCTTATATTCCTCAACATGGTGATGAACCGGAAATGGGTATTGCCATGGCTGACAGTGCGCTATACCAAGCCAAAGCGGATGGACGTAATCGCACCTGTATTCACCCAAGTTCTTGCTAACGCTTTGTGACCGCTTGCTCTAAGTTGATAGCTGATTGTTTAAATCGCCGTATTAAACACGTTAAACTTACCGAAGCCTGTGCGTTCGTTGGTTAACTTATCTTTTTATCTTGTTTAGCAAGCGCAGTTCGCACTACGTATTTTTCACTAATCACACAGACCTAAATTGCGTTAGGCCGAATATGTCTGCTCGTTTTTTATCATTGAAGGGCAACATCTAGCCAGCACCATGGAGTAGTTAATGAAACCCATGAAAAATCTCGCCCAGTATTATGTCGACTTGCTAGTCAAACTGGGGATTGTTCGTTTCTCGATTTTGCTGGCCCTTGCGCTGGTGGCATTAGCCGTTGTGGTGCAGGTGGGGATTACTTTAGCTCTCAAGGGGCGAGTCGACGATATCGACATTGTCCGTTCGGTGTTTTTTGGTCTCTTGATTACACCTTGGGCGGTTTATTTTCTTTCTGTTGTTGTTGATCAGCTAGAAGAGTCTCGCCAGCGTTTAACCAAGTTGGTGTCCAAACTGAAAGACATGCGCTCGCGAGACCAAGAACTGAATTATCAACTGCAACAAAACATCGAAAAGCTCAACCAAGAAATTGAAGAGCGCATTAAAGCAGAAGAAGCTCGAGAAGAGGCGATGCAAGATCTCGAAAACGAGGTGTTCCAACGAGAGCGTACTCAGTTAGAGCTTGCGGAACGCACTGCACTACTGCGTTCATTTATTGATGCCTCGCCAGACTTAATTTACTACCGCAATGCCGATGGTGTGTTCTCCGGTTGTAACCGGGCAATGGAAGAGCTAACGGGCAAGAAAGAGCACCAGTTAGTCGGATTAAGCCCTTGGGATGTGTATAGCAAAGAAATCGCTGAGCACATCGTTGATACTGACCAAAAGGTCTTCGCCGATAATCAAGCCATCACTTACGAGCAGTGGCTAGAGTATCCTGATGGACGCAAACATTACTTTGAACTGCGTAAAGTGCCGTTTTACAGCAAAGATGGTCGTCACCTTGGCTTGGTAGGTTTTGGCCGTGATATCACTGAACGTAAACGTCATGAAGAGTCGTTAGAGAAAGCAAGCCGTGATAAAACTACTTTCATCTCAACCATCAGTCATGAACTGCGAACGCCACTAAATGGCATTGTGGGCTTAAGTCGCATGCTTCTCGATAGTCCGTTGACAGAAGAGCAGCGCAAACACATGCAGACCATCAATGTGAGTGCGATTACGCTAGGTAACATCTTCAACGATATTATCGATATGGATAAGTTTGATCGCCGCAAGCTAGAACTATTACCTGCGCCACTTAACTTCGAAGACTTCGTCGCTGAGATTGAAAGCATCTCAGCTTTGATGGCGGAGCAAAAAGGGCTGCGCTTTGACTTAGAACGTTTGAGTGATTTACCAAAAGCAATTGAAGTGGATGCGACCCGTTTGCGTCAGGTAATTTGGAACTTGGTCAGCAACGCAATGAAGTTTACCAAAGAAGGTGGCGTTGTGATGACGGTGAGTGCGGATGTCGAAGACGATTTTGCCACCATTATTATGGAAGTGGAAGACACAGGTATTGGTATACCGGAAGATGAGCTTGATAAAATCTTCGCCATGTATTACCAAGTGAAATCAGGTAAAGACAACCTACATGCTGTCGGGACTGGTATAGGCTTGGCGGTGTCAAAACAGCTGATCAATATGATGGATGGTGACATTACTGTCGCTAGTGAAGAGGGTTTTGGTAGTACTTTTACCGTATCGATTCACGTTCCTATTGTGGAACTCGAAGAACCTGTCATTGATGCAAAACGCGACAATATGCATCTCAACATCTTTATGGTCGAAGACATTGAGCTTAACGTCACTGTTGCCAAATCGTTGCTTGAGAGCTTAGGGCACTCCGTTACCGTGGCGATGACGGGACAAGAAGCGCTCGTGAACTTTGTGCCAGAAAAATATGACTTGGCGTTGTTGGATATTCAGCTGCCTGATATGACGGGGTTTGATGTCGCAAATTATTATCGCGAGCATTATAACAATCTGCCTCCATTGGTCGCCCTAACAGCTAATGTGATGAAAGATCGTCGTGAATACTTAGATAACGGCATGGATGATGCCATCAGTAAACCGCTTGCTGTGAACGCCATTCAGTCTGTAATTGATAAATTCTTCGCGCATCAGGTAGAGCAGCAAGAGCAACCTGAGAGCGTTCCAGAAACAGTGGAAGAGCCGACTCCTTCTCCTGTGATTGAGACACACTTGCTCGATATGGATATGTTAGAGTCTTACGTCGACATTGTTGGTGCCAAGCCGGTCTACGACAGCATAAAAATGTTTGAAGACATGATGCCAGACTATATTGATGTCTTAGACTCAAACATGACGGCAAAAGATCAAGATGGGATTGTTTCTGAAGCGCATAAAATTAAAGGTGCTGCAGGTTCGATTGGCCTCAAACGTATCCAAAGTGTGGCGCAGAAAGCGCAATCTCCCGATATGCCAGCATGGTGGGAAAACATTTCAGACTGGGTTGAAGAGATCAAAAATGAATACCAAAACGATATTCAAGTCCTCAAAAGTTGGTTGGAACAAAGGAAATAACATGAAAAAAATCGCACCGTTGGCGTTGGTTATAGCATTGATGGCAGGTTGCAGTTCCGTTCCAAGTGTGAACTGGCAACAAAACAGTCAGATTACGATTAACCAGGTGAATGTCGAGCTCAAAAGTAACTTATGGGTGAACCTGATGCCGACTGTTGGGGAAGTACAAGAGCAAAGCATTCAAGGATCACTTTACCTTGAAGGAGACCAGTTACTCCCAGCCAACCTGACTGCCGAAGCGCTTATCATCAAGCAAGGGGAAAAAGAGTGGTGGGTGGATGAAGACTCTTTAGAAACTCGAACTCATAGTGAGAGCCAATGGGAAGTAGCCTTCACGTCTCAGGTAGACGCGGACACAGAAAAATCGGTTGATATCGCGGTACTTTTAGACGACGCAGGTAAACAGCGCTGGTTAGTGGAAAAGTACGTGAAGATTAACAAGGTTTATTAGATTCAGTGATTGTCCGCTAATTGCTAAACCCAAAATAAAAGGGCTTGCTCAATGAGCAAGCCCTTTGCGTATTAGCGATTCAATTAGTCTTCTAGATCGCCACAGAAGCGGTAACCTTCGCCGTGGATAGTCGCGATGATTTCAGGAGTACCTGAAACAGACTCAAAGTGTTTACGAATACGACGAATCGTTACGTCTACAGTACGGTCATGCGGCTTAAGTTCACGGCCAGTCATCTTCTTAAGAAGATCGGCACGAGTTTGAATCTTACCTGGGTTTTCACAGAAGTGCAGTAGAGCTCGGAACTCAGAGCGAGGGAGCTTGTAGCTATCACCAGCAGGGCTAACTAGAGAGCGGCTGTTGATGTCCAGTACCCAACCATTGAATTCATACTTTTCTACTGAGCGCTTCTCTTCTTGCACCGCGTTAGAGCTCATTGAGCGGCTAAGTAGGTTGCGAGCACGAATAGTCAGTTCACGTGGGTTGAATGGTTTAGTGATGTAGTCATCTGCACCAATCTCAAGACCTAGGATCTTGTCCACTTCATTGTCACGGCCTGTCAGGAACATTAAAGCAATGTTCGCTTGTTCGCGTAGTTCACGCGCTAACAGAAGGCCATTCTTGCCTGGAAGATTAATGTCCATAATAACCAAGTTGACTGAGTTGTCAGACAACACTTGGTGCATCTCTTCACCGTCACTGGCTTCAAAAACAGCGTATCCCTCTGCTTCAAAAATACTCTTAAGAGTGTTACGAGTTACTTGCTCATCTTCAACGATAAGAATCTGCGGGGTTTGCATTGGCGGTACCTAAATTTGTGACAAAATTGTGCTAATAGAATAAATTCTAGGCAAAAATATAACATACAGGTAATGTGATTTTGATAATAAATCAAGTTGATCAAAAAAACACTTCTTTCAGTTATCCGCCCTCCATGGAATTTTGCCAACTCACCAGTATCCAATGGCGACGTTTATTCTAAAGGGCTTGTTTACCTTTCATTTCCTGCTTTCTGTGGGGCCTGAAACGTAAACACCCTAAGATATGGAGCGGATTTTATATTGTTAACAGCATGCTAACAATGCTCAAATGTTAATTCCATTCAGTTTGTTGATTTATATCAATTGATGAAATGTAACTGTTATTAATCGTTTAAGACTTATGATAGAAAAAAGTAATACGAACATAGACGCATCGTTATGGAATGCTTATTCAGAATCTTTTTTCAGATTCGAGGCCGAGTGGTGCGTTTCAAACTACGCTGTGATAACCGCTTGGAACCCATACAGTAATTTGCGGTCCAAAGAAGAGAACTGCATAAGCAATCAAGCATTAGAAACACTGCTACAGCACGTTAATTACGCGCCTATCACAGTAGGTGACAGCTCTTTTACATGGTATGAGGAAAGCTTTGCCGTCGAGTTATCACCAGAGGCGGCGGTCGCATTGGCGAATGACTTTCAACAAAACGCGATTTACTACGTCATTGATGATCAACTTTACCTTATTGCGTGCTCACAGCCGAAAGTGTTGCATAAGTTAGGCTCCCTTAAGCCTCGACTCGTATAGGAAAGGATACTACTCACCGAAGCACTGCTTGGGTGAGAAAATTCACGGAGGAAATATGAGAGACATTACACCCGATATTTGTGACCAATTTGAAGACCAAGTTACCCTGCTTACTTTGCCACTGCAGAACTTTGGTCAACGCACCGCTTTTTACGGAGAAATTGTCACAGTGCGTTGCTACCACGACAACTCAAAAGTACGTGAAGTACTGGGCGAAGATGGAACGGGGAAAGTATTGATTGTTGACGGACATGGTTCGTGTCAGAAAGCATTGCTTGGCGATCAATTAGCAATACTCGGAATAGAAAATGGGTGGGAAGGCATTATTGTCTATGGTGCAATACGCGACGTAGCACAAATATCTCAGATGGACATTGGCGTGCAAGCACTTGGTACCAATCCGTTTAAGACAGAGAAGCGAGGTATGGGAGAGGTCAATGTGACCTTAACGATGCAAAACCAAATCGTGCAGCCGAAGCATTATGTGTACGCTGATTGGAATGGTGTGTTGATTTCAAAGCAAAAATTAGATTTCTAAAAACGAAAGCCTAAACCTACCTCAATACCTTGTTGCCAATCTTGGTAATCAAGAGTCGCGTGAAGATCAAGTTTATCAGTGATTTTTACGCGACTTGAGACTTCAGCTGCGAGGCTGCTGTCTTCTTGGCGAATACCTTCCGCAGTCTCATTCTTGTAAGAGCGAACCGTACTTTTTAGTGTGACACGATCATTGAAGTGATAGCTGATCCCACTTAAAAAACCGCTTTGGTTTTGGGTCGGAGAGTTGTTGACTCGTGCACCGACGTAAACGTCTACTGAGTCAAAAAGTTCGTACGCATAACCCGTGTCGATATTCCAAACATCGAAACTGTCAGATTGATAGCTGTCGCTGGAAATAAATAGTTTATGAGGAGAAGGGGATGTTTTGCCTGGAAGAGGCGGAAGCTCGTTTGCTAGACAAACGCCAGGCACAAAAAACAGCAACAGAAAAAGCCCTCTTTTCATGCTCACCACTCCTTGTGTCAACTTTTTTTATTAGTATGTGCCCAAAGCTTCTCACTATTAAAGCATAGAATATGAAAGCTAGCTCACCTATTTTCTAAATAATTCGATCCTGTGAACATAGGTCACAGTTAAGTTGTTGTTAAGTGTCAACAACTCCCTTTCATAATTTGATCTTACGCTTTATGACGAAGATCAGACTAGTTATGGAGTAAAAAGTGAGACTGATGACGATGGGATGAGCTCCCTACAAAAATTAGCGACAGATTTCCTAACGAGCAATAACATCCAATTAGCTTTAAGTATCAATAAGATTGCTTAGCAGAAATCGCTGTAAGACTGAAAAACAAACAATTTTTTGTTGACTATGAATCGGAAACTCGGTAAACGTAGAGTTAAGCAAACACAATTAACGTTGAATATTTATTTATGCCATCTAACAGCCTAGTAGTAATGACCACGACCATTATTATTACCGACACGACACATGTTGGGGCAGGCTGCTGAGCGAAAGAAATTCACAAAAAAGGCCTGTATCCAACAAGATACAGGCCTTTTTTTATGCTTTTTTATCCAGAATTTAGACAAGTTTGAGAAGATATACCGGAGGAAGGGATGCGAGTATTGAAGTTTGGCGGTTCATCACTAGCTGATGCAGATCGCTTTTTAAGAGCGGCAGACATCATTGCCAATAACGCTCAACAAGAAGAAGTGGCGGTTGTTCTTTCAGCCCCAGGTAAAACAACAAATAAGTTGGTTGCAGTCATTGAAGGCGCGTTGCGCAATGGTGAAGCAGAGCTGCAAATCAAAGAGTTGGATGAATCGTTTAAAACGCTCTTCACTCAAATCCAAGCAGTACTCCCCAATATTGATGGTTCAGCTTTCGATAACCAAGTGAAAACCTCGCTATCTCAATTACGTCAATTTGTTCACGGCAT
Organism: Vibrio sp. 11-4(1); assembly: GCF_013048625.1. Taxonomy (NCBI): domain Bacteria; kingdom Pseudomonadati; phylum Pseudomonadota; class Gammaproteobacteria; order Vibrionales; family Vibrionaceae; genus Vibrio; species Vibrio sp. 11-4(1). Next base: position 74,503 of record NZ_VHSY01000003.1, on the reverse strand, counting down.
CAATCTATTAGGTATGTGCCCAAACAACGTAAATGCGCGCATTATTAGTAAAGGTGAGCGTGTTTCCATTCAGTTGATGAAAGCTGTCTTGGAGGCGAAGGGACAACAAGCGAGCTTGATCGATCCTGTCGAGTATCTGTATGCCCAAGGTGATCATCTTGAAGCTATGGTTGATGTGGATATTTCAACACAAAACTTCCGTCAAAACCCCCTTCCTCAGGGTCATGTGAACATTATGCCGGGCTTTACAGCTGGCAACGAAAAAGGAGAGCTTGTCACGCTTGGTCGTAATGGCTCTGACTACTCGGCAGCGGTTCTTGCTGCCTGCTTACGCGCAGACTGTTGTGAAATCTGGACCGACGTTGATGGTGTATACAACTGTGACCCACGTTTAGTCGAAGATGCTCGCCTACTTAAATCACTAAGCTACCAAGAAGCGATGGAGCTTTCTTATTTTGGTGCTTCCGTTCTGCACCCGAAAACCATCGCCCCTATTGCTCAATTCCACATTCCATGTCTGATCAAAAATAGCTTTAACCCTCAAGGTGCAGGTACTCTTATCGGCCAAGATACTGGTGAAGATAATCTTGCGATCAAAGGTATAACAACACTTAACGACCTAACCATGGTTAACGTATCAGGCCCTGGTATGAAAGGGATGGTAGGTATGGCGAGCCGTGTATTTGGTGCGATGTCTTCTGCTGGTGTATCTATTGTTCTGATCACTCAGTCTTCTTCTGAATACAGCATCAGCTTCTGTATTGAGGCTGAAGATAAAGCGAAAGCGCAGCAAGTGCTGGCAGATGCGTTCGAGCTAGAACTGAAAGATGGCTTACTAGAACCGGTCGAGTTTATTGATAATGTTTCAATCATTACGCTTGTTGGTGACGGTATGCGCACATCGCGTGGTGTGGCTTCTCGCTTCTTCTCTTCTCTTGCTGAAGTGAACGTGAACATCGTGGCGATAGCACAAGGCTCATCAGAACGTGCGATTTCTGCCGTTATTCCAGAAGACAAAATTTCTGAAGCGATCAAAGCGTGTCACGAAAACCTATTCAACTCGAAACACTTCCTCGATGTGTTCGTTGTTGGTGTCGGTGGTGTGGGTGGCGAGCTGGTGGATCAGATCGAACGCCAACAAGTCAAACTGGCTGAGAAAGGCATTGTGATTCGAGTTTGTGGCTTAGCAAACAGCAAAGGTCTTTTGCTTGATAGCGAAGGCTTACCGCTCGAGCACTGGCGTGATCGTATGTCAGCAGCCACAGAAGAGTTCAGCCTAGCGCGTCTGATTTCTTTGGTACAACGCAATCATATTATCAACCCTGTATTGGTTGATTGTACTTCCAGTGAAGACATTGCTAAACAATACGCCGACTTCCTGGCGGCAGGTTTTCATGTTGTAACACCAAACAAAAAAGCAAACACAGCAAGCATGGCGTACTACCATCAGCTTCGCGATGTGGCTCGTAGCTCCCGTCGTAAATTGATGTATGAAACAACCGTAGGTGCAGGCCTACCGGTTATTGAAAACTTGCAAAACCTAATTTCTGCAGGCGATGAACTGGAGCGTTTCAGCGGTATTCTTTCGGGTTCTCTTTCTTATATTTTCGGTAAGTTAGATGAAGGAATGAGCTTAAGTGAAGCGACGAATATCGCAAAAGAAAATGGCTTTACTGAACCAGATCCTCGTGATGACCTGTCTGGTATGGATGTCGCGCGTAAGCTGTTGATCCTAGCTCGTGAAGCGGGCATGTCACTAGAGCTTGAAGATGTTGTTGTTGACCAAGCGCTACCGCCAGGTTTTGATGATTCAGGCAGTGTTGATGAGTTTATGGCGCGTCTTCCAGAAGCAGACGCTTACTTCAAAGAGTTATCGGCTAAAGCAGCAGAAGAAGGCAAAGTACTGCGTTACGTTGGTGAAATTAACGAGGGCAAGTGCACAGTAAGCATCGCTGCGGTGGATGAAAACGATCCGATGTATAAAATCAAAGACGGTGAAAACGCACTGGCATTTTACAGCCGTTACTACCAGCCAATCCCACTTGTGTTGCGTGGCTATGGCGCAGGTACTGAGGTAACGGCTGCGGGTGTATTCTCTGACGTGATGCGTACTTTAGGTTGGAAACTAGGGGTATAACAAGAATGAGTTCAAGTGATATGAATGTAGTGGTTTATGCCCCAGCATCAATTGGTAATGTAAGTGTTGGTTTTGATGTATTGGGGGCGGCGGTGTCCCCAGTGGATGGGACCTTGCTAGGTGACAGAGTGCAAGTTAAGGCAGGGACTGAGCCGTTCAGTCTGAAAACTGCGGGTAATTTTGTCTCTAAGTTGCCTACAGAGCCAAAAGAAAACATCGTTTACGATTGTTGGCTGGTGTTTTCTCGCGAGCTAGATAAAAAAGGTGTTGAGCTAAAACCACTTGAAATGACGCTAGAAAAGAACATGCCAATAGGCTCAGGTTTAGGCTCAAGTGCATGTTCTATCGTGGCGGCGCTGGATGCCTTAAACCGATTCCATGGTCAACCGCTGAATGAGACTGAGCTGCTAGCACTGATGGGGGAAATGGAAGGCAAAATCTCTGGTGGTATTCACTACGATAACGTCGCGCCGTGTTACCTTGGTGGTGTCCAGTTGATGCTTGAAGAGCTTGGTATCATAAGTCAAGAAGTGCCTTGTTTTGATGATTGGTACTGGGTTATGGCGTATCCGGGAATCAAAGTATCAACAGCAGAAGCGCGTGAGATCCTACCATCTCAATACCGCCGACAAGATATCATCGCTCATGGTCGTCACCTTGCGGGCTTTATTCATGCGTGTCATTCTGGTCAGCCAGAGCTAGCTGCAAAAATGATCAAAGACGTGATCGCAGAACCGTATCGTGAGAAACTGCTTCCGGGCTTTGCGAATGCACGTCAATACGCTGCATCAGCAGGTGCGTTAGCAACCGGTATTTCTGGCAGTGGTCCAACACTGTTCAGTATTTGCAAAGAGAAAGATGTCGCTGAGCGAGTTGCTCGCTGGTTAGAACAGAACTACGTACAAAACGAAGAAGGATTCGTCCACGTTTGTCGTCTGGATAAACAGGGTTCGAAAGTAACAGGAAGTGAGCTATGAAGCTTTACAATATAAAAGAAAATGATGAACAAGTTTCCTTTGGCCAAGCCGTTCGCCAAGGGTTAGGCCGTAACCAAGGTCTATTTTTCCCATCGGAATTACCAAAGTTTGAAGACGTTGATGCGCTACTGGCAGAAGACTTTGTTTCTCGTAGCACTAAGATTTTATCAGCGTTTATCGGTGATGAGCTGGCGGAAGAGCAAGTCAACGCGCTTGTGGACGCAGCGTTCCAATTCCCTGCGCCAATCAATCAAGTCAAAGACGGTATTTACGCGTTAGAGCTTTTCCATGGTCCAACGCTGGCATTTAAAGATTTTGGCGGTCGCTTTATGGCGCAATCTCTTGCGGCGGTATCGGACGGTGGCAAGATCACCATTCTGACTGCGACTTCTGGCGATACTGGCGCAGCCGTTGCGCACGCTTTCTATGGTATGGAAGACATCAACGTTGTGATTCTTTACCCGAAAGGCAAGATTAGCCCACTGCAAGAGAAGCTATTCTGTACGCTAGGCAAGAACATTCACACTGTCGCGATCGATGGCGACTTCGATACGTGTCAGGCACTGGTTAAGCAAGCTTTCGATGATTCCGCACTGCGTGAAGAGATCGGCCTGAACTCTGCAAACTCAATCAACATCAGCCGTTTGATGGCGCAAATCTGTTACTACTTTGAAGCAGCCGCGCAAATGAGTAAGGAAGAGCGTGAAAACCTAGTAGTGTCTGTACCAAGTGGTAACTTTGGTAACCTAACTGCTGGTCTACTGGCAAAAGCGCTGGGTCTGCCGATCAAACGCTTCATTGCTGCAACCAACGCCAATGACACCGTGCCACGCTACTTAGAAACAGGTAAGTGGGAGCCAAAACCAACGGTTGCAACGACATCGAACGCAATGGATGTAAGTCAACCGAACAACTGGCCGCGTATTGAAGAGCTCTGCCGAGTGAAAGAGTGGGGCCTAGAGACACTAGGTAAAGGCGCGGTTTCAGATGAGCAAAGCGCACAATCTGTGAAAGACTTGTACTCATTGGGCTATCTATGTGAACCGCACGGTGCGATTGCTTACCGCGTTCTTGAAGAGCAACTGCAAGAAGGTGAAACCGGTCTGTTCCTATGTACTGCTCACCCAGCGAAGTTCAAAGAAGTGGTGGATGATATTCTAGAATCAGACATCGACCTTCCTGCGCCACTAGCGAAGCACGCGGCGATGGAGTTGCTATCGGAAGATCTCGACGCAGACTTTGAAGCATTGAAACAAGTACTGCGCCGCGTACAGTAATTATTAAAATGATGAACGACGAAAGGTGAATGAGCAATCATTCGCCTTTTTTATTGTCGGTAAGTTTTGACTCTCTTTATGATTGAGAAACGAACTTAACTAAATGAGATGGAAAGAAAAGCATGCATTTTTTGATTTTCCTTGGCTCAGTGAGAGACAGCACGCCACCACGACCAGCCCGTTTAGGAATGCGAGTCAGTAGAGCGTGTGAAAAACTCATCGTGAGTCAGCATTCGCAACATACTGTCGAAATCATTGACCCATTGAACTATGACTTTGGCGATGTGTTTAAGCCCGAGTTTGCTTATCACCGCGCTAAAGTGCCAGCCCACTTGAGAGAACTGGCAGACAAAATTAAAAGTGCCGATGGGTACGTGATGGTCAGCCCGGAATATAACCATTCGATGAGCCCAGCTTTGGCAAACATGCTCAACCATTTTGGCAGTTCGCTGTTTTCTTATAAGCCAAGTGCTATCGTGACCTATTCTGCTGGACAATGGGGTGGTGTTCGAGCTGCAGTGTCGATGCGTACCTTCTTATCTGAACTTGGATGTTTACCTGTCTCGGCGATGATTCACATTCCGAAAGCGCAAGAAGTGTTTGACGAACAGGGTGTCGTTGCGGATGAATTGCAGCAGACGCAGTGGGACAGCTATATGAATCGCACAATACATCAACTCATTTGGTGGGCAGAAGGCGCTTCACAACAAAGAGAAAGGCTTGACCCAACCTCACTGGCTGAAGTGTTTAAGAAGGATCCGTCACAGAGAAATGCTCCGTAAAGGAACAAAACGGTTAGATGCATGGAAAAACAAAAAAGCTTGGCCATTGAGACCAAGCTTTTTAAATGTGAGTAAGTCGATTTTATTGAGATTATAGCGTCTCAGTAAAAGTACGAGCGATGACATCACGTTGTTGCTCTGGAGTTAGCGAGTTGAAACGTACTGCGTAACCAGAAACACGGATTGTTAGCTGTGGGTATTTCTCTGGGTTTGCAACTGCATCTTCTAGTGTTTCGCGTTTAAGCACGTTCACGTTAAGGTGTTGACCGCCTTCGATGCGAGGAGCTGTTTCGATTGCTACTTCACGGCTTTCGTATTCACCTAGATCGCTGATTGCGATAACTTCGTCTGCTTCGTAGCCAGCAGTTGCAGCAACACAACGAGCTTCTTTTTTTTCGCTATCTAATAGCCAGATAGAGTTTAGTAGGTCGTCGTTTGCCGCTTTTGTAATTTGGATACCTTGGATCATCACTATCTCCTAGACCACTTACGTGGTGATTATTGGTGTTAATTTTCGAATTTTCGTTGAGCTGAGTATTATATAGCTAATATCCACTATTTTAATATTGATTTAAGTCAAAAAACAACCAAAAACATTATTTTCATTAAGGTGATTTTGTTGAGTTAAATCAATAAAACCTTTGAAAACAAACTAATTACAATTTATTTGATAATATAAAAAATATTTAATAACTCAATTTGTTGTAAATTTACTACAAATTGAGCTTAAAGTTTAAACTGATTAACGCAACTATCTGTATTTAGGTAGCAATACTGAAAGTCTAAAGTGATTAAATGACAAACATGAAAAACAAGCTTGGGAATAAACTCATTGGTGCACATGTCTCTGCTGCTGGTGGGGTCGATCAAGCGCCGTTGAGAGCTCGCGAAATTGGGGCGAATGCGTTCGCACTATTTACAAAAAACCAACGCCAGTGGGTGGCGAAGCCTTTAGAAGCAAAAACCATCAGTGCGTTTAAAGCGAACTGTAAAATGCTGGGTTTCGGTGCAGAACATATTCTTCCCCATGACTCTTATCTAATTAATTTAGGTGCACCAGAAGCGGATAAGTTGGATAAGTCACGCGCGGCATTTATTGATGAGATGGAGCGTTGTAATCAGTTGGGGCTGACTTTGCTTAACTTCCATCCGGGTAGTCATCTAAAGAAAGTCTCGGAACAGGAGTGCTTAGCGACGATCGCAGAGTCGATCAATCTTGCGCACAAAGCGGTGCCGAATGTGATCGCGGTAATCGAGAATACGGCTGGTCAGGGTACAAACTTAGGTTGGAAGTTTGAGCATCTTGCTGAAATCATCGATCAAGTGGAAGACAAAGAACGTGTTGGTGTATGTCTCGATACTTGTCACACGTTTACCGCCGGTTACGATCTGCGTACTAAAGAGGATTGTGAGCATACCTTTGCTGAATTCGACCGTATTGTTGGGATGCACTATTTAAGAGCAATGCATCTAAATGATTCAAAAGTTGAGTTTGCCAGCAAAGTGGATCGCCACCACTCTTTAGGCAAAGGAGAGATCGGGTGGGATTGTTTTGAGTACATCGCTAAAGACCCTCGCTTTGATGGTATCCCTCTGATTTTAGAAACAATTGATCCGGACATCTGGCAGCAAGAAATCAACGCACTGCGTCAGTTTCATCTAGCGGCGATAGATAACCAATGATGTGATCACAGAGTTGGCACCTTTCTTTCTTAGCCACTTAAGTCAATTTGAATTAAGAAAGAAGGATGCCACTATGTCTCGACCACTCTCTTTTGCTTCTTACGCATATAACCGCCGCGTGCTTCGTTTGCCGATGCCTAATCGTCACATTACAGGACAGGGACATTTTCGAACGCCACAGAAGCATTAGTCTTTTATTACTGTTCTCAAGTTTGTGGTAAGTTTTTGTTTGTTGGGGTTTCGCTCGTTAGAATAGAAGCAAAATTTAGGACAGGAACTTTCCATGAATCAGTCACCAACTTGGCACGATGTGATCGGCGAAGAGAAAAAACAGAGCTACTTTGTAGACACTTTGAATTTTGTAGAAGCAGAACGCGCCGCAGGCAAAGCGATTTTCCCGCCAGCGAAAGATGTCTTTAACGCGTTTCGATTTACCGAGTTTAACGATGTTAAAGTAGTGATTCTGGGGCAGGACCCATACCATGGTCCAAATCAGGCGCATGGTTTGTGTTTTTCCGTTCTTCCTGGAATCAAAACGCCACCATCACTCGTTAATATGTATAAAGAGCTGGCTCAAGATATTGAAGGGTTCCAAATCCCTCAGCATGGATTCTTACAAAGCTGGGCAGAGCAAGGTGTATTGTTGCTCAATACAGTATTGACGGTTGAGCAAGGTAAAGCGCATTCACATTCAAAAACGGGGTGGGAAACGTTCACTGACCGAGTGATTGAAGCGATAAACCAGCATCAGGAAGGCGTGGTGTTTTTATTGTGGGGCTCTCACGCTCAGAAGAAAGGGCGCTTTATTGATCGCAATAAACATCATGTGTTAGCCGCACCACATCCATCACCACTCTCAGCACACCGAGGTTTTTTTGGTTGTAAGCATTTCTCTCAAGCAAACCAGTTACTTGCCTCGCAAGGAAAAGCACCAATCAACTGGCATTTGCCATTAACTGTATAAAAGAAGAGACAGCGATAATGCTGCCATTATCGCTGTTTTTTTGAGCACGCTCGAGGCTGATGGCAAATTTCTCATGTACACTTATTAAAAGTAGGTGTTAAGGAGAGACGCTATGATGATCGAAAGAATTCGACGCGAACACGGCTATATGGTTCGTCTGTTGGCGATACTGCGCCATAAACTTAATGAGATAAAAGAAGAACGTGCGATCAACTACGCATTAGTAAGCGAGATAGTTGATTACCTCTCTAATCATTCAGAAAAAGTTCACCATCCGAAAGAAGATATTCTCTATCACCACTTTCTTGAGCACTATGGTAAGCAACAGACCATGGAAAACTTAGAGAAAGAACATCAAGAGTTAGCAAGTAAAACCAAAGAGTTTGCTTCCTTGATAGAGATGATCCTGCAGGATGCAGTTGTGCCTCAAGACATGTTTGTGGCCCACCTAGAGGACTTCATTGAATCACAAAGACGCCACCTGGAGCTAGAGGAGCGAAAAATCCTGCCTCTCATTGAGGAGCTGTTCACTACCGAGGATTGGCAGCATGTTGAAAGCTTATGGAGCGTCAGTGAAGATGACCCAGTTTTTGGTGACACCATCGCCGATCGTTATAAACAGTTAGCTGAACGTGTGCGTCAAAGTGATGCTGAGTATGTTTAAGTGTGTGCGATAAAACCTGAGCGAGCGAAAGTATCACTCGGGTTTGTTAGCTGCATTTCTTATTTATTGAGAATTGGACGTAAATTTATCGTTTGCGCTTCTCGACCAAAAGACAGGAAAATTCTTATTGAGTAATAACGGTACTCATACTTAAATCCTGGCGCTTAAACTCAAGTCGTTTACGGTTACTGTAAACAAAAACAAAAGGCACCCTTAAGGTGCCTTTTGTTTGAATTAGAGTTTAATGTCTTCCAAGTTGTAGTCGGTACAGGCATCAAGTTCGCGTAGCTCTTTAAGCAAATTGCGCCTGTCGTTCATCTCTTCTATTTCACGCCACTTTCGCTTTACTGGTTTGGCACGAGATTTGGTTGTTGAGGTAGTATCCAGATTAAAAATGTCATCTAGTTGAAAGCCTTCCATAAGCCACCTTTACCTTTCTTAAGCTAAACTGTTGTAACCAGTCCTTGTGGAGTTTTTTAAGTACCACAATAGCCGTGAGAATAACCATGATATATTTCGCATTTGTGTCGGTAGCATGACATTTTCGTGCAAAAATATTCTCAAAATCACACTTTTCATGGCAATGTGGTGGCTAAAAAATGCACAAACGATCTCAAGAAAACGATTAAATAGAGAGATTTTCAATGTTAATTCGATTTGGCGAGTGGGGAGACAGTGCAAAGGTCAAAGTTGCATAAAACCAGTTTGATGAAATAGTGTTCAATTAGATGGTAAGGCACTAGAGCAAATTTATGTAACACCTTGTGAATACTAGCTTGGTCTTAATTATATGGGTCTCCGTTCTGTTTGGTGGGCGATAATTATTTATGTTGGCATTTGGTAATTGAAATGTTGCGGTTTATGGGTGTTAAGTCTTCCGTTTATGTTATTTTTTGGTGACTTTATAGTGAAAAATAACAACGTTATTATCATAGTTGCATATTGATTTTTGCGCTCCTAGGTTGCATTATCCGCCCGTCAAAAAATACGCTGGTACGTAAAATGGATGCATGAAGCGACGTTTACGATTCTAGATTGCCCATAAACATTACTTAAAAAGCTAAGCACACTTTGACACTTAGCAGGCAATTTGGTGGATGGCTTGGACGCATAGACCGGCGCAACTCACTTTGAGGTACACATGACAGACTTAATCAATTTGATGAACGATCTCCTTTGGGGTTCGATTCTGGTTTATCTTCTTGTTGGTGTTGGTATTTACTTCACCGTTCGATTAGGGTTCATTCAGTTCCGCCATTTCGGCCACATGTTCTCTGTTCTTAAGAACAGTCGTAAAGCAGACAAAGCTGGTATTTCTTCTTTCCAAGCGCTTTGTACTAGTCTTGCTGCACGTGTTGGTACAGGTAACATGGCGGGCGTTGCAGTTGCATTGACTGCAGGTGGTCCTGGCGCGATCTTCTGGATGTGGCTGATCGCAATGCTTGGTATGGCAACGTCGTTTGCAGAGAGTACTCTGGCGCAGCTATACAAAACCAAAGATGATGATGGCAACTACCGTGGTGGTCCTGCCTACTACATGGAAAAAGGCCTGGGCATGCGTTGGATGGGCGTATTGTTCTCAGTTTTCCTAATCATCGCTTTTGGTTTGGTATTCAACGCCGTACAAGCTAACTCAATTGCAAATGCAATGAGCACCGCATTTGGTTGGAGTGACCTGTACGTTGGTATCGCGGTTGTAGTACTGTCTGCGATTGTAATTTTCGGTGGTATCAAGCGTATCGCAAAAGTCGCAGAGATGATCGTTCCGATCATGGCGCTGCTTTACTTGGCTCTAGCACTGTTCATCATGTTCTCTAATCTAGAGAAGCTACCTGATGTATTAATGCTTATCTTTAAGAGCGCATTTGGTCTGCAAGAAGCGGCGGCTGGTGGTCTTGGCTACGCGATTGCACAGGCAATGATTAACGGTATTAAACGCGGTCTATTCTCGAACGAAGCGGGTATGGGTTCTGCGCCAAACGCGGCGGCTTCAGCAACGCCTTACCCACCACACCCTGCATCTCAAGGTTATGTTCAGATGCTAGGTGTATTTATGGATACGATCGTTATCTGTTCAGCGACAGTGACTATCATCCTGATGTCAGGTGAGTATGTCGGTCAAGCAACAGAAGTGACGGGTATCGAGCTAACTCAGCGTGCATTGAGCTCGCAAGTTGGTGATTGGGGTGGCATCTTTGTTGCCGTGGCAATCTTCTTCTTTGCATTTACATCAATCATCGCGAACTACTCGTACGCTGAAACGAACCTAATCTTCCTAGAGCACAACCACAAGGCGGGCCTAAGCATTTTCCGCGTTGTTGTTCTTGGCATGGTGATGTTTGGTGCACTTGCTTCGCTCCCAGTCGTATGGTCACTTGCTGATGTTTCGATGGGGCTGATGGCGATAGTCAACTTGGTGGCAATCATCTTGCTATCTGGCATCGTGATTAAGCTAGCAAAAGATTACAACCGCCAACTTGGTGAAGGTAAAGTACCAACGTTTGATGCGAATGACTTCCCTGAGCTGAAATCTCAGCTTGAAGAAGGCATTTGGTACAACGATAAAAAAGACTAAGTGAGCTATCACTCATAGTTGAAAGCTATTAGTACGATGTAAAAAGCCATGCAGACAATGCATGGCTTTTTTTGTACCCTATTAAAAAACAAAATTAGAGAAGGGAAAGTCATGCTTATCGTAGTTTCTCCAGCGAAGACTCTTGATTACGAGTCTCCGTTAGCGACAGAAAAATTTACTCAACCTGAGTTGGTCGAATACTCAAAAGAGCTTATCGATGTTTGCCGCAAACTGACTCCTGCTGATGTTGCCTCTTTAATGAAAGTGAGCGACAAGATTGCCGATTTGAATGTCGGGCGATTTCAAGAGTGGAGTGAAACGTTTACCACAGAAAACTCACGACAAGCGATCCTAGCGTTTAAAGGTGATGTTTACACAGGACTAGACGCCGAAACCTTATCTGATGCGGACTTCGAGTATGCCCAAGATCATTTGCGCATGTTGTCTGGCCTCTATGGTATACTAAAACCACTCGATTTGATGCAGCCATACCGTCTTGAGATGGGTACCAAGCTTGCAAACGACAAGGGCACAAACTTGTACCAGTTTTGGGGCAATGTGATTACGGATAAGCTTAACGAAGCGATTTCTGCTCAAGGTGATAATGTGCTTATCAACCTTGCATCAAATGAATACTTTAAAGCGGTGAAGCCAAAGAACTTAGATGCGCAAGTGATCACGCCAGTATTCAAAGATTGTAAGAATGGCCAATACAAGGTCATCAGCTTCTACGCGAAGAAAGCGCGCGGCATGATGGCGCGTTACATCATCGAAAACCGTATTGAGAGCGTGGCAGACCTGACTAAGTTTGATACGGCGGGTTACTACTTTGTTGAAGATGAATCGACACCAACAGAGTTAGTATTTAAACGCGAAGAGCAAAACTAAAACTGATTGAGACGTAGTCTACGTTAATCTCAATAAACACAAACGAAAAAGGGTTGGCAGTGCCAACCCTTTGTTATGTTTTAGCTTAGGCTATTTCGCCCCAACAAGATTACTTCTTCTTAGCGGTTTTCTTTTTCGCTGGCTTCTTCTTGTCTTCTTTTTTCTTTTTCTTCTTAAACACAGGTTTTCTGTGTTTCGGACGCATCTCTTTCACGAAACGCTCTTTGATGTCTTCTTTCACGTAACGTGCAACGCGATCCATCATTGGTTGGTCGTGTGCTTCTACGATTGAGATAGCATTACCTTTCTTACCCGCACGAGCCGTACGGCCAATACGGTGAAGGTAGACATCAGCCGTGCGTGGCATGTCGTAGTTAATAACGTGTGACACATCCGGAAGGTCGATACCACGCGCAGCAACGTCCGTTGCGAGCAGCACGTTTACAGTACCATCGCGGAAGCGAGAAATCGCATTGTTACGACGATCTTGAGGCATTTCACCTTGAATCCAAGAACATGGAATCTGTGCGCTCTCAAGCTGCGCTCGTAGCTCTGCCAAACGCTCACGTGTCTTCAAGAAGACAATGGTGCGTTCTGCTTGCTGAGTAATAATGTGTTTTAGTAATTCAAGCTTGTGTTCTGCATCATCAGCACGGTGGTACCACTGAGCAATCTTCTTACGCTCACGCAGTGGCGATTTTGCATCAATTTCTGCTGGGTCATTCAACAGATCAGCGGTAAAGCCTTCTACGCCTTTACCCTCTAAAGTTGCTGAGAACAGAAGGGTTTGTTTACGCCAGCGGCACTCGTTAGATAGACGATCAACAGTAGGAGCAAAACCCATGTCTAGCATACGGTCTGCTTCATCCAGAATTAACCATTCAATCGCACGGCAATCAAAACGCTCTGCATCAATGTATTCTTTTAAACGGCCAGGCGTTGCAACCACAATGTCTTGTGTTGTCGCAAGGATATCGGCGTGCTCTTGGTATTGAACACCACCTGTGATGGTGAAAATGTTCAGTTTAGTGTTTTTTGCCAAAGCTCGTGCTTGATCGGCAATTTGCATCGCCAATTCGCGCGTCGGCGTTAGGATCAAAATACGCGCAGGTCCAGGCTTGCGACGAGGGAAGTCTTGCAAGTATTGCAATGCTGGCAGAACGAAGGCTGCCGTTTTACCAGTACCTGTTGGCGCTGACGCTAGAATGTCACGACCATCCAACGCTTGTGGAATCGCTTCTGCCTGAATTTTTGTTGGGCGTTCGTAACCCATCTCTTCAATGGCTTCAAGTAGGTTTTGGTCTAGATCAAGTTCAGCAAAGGTTCTGATCACAATGAGTTCTCCACAAGCAAAGCTTGGTTAATGGTTCGCCACAACAGCATAGAATACAAAAAGGTCGCACATTATAAAGTGATTGGTGATAAGGATCACATGTTATTTCACATCTTAAGATAAAACTCGCGGGTTAATTGGACGAAATCGTCACTGTAGCCGTCATGCGAATGAATTATTAAATGTGATTCTTGAGTATCGCAAGGCTGCTTCGCCAGTTCAAATAACAGTCGATGTACCAGTTTCTTTTCTGATGGCTGTACACGACAGACTCGCGATAGATGCCAACCTTGGTGTAATGCTAGTTCAATAAACCGTTCGCCTTCGGTGATTGGTAACACAAAATTAGCTTTCCCTTGTTCATCAAGCAACTGATAGCAATGTTGTAGCAATGCGTTGTGGCGTAGCGTATCAGTGTGCCTCGCGGTTGCACGTTGACTGTGTTTCGATTGCTCGCCGCTGTTGAAGTAGGGTGGATTACAAATGATGCGTTGGAATGGATGCGTCGGCGTAAAGTCTAGTATGTCGGAATTATGCACACTCACACGATCTGACCAAGGCGACTGAACTACATTTTTTTGCGCAGCTTCAATGGCTGTTAATTCAATATCGACCGCGGTTATTTGAGCTTCTGTAAAGCGTTGGGCACACATCAGGGCAAGCAATCCGGTGCCAGTGCCAATATCGAGAATTTGAGCGTTGTTCGGGCTTTGAATCCAAGCACCAAGCATTACCCCATCAGTGCTGACGGGCATACCACTCTCGCCGCCCTCAATACAAAATTGCTTAAAATTGAAGCCTTTAGTTTTCAGTTTTTTGCTCTTCATGATTGTTTTATGTTTGCTCAATAATTAAGTGAATTTCTCTATTGTTTCTTAATTGTATAGATTGTTGTTTTGTTGGTTATTAAATTGTATTGTTAATTGATCGAGATAAAGAACTGGTCTGTTATTTAGATCTGGTTATATCCACTGCTTTTAAGTTTGAAAACTAAATTAATATGGTGTTTTTTTCTTAAAGGTTGCCAAATGATGAGTCTTTCGTCATTATGCGGCGAAAATTTTATAGATTGAACCACGTGTACTTATTGACTTTAGGTATACAAAAAGTGGTCTAAGCATACACAACATTCATTAATTAAAAGACAAGGGTTATCTGTGAAGCAGACGTTAAAACTAACAGATATTATCGCAGTAGGCTTTATGCTATTTGCGTTCTTTTTAGGTGCGGGCAATATCATCTTTCCACCTCTAGCGGGTCAGCTAGCCGGTGAAAACTTAATGCCAGCGATGTTTGGTTTCTTGCTAACAGCGGTAGGTCTACCTCTTATTACTATCGTTGCTATTGCTGTTGCTGGTGGTTCTTGGGATCACTTAACGCAAGACCTTCCGAAAAAAGCAGCGGTTATTATGGCTGCGTTGATCTTCATCATCATCGGTCCTGCGTTTGCTGCGCCTCGTACTGGCCTAGTGGCTTACGAGATGGCGGTGAAACCTTTCTTCCTTGAAGCGTCACAAACGCATCTCACTGCATTTTCAGTGATCTTCTTTATTGCGGCGATGATGTTCTCATGGTTCCAAGGCCGTTTGATTGATCTTATCGGTAAAGTACTAACGCCGGCATTGTTTGTGGGTTTGATCATTCTTGCTGTCGCGGTATTTATTGATCCTCAAGGTGACATGCTGGGCGCGCACGGTGAGTACTTAACGCAACCACTGACCAAAGGCTTCCTAGAAGGCTACAACACAATGGATACGTTCGCGTCATTGATGTTTGGCATGCTGATGGTTGATGCACTGCGCGGTAAAGGCATTACTGAGCGTTCTGCAACCACTAAGTATCTGATCTATGCAGGTTGTATTGCAGCTGCCGGTCTTGCGTTTGTTTACATCTCACTATTCTACTTGGGCGCGACGAGTGCAACTGTTGCTGCTGGTGCAGATAACGGTGGTCTGGTACTTAGCCAATACGTTCAAGCGCTGTTTGGTCCATACGGTCAAATCGTTCTGTCTGTCATTGTATTACTAGCGTGTTTGACAACGGCTATTGGCTTGATTTCTGCGTGTTCAGACTTCTTCAGCTCGAAAACGCCACTGTCATACAAGCAATGGGTACTTATTAACGGGTCTGTTTGTGCGTTGGTTGCGAATGTCGGCCTTGCACAACTGATTTCTCTGTCAGTGCCAGTATTGTTTGCGCTGTACCCTGTGGCGATCGCGTTGGTTGCACTAACATTTGTACGCAGCAAACTGCCAAATCCACGTTTTGCTTACCGCGCGGTACTGCTTGTATCTCTACTGTTTGCGTTGGTTGATGCGGCAAAAGTATCGGGTGTTGATGTTTCTGCGTTTAACATGTTGCCACTATTCGAAGTGGGCATGGGTTGGGTGCTTCCAACATTTGCGGCTATCGTGTGCATGTTCTTCATCGCGAAACCTCGTCCAGAGCTAGCACAAGAAACAGCGTAATAACTTCGCACTATCAAGATATTAAAAAGCCCGATGAATGACTTCATCGGGCTTTTTATTTTTTATCTTTGAAGCGTTCACACTATTAAAGTGTGTCGTGGAACTCCACAAGAACTTGTTCACACCATTTTTCGATGCGCTCATCACTCAGTTCGTACTGCGAGTCTTCATCTAACGCTAGTCCAACAAACTTGCTGCCATCTTCAATCAGTGCTTTCGATGCTTCAAATTCGTAGCCTTCATTTGGCCAGTAACCGATAAAGGTTGCGCCGGTCGCTTGTAATTCATCGTGAAGTAAGCCCATCGCGTCCAAATACCACTCACCGTAGCCTTCTTGGTCACCCAGACCAAACAGCGCGACAACTTTACCTTTTAATGGTGTTGTTGCGATGTCTTGCCAAATCGCATTCCAATCTTCTTGAATTTCACCAAAGTCCCAAGTTGAGATGCCAAGGAGTAATAAGTCGTAGTCCGCCATTAGTGATAACGGTGTCTCTTTCACATTGTGAATGTCGACAAGGTCTTCACCAATAATGGTACGAATTTTCTCTGCTGCCATTTCGGTGTAGCAGGTCGTTGAGCCGTAAAAGAGTCCGATTTTCATTATATTCATCGTTATTTGTGTTGCTGTTGTGGAAGATTCTAACCATAAATTGAGGAAGATTGCAGCGAATATCCTAAGCGGGATGATTTTTTTATGGTATTGGATCGGTAGGTGCCTTAATCTAAGTACTGTAAATATAAACAGATAAGGAAGCGTTCATGACGGCACAACAGCCTGTCAATCAACAAGATTTTTCGCTTGTTGAACAATTCTTAGATGCGATGTGGATGGAGCGTGGGCTATCAGAGAACACGCTGGCCTCCTATCGAAATGATTTGATGAAGCTGCTCACGTGGATGGAGAAACATCGCTACCGTCTTGATTTCATTAGTTTGTCTGGCTTGCAAGAATACCAAAGCTACCTTGTAGACTTGGATTACAAGCAGACGTCCCGTGCGCGTATGTTGTCGGCAATTCGCCGTTTATTCCAATATCTGCATCGTGAGAAAGTACGTGCTGATGATCCGAGTGCGCTCTTGGTCAGTCCTAAACTGCCACAACGCTTACCCAAAGATATTAGCGAAGAGCAAGTGGACGCCTTGCTCGAAGCGCCAGACCCGAATGATCCTGTGGAATTGCGGGATAAAGCGATGCTGGAATTGCTGTATGCGACTGGTTTGCGTGTGACGGAATTGGTCAGTTTAACTATGGAAAACATTAGTTTGCGTCAAGGTGTTGTGCGTGTCACAGGTAAAGGCGGTAAAGAGCGCTTAGTGCCAATGGGGGAGAACGCGGTAGATTGGATCGAGACGTTTATTCAACAAGGGCGCCCTGCGTTACTTGGTGATACATCATCTGATATTGTTTTTCCTAGCAAACGCGCAAGGCAAATGACTCGTCAGACGTTTTGGCACCGTATTAAGTACTATGCTTTGATAGCAGGGATTGACACTGAACAGCTGTCGCCGCACGTACTGCGTCATGCCTTTGCCACGCATTTATTGAACTATGGCGCAGATCTCAGGGTCGTACAGATGCTATTAGGACATAGTGACTTATCGACCACGCAAATTTATACTCACGTGGCGACTGAACGATTGAAGCAGATCCACAGTCAACACCACCCAAGAGCATAACAATGGTTAGATTCATCCATGTCTTCTTGGAAAAACGATTTTATATTAAGGTGAATTTCATGAGCGTATTACGCCGACTAACTCTGCTGACTTTACCATTTTTTGTTACCGCGTGTGGTGCAGAAGAAAGTCAGGCTAAAACGGACACTCCTGCACAGCAAGTGGCACCAGCTGCGCAAAGCAGTTTTGATGAAGCAGCATTAAAAACTAAGTTCTCAAAGCTTGGTTTATCTATCGTTGATATTCAGCCATCAGAAGTTGCTGGTTTATTGGAAATCCAAACTAATGGTGGGATCTTGTTTGCTTCAAATGATGGTAGCCATTTTATCGCTGGTACGCTTTATGCCATCAATGACGATGGTAGTTACAAAGATGTCATTGCAGAGCGCCAAGCGCCGCTTAATGCGGAGAAAATCGCGCAGTTCTCCGATAGCATGATTGAATACAAAGCCGACGATGAAAAATATGCTGTGACCGTATTTACTGATATCACTTGTGGTTACTGTGTGCGTCTGCATAGCCAAATGCAAGGCTATAACGATCTAGGTATTACAGTGCGTTACATGGCTTACCCTCGCCAAGGTGCTACTGGCCCAGTGGCAGAGCAAATGGCGACGATTTGGTGTGCTGAAGATCCAAAGTCGGCAATGCACAACGCGAAAGTGAATCGTACGTTTGATAACCCTGCGAAAGACTTAAAACAGTGTAAAGAAACCATCCAATCACATTACAATCTAGGTCGCCAATTGGGAATTTCTGGTACGCCAGCGATCTTCTTACCGAATGGCGAAATGGTTGGCGGTTACCTACCACCTGCAGAGCTATTGAAACGTTTAAAGCAACAATAATCCTTTAGGAGCAGAGCCGGCAAAGTCGCCGGCTCTTTTCAAGCATGATAGAAATTCAACGACGTCCTGAACCTGATCTTTCCCTTCTTCCTGATTCCATTCCTCCGATTCTCAAACGTATCTACATCAACCGTGGGATTACGGATCCTGCGCAACTAGAAACGTCAGCTCGTGGTTTGCATTCTTACCAAAAACTCGGGGGGATTGAGCAAGCTGTCGAGCTTTTGTTTCAGGCAATAAAAGAACAAAAACGCATCATCGTTGTCGGTGATTTTGACGCTGATGGTGCGACGAGCTCTGCATTGTCGGTGCTCGCGCTGCGTATGCTTGGTAGTCACAATGTGGACTACCTAGTACCGAATCGTTTTGAAGACGGTTATGGGTTAAGCCCAGAAGTCGTTGACCAAGCATTAGAGCTTGGCGCTGAGATGATCATGACGGTAGATAACGGTGTGTCATCAATCGAAGGCGTACGTTACGCAAAAGAAAACGGTATTACCGTGCTCGTTACCGACCACCATTTACCGGGACAAGTGTTGCCTGATGTGGATGCAATGGTGAACCCAAACCTTGAGAGCTGTCATTTTCCGTCTAAAGCGCTCGCTGGTGTCGGGGTCGCGTTTTATCTCATGATGGCACTATGCGTTCATATGCGAAAACACAATTGGTTTGCTGAGCAGGGCATGCAAGAGCCTAAGTTGATGGAACTGATTGACCTTGTTGCACTTGGTACAGTTGCCGACGTTGTCCCACTGGATGAAAACAACCGCATTCTTGTGCACCAAGGCCTGCAGCGTATTCGTGCGGGCAAAGCGCGCCCTGGCATTCAAGCATTGATTGAGGTCGCGAAGTGCGATGCGCGTCGTTTGGTGGCGTCCGATTTTGGTTTTGCTTTAGGCCCTCGTATCAATGCTGCAGGTCGCCTTGATGACATGTCATTTGGTGTTGAACTGTTGATGTGTAACAACATTCACGCCGCTCGTCGTATGGCAAGTGAACTGGATGGTTTGAACCAAACTCGTAAAGAGATTGAAGAAGGCATGAAGCAAGAAGCGATGGCTTTCTGCGAGCGTCTTCAGTTTGGTGAAGGCAGTGAGCTTCCTTATGGCTTAGCCTTGTTCCAACGTGATTGGCACCAAGGTGTGATTGGTATTTTGGCCTCGCGCATCAAAGAGAAGTTTCACCGTCCAGTCATCGCATTTGCTGATGGCGGAGAAGGGACAATTAAGGGCTCGTGTCGTTCTATTCCGGGGTTACACATGCGTGATGCGTTGGATTTCATCGACACGCAAAACCCAGGTTTGATCATCAAATTTGGTGGTCACGCGATGGCGGCAGGCTTAACAATTAAAGAGCAGGATTTCGAACGTTTCAGCCGTTTATTTGATGAAGTGGTAAAAAAGGAACTCGATGAAGCGGCGCTAAAAGGCGTGATCATGTCTGATGGTGAACTTAAGCCTGAAGAATTCTCTATGCATGTCGCTGAACAGCTGCGGTCTGGTGGCCCTTTTGGACAAGCCTTCCCTGAACCAATCTTTGATGGTGAGTTTAAAGTGTTGCATCAAAAGCTGGTGGGTGAGAAGCATCTTAAATTGATGTTAGAGCCGCTTTACAAAGGTCACCCTACCAATGTGATGATCGACGGCATTGCATTTAATGTCGATTTGCGTCGCTGGCCGGATGCATCAGTTAAAACGGTACGTTTAGCTTACAAATTGGATGTGAATGAATTTCGTGGTAATCAATCACTGCAATTGATGATCGATCATATCGAAGCTAAGTAATATCTAGATTAACCTTTCTTATAGAGTACGGTTGCCCTTAAGAGGGTGTAAAATTTTATGACCGTGCTCTCTCTAACCGCAATCTGATTTCTCATCCGAAATTTTCCTGTATCTCGGTCACATTTTTCAGTAGAATTTCTCGGTTAAATTCTATTCTAAAATGTTGAGTAAACATGTTTGAAATCAATCCAATTAAAAACCGTCTGCAGGACGTGTCTCAGCGCACAAATGTCCTGAGGGGGTATCTTTGACTATGACGCGAAGAAAGAGCGTCTAGAAGAAGTCAACGCAGAGCTTGAACAACCTGATGTATGGAACGAACCTGAACGTGCACAAGCACTGGGTAAAGAGCGTGCATCGCTAGAAGCGGTTGTTGAAACTATTGATCAACTAGAGCAAGGTGTAGAAGACGTAGAAGGTCTTCTTGAGCTGGCTGTAGAAGAAGAAGATCAAGAAACATTTGACGAAATTGAACCAGAACTTGCTGAGTTGGAAGAGAAACTAGAAAAGCTTGAATTCCGTCGTATGTTCTCGGGTGACCATGATAGTTCAGATTGCTACATCGATTTGCAAGCTGGCTCTGGTGGTACGGAAGCACAAGACTGGACCAACATGCTGCTGCGTATGTACCTACGCTGGGCAGAGGCGAAGGGCTTCAAAGCTGAAGTGATTGAAGTCTCTGAAGGTGAAGTCGCGGGTCTTAAGTCGGCAACAGTTCGCATCTCTGGTGAGTATGCCTACGGTTGGTTGCGCACTGAAACGGGCGTTCATCGTCTTGTTCGTAAATCTCCGTTCGATTCAGGCGGCCGTCGCCATACGTCATTTGCGTCTGCGTTCATCTATCCAGAGATTGATGAAAACATCGACATCGACATTAATCCTTCTGACCTACGCATCGACGTTTACCGTGCGTCAGGCGCAGGTGGTCAGCACGTCAACACCACAGAATCTGCGGTACGTATTACGCACGTACCAACGAACACTGTGGTTCAGTGTCAGAATGACCGTTCTCAACATAAGAACAAAGATCAGGCAATGAAACAGCTTCGAGCGAAGCTATTTGAGCTTGAATTGCAAAAGCAAAACGCGGAAAAACAAGCTAATGAAGACGCTAAGTCTGACATTGGCTGGGGTAGCCAGATCCGTTCTTACGTATTGGATGACTCACGTATTAAGGACCTCCGTACGGGCATTGAAAACCGTAATACTCAAGCGGTTCTTGATGGCGATCTGGACAAATTTATTGAAGCTAGCCTGAAATCAGGCCTATAAAGCTTTTCACCGACAAAAACAGGATACATCTAAAATGACTGATGCTGTTCAAAACGAAACTGTACTAGAAGAAAATAAGCTGATTGCTGAACGCCGCGCTAAACTGGATGAAATCCGAAAGAGCTGCAAAGCAAACGGCCACCCAAACGACTTCCGTCGTGACGCACTAGCGGGCGACCTTCAAAAAGAGTTCGGTGAAAAGACGAAGGAAGAGCTAGAAGAGCTTAACCACGTGGTTGCAATTGCTGGCCGTATTATGGCTAAGCGTGGTCCATTCCTAGTAATTCAAGAAACATCTGGCCGTATCCAAGCTTACGCTGCTAAAGACGTACAAAAAGAGCTAAAAGAGAAATACCAAGGTCTTGATATCGGTGACATCATCGGTGTTAAAGGTGCGCTGCACAAATCTGGTAAGGGTGACCTATACGTGAACATGGAAGAATACGAGTTGCTAACTAAAGCACTTCGTCCACTTCCTGAGAAGTTCCACGGTCTTACTGACCAAGAAATGCGTTACCGTCAGCGTTACGTTGATCTGATTGTGAACGAAGATTCACGTAAAGCATTTATTGTACGTTCTAAAGTAATGTCTGCAATTCGTAACTTCATGATCTCAAAACAGTTCATGGAAGTAGAAACGCCGATGATGCACGTGATCCCTGGTGGTGCAAGTGCACGCCCATTCATCACGCATCATAACGCGCTAGACATGCCAATGTACCTACGTATTGCACCTGAGCTATACCTGAAGCGTCTAGTGGTTGGTGGCTTCGATCGCGTATTCGAAATTAACCGTAACTTCCGTAACGAAGGTCTTTCTCCACGTCATAACCCAGAATTCACTATGATGGAATTCTACATGGCGTACGCGGATTACAAAGATCTGATGGACTTTACTGAAGAACTACTAAGCTCGGTAGCGCAAGAAGTTCTAGGTTCAACATCAATGCCTTACGGTGATGAAACGGTTGAATTTGGTGGCACTTACACTCGTATGAGCATGTTTGAAGCAATCAAGCAGTACAACCCAGATCACGCGCAAATCCAAGCGCTAACCGAAGAAGATCTACAAAACCGTGAACTGATGGTTTCTATCGCGAAATCAGTACATGTTGAAGTAGAAGACTTCTGGACATGTGGTCAGCTTCTAGAAGAAATCTTCGGTGAAACAGCAGAACCTAAGCTAATGCAACCAACGTTCATCACTGGCTACCCAGCGGACATCTCTCCATTGGCTCGCCGTAGCGATGACAACCCGTTCTTTACAGACCGTTTTGAATTCTTCATCGGCGGTCGTGAAGTGGCGAATGGCTTCTCAGAGCTTAACGATGCAGAAGATCAAGACGCGCGCTTTAAAGCACAGGTTGAAGCTAAAGAGTCTGGTGACGACGAAGCTATGTTCTACGATGCAGATTACATCACTGCACTAGAGCACGGCCTACCACCAACGGCAGGCCAAGGTATCGGTATCGACCGTCTGGTTATGCTACTGACTAACACGCACACTATCCGTGACGTGATCCTATTCCCAGCAATGCGCCCACAAGCATAATTTGGCAGGATGATCAAAAAAACCACCTTCGGGTGGTTTTTTTATGCCTTTTAGTTAAATGAGTTCAAGTTGTTGCATTTGCTTTTTAATAGGATATGCAAATAAACATTCGCCAAATCTCAATCTATTGCATAGTCTTAATACTGAGACAGACGTGGGGGCGCGGAGTCTCGATAATGTTACCCGCTCGCAAAGATAGGTTTGTGGCGCAAAATTTCTATTAACAATGAAAAAGGGTTAGAGAATGGCTGGGCAGTTTAAGATGGATTCCATCCCGGGATCGCTTGTGGTAGTTGGCGGTACTTATGAGCCTTGGTTATCAGTACTTGAGCAAGTGGGCTGGAAGTGTCACCAAGTGGGTGACTTACGCAAAGCTAATACGTTGTTAGAGGATATTGGTCCATGTATAGGTATTGTCGATCTCAGCCATGACGAATTCAGCTTGAACGGTTTGGCGAACTTAGTCAGTTCTCACAAACACGTGCGTTGGTTAGCGTTTATTCGTGAATCTCAGCTTGGCACTGACACCATATGCCAGTTCATTGTTAACTTTTGTATCGACTTTTTCACTGCGCCAATCCCGGATGCCCAGCTTTTAAGCACGATTGGTCACCAGCTTGGTATGCTCAAGTTGGAGAAAAAAGTTTGGCCTAGTTTTGGTAGCAGCTTAGACATGGGGCTGATCGGTGAATCTATCCCGATGAAGCGTTTACGCGATCAAGTAAAGCGAATCGGTCCGACGGACGTCAGTATTCTGATTTCAGGGGAAAGTGGTACAGGTAAAGAAGCAGTTGCTCGCGCTATCCACAAAGTCTCTTCACGTTCTCATAAACCGTTTATGGCAATTAACTGTCGCGCGCTCAATGAGCAACGTTTCCAGGCGGAAGTGTTTGGTATTAACGCTGATGAAGATATGGAAGCATGCATGCTCGAACAAGCGGATGGCGGTACGGTGTTGTTTAATGACATTCTTACCATCTCAAAAGAGCAACAAATGAATCTGCTGAGATTCTTGCAAGAAGGCACCATTGATACCAAAGATGGTGTAAAAGCGGTCAACGTGCGCATCCTTGCGGCTAACTCGTCAGATGTAGAAAAAGCCTTGATTGACGGAGATTTTAATGAAGAGCTTTACCACTACATTAACGTATTACGCATTAATGTCCCGAGCTTAAAAGAGCGCGCGAGCGATATTTCTTTGTTAGCGCGCTACTACTTACAAGAGTTTTCTAAAGAGTATAACTCGCAAGCAAAAAGCTTTTCTGAGGATGCACTCAAGGCACTGACACGTTATTTCTGGCCAGGTAACGTACGTGAGTTGATGAACCAAGTGAAACGAGCGGTTCTGATGTCTGACAGCGTAATGATTGAAGAGCATCACCTAGATTTGCCTCAGCGTAATGACTCAAAGCGTAGTTTGAAATCGATTCGTGAGAAGAGTGAGCGTGACGCGTTACTGGTTGTTTTGGAATCTCATTCTGGTCAAGTTTCGAATGCGGCGAAGGAGCTTGGTGTTTCACGCGCGACGATGTATCGACTACTGAACAAACATAATTTGATTTCTGATCAAGCCATGTAAATTTGTTCTTTCTGAAGTTAAATTGGTGAATGAATATCAGTGAAGGAGCGGCTACAAAGCCGCTCTTTTTGTTTTGTATTCAGTTTGATTTATAAAATCCGTAATTTCATATATTCCCTAGGTGAATATGTTATATAGAAAAGTATATGAAACTGAATTGCGGTGTATTGATTTGTTTTTAATCAAAAAGACAAAAAATGTTTGATATATATTCATCAAAGCTTACAATTTAACCGTAACTCAATGAGTTATACCTTTCATAAACGGATTAATTTTTAGCTAGGAGGCGCAAGATGAAACATTACGTTGTTAATACCACTGCTTGCGCTGATCGTATGCCTATCGCTCCGATGACTCTTAAGTCGGATGATACCAATACCACTGGCTCACAAGATAAAAATTAATCCGTAACCTATCTTATTTATTACTAGGCTGCGGAAAAGTAGCGGCTTAGTATCAACAGAGCACCTCTGTTCATTTTACGCACTATTTTTCCCAGTCGAATACATCGATAATCGGAGAAAATATTATGCGTCACTCTATTTACCTACAACTGGCAACTTTGCTATTGAAAGCAGACCTTAAACGCGAAGAAAAGCAATGGCAGCGAACCATACGCCGCACTGCTCATGATGTTCCATGGACGAATGTTCATCTATTGAGGGATATTGGTTTAGATAGCGATGGTCGTTCCACACGCGCCAATGTTCCGGATGCAGTAAAAGTTGAACGTCGAGTTCGTCACCTTCGTCGAGTTTTAACGTCGCGAATAATGACGTAATCGTTAGCGTGTTGGACTGACTGAGTTGCTATCGAGTCATTCAACACGCTTAACGTGCGATATGAAGTCATACTTCATTTGATGAACAGTTGACCTTGAAGGTCAGCTGTTTTCGTTTGAGGGGAGCTTTACTGTTAAGGGCATGGATTCGAGTAGGTTGTACCAATTGCTTGAATCTCAGTAAGGATCTCATCGCTTAGTTTTAGATCGATACTGTCGATGTTGGCTTTTAATTGGTCGAGGTTGGTCGCGCCGATAATATTAGATGCAACAAATGGGCGCTGATTGACAAATGCGAGTGCCATTTGTGCAGGATCCAAACCATGCTCTTGGGCTAAATTGACGTAAGCTTCGGTCGCTTTTATCCCCTGAGGAGTAAAGTAGCGCGCAAAACGCTCCCACTTAGTGCATCGAGCACCCTCTGGTCTCTCACCATTCAAGTATTTGCCGCTTAGGCAGCCAAATGCCAGTGGAGAGTAGGCCAGTAGCTGGACACCTTCATAGTGGCTGATTTCAGACAAGCCCACTTCGAAGCTGCGGTTCAATAAGTTATATGGGTTTTGAATCGAGACAATGCGTGGCAAATCATGCTTTTCGGCTAAACGCAGTAATGACATCACACCCCATGGCGTTTCGTTTGATACACCGATGTAGCGTACTTTGCCTGCATTCACTAGCTCAGTCAGCGCTTCCAAGGTTTCAATTAATATGACTTCTTCTTGTTTGTCTGGGTAAGGGTAGTTGAGTTGACCAAAGCAGTTAGTTTGGCGTTGAGGCCAATGTAATTGGTATAAATCGACATAATCCGTTTGCAGGCGGTTAAGGCTGTCATCAATTGCTGTATGGATGTGGCGACGATTAAGGCTCATGTTGTCTCGGATGTGAGGGACACCGCGAGGGCCAGCCACTTTTGTTGCCAGCACAACTTTTTCACGTTTGCCGCTCTTTGCTAACCAATTCCCGATGTATTGCTCGGTGAGTCCTTGGGTTTCCGCTTTGGGAGGTACAGGGTACATCTCTGCGGTATCAATGAAATTCACCCCATGATCAAGGGCAAAGTCGAGCTGTTCAAAGGCGTCCTTTTCTGTATTTTGCTCGCCAAACGTCATGGTTCCGAGGCAGATTTTACTGATCTCAAGTGATGAGTGCGGTAGTTTTGTGTATTGCATATCACGTCCTTGAAGAGTTACCGACTAAATAAGTGATTCCAATATAGGGGATTTTTAACCGCTATCGCAAATGATTTACGTATAAAGGAAGACCAAACTCGAAAGCTATACATAGCCTAACTACACTTAAATGATCGTGTGAAGGAGGTACGTTATGCAGAAGCATCAATTGGACATGTGGTTACACGGTCCCCATAAAGATACTTATAAAACTCCCAAAGTATTTGTGATTGGGTGTTCTGATGTCTCTGACTATTTGCTAGCAGTGGAGTACAAGCATCAACTTGAGCCAATTAAAGACGGTGAAGATCCGATACATTTCGGTTCGCTAGATTTGGTGAAAGAAGAGCTGCTGAGGTTAGGGGTAGATAAAGCGTACTTAAGGCTGCACAATGCGTATGACGAATGTGGCAGTGAAGAGGCAGCCTCGTACTGTGATATCGAGTTATCGCTCGTGACGCACTAAATGGCGGAAACAACATTACTCAGATGGCGTGCTGATGTAGTGCTTGAGTAAGATCTGCTCAGTAAACTGTGTTCTGAGGTAAAAACCTCGGGGCAGAGTTTTTATCGGCTTGCCATTTGAGCTATATGCTTCGGTGAGGGCTTTTGCATTCGCGGCTTTAGGGCGAAGATGCAGCGCTTCTCCGTGTCTGGCGGAAATTTGATCAAATTTCCCCAAGACGATCATCTCCATTAGCTCTTCCCAGTCGTTTCGTAAAATACGCTCTTCGTCGTCGTCTGGTGACCAAATCAGTGGGCTACCAACACGTCTTTCTGCAAGTGGAATTTCTCGTTCCCCTTCCACTGGTACCCAAAGCACACGAGACAGCTTGTTGCGTACGTGGCTTGTTTCCCATGTAAGACCATGAACACCTGTGAGAGGAGCCACCGAAACAAAGGTTGTTTCCAACGGTTTGCCAGAGTGACTGATCGGAATACTTTTCAGCTCGATCCCTAGCTTAGCGAAATCTTGTTGAGGTTTACTGCCAGCCGGAGCGCCCAAATGCCATTCGAGTAATTGACCCACCCAACCTTTATCACGTTTTAAGTTTTCAGGAACAATCATATTCGCCTCGGCGGCCAGCTCTGCAAAGCTAAGTCCTGCCATATCATGAGCGCGTTCCAATAGCTCTGCTTCTGTTTGTGGTTCTGGTTTCATAGTCACAAGGTGGTATTACAAAAAATATAGTTTATCAAACTCCGGCCAAATCTACTGTTTAAGATTTCACCGAGGCGGTGTAAGAACGATCAATTCATAACTTATCCACAGATGGAGGAGGTATTGATAAGATCCTGACGGGGTCTGTATGAATAAACAGGGGTTAAAATGCATTTTTGGGGTTGATTTTGTTGTAATCATCTAAACGAATAGCAGGTGAGTGTGGATAAATAGCCTATTGGTGGATCTTTGACCGATCTGAGTTTGGTGAAAAGATCATCAAGAAACTGAAGATCGATTTATCGTTATTTTTAAAAATAAATACTTTTCTATCAATGTTTTATGTTTATTTTCTTGTTTCTTTATTTGTTTTGCTTTTGATGGGATTGAACTGAATTACTCATTTGAATTGAATTCTTCACAAAGTTATTCACAGAAAAGGTGAATAAATGTGGGCAATGTCTCACTCTTGTGTTGATAAGGTATGATGTGATTAAAAGATATCCAAATATGGTGAAAAGGTAATAAATCTTGCTCATATCACATCAGTAAGTTTGCTAGTAATGGGGATATGTGGAAAAATCACGGTAATAAAAAATTTATTCATAGAGGTTAGCCAGTGATAGATGGCGATGGTTACCGACTTAATGTTGGTATTGTGATATGTAATAACCATGGTCAGGTCTTCTGGGCTAAACGATACGGGCAACACTCATGGCAATTCCCACAAGGTGGAATTGACGAAGGTGAAACTCCTGAACAAGCCATGTTCAGGGAGTTATATGAAGAAGTCGGTTTAACGAAAAAAGACGTTAAGATCATTGCAACAAGTCGTCATTGGTTAAGATATAAGCTACCAAAACGATTGGTGCGTTGGGACTCCAAGCCTGTTTGTATCGGCCAAAAACAGAAATGGTTTCTGCTGAGATTAGAATGCGATGAATCTCGTATTAATATGCAACGCGGAAAATCCCCTGAATTTGATGGTTGGCGCTGGGTGAGTTACTGGTATCCAGTTAGGCAAGTTGTTTCTTTCAAGCGAGATGTTTATCGACGAGCGATGAAAGAGTTTGCATCCTTAGCCATGCCTTTTCGAGAGAGAAAAGCGAAAGGGAAAAGAAAAAAGCAACGTAGAGGATAATCATGCTCAGTCAGCTAAGGGAAATAGTTGAGAAAGTCTCCAGGGTCGATGATGTGCATCTGGCACTCGATATATTGGTGAAAGAGACTTGTGCTGCCCTTCGCACTGAGTGCTGTACTATCTATCTTGCTAATGAAGAAATGCAGCGCCTTGAGTTAATGGCAACTCAAGGCCTTATTTTTGAAGGTGATAGTATTCATATCAACTTCAATGAAGGCTTGGTTGGGTTGGTTAAACGAAGCGCAGAGCCACTCAACCTTGCCGAAGCCTCAAAACATCCCGAGTTTAAATTCTTCCCTCAACTCGGCGAACAGATTTACCACTCCTTTTTAGCCACTCCAATCATTCATCGAAAACAAGTTTTAGGTGTGTTGGTGATCCAGCAAAAAACACCGCGCTTGTTCAGTGAAATGGAAGAGTCGTTTCTTGTCACGTTGTCCGCTCAGCTAGCAGTGCTTATTGCGCATGCGCAGAATCTTGGGCATTGGCAGTTGGCATCTAAACCCACGGTATTAAAAGGTTTGCCTGCATCTACTGGTGTCGCGATTGGAGAGTTTTGGTTCGACAATACCCAACCGAGTTTATCGGATGTTTTCCCATCGTCCACGTTAGATAAGGAACGTGAGCACGAGACATTGCTGGTGGCCATAGAGCGAGCGTTAAATGATTTTCGCCGTATGCGGAAAAAGCTGGACAGTGAAATCAACAAAGATGCGCTGGCGATCTTCGATCTGTTTACGCACTTACTCAATGACCCGATGCTTCGTGGTGATTTGAAGAAACAGATTGAAAAAGGAGACAGGGCAGATTGGGCGTTACGCCAAGTGGTAGAATCATACTCGAATCGATTTGCCAGAATGTCGGATGTCTACATGCGCGAGAGAGCGCAAGACATCCGAGAGTTAGGGCAAAGGCTGCTCTATTTTCTACATAACAGTGAGCAAGAAAATTCTGCAATTGATCGTCCCATTATTTTGGTGGCGAGTGAACTCACAGCCACCTTGCTCGCGTCTGTACCTAAAGAGTTTTTGTTAGCCGTCGTGTCACTAGAAGGTGGCGCAAACTCTCATGCGGCTATTTTGTCTCGCGCACTTGGAGTTCCCGCTCTCATGGGCGCCAACATTAACCCGGATGTGGTCAATGGCAAACTCGGGATAGTGGATGGTTATACGGGCGAGATCTTCCTAGAGCCAAACCGTCAATTATTGCGAGAGTATCGCAGCTTAGTGAGTGAAGAGTCAGAATTGTTTGCAATGGTAAACAAGGACCTCGGACTCCCAGCGGTTACGCAAGACAATCACTACATCGAAATTATGCTCAATGCGGGGCTCAGTGCAGACAGTAATATTGCCATCAATACAGGTGTTGATGGAGTTGGGTTGTACCGAACTGAGATTGCATTTTTACTTCAGCATCACTTTCCGTCGGAAGATGAGCAGTATCATCAATACCAAGCAATACTTAACAGCTATCCGAATCAACGAGTGGTGATGCGCACTTTGGATATTGGTGGTGACAAACCTTTGCCGTATTTGCCCATCGAAGAAGATAATCCGTTTCTAGGCTGGCGTGGCATTCGTTTTACATTGGATCACCCAGATATTTTCTTGATCCAGTTGCGTGCAATGTTAAGGGCGAGTGCAGAAAGCGGAAACTTAAGTATCTTATTGCCAATGGTGTCAGGGGTAAAAGAGCTAGACGATGCCATTAGCTTGATTAATCAAGCTCACAGTGAAGCCGTGTTGCTTGATGATAGAATTCAGTTCCCACAAGTTGGGGTCATGATCGAAGTGCCATCAATGGTGTATTTATTGCCAACGATTGCTCACCGTGTTGATTTTGTTTCTGTCGGGACAAACGATTTAACCCAGTATTTATTAGCAGTTGATAGGAACAATTCCCGCGTCGCGGATGTCTATGAATCTATGCATCCTGCGGTACTGCTAGCGCTTAAGCAAATCCATGACGTGTGCGATAAGTATCAGGTGCCAGTGTGTATTTGTGGTGAGTTAGCTGGCGACCCATTTGGCGCTCTTCTCTTACTTGGGTTAGGGTATACCAGTTTGAGTATGAACACCTCCAACGTGGCTAAGGTGAAATATTTGATTCGTCATAGCCAACAAGAAGAATTAGAAAAATTAGCGGAGCAAGCAATGACAAAGTCCTACGGGGAGGACATTCATCAAATGATGCATGACTTCTTCATCCAACAGGGTTTTGCGGGCTTTATCCGTGCAGGTAAAAAGTAGGAAATCGTGACCGTCTCTTTATTTTTGTTATTGTTGGCGCTAGGCGCTTTTGTGGGTGTGATGGCGGGGTTACTCGGTATCGGTGGTGGTTTGATAGTTGTTCCTGCCTTGTTGTATTTGCTTCCTCTTGCTGGAATCTCTCCAGAAATGAGTATGCACATGGCCCTAGCCACTTCGTTAGCGAGTATTATTGTCACGTCTGGCTCATCGGCGATGAATCACCTTAAGCTCGGCAATGTCGATATGTTCGTCGTAAAATGGTTGATGCCAGGTGTGGTTATAGGTGGTTTTGTCGGTGCCAATATTGCTGAGTGGATCCCTACGCACTACTTGCCGAAAGTATTTGGTGTCATTGTTCTTTGCCTGTCAGTACAAATGTTCCGTTCCATTAAAGTTACGAGCAGTAAACCTATGCCGAGCAGCCCGGTGACCGTTGCGTATGGCACGGGGATTGGCGTTGTATCAAGCCTTGCAGGTATTGGTGGTGGTTCACTATCGGTCCCATTTTTAAATAAACACGGGATAGAAATGCGTAAAGCGGTAGGTTCATCTTCCGTTTGTGGTTGCGTGATTGCTATTTCTGGTATGATCGGTTTCATCTTACATGGCTATAAAGTGGAAGGCTTACCTTCATACAGTATTGGCTATGTTTATCTTCCCGCATTATTAGCTATTGCCATGGCCTCGATGCTCACAACAAAAGTGGGTGCGAAGCTGGCAACTAATCTTCCAACTGCGGTATTAAAAAAGATATTCGCGGTGTTCTTAATGTTTGTAGCAGCGACCATGCTGCTCTAAGTTTGTACCCAAGTCATTCTCGCTGAACCAAGCATCTAGAGGTTACTTGGGTATATTTATTTTGTTTGTGATAAGAAGAGAATGATTTATGTCTCAGGGATATATTGAATTTCCCAATATTGATCCGGTTTTAATCTCTATTGGTCCTGTTTCGGTTCGTTGGTACGGTTTGATGTACCTTGTGGGCTTTATGTTCGCCCTATGGTTGGCGAACCGACGTGCGGATAAGCCTGGAAGTGGTTGGACACGAGAACAGGTTTCTGATTTGTTGTTCGCAGGCTTCCTTGGCGTGGTGATTGGTGGCCGTGTTGGCTACGTGCTTTTCTACAATTTTGAGCTTTTCCTGGCTGACCCTTTGTATCTGTTTAAAGTGTGGACCGGTGGTATGTCTTTCCACGGTGGCTTACTGGGTGTTATTACCGCGATGTTCTGGTATGCACACAAAAACGGGCGAACGTTCTTCGGTGTTGCCGACTTTATCGCGCCGCTTGTGCCATTTGGTTTGGGTATGGGGCGTTTAGGTAACTTCATGAACAGCGAATTGTGGGGCCGAGTAACAGATGTACCTTGGGCGATCGTTTTCCCAAATGGCGGTCCACTGCCACGTCATCCATCGCAGCTTTATGAAATGGCGCTTGAAGGTATCGTACTTTTCTTCATCTTGAATTGGTTCATCAAGAAACCTCGTCCTCTAGGTTCTGTTTCAGGGCTATTTTTAGCTGGATATGGTACATTCCGCTTCCTAGTTGAGTACGTGCGCGAACCAGACGCTCATTTGGGTTTATTCGGTGGCTTTATTTCCATGGGACAGATTCTATCCCTGCCAATGGTGGTTATCGGTGTCCTAATGATGGTTTGGGCATACAAACGTGGTCATTACAAAGACGAGTTACCACAAAAGACGAAGTAAGGTATTGGTGTGAAACAGTATTTAGATTTGTGTCAACGCATCGTTGACCAAGGTGTTTGGGTTGAAAATGAGCGTACAGGCAAGCGCTGCCTGACCGTAATCAACGCGGATTTAACCTACGATGTTGCGAACAATCAATTTCCATTGGTAACCACACGTAAAAGTTTTTGGAAAGCGGCCGTTGCAGAGCTACTAGGGTACATTCGTGGTTACGATAATGCGGAAGATTTTCGTAAGCTGGGCACGAAAACCTGGGATGCCAATGCCAACCTAAATGATGCTTGGTTAAATAACCCATACCGTAAAGGTGAAGACGACATGGGCCGTGTCTACGGTGTCCAAGGGCGCGCATGGGCGAAGCCTGATGGCGGGCATGTTGACCAATTACGCAAGATAGTGGATGACTTAACGCGTGGTGTTGATGATCGCGGTGAAATCTTGAACTTCTACAACCCGGGTGAATTCCACATGGGGTGCTTGCGTCCTTGCATGTATAGCCACCATTTTTCATTGCTGGATGATACGCTTTACCTGAACAGTACTCAGCGTTCGTGTGATGTACCGCTTGGCTTAAACTTCAATATGGTTCAAGTTTACGTGTTCTTGGCGATCATGGCGCAAATCACGGGCAAGAAACCTGGTCAGGCATTTCATAAGATTGTGAATGCGCACATTTATGAAGATCAGCTTGAACTGATGCGTGATGTTCAGTTGAAACGTGAACCATTAAAAGCGCCGACGTTCCACATCAATCCAGAGATTAAATCTCTAGAAGATCTGGAAACATGGGTCACACTGGATGACTTTTGGGTTGAAGGATACGAGCATCACGACCCTATTCGTTACCCATTCTCAGTGTAACCAGTGTTGTTTTTCAAGATATGAAAAAAGCTCCGAATGGAGCTTTTTTGCTTTTTCGTACTTTGAAGATATTACTTGAGTGCACTGACAATATAGCGGTGAATAGGGTTGGTCTGCTTCGGCGCAGACAGTGCCGGGCTAATAAACTTGGGTTGGGTGAATATTTGTTTGCTCACTAATGAGCGGATAAGCTCAAAATATTTCAGTTCTGTTTTCCCACATAGCAACAATGAAAAGTCATTGCCCAGTTTATCGTAGGCATTGAGCACCTCTCGGAACCCTCTGAGGTACAAGTAATCCTTCGTCAAACCGCCTCCTCGATACACACGAGCAGTCGTTGTAAATGCTTGAAGGTCAGACGTTTTATACTGTTCTTTTAATAGCATGAACGTATGGCGGAAATCGCGATCCTTGATCATCGACTCTACCGCCAGGACTCGTAAGGCTAAGGTTCTTAGGCGTTTGATACTGAAATGTCCTGACAGATATTCACACAATATAGCCAGCCCTTCTTGGGTGTTTGTATTAGCTGGGCACCCTAAGCTCAGGACCTTTAGCGGTTGTAGACGACCGTTAAGCGTAGTAAGAAGGTGTACACCCATTTCATGATGTGCGAGAGCCTCTAACTCATCGGTCGTGATGTATGCTGCGTGGTTAATTTTGACTCGAGATCCCGAAACGAGTGCGTTTGCTAACATCCCATCCAACACCTGTATTTCACACTCATATCCATTACGTTGAGCAAAGTTTTGCATGAAGTGTGCTATCGCGCGGCTATCATGCTGCGGTTTGCTCTCTTCTTCCGTGGGAAGGTGTAAAATGAAATGGGCGTTGGCAATATCTTTGGCGCTCGGCTCTCCGTAATAGCGCAAGGAGTTATAAAGAAACTCTTGTGTACCGATAGTATTCACTTGATCCAATTTATCTGCGTAAGACTGAATCACATCCGCGTACAGCTTTTGTAATTGGGTGTCTTGAATATTTTCTAAAGGCAGTTCATACAGACGTCGCTTTGCGCTGTGAGTATCTAGATTGGTAGTTGAGTATTGGAAGTTAGGCTCTTGAGAGTATTTGTTCTTAATAAAGCGCTCTCTTTCCTGAGCATAATTGAGAGGATTCACGCTACTGAGGATATCAATATCAGCAACCAGTTGAGTTAGGTTTTCGTCTATTGCGAGTAACTGATCAGAAATAGTGCCATTAAGCTGCGTCATGTTGTCGACTCCAAATGAGGTAGCCCAGCATAAGTATGCTGGTATGGCTCAAATTATCACCAGACAACGAATTTGAACAGCGTCATTAATGCAAAAAAGGCCCCACAATGTGGAGCCTAAACAATAAGCGATGGTATGTAAGTTATTGTTATGTCGTTAGGGCTAAGATCGCGCCTGGTAAAATAACGAATACAGACATTAGGTAGCCACCGACAACAGCTTTGTTCTTGATAGCCATTTCAGAAATCATCTCAGCGCCTTTCACTGGAATTTCACGTAGGAACGGAATACCAAAGATAAACAGCGTTGCCATGATATTAAATACTAGGTGTACCAGAGCGATTTGAAGCGCGAATACCGCAAACTCACCCGATACGGCTGTTGCTGCTAGTAGCGCCGTAATACAAGTACCAATGTTTGCACCTAGCGTGAATGGGTAAATATCACGAACTTTAAGAACGCCTGTACCCACAAGTGGAACCATCAAGCTAGTTGTTGTTGATGAAGATTGTACCAACACAGTCACGATTGAACCCGATACAATACCGTGAATAGGGCCACGACCAATCGCGTTTTTCAAAATTTCACGTGCGCGGCCAACCATTAGGCTCTTCATTAGCTTACCCATTACCGTAATTGCAACGAAGATTGTCGCAATACCCAAAACGATAAGCATGATGCCACCAACAGTATCACCGAATGTTGAAAGTGGCTCTTTAATTGCACCCACAACTGGTTTTGTTATTGGCTTAATGAAGTTGAAGCCTTTAATGCTCATATCGCCAGTAGCAAGTAGTGGAGAAACAAGCCAATGAGAAACTTTCTCTAAAATGCCGAACATCATTTCCAACGGAAGGAAAATAGCAACAGCAAGTAAGTTGAAGAAGTCGTGAATAGTTGCGCTTGCAAATGCACGTTTGAACTCTTCTTTACAACGTACGTGACCAAGAGAAACAAGCGTATTAGTCACTGTGGTACCAATATTGGCACCCATCACCATTGGAATCGCGGTTTCTACTGGTAAGCCACCTGCAACCAAACCTACAATAATAGACGTAACAGTACTTGAGGACTGAATTAAGGCTGTTGCCACCAAGCCGATCATTAGACCTGCAACAGGGTGAGCGGCAAACTCAAATAGCACCTTAGCTTGATCGCCAGTTGCCCATTTGAAGCCACTACCAACCATAGATACTGCTAGAAGAAGCAGATACAACATGAATGCCAAGTTAGCCCAGCGTAACCAACGAGCAGTGCTCGAAATTGGCGCCACTGTTGAAGTAGCTTGGTTCATCATAATTTTCTCCGTTGACCTTTCAGTTCATTTTTCGGTCTGTAGTTGAAACTGCGGGCGATGTTAGAGAACAAATATTTCAGTAATATTACAGATTTCTTGCTGTGAGTAATTTTTATTGTTCTTTTTGATAGTGGTGTGAGTAGGGAAAATTGATGGTTTTTAACTATTTGAATTTAATGAATAAATTTGAATTTCGTTTTGTGTGGTTTTTGCGTTTTCTTTAGAAAGAAAATGCGCCTCAGTTCAACTTTTATGACAGTATTAATTTTATATATTCGGTAAAACTTATATTTTTGTAATGTATTGTATGGTTTTGTCGAGTTTATTGTTTGTCTCTGTCACATTTGGTATAAAAAGCATCACTTTCTTTTCGGGACTTGATCATGTCACATCTAAACTACAACCATCTATATTATTTCTGGATGGTGTGCAAACAGGGCTCTGTAACTAAAGCGGCCGATGCGCTTTTCCTGACACCGCAAACCGTGACAGGGCAGATTAAAGCGCTTGAAGAACGCATGAAAGGAAAGTTAACCAAACGAAATGGTCGTACAGTTGAGCCAACTGAGTTAGGGCAACTTGTTTTTAAGTACGCCGACCGAATGTTTGGTTTGAGTTATGAGATGTTAGATATCGTCAATTACAGTCAGCACTCGAACATTCTGTTTGAAGTTGGCGTAGCCGATGCGTTATCTAAACGCTTGGTCAGTAAAGTACTAATGACGACTGTCCCTGAAGATAACAGTATTCATTTACGCTGTTATGAGTCAACCCACGAATTGCTACTTGAACGACTGTCTCAGCACAAGCTAGATATGATCCTCTCGGATTGTCCCGTTGACTCAACTCAAAGCCCTGGCCTTTATAGCAAAAAGCTAGGTGAGAGCAGCATGAGCTTTTTCGCCTCTTCTGAAATTGAAAATGTGCGTTTTCCTGAGATTCTGGAACAGAAAAAACTTTTGATTCCTGCAAGCCGAACAGCAATGGGGCGTAAGGTTATTCAGTGGTTTGATCGTCAAGGTCTTCAGCCTAATGTGTTGGGAGAATTTGATGATGTCGCGTTGATGAAGGCTTTCGCACGGTACCACGATGATGTGATTTTCTTAGCGCCGACCGTATACATGTCGGAGATTGAGGACGACCGAAATCTACAGCTAATTGGTCATGTCGATGGGTTAAAAGAAGAGTACTACGTGATTTTTGCGGAACGAATGATCCAACACCCAGCGGTAAAAAATGTTTGTGATGCTGATTTCAGTCAAATGTTTGAGTAAACCCGTATCGTTGCGCAAATAAATAGATTACTATCAATAAAAATATAATTCTAAATAATACCTAAGTAACTCAAGATACTTGTTTTAGTGAGCAAAACTATTAATTATTGATGGCGCATCAATTCTTCACTTTGGTGGATAATATTGGTGTATCACTAACAACTAAATTAGAGGTTCTAATAATGAAGACTCTGGAAGTGTATCTTGATTTTCTTAGATATATAAATCAGTGCAACACAACAAGCTGGCCAGGGTTGGAATAAGTAAGTTG
Organism: Vibrio sp. 11-4(1); assembly: GCF_013048625.1. Classification (NCBI taxonomy): domain Bacteria; kingdom Pseudomonadati; phylum Pseudomonadota; class Gammaproteobacteria; order Vibrionales; family Vibrionaceae; genus Vibrio; species Vibrio sp. 11-4(1). The sequence goes on along the minus strand of NZ_VHSY01000003.1, from coordinate 36,913 downwards.
TAGCTAGAGGTCCAACACATGAATCTACAAGAAATGGAGCAGAACTCCGCAAAAGCCGTCGTGTTGCTCAAAGCGATGGCAAACGAGAGACGCCTACAAATCCTTTGTATGCTGCATAACCAAGAGCTGTCCGTGGGAGAGCTGTGTGCAAAGTTAGAGCTAAGCCAGTCGGCATTATCTCAGCATCTTGCTTGGCTTCGCCGTGATGAGCTAGTCACGACAAGGAAAGAAGCACAAACCGTGTACTACACATTAAAGAGTGATGAAGTGAAAGCGTTAATAAAAACACTGCATAGTCTTTATTGTGCTGAAAGCGCTTAGCGCTAATTACATATACCTAATATATCGTTCATTTTAGGCTGTGAATCTAACTCGTTGGAATATTTGAGAGTGGCGTTAAACTTTTGATGGTAGAGTTGCTGCGCATCGACCAATTTGCTTTGTTCTCAAGTGTTTTATTGGTGCTTTCCAGTTTGAGCTTTATAAGGTAAATAAGCTGATGCCTTTGAATAGGCGTGCAGAAAAAAGAAAAGCTGGCATTGCCAGCTTTTTTATTAAGAAAATTTTGTAGATATAAAAAAACCGACACAAGGTCGGTTTTTTCTTCACTGTAAAATCAGGACTCTATTAAAGAGCTTTGATTTGTGCAGCGAAACGAGACTTATGGCGAGCTGCTTTATTCTTGTGAATAAGGCCTTTAGTTGCCATGCGGTCTAGGATAGGTGTAACTACAGCGAATGCAGCAGTTGCAGCTTCTTTGTCGCCTGCTTCGATAGCAGCAACAGTTTTCTTCATGTAAGTACGCATCATTGAGCGACGGCTAGCATTGTGCTGACGACGTTTCTCAGCTTGGATAGCGCGCTTCTTAGCAGATTTACTATTTGCCAAGGGTCTAACTCCCAAAAACTTAGTTCTGTGACAATTTAAGGGCGAGGAATATCCCTCATTTGCGCTTAAATGTCAAATGATTTGTGCAAAAACCGATCTAAGCCAAAACAAATTTTGGTAAGAGAGGTTATCGCGGTTAAGATGGCGGGGATTCTAACAGCATTTTTATACCAATGCTAATAATTATCCGCGAAAGGCACACTTATTCCTTACAACCCGCGGATAGATTTTTGACGTCTATTTACAGCACCTGTCAGAGAAACAGTATAGGGTTAGCTGTCTTATGGTGATATTCCGAGGTTACAGTGAGTAAACGACTACTCAAGTCTGGCATGATCGTCAGTGCTATGACATTTATTTCCCGCGTTCTTGGCCTAGTTCGTGATGTTGTAGTGGCAAATTTAATGGGGGCAGGAGCAAGCGCAGACGTCTTTTTCTTCGCCAATAAAATTCCTAATTTTTTACGACGTTTGTTTGCTGAAGGTGCTTTTTCCCAAGCGTTTGTACCTGTTTTAACGGAAAGCCATGCTCAAGGCGACATGGATAAAACTCGGGAGCTCATTGCTCGTGCGGCGGGTACGTTAGGGGTGATAGTCTCTATTGTTACCATTTTAGGTGTCCTAGGCTCCGGCGTGGTCACTGCAGTGTTTGGTTTTGGTTGGTTCCTTGACTGGATGCATGGTGGCCCGGCTGCAGCAAAGTTTGAGCTTGCTAGCGTGATGCTCAAAATCACCTTTCCCTATTTATGGTTCATTACCTTCGTCGCTCTATCGGGCGCTATCCTCAATACATTAGGTAAATTTGCTGTCTCCTCCTTTACCCCTGTTTTCCTCAATGTGATGATTATTTTGGCGGCGTGGTTTATCTCGCCGCAAATGGAAATGCCAGAAATAGGGCTTTCCATTGGTGTTTTCTTAGGTGGTTTGGTCCAGTTCTTATTCCAAATTCCCTTCCTTATTAAAGCAGGCGTCATGGTTAAGCCAAAATGGGGCTGGCGCGATCCGGGTGTAGTGAAAATCCGTACTTTGATGATCCCCGCTTTATTTGGTGTATCGGTCAGTCAGATTAACCTGTTGTTTGATACGTTCATCGCCAGTTTTTTGCAAACCGGTTCGATCAGCTGGCTATATTACTCAGACCGCTTATTGGAATTTCCTTTAGGTCTGTTTGGTATTGCGATTGCGACTGTGATTTTACCCGCGCTTTCACGTAAACACGTTGACGCACAAAGTGAAGGCTTCGCGCAAACCATGGATTGGGGGGTGCGCATGGTGATCTTGCTTGGCCTTCCTGCAATGCTTGGTCTGATGGTACTGGCAAAACCTATGCTCATGGTTCTGTTTATGCGAGGTGAATTTTCTCCTCAAGACGTACATCAAGCATCATTGTCGCTCTTTGCCTACGCTTCAGGTTTGTTGAACTTCATGTTGATCAAGGTGCTTGCGCCAGGTTATTACTCGCGTCAAGATACTAAAACGCCAGTAAAGTACGGCATCATTGCGATGGTGACCAACATGGTGTTTAACGCAATTTTTGCGTACTTTTATGGTTACGTTGGTTTGGCTATTGCGACGGCACTTTCGGCGTTTGTGAATATGGCATTGCTGTATCGTGGTCTACATATCGCAGGGGTATACCAAATCACCAAACGAACCGTCTTCTTTATTATACGTTTGGTTATTGCAGGTGCGGCGATGGTGGCTGCGATCTTATGGCAATTGGAAGACATGTCAGTGTGGCTAGATTGGAGCTTTGCTCACCGCAGCGGTGTACTAGGAATGTTGATCGGTCTAGGAGCCGTGGTTTACCTAGTGGTTCTATTTTTAACGGGTGCACGCTTAAAAGACCTAAAAGCTGGGACAGACTAAGGGTGATTAGTATATAATCCGTCAGTTTCACACAGTGTAAAGTAAAAACAGAGGCAGAAAGCAGTATCCAATGGAACTGATTAGAGGCATTCACAATATCACCCCGCGACATCATGGTTGCGTGCTGACTATTGGCAATTTCGATGGTGTCCATAAAGGCCATCAACAAGTATTGCAGCAAGTGTCTGAGCAAGCGGACAGGCTATCATTGCCTTCTGTTGTGATGACCTTTGAACCTCAGCCGATGGAGCTGTTTGCCAAAGATAAGGCACCTGCACGGTTGACGCGATTACGCGATAAGTTCGTGCAATTGAGTAAGCTCGATATTGATCGCTTGCTCTGCGTCAATTTCAATCGTCATTTTGCAAGTTTAACCGCGGAAGAATTTATCCGTGACTTGTTGGTCGAGCGTTTGGGTGTTAAGTTTCTTGTCGTTGGTGATGATTTCTGCTTTGGCAAAGGCCGTACAGGTAACTTTGCAATGCTGCAGGAAGCAGGGGAAAAGTACGGTTTTGATGTCGTGAGTACCCAGAGCTTTTGTTTACAACAATTACGTGTCAGCAGTACGGCTATCCGTCAAGCGCTGGCGCGTGACGATTTGCATTCCGCGCAACAGATGCTGGGAAGAAACTACAGCATCAGCGGTCGTGTTTCTCACGGAAGAAAGCTGGGCAGAACGATAGGTTTTCCTACTGCGAATATTCCTTTGAAACGCTGTGTTTCTCCGGTTTCCGGAGTCTATGTTGTTCAAGCGCTTGGCTTAGGAAATAAGCCAGTTGGTGGTGTTGCTAATATTGGTCAAAGACCGACTGTCAATGGCGTTCGCCAGCAGTTAGAAGTACACTTATTCGACTTTCATGCCAATTTATATGGCAAGCAACTAGAAGTGGAACTTTTGCATAAACTTCGAGATGAGCAAAAGTTTGAGTCGTTTGAAGCACTTAAACAACAAATCGAATTGGATGCTGAAGCAGCAAGGGTGTGGCTGCGTCAGCTTAAGCGTTGAGCGGTTTATTCCACCGTTCAACATAATGTCTAATTTTCGCCCAATATAACGGAATTAAGAATCGATGAGTGAGTATAAAGATACCCTGAACTTACCTGAAACAGGGTTTCCAATGCGCGGCAATCTGGCCAATCGTGAGCCAGAAATGCTTAAGCGTTGGTACAAAGAAGATCTTTACGGTGAAATCCGTAAAGCTAAGAAAGGCAAAAAGTCATTCGTATTGCACGATGGCCCTCCTTACGCAAATGGTGACATTCATATTGGTCACGCACTAAACAAGATTCTTAAAGACATTATTATTAAATCCAAAACACTTTCAGGTTTTGACGCACCTTATATTCCTGGCTGGGATTGCCACGGTCTACCTATTGAATTAATGGTAGAGAAAAAAGTAGGCAAGCCAGGCCAAAAAGTGACGGCAGCAGAATTCCGCGAGAAATGTCGTGAATACGCAGCAGGTCAGGTTGAAGGTCAGAAAGAGAGCTTCAAACGCCTTGGTATCATGGGTGAGTGGGACAAGCCATACCGCACTATGGATTTCGCAACTGAAGCGAACATTATTCGTGCTCTTGGTAAGATCGCAAGCAATGGTCACCTGCTAAAAGGTTTCAAACCTGTTCACTGGTGTACAGACTGTGGTTCAGCTCTTGCTGAAGCGGAAGTAGAATACAAAGATAAAGTATCGCCATCTATCGACGTTCGTTTTAAAGCGGCTGACGAAGCGGCACTGTTGTCTAAGTTTGAGCTGACTGAAGGTCATGAAGGTAAAGGCGATATCTCTATTGTCATCTGGACGACAACTCCTTGGACGCTTCCTGCGAACCGTGCTGTGTGTCTACGTGATGACCTTGAGTATGTACTTATCCAAGTTGAAGGCGAGCAACCTGAACGTATCATCGTTGCAGCTGAACTAGCGAAAGACGTTATGGACCGTGCGGGTATCGAGCACTTCCACAACCTTGGCTTTGCTAAAGGTGCGGAGCTTGAGCTTTCTCAATTCCAACACCCATTCTACGATTTCACTGTACCGGCGATCCTTGGTGATCACGTTACGACTGATTCAGGTACTGGCGTTGTTCACACTGCACCGGGTCACGGTCAAGAAGACTTCGCGGTTGGTAACAAATACAACCTAGAAGTAGCAAACCCAGTTGGCTCAAACGGTGTTTACCTACCAGATACAGAGCTATTTGCTGGTCAGCACGTATTTAAAGCGAACGATGCAGTAGTAGAAGTACTGAAAGAAAAAGGTGCACTACTACACCACCACGCTTACGAGCACAGCTACCCACACTGTTGGCGCCATAAGACTCCAATCATCTTCCGTGCTACACCTCAATGGTTCGTTTCTATGGACCAAGCTGGCTTACGTGCTAAAGCATTAGAGTCAATCAAGAGCGTAGAGTGGATGCCTGAATGGGGTCAAAGCCGCATCGAAGGTATGATCGAAGGTCGCCCTGAGTGGTGTATCTCTCGTCAACGTACTTGGGGTGTGCCAATTGCTCTGTTTGTTCATAAAGAAACAGCAGAACTTCATCCAAACACGCTAGAGCTGATCGAGAAAGTCGCGAAGCTGGTTGAAGAGAAAGGCATCCAAGCATGGTGGGATGTCGATGCCGCTGAACTACTCGATGCTGACGCTGACCAATACGAAAAAGTACTCGATACGCTAGACGTATGGTTCGATTCAGGTGTTACTCACTTCTCTGTTGTTGATGCTCGTGAAGAGTACAACGGCAACAGTGCAGACCTATACCTAGAAGGTTCTGACCAACACCGTGGTTGGTTCCAGTCTTCTCTAATTTCATCTATCGCGATGAAAGACGAAGCGCCTTACAAACAAGTACTGACACACGGTTTCGTGGTTGATGGTCAGGGTCGTAAGATGTCTAAATCTATCGGTAACGTGGTTGCGCCAAAAGACGTAACTAACAAGCTAGGTGCTGACATTCTTCGTCTATGGGTTGCTTCAACAGACTACACTGGTGAAGTTGCGGTTTCTGATGAAATCCTAAAACGCAGTGCAGATGCTTACCGTCGTATCCGTAACACGTCTCGCTTCTTCCTAGCTAACCTGAGCGGCTTCAACCCAGAAACAGACATCGTTCCTGTTGAAGAGATGGTTGCGCTAGATCGCTGGGCAGTTGGTCGTGCGCTAGCAGCACAAGAAGAGATTGTTAAAGCATACGAAGAGTACAACACACACGGTGTAACTCAGCGTCTAATGCAATTCTGTTCAATCGAAATGGGTTCTTTCTACCTAGACGTAATCAAAGACCGTCAGTACACAGCAAAACGTGGCGGTAACGCTCAACGTAGCTGTCAGACAGCACTTTACTACATCGTAGAAGCGCTAGTTCGTTGGATGGCGCCAATCATGTCGTTCACTGCAGATGAAATCTGGAACGAAATGCCAGGCGAGCGCGACAAGTTCGTATTCACCGGTGAGTGGTTCGACGGTCTATTCGGCCTTGCTGAAGGTGAAGAGCTGAACAATGAATTCTGGGCTGAGATCCAAGCGGTTCGTGGTGCAGTAAACAAACTTCTAGAAGATGCGCGTAAAGAGAAAACCATCGGTGGTGCACTACAAGCTGAAGTGACTCTATTTGCTGATGACGCTTTAGCGGCGAAGATCAACAAACTTGAAGATGAACTGCGCTTTGTTCTACTAACCTCTGCGGCGAAAGTTAAGCCTCTAGGTGAGAAGACTCATGCAGCACAAGCCACGGATATCGAAGGCTTGTTTGTTGAAGTAGCAGCAGCTGAAGGCGAGAAGTGTGATCGTTGTTGGCACCACACGCCAGACGTAGGCACAATTGAAGGTCACGAGAAAATCTGTGGTCGTTGTGTATCTAACGTAAAAGGCGAAGGTGAAGTACGTAAATTCGCGTAATTGCCTAGAACGACTGAACTTTTTTTAAAATTAACAGCCCCAGTATTTACTGGGGTTGTTTGTAGGTAAAGTAATGAGTGAAAAAGCACTGTCTTTAAAGCAATCTGGTATTCGCTGGTTATGGTTAGCGGTGGTTATCTTTTTAGCTGATATTGGCATTAAGTATGTTGTAATGAACAACATGGGATATGGCTGGGCAAACCGCATAGAAATTTTGCCATTCTTTAATCTTTTGTACGTGCATAACTATGGTGCTGCTTTTAGCTTTTTGAGTGATCAAGCGGGCTGGCAACGTTGGTTATTTACAGGTATTGCTTTTATCGTTACAGGTCTTTTGACTTACTGGATGAGCAAACTACCAGCGAAAGAGAAATGGAATAATATTGCTTATGCCATGATTATTGGTGGCGCAGTAGGCAACGTATTCGACCGAGTAATACATGGGTTTGTCGTGGATTATTTGGACTTTTTCTGGGGTAATTATCACTGGCCAGCATTCAACCTTGCAGACATGACGATCTGTATTGGTGCCGCGATGATTATTCTTGACGGCTTTCGAAAGAAAGACGAGGCGAAAGCCTAAGTAGTGGCAGTGTATATTGCGAAAAGTTGAATAACCCTAAGCGTCGCCCGTTGATTCGGGCGACGCTTTTTATTATGTTGGAGCGCCAATCAGCACATCAATGTATAAAAAGACCAAGCTGACAGCGTAATAACCCAAGAACAAGGAAGCAGTAACGTGACAACAATAACCAATGAATCTGTAGTAACCCTTCACTTTACGATTAAAATGAAAGACGGATCGGTTGCGGATAGTACTCATAACATGGGTAAACCAGCGAAATTTGTTATGGGTGATGGCAGCTTGAGTGAAAACTTTGAGCAGTGCTTGATCGGCCTCGAAACAGGCGCACAAAAAGCGATTGAGCTAAAAGCAGAAGACGCGTTTGGCATGCCAAACCCAGACCATGTACACCATATGGATCGCACTAAGTTTGTAGGTGATGCAGAAGTAGAAGTGGGTACAATCATGGCGTTCAGTGGTCCTGATGGTATGGAAATCCCGGGCATTATTACAGAGATTGCTGGCGATTCAGTCACTGTGGACTTCAACCATCCTCTAGCGGGACAAGACGTGACTTTCGAAGTTGAAATTTTGTCAGTAGAATAGCGAACCCAATAAAGATAATTTCCATGAGCAATGAAATGAAAATCCTATTAGCTAACCCACGCGGCTTTTGTGCTGGTGTAGACCGTGCGATTAGCATCGTAGAGCGTGCGCTAGAGATGTATCAGCCACCGATTTATGTTCGTCATGAGGTGGTGCATAACCGTTTTGTGGTTGAAGGGCTAAAACAACGTGGCGCTGTCTTCGTTGAAGAGCTGCATGAAGTGCCAGACAACAACATTGTGATTTTTTCTGCTCATGGTGTATCGCAGGCGGTTCGTCAGGAAGCCAAGCAGCGAGATTTGACGGTATTTGACGCGACGTGCCCGTTGGTAACCAAAGTGCATATGGAAGTAGCGCGAGCAAGCCGCCGCAATATGGAAGTGGTTCTGATTGGTCACGCAGGTCACCCTGAAGTGGAAGGCACAATGGGGCAGTACGCGAGTGAAACCGGTGGTATGTACTTGGTTGAAACCCCTGCCGACGTTGAGAAACTGAAGTCGATTGTGAAAGATCCATCCGATCTTCATTACGTAAGCCAAACGACTCTTTCTGTAGATGAAACTGCCGATGTTATCGAAGAGCTACGCCGCGTCTTCCCAGATATCCAAGGACCACGTAAAGACGATATCTGTTACGCGACACAAAACCGCCAAGATGCTGTACGTGAATTAGCGGGTGAAGTAGATGTGATGGTTGTTGTGGGATCTAAAAACTCATCAAACTCTACACGTCTTAAAGAACTAGCTGAAAAGCTAGGGACACCTGGCTACTTAACCGACTGTCCGGAAGATATCAAACCTGAATGGTTCGAAGGCAAAATAAAGGTAGGCGTGACTGCGGGGGCATCTGCTCCGGAAGAACTCGTTAATCAGATTCTAGAGCGAATCAAAGAACTAGTCGGTGCCGAAGCGGTTGATGAAGTGCTTGGTCGTGAAGAGAATATGTTTTTTGAAGTACCCAAAGAACTGCAAATCAAGCAAGTGGATTAATCTCCATTTATCGAATATTAAAAAGGCGACCAGTGGGGCGCCTTTTTTACATCTCACTCAGTTCATTTAGGTAATCACGAATTTGGTCTTTCCCTAAACCATCGATAATCATATCGGACATCTTCGTGATTCTTCGCTCAAGCAACTGAGCAACCCTTTCGCAATGTGCGTACATGTCTTCATCAGAGACATCGGTCGGAAAAGCATCGACTTGCCAGTTTACTCGAACGCCCCCCGCAAGCCACTGAGGAGCTGCCTCTTGATGTAAAGAGTCACAGAGAATAATAACGATGTCAGGAAGAAACTGAATTCGCTCTTCCCATGAGTGGGTGTGGATATGTGGAATGGGAAGTTGGTGGTCATCTAAATATTTTTGCACCACCGGGTGAACTTTGCCTGTGGGATGAGAGCCACCGCTGGCGACACTAAACTCTGCTGGCAGGATATGGGTTGCGATCGACTCAGCGAGCACACTTCGTCCAGCATTGTGCTTACATATGAATAAAACTTTATACATCATCGCCTCGTCTTTTCGGAGCGTCTTATTTATACGCTAGCGGAAACTCAGCGGTGATGTGTGAACTTTTTGTGTTAGTGGCTAATGCCCAGCATCTCTTTGAGCACTTTAAGGTAGCGGCGGCTTACTGGTATCTCAAAGCCAGTTTTGGTGATGATTTCTGCTAATCCGTTTTCGAGTAATTTGATTTCGCTGATGGCCTTAATACTGACTAAGTATTGGCGATGACAGCGTACCAGTGGGGTTTTCTCTTCTAGCGTTTTTAATGTTAGTTGAGTGCTCGCGGCTTGGCTGGTGGAGCGTACATGCACGCCGCTGATGTCACTGTATGCACATTCTACCGTGTCGGTGGCCATGATGACGATACGGTTGTGCCCGATGCACGGAATCTGATCTAAAGTGTCGGGCGTAATAGCAGACAGTTGTTGAGTTAGGGCGGATTGACTAATGACTTTATTTAGCCGTTTGACCGTTTTGGTTAAACGGCATGGGTCGACAGGTTTGAGCAAGTAATCAAAGGCGTTGTCTTCAAACGCTTGAATTGCATACTGGTCGTAAGCCGTGACAAAAACCACATAAGGCATGGTTTCTGGATCAAGCATTCCAAGTAGTTCAATCCCAGTGACTTGAGGCATTTGGATATCGAGAAACACCACATCAGGTTTGAGCTCATTGATTTTTTTTAGACCAAGGATCGCGTTTGAGGCATTGCCCACCACTTCAACTTGTCCTGTTTCATCCAATAACTCTGTCAGCTCTTCACGAGCAAACTGTTCATCATCAATGACGAGTGCGGTTAACATCCAACATTACCTTTATTGCTTCAGCGTGCTTTTATGATTTTGGGGGAATGATAAAGCTCATTTTAGTAAATTGATGTGGCTCGCACGTAATTTTTAGCGATGCATCACGCCCAAATTGATTAGTGAGACGTTTGTCGACAATTTCTAAACCTAGCCCGGAGTGGTTTTCTTTTGGCGGTTCAAAACTGCCTGCATTGTCTTCGACAGTAATCAAATGACCTTGTGGGTGTGCTTCGCTGTATATATGAACTTTACCACCTTCAAGCATGTTTGAAATGCCGTGCTTAATGGCATTCTCAACCAAAGGCTGGAGTGTAAAGCTTGGCAATTTGATGTCCAGCAATTCAGGCTGAATATCGATTTCAACCTCTAAGCGGTCCGTAAAGCGGGCTTTCTCGATGCTCAAATACGAGTTCACATGCGCTAGCTCTTCTTTTAGCGTCACGGTATTAATGTTTTGCTTTAAATTGCTACGGAAAAAGTGCGATAAATTTTGGATCAACTCACGTGCTTTATCAGGATCACGACGAGTAATCGCACTAATGGTATTGAGTGCATTAAACAAAAAGTGTGGATTCACCTGAGCGTGAAGCAGTTTGATTTCTGCTTGAGCGAGTAAGGCTTGTTGTTGTTGGTAGTCGCCATACAAGATTTGGCTAGAGAGAAGCTGAGCTATCCCTTCCGCCATTGACATGTTGGCCGTAGAGAACAATTTACGCTTCGGTTCATACAGCTTAATGGTACCAATGACCTCTTTTCCCGCACGCAGTGGGATGATCAGCGCGGAGCCAAGTTTGCAGTCTTTTGCGATGGAACATTGGTATGGACGTTCTGCGCCATCAAGATAAATGATGTCGTTTTTCTCCATGGAGTCTAATGTGCTTTGCGATGAAATCGGCGTGTTCGGTTTATGGTGATCATCGCCAATGCCCACAAACGCTAAGATTTTTTCTTGGTCGGTAATCGCGACAGCGCCCACTTTTGTTTCTTCGTAAATAATACGTGCGATTTTCTCAGCGTTTTCGGTGTTGAAGCCGTTGCTTAGAATTCCCACTGAGCGATCAGCAATGGTGAGTGCTCGACGCGAAAACGTCGCAGAAAACTTTTCAAAGATCGCTTTTCTGTCTTGCAGGATACTCATGAACAATGCCGCACCAAATGAGTTCGCGATGATCATCGGTGCTGCAATGGCAGACACCAGCTCATAGGCTTGATCAAAGGGTTTAGCGACGGCGAGCAGCAAAATCATTTGCACGACTTCTGCAACAAACGTGACGCTGAATACGACGCTTGGATTAAACAGCAATGCGCCTTTATTTCGCTTGATAAGGTAAACGTGGAGCAAGCCACCAATTACACCCTCGGCGGTGGTTGAAATTGCACAGGCGAGGTCAGTAAAGCCACCAAGAGAGTATCGATGGATGCCACCAGTAAATCCGACGGCGAAACCCACCACTGGGCCACCAAACAGCCCGCCCATGACCGCGCCGATCGCACGAGTATTGGCAATAGCGTCGTTGATATGCAGACCGAAATAGGTGCCGAGAATACAAAAGCCAGAGAAAAGTACGTAACAAATTAGGCGGTGGCTTAAGCGCGAAGAAATACTCAGCAAAGGTAAGATGATTGGCGTTTTACTTAGCATGTAAGCCAAAACTAAGTAAACACACATCTGTTGTAAAAGGGAAATGACCAGTTCCATAGTGAACCTAACCTAGAATCAATGTTGTTATTGTATACCTAAGTCACCTCAAGATACTTGGCTCAGATAAATAAAGACACCTAAATACATGGCGCTGCGCTCCGAGTTATGAATCTTAAAGTGACTTGGGTATAAAACAAAAAGAGCCTGCAATTGGCAGGCTCTTATCTTAGTCACTCGGATGTGACGAGTATTACGCTGTTTCTGATACGGCTTGTGGTTTCTCTTCGTCAGCCAGTTCAGTTTCACCTTTACCCTTAGAGGTTTTGATAACGTAACCAGTCACTGCTAGGGCAAACACAACACCGACGATAGTTGATAGTTGCATTGGCAGGCCAAAACCTAGCGAGCTGTTGTTTAAGATGAACGTGACACATACCGTGGTCATGAAGATAGCAGGGATAGTGGTAATCCAGTGCAGCTTGTTGTGACGTAGTAGGTAAGCGGACGCAGTCCAAAGCATCATTACTGCTGTTGTTTGGTTAGCAAAACCGAAGTAGCGCCAGATAATGCCGAAGTCTACTTGAGTTAAGATACCGCCGATAACGAACAGTGGAAGTGCCATCAGTAGACGGTTACGTAGCGTCTTTTGTTCCATGTTGAAGTATTCAGCAAGGATCAGACGGCTTGAACGGAATGCTGTATCGCCAGACGTAATTGGTAGGATAACCACACCTAGGAACGCAAGGATACCACCGAACACACCAAGCAGACCAAATGATGCGCTGTATACCACGTTACCAGGGCCACCGTTTTTCACAGCTTCTGATAGTGCGTCTAGAGAGCCGAAGAAAGACAGAGCGATAGCACACCAGATTAGCGCGATAACACCTTCACCAATCATTGCTCCGTAGAAGACGAAACGACCATTTTTCTCGTTTTCCATACAACGCGCCATCAGTGGAGACTGAGTCGCGTGGAAGCCAGAGATCGCGCCACATGCGATAGTGATGAACAGTGCTGGCCATAGTGGCATATCATTTGGGTTAAGGTTCGAGAACATGTCTGAAACTTGGAAGTCACCCATTACTGTGTGTTCGCTAGAAAACGCAACGGCTGTCATTAGACCAACAGACATAAAGATAAGTAGAGCGCCAAACAGTGGGTAGAAGCGGCCAATGATTTTATCGACAGGAACAATCGTCGCAATGATGTAGTAAGCGAAGATAGCGATAACCATAGTCGTCATGCTTACGCTCAAGCTTGTTTGATCATTGATGAGGTTAGTAATCATGCCTGCAGGTGCAGAAACGAACACTACGCCAACAAGAAGCAGTAGGACAATGGCAAAAATATTCATAAAGTGTTTTGCGCCATTACCTAGGTAGCGACCCGTAATAGTAGGTACAGATGCACCGCCGTTACGTACTGAAAGCATGCCAGAGAAGTAATCGTGTACTGCGCCTGCAAAAATACAACCGACAACAATCCAAAGCATTGCCGCTGGACCGTATAGTGCACCCATGATTGGGCCGAAAATTGGACCAACACCAGCGATGTTAAGTAGCTGAACTAGATAAACTTTCTTTGTTGACATTGGAACGAAGTCAACACCGTCCGATTTGGTGTGAGCAGGCGTTTGGCGTTTTTCATTGATGCCGAAAATCTTCTCGACGAAAGCGCCGTAGATGAAGTATCCGCCGATTAGGGCTGCGACACAGGTTAGAAACCACATCATAGCAATTGTCCTTGGTCTTAGTTGGGTAGGGTAATTTTTTAATCTCAGGATGCATGTTATGCGTCACTTGTGTTAAATGCATTCGGTTAGTAGATGAGTGGTCGAATAGAGCACTGAGTGGTCGATATACTGCTTGAGCGGTTTTTAAAAATGGCGAATGGTTGATTGCAGTAGTGAGCGGTTGATTCGAGGCGTCAGTGGTTTAATCTGCAAGCTAAGCGGCAAACGCCAATAATTAGTGGTAAGCTTATTTTTGAAAACAATTGCTTAAGGAAGAACCATGAAAAAGGCAACGTTAGGCTTGGCGCTGGCTTTACTTACAGGATGCGCTGCAACGACGGAAGATCTTGCCAAGTCAGGAGATTGGCATCAGATCGGATATCAAGATGGTGTAGCCGGACATACATCACGCACGATGAGCGAGCTGCGTGAGTTGGGTAGCGTTAAGCAAAGTGACTACGACCAAGGTTATTTAGAGGGTCTACGTGAATACTGTAACCCTGCTTTTGCGTATCAAATGGGGTTATCTGGTCAGTATTATGAAGGAGTTTGTGAAGGTACTGAGCAAGCACAAAAATTCCGTATGGAATGGCAGCGTGGCTGGAATGAGTACTCAAATTAATAGTCAATAAAGCTGCAGTGATACCGTATGCATAACATAAATGTGGCAAAATTCCTATTATTAAACTATGTTCATATTGCTTGATAGTGAGCACAGAAAAAAGGAATCACATTATGTCAACGCAAATGGCTGGTGGCTGGAGTCCATTTAATGAACTCAAAGCAGAGGATAAAGAAGTATTTGCTAAAGGTATCGAGGGGTTTGTCGGCGTCAAATACTCCCCTTTGGTTGTGGCTACTCAAGTCGTAGCCGGACAAAACTATGCGTTTTTCTGTAATGCAGAAGTTGTCTACCCTGGAGCACAACCATACCCAGCAATGGTTCATATGTTCAGCGGCCTTGAAGGTAAAGTCGGTATTACTCACATTGAACGATTGAACTACTAAATTAAGCCATAAAAGGCGCCTGACTTTTAAATAAGTGAGGCGCTTTATTGATTAAGGTTGATTCGCTTGATCGATCACGACTTTTCTTAAATATCCTTGTTTGGCTTTCAATTGCTCAGTCGCGCTTTCTTTATCCAGCCCGGTTAAAATCATCAAAATCGCTAACTTGGCGTCGTAGTCCGTTTCTTTGAGAGCCGTTTTAGCCTCTTGGTTAGTACAATCTGTTGCTTGCATAACAATACGAGCCGCTCTTGCAACTAGCTTTGCATTCGTCGCTTTCACATCTACCATTAAGTTCTGATAACTTTTACCTAGGCGAATCATGCTTGCAGTAGTGAGCATGTTCAGGACGAGCTTTTGCGCCGTCCCTGATTTTAAGCGAGTGGAGCCCGTTAACGCTTCAGGTCCAACAACGGGGCTGATCGCAATATCGGCAATATCGGCAATCGGAGAGTCAGGGTTACAAGATAGTGCTACAGTGGTGGCACCAAGTTCGTTCGCATACTCTAAGCCACCAATCACGTACGGTGTTCGTCCACTTGCCGCAATACCAACGACGACATCGCGTTGTGTTAGCGCATTCTCTTTAAGATCTTGCTCGCCTAGTGCAGGATCGTCCTCTGCCCCTTCTTTTGCACGGAACATTGCCTCTTTTCCACCCGCAATAATACCAACGACCATCTCAGGAACCGTGCCAAAAGTCGGCGGGCATTCTGAAGCGTCCAAGACGCCGAGCCGACCACTGGTGCCTGCACCGATGTAAAACAACCGACCTCCGACCTTAAATGCTTCCGTGATCTTATCAACGGCTTCAGCGATCTCAGGCAACACTTTTTCAACGGCAAGAGGAACGAGTTTGTCCTGTTGGTTGATGCGTTGAACAATATCGAGAGAAGGCAGCAAGTCGATGTCCATGGTGTCTGGATTTCGCCCTTCAGATACCAGATGGGATAAAGCTGCGATAAGTGCATCGTTCGTCATAATGAATTAAGCCTTTTTGTTTAGGATCTATTGCCCTTAATTTTTTGAATAGAGTACACCCAGTGAAGCGAGACGACTTGCCCCCGTAACTTCCGGTAAGTTGCTAGGGAGGCCGTGAATATGGCGCTGCGCAAGCCAAGCAAACGCCATTGCTTCCATGTAGTCGCCATCAACGCCTTTTTCTGCCGTTGTCGCAACGCTCCATTGTGGCAATAACTTGGCCAGTCGCTGCATCAAAAGTGGGTTTCTTGCTCCACCGCCACAGACCAATAGTTGAGGCGTGATGCCATGAGAAAACTTGTCGACTTCGTTGGCAATGGTAATCGCAGAATATTCGCAGAGTGTACGCTGTACGTCTTCGGTTGGTAAATTGTAATGAGCCAGTTGCTGATGCAGCCAGTCAATATTGAACAGTTCTCGCCCGGTACTTTTAGGTGCTG
The DNA here is from genome assembly GCF_013048625.1 of Vibrio sp. 11-4(1). NCBI lineage: Bacteria > Pseudomonadati > Pseudomonadota > Gammaproteobacteria > Vibrionales > Vibrionaceae > Vibrio > Vibrio sp. 11-4(1). The sequence goes on along the minus strand of NZ_VHSY01000003.1, from coordinate 20,969 downwards.
GCATGGCGAGGTAAGCTTCTTTAAGTAATTGAGTCAACAAAGTCGCGTTTACCGTTCCTTTCAGTGCAAATTGTGCATCTTTGTCGAAGCTTTGCCCAGTGTGCAGCGCACACCAAGCGTCCATCAACATGTTGCCCGGACCAGTGTCATAGCCAATGACTGGTTGCTCGGGATGCAGTACAGAGATGTTGGCTATGCCACCGATGTTCAGCACCACGGTAGTGGAATCTTGCATGGCAAAGATACTTTTATGAAAAGCGGGAACCAGCGGTGCACCTTGACCACCTAGCGCCATATCTTTACGTCGAAAATCTGCAACCGTATCAATCCCTGTTTTCACTGCGATGATGTTGGCATCACCCAACTGAGTGGTAAAGGGTAACTCTCCAGTAGGTTGGTGGAATACCGTTTGACCGTGATTACCAATCGCACGAATTTGTTCCGCGACGCAGCCAGACTTATTGAGCAGTTGTAAAACGGCGTCAGCGAAGAGGTGGCCAAGTTGGTGATCCAATTCACCTATGGCTTTTAAATTTGTGGCTTGACCGGTACAAACAGATAACAGCATTTCTTTCAGTGCAGTTGGCATTGGGTAATCGTCGTGCGCAACCAGACGAACGTGCTCATCACTTATTTCAACCAGAGCGGTATCAACGCCGTCCATACTCGTTCCAGACATCACACCAATGTACAGTTCGTTAAATTTCATAGCCGATCTCGTCAATTCTTCATTCACTTATTGTAAAGCAAATCTGAAGCGAATAACCTCATCGAATACGAGATATTCAGCCGATTTTGAGGAGAAAACATGGGGCCGTTATGGGTTGACGTCGCGGGTTATGAACTGACCGCTGAAGACAAAGAAATTCTGGAACATCCTACGGTTGGTGGCTTAATTCTATTTGCTCGCAACTATCATGATAGTGAACAGCTTCAAGCACTTACTCAATCAATCCGCAAGGCAGCCAAGCGCCCGATTTTGATCGGTGTGGATCAAGAAGGGGGGCGAGTACAACGCTTCCGTGAAGGTTTCTCGTTGATCCCTGCAGCCGAAGAATACGCCAAACATCAAAATGGTGAAGAGTTAGCACGTATGGGCGGTTGGCTAATGGCAGCGGAGTTGATAGCACACGACATTGATTTAAGCTTTGCACCCGTGCTCGATAAAGGTCATCAATGTAAAGCGATCGGTAACCGAGCATTTGGCGAAGATGCCGATACCATTCTTCGATTTAGCACCGCTTACATGCAGGGTATGAAGAGCGTTGGAATGGCAACAACAGGTAAACACTTCCCAGGTCACGGTGGTGTGATTGCTGACTCACACTTAGAAACGCCATACGACGAGCGCAGCGACATTTTTGAACAAGACATGGCTATCTTTAAAGCGCAAATTGATGCCGGTATTTTAGATGCCATGATGCCTGCTCACGTGATTTTTCCGAACTACGACTCTCAGCCTGCGAGTGGTTCAGAATACTGGTTGAAACAAGTTTTGCGACAGCAACTCGGTTTTAAAGGATTGGTTTTCTCCGATGATCTGACGATGGAAGGCGCTGCAATCATGGGTAGCCCTGCCGAGCGTGGGGCTCAAGCCTTGAAAGCCGGTTGCGATATGCTATTGATGTGTAATAAGCGTGAAGCACACATTGAGGTGTTGGATAACTTGCCAGTATCAACAGTGCCACTGGCGGATGCGTTACTGAAAAAACAGTCGTTTTCTCTAAGCGATCTCAAGTTATCTCAAGAGTGGAAAGCGGCGAGTGAAGCGATGAAACGCTTGACCAGCTAAACCTCTTGTAAACGATTCAAAACACCGATTAGAAGCCAAAGTTAATTATACTTTGGCTTTTTATTTGACTGTAAATAATAATTTACATCAAATGTTTTTTATTGTGTACGCTTGTTTTTCTTTTTTAGCCTGTTATCTTGTCGTTAAAGCTTAGTTGTCTCACCAAGGATTTGGTTGGGTGTAAAAATAAATATACAGGTTAGAGTTATGCAGAAAAGTGAGTTGAGCAATATTAATATTAGCGAAGAGCAGGTTCTTATTACCCCAGAGGAGCTAAAAACCAAGCTTCCTTTGAGTGAAAAAGCGCGCCGCTTTATTCAAGAGTCTCGCCAAACTATCGCTAATATTATTCATAAAAAGGATCATCGCCTGCTGGTTGTATGTGGTCCATGTTCTATCCACGACGTGGAAGCGGCGAAGGATTACGCAAAACGTCTTAAAGCGCTCTCTGAACAACTAAGTGACCAACTGTATATTGTTATGCGTGTTTACTTTGAAAAACCACGCACCACGGTCGGCTGGAAAGGGCTGATTAACGATCCGCACCTCGATGGCAGCTTCGATATTGAACATGGTCTGCATGTTGGACGCGAACTGCTAGTGGAATTGGCCGAGATGGAAATCCCGCTTGCGACTGAAGCTCTGGACCCAATTAGCCCACAATACTTGGCGGATACTTTTAGTTGGGCTGCGGTCGGCGCACGTACTACGGAGTCACAAACTCACCGTGAAATGGCAAGTGGCCTGTCTATGCCAATCGGTTTTAAAAATGGCACGGATGGTAGTTTGGCAACCGCAATCAATGCGATGCAAGCTGCGTCTTCTAGCCACCGTTTTATGGGGATCAACCGTGAGGGACAGGTAGCGCTATTGACCACTCAGGGTAATGCTAATGGGCATGTGATCTTACGTGGCGGCAAGCAAACTAACTACGACTCAGTGTCAGTTACTGAGTGTGAGCAAGAAATGGCGAAATCTGGCCTTGATGCATCACTAATGGTGGACTGTAGTCACGCCAACTCACGTAAAGATTACCGTCGCCAGCCATTAGTCGCGGAGGATGTGATTCATCAAATCCGTGAAGGCAATAAATCTATTATCGGTCTTATGATTGAAAGCCATATCAATGAAGGAAATCAATCTTCTGACTTAGCTCTTGAAGAGATGAAATACGGTGTATCTATCACTGACGCATGTATCAATTGGGATTCAACTGAGGCACTATTACGTCATGCACATGAAGAGCTAGTGCCTTTCTTAGAAAATCGTCTAAAGGCTAATTAATACAGGATTTAAGGAACATCAATGGCAGTTGAACTTAACGCATTACGCGATCAGATTGATGCAGTCGACAAGCAAATGTTGGAGCTATTAGCTCAGCGTTTGGCGCTGGTAGAGAAAGTTGGGGAAGTAAAAAGCGAACATGGTTTGCCAATTTATGCTCCAGACCGCGAAGCGGCGATGCTGGCTTCTCGCCGAGCAGAAGCTGAGAAAATGGGAATTCCTCCACAGCTTATTGAAGATATTCTGCGTCGTACCATGCGTGAGTCTTATGCCAGTGAAAAAGACTCCGGTTTTAAGTGTTTGAACCCTGAATTACGCTCAGTGGTCATTATTGGTGGTAATGGCCAGTTAGGCGGCCTGTTTGGACGTATGTTCAAGCTATCTGGTTATCAAGTCAAAGTGCTTGGTAGCAAAGACTGGGAGCGTGCGGATGACATCCTAAAAGATGCGGGCCTGGTGGTGGTTACTGTGCCAATTCACCTAACAGAAGGTGTGATTGAAAAGCTAGGTAATCTGCCACAAGACTGTATTCTGTGTGACCTGACTTCTATAAAATCTAAGCCACTGCAAGCAATGTTGAATGTGCACCAAGGACCGGTGGTTGGTTTACACCCAATGTTTGGTCCAGATGTGCCGAGCCTTGCCAAGCAGGTGATTGTGTACTGTGATGGGCGTGGAAATGATCAATACCAATGGTTGCTGCAACAGTTTGGTATTTGGGGCGCGAGCTTGTGTCAAATTGATGCGCAAGAGCACGATCATGGCATGACGTTAATCCAAGCGCTGCGTCATTTCACCTCATTTGCTTACGGCATGCATCTAAGCAAAGAGAACCCGAACATTGAGCAACTGTTAAAGTTGAGCTCACCAATCTACCGCCTGGAGTTGGCGATGGTAGGGCGTCTGTTTGGTCAGGATCCAAACCTCTACGGTGACATTATTCTCTCATCGCAAGAAAACATCGACATGATTAAGCGATTCCACCAACGCTTCGGCGAAGCACTTGCGATTTTGGATAGCAAAGATAAAGCCAAATTTGTCGAAAGCTTTGAGCAGGTGAGTGAGTGGTTTGGTGATTATTCACAACAATTTATGAATGAGAGCCAAAACTTACTCAAACAGGCGAATGATAATATTCATCGCGGTTAATCGCGAGTTATCTATCCGTGTGGAGCCCGAAACGAAAAGAGCAGCTGACGCTGCTCTTTTTTGTGTCGAGAGATAAATCAGTTAGTCGCGGTATTGCTGGTATCTTCACTTGATACTGTATTGATACTGGTGTCGCGATAGGGGGAGTTGGTTAAATTGACTTGCAGACGCACGACATTATCAATCAATTGAACTAAAGGGCCCCATTTCACTTTTTTCTCTTTTTCAAATACATAATTGAAGTTTTCAGGTGTCCACTCCATCAAGTATTGAGGGTTGAGTGCTCGCCCGAGAAAGCGCACCTCATAATGCAGGTGCGGGCCAGTGGAATTACCTGAACTACCACATTGAGCAATCACATCGCCTTTACTGACAAATTGGCCGCTTTTCACTTTAAAACGTTGTAAGTGAGCAAAGGAGCTCATAAAGCCAAATGAGTGACGAATAGTGACATAGTTGCCATAGCCACGATTACTCGGGCGAACGGTTTCTACCACTCCGTCTGCAGGTGCGAGGATTTCTTCTCCTCGTTTACAGGTAAGATCGATACCAGTATGAACGTGTCGTTTACCTGAAATCGGATTAATGCGACTGCCGTAGGAAGAAGAAATACGTTGGTATGTCACTGGGCTATCATTTGGAATCAAACGAAACATGGTTGCTCGAACCGCGGAATCGATAGCTGCTGCATCAATTCGCTCTTCTAACGCCATGTTGTTTTCATCGATCATCAGCTCTTCGTCAGCGAGACCTAGAACCGATTCGACGTCGAATACCCGTTTTCCTAATAGCTGAATTTGATTGTTTTTATCGGTCAATGACTGAGAAAGCGAGTGGTTGGTATCAAGCTGCTCTTCATAAAGAGCGGTTATTTCGGCCTTTTCACTTTCTAGTTTGGCGATGGTTTGTGTTAGTTCGTCTTTATTGTGTATCTGCTGTTGATTGAGATACCACGCGCCACCAACGACGGCGGGTAATGCCAATACCGAAGCAAATACTGCTAGGACCGAACTGCGGCCCAAATAGAACTGCTGATCGCCGTCTTTCGTCGGGATCTGCATGATGATTTTTTTAGACATAGTTATTGTTACTTAAATAGGCGTTCATTTATTTTTCTCCTAAATCAGAGAGATGTTCTAACTCTCGGTTCAGAAGGTCGTTATTGCCTACATTCAATTCTATAAATCGTTTTAGTTGGCTAATGCTCTCGATGTCTATCTTGATGATCTTTAACCTAATCTCACACTTAGAAACATCCACAATTTGCGCTTTTAACGTAATCACTTGTTCGGATTGATCAAATGAAAAAGTCACATGGACTGGAAGGGCTGGATCCAAAGCCTCAGTCTCTTCCACTTTCATGAGTAAACCATGTAAGGAAAGATCTTGAATCCTAGCTTCAATTGCCAAGTCACGTTGTTCTACCTTCGCTGGCGCTTGATGGAGAATGCGTGAAAAGCGTCGTCTCTCTGCCATGTGCATTTTCTCGTCATGTCTTCAAACAGAATTGAATAGTATATCAATGCGAACAAAAAATGTTCGATTGCTGTTTGAAAAGTGTCGAGGTCGCTACAGAGTGACGTAAGTGCAATGTCATGTTCTTAACGAACGAGACGGGCTAATGAGCTCTTTTTTATAACAAAGAAAACAAAGGCCGCTATGATAGCGGCCTTTGTACAAATTACAATCAAACTTTGCGGGTTGCGATTACTTCGCAATACGCTTGTATTTGATGCGGTGTGGTTCTGCGGCTTCAGGGCCCAACGTTTTCTTCAACCAGTCCATGTACTCGGTGTAGTTACCTTCGTAGAAGTTAACTTGGCCTTCGTCACGGTAGTCAATGATGTGGGTCGCGATACGGTCAAGGAACCAACGGTCGTGCGAGATAACCATTGCACAACCAGGGAACTCTAGTAGTGCTTCTTCTAGAGCTCGCAGTGTTTCCACGTCAAGGTCGTTAGTCGGTTCGTCGAGTAGTAACACGTTACCGCCCGCTTTAAGCAGTTTCGCAAGGTGGACACGGTTACGCTCACCACCTGATAGCTCACCAATGATTTTTTGTTGGTCGCTGCCTTTAAAGTTAAAGCGCGAACAGTACGCGCGAGCAGGGATTTCGAAGTTGTTGATCTTAATGATATCTGCGCCTTCAGAAATCTCTTGGAATACGGTTTTAGAATCGTCCATGCTGTCACGGAACTGATCGACCGATGCAAGTTTCACAGTGTCGCCCATTTCAATTGTGCCTGAATCTGGTTGTTCAGTACCACTTAACATCTTGAATAGGGTCGATTTACCTGCGCCGTTCGCACCGATGATACCAACAATCGCACCTTTAGGGATGCTGAATGATAGGTCATCAATTAGAACACGGCCGTCAAATGACTTCGTTAGGTTCTTCACTTCAATAACTTTATCACCTAGACGCTCACCTGGCGGGATAAACAGTTCATTGGTTTCGTTACGTTTTTGGTGATCAGAGCTTTGCAGTTCTTCAAAGCGTGCCATACGTGCTTTTGATTTCGCTTGGCGACCTTTAGGGTTTTTACGTACCCACTCAAGTTCTTTCTCGATGGTTTTTTGACGAGCACTTTCTTGAGATGCTTCTTGTTGTAGACGAGCGTCTTTTTGCTCCAACCATGAGGTGTAGTTACCTTCCCATGGGATACCTTCACCACGGTCAAGCTCTAAGATCCAACCCGCGGCGTTATCCAGGAAGTAACGGTCGTGGGTGATAGCGACTACAGTACCTGTGTAATCCACTAAGAAGCGCTCTAGCCAAGCGACAGATTCTGCATCTAGGTGGTTGGTAGGCTCATCAAGCAGCAGCATGTCTGGCTTAGAAAGTAGCAGGCGACAAATAGCGACACGGCGGCGTTCACCACCTGATAGGTGCGCAATTTTTTGGTCCCATTCAGGTAAACGAAGTGCGTTTGCAGCTCGCTCAAGTGCGTTTTCTAGGTTGTGACCATCTTTCGCTTGAATCAGAGCTTCAAGTTCGCCTTGCTCTTTTGCAAGTGCGTCGAAGTCTGCATCTGGTTCTGCGTAAGCCGCATAGACCGCATCCAAACGTTTCAGTGCGTCAGCAACGTCAGCAACCGCTTCTTCAACAACTTCACGAACGGTTTTTGATTCGTCTAATACTGGCTCCTGGGGTAGGTAGCCTACGTTTAGACCAGGTTGTGGACGCGCTTCACCGTCGATATCCGTGTCGATACCTGCCATGATACGTAGCAGTGTGGATTTACCTGCACCGTTCAGACCTAAAACACCGATTTTCGCACCAGGGAAGAAGCTCAGAGAGATGTCTTTAAGAATTTGACGCTTAGGTGGCACAATCTTGCTCACCCGCGACATGGTATATACGTATTCAGCCATTGCCGATCGTTCCTAAATTAACTGTCATTCAAACCCATCATTTTATACCAAGTGCTTTGTTTTTGTTACCGCATTGCAAGAATTTCCCTTTCGAATGGATTTCTTATTTTGAGCTGACCGGAAACTTACACGGTTAGGGTATACACTTTTGTTATTCGTTATAAATGACGAAGTGCTTTCTGCGCAAGTTAGGAACTCCTTGTCTCCATCGTCTTAAAAGTTTCACGAGTACAATTTTTAATACACTAAGTTGCTTTACATGGACATCTGCATTCTGTGTAAATAGATGCATGTGTGAAAATTGCCTTAACATCACATGAACGCTAACAAAACGAGGCTTTGGGGCAGTATATGTCTGGGGAAAATGACACAAATGAGATTCAACGTATCTGAATTGGCTAAAAACGTATGCTGTGCAGCCGCGCTGTGTGCGATGAGTTTGAGTGCTAATGCCGCGCTGAGCTTGGAAAAGCAGCGTGAAGTTTATGAACAAGCTCAAGATTTATTAGATAAAAATGACATCGACGGATACCTTTCGATCCGTCCTAAAATTTATGACTATCCACTGACGCCTTATGTGGACTACCGAACATTTATTAGACAGTTACCGGAAAAGTCGCCACAGCAGGTGAACGAATTTATTTCGGAGCACAAGTCGTTTCCTTTTTCTCGTCGTGTTCGCGCTCCATACCTCAACCATCTTTATAAGCAAAAAGATTGGAAAACCATTACTGAGTTTCAAAAAGTCATTCCAAGTGGCGAGCGTTACCAATGTATTTTCTACGTGGCTCAGTTAGAGCAAGGTAAGAAAGTCGCCGCGTTTAAAGGAGCTGAACATATGTGGTTGCGTGGCAGAAGTATTGCCGATGAGTGCGATCCATTATTCGCAGCATGGGACAAGGCAGGTGAACGTACTGATGAATTGATCCTCCAGCGTATGCTACTGGCGTTTGATGCTCGTAATGGCAGTTTGATGAGTTACTTACTTAAACTGCCTAAATCCTCGCAGGCAAGGCAACAAGCGAAAGAAATGAAGGCGTTGTTTGATAACCCTTCAAGCGTTGCGGAGTTCGCGAAGAAAAAACCGGCTAATGCTTTTAATCGAGCGCAAAGCGAATATGCGTTGGAAAAGTTAGCTCGCATGAATACCAGTCAAGCGCAGAGTGCGTATGATGCCGTCATTAAAGGGCAGAAGTTTTCTCCAGAAAAGGCACAAGTCCTGGCTGACTATATCGCATTTCGATTGACCCGTACGGAGTCTGAGCCACTAGCGAAGTGGCGCGATGATAAAACGAAAACCAGCCAGTACTTACCACTCATTGAAACTCGCATTCGCTTAGCGATTCAGAACGCGGATTGGAAAGGTGTACAAGAGTGGATTGCCGTTCTCAATAAAGAAGAACAAGCGTCGCTTCGCTGGCAATACTGGCTTGGACGAAGTGAAATTGCGTTAGGTGATGACATCGCTGGGAAACAGCGTTTAGCGACTTTGGTCGGGCAGCGAAACTTTTATAGTGTGGCAGCCGCTAATGCGATTGGACAATCAATCAAATACCCTACGCATACGGTTAAGTTTGATAAGCGAGTGGTTCAACCCTACCAAGACTCGTTAGTTCGTATTGAAGAGTTGATTGCGACGGATAAAATCGCAGCAGCGAAAAGTGAATGGGCACATTTATTGCGCCGCGTAGGGAAAGATGAAAAGGCGATGTTGGCGGCTTATGCGTCTTCTAAGCGTTGGCATAACCTAACGGTGACCGCGAGTATTCAAGCGCAGATGTGGGATAATATCGAACTGAGGTTCCCGATTGCGCATCGCTGGTGGTTTAACTTTTATGCAAAAAAACACAACATAGATCCCGTGACGATGATGTCCCTAGCTCGACAGGAAAGTGCGTTGGATGTCGAAGCCCGTTCTCCAGTTGGTGCTCGTGGTCTTATGCAGATCATGCCCGCTACAGCAAAGTACACAGCACGTAAATATAAGTTGAGTTATCAAGGTACGCAGGATCTCTACAATGTGGGTAAAAATATCGAAATTGGTAGCCATTATTTGCAAGGCTTATTAGAGGATTACGATAATAATCGTATTTTTGCTCTTGCTGCTTATAATGCAGGTCCTAACAGAGTAAAAACGTGGCGAGAGCGTACCCAAGGAAAAGTGGATGCTTATGCCTTTATTGAGGCAATTCCATTTAGAGAGACACGCGGTTATGTACAAAACATCCTGATGTTTGAAACATATTACCGTGATCTTTTGGGTATCGATGGCGCGTTCTTGAATCAACATGAGATCAATACCAAGTATTGAGTGAGGTAACTTGATGTCGCACGAACCCGAGTACAAAGACTGGCAACAGATTATTGAGCTAATTCGAACTAGCATGGACAGTGAGCAAGATGACATGCTGTTAACCATGCTGATGTCACGTGATGAGAGAGAATCATTAATATCACGCGTTAATATTATTAACGAGCTTCTTAAAGGAGAATTATCTCAACGCCAGATCAGCCAGATGCTTGGCGTAGGTATTGCCACTATTACTCGTGGCTCTAACGAGTTAAAGTCTAAATCTGATGAAGAGAAAGACAAACTCAAGGTTTTGTTAGAGCAAGTTGCGGTATCTAAGTAGCCAGTGATTCCAATTCGCTTTTAGGGATTGGTATCACAAGTGGTTAAGATAACGTGTTAAAAAGGGCGGAAATATCCGCCCTTTTTCGTACCTAGCGAATGGGGTGAGCGTTATAAATTTGAAGGGAAGTGCTCAGGGTTTGTGAATGGAATTAGAGCCAGAATCAAGGCTTGATGGTAAACCGAACTTCGAGTCAGCTGGTTTTGGGTGAGCAGGCTGATGGCACCACCTTTCTGTTTGATGTTCTCGGTACCAAACACCTCATCCATGACATCTCCCAGCTCATTCGCATGCTCGAGTTTTTCCAATACTTTGGGCGGCAGCATTAAGCTCGCAGAGCGAGATTCACCGCGGTGAGTATTCGACTCAATCACCATCCACGCAAACGTCACGTTTGTTTCAATTCCCGCTTCAAGTCCGACATAGTAATCCGCGTTTGGCATCTCTACTTTTGCGTTTTTAACGCGGTTTAGTGCACCGCGATGAGTTTCTTCATCAGTCATAGGTTGATCTGCGACCTCACTAGGTACACTGACGCCAACGAAGTTGAACTCTTGGTGCGGAAATGCACTGTTAAATGCACTTTGAACGGCATTAATTTTAGCTGGGTTTAGCGATGCGATTACGACTTTTTGGGTTGCCATGATCTTTTTACTCACTGGTGTCTATTAACTCAATTTTACTTGGGTAGGCTTTACGTTCTCACTAGGGTAACAGCCTAATACTTTCAAGTGTTTAGTTATTTTTGTTAGCTCTTCTAGTGCCTGTTGCATTTCTGTCGAAGCAAGATGGGATTCCAAGTCTACGTAGAACATTTCTTCCCATGGGTTCCCCATAATTGGACGTGATTCTAGCTTGGTCATATTGATGCCGTAACGTTGCAGCACTAATAGTGTTTCAACCAATGAGCCAGCCTCTTGGGAGGTCGACATGATCAAGGTGGTTTTTGCTGGAATCTGAGTTGAAACCTCAACTGGTTTGCGAGCAACCACGATAAAACGAGTATGGTTCTCAGTTTGGTTTGCGATGTTGCCTTGAATTGCTTGCAAGCCGTATAGCTTACCGCTTGATGCATTACCAATTGCAGCAACATCATCACGATCCATCTCTTGAACTTTCTGCATTGCATCTGCCGTGCTGGCGCAAGACTCCAGTTTTACACCTTTCATACGGCTTAAAAACTCACTGCACTGTTGGTGTGGCTGAGGATGTGAATACAGCGTTTTAATGTTTTCCAGACGAATGTCTTTTTTCGCAACCAAGCAGTGCTCGATTGGTTGAGTTAGCTCTCCAACGATGTAAAGCGTCGTGTGTTGTAGTAGGTCGTACACTTCATTAATAGAGCCTGAACTGGTGTTTTCGATTGGCAGAACGCCATAATCAGCATGGCCCGATTCTACTGTTTGAGTCACTTCTTTGAAGTGTTCGCAGTTGAGCTCGATAAGTTCTGTATTTTTACGGCTGAAGTATTCGCGGCTTGCCAAGTGTGAGTAAGAGCCTTTGGCTCCTAAGAAAGCGACGCGAGCAAGTGGCTTACGACTTTGTTGCGGGTTAACGAGGTTTTGCAGGTAACTTTGCTGAAGAAGCACAGAGTCTTCAATGATGGTATGGAAAAGTTTAGTGATGTACTGCGCGTCGAGTTCGTATTTATCTCGGCCATTAGAAATCAGCTTAACTAATAGTTGTTGTTCTCGAACGGCATCACGAACGGGTTTTGAGGTTTGTACTTTACTTTTGGCTACTTCAATGCTGAGTTTACGGCGCTCAGACAATAAGCTGAGAAGTTGGTCATCCAGCTCATTCAAGCGCAAACGAATTTCTTCGAGGGAAATAGGTTGGTCAGTCATCAATTCTTTCCTTATAAAAAAGCCTCCCGATTTGGGAGGCTTTCTGTTTGTTTTTGACTTTTCTTTCACAAACGAGTTCGCCCCTCCGACTATGGGAGGAAAAAGAAGTCAAAAATAAACAGTGAGGTTAAATGCATAAATAGTGCTTAATTTATGAGTGTTTAAACACAATAAGCAAGGCAGAGGAGAGCGTCAAGCAAAAAAATAGCGCCTTTCGGCGCTATTTCCTCAATCTGGTCAGTTTACTCTTCTTCTTCCACTAGCTCAGGCTTATTTGCACGGCGAGCTTCAGGTTTGTGGGTCAGCTTGTTCAATTGTCGTTCTAGTTTTTGCTCCACTTCGTTGATAGCTGCGTAAAGATCTTCGTGAGTTGCTGAGGCAATGAGCTGGCCTTTAGGAACTTTAATAACCGCTTCGAATTTCTTCTGTTTGTTTGGTTCCTCACTGAAAGTTGCTTGGCAACCAATTAGGTCTACTTGCCATTTCTCCAGTTTTTTAAACTTGCTCTCAATATGAGCTCGGATTGCAGAGGTGATTTCGATGTTTTTGCCAGTGATATTCATTGTCATAAGTGTTTTTCCTCTGTTGCATCCCTCATGGGTTGAGTTCAGATTACCGCTTTAAGCATAAAAAAATGTGATTTAGATCATTATTTTGTTCGGGGTTTTTATGATGAAAAATGAATGTGATCTCACTCAAGATCTGCTGAGATTTATCGTGAAATTGCTTGTTATCGGTTAGTAAATCCGTAGATTGGATAGAGTACTCAGCTGAAAACGTCTTCGTTTTTAGGGAAGTTTTACGGCCTAATATTAGAGGTGGTTAAAATTTAACTATACGTAAAGTGTGATGACAGTCACTGAGTCTCTCAGACGAATTTATTTACAAAGCCGCTTATTGTACAAGCGGCTTTTTTGTGTCTGGCGTTTGACTGACTTTTCGTAGCGGTATCATGAAGACGGGATCCTTTGGAGCTAGTGATACCCGCTCTAGACTTTTGACCTGGTCCAAACTTTCTAGCTGTTTGTATATAACGTAATAGCGATTAATACTGGTAACGTATCCAACCGTTGAGCTTAAACTTTTCCGCATAACGACTTCCACGTTATTGAACCAAACATTAGGATCGTAGCCTTGCTGGGCTGCACGTTTACGAATTCGTTCTACATTCCCGGGGCCAGCATTGTAAGCAGCTAAGGTAAAGTAGAGTTTATTTTCCGCCGTAATAGCAGGATCACTGAAGTACTGCTTACGCAAAAATGCTAAATACTTCACGCCAGCATGAATATTGTTTTCTAGCTGCCGAACGTTTTTGATATTGATATTAGGGTCTCGAGCCGTGCTGGGTAGAACTTGCATTATGCCGACTGCACCTCGACTTCCAACGAGGTCGTTATTAAAGCCGGACTCTTTATAAGCGACGGCTGCGATCAGTAAATAGTCGATATCGTACTTCTCACCATAGCGTGAAAACAACGTAGCAAGCTTTTCTAGTTGAGCAATTTTGTTGGGGTTAAGGGCTTTGTTTAGCCAACCTGTGTTATCGATGTATTTTCCGTAAATGACGTTACCGAGCAGTGTCCCAGAACGAGATTTCTGAATAAACTTGTTCACGACGGCTTTCAAACTTGGGCTGTTTTCCCGCATTGCCCAAGCGATTTTACCATTTTCACGAATAGGAATTTCTGGGTGAGCTCGAATATCATCCATCACTTTCAGCCAAAGTTTGGCTTTATGGCTATCGAGAACAATGGCTTTGACGTAGCCGTTATTGAGCATCCCAACCAGTTCGTAGTCTTGCAGTGTTTCTTCAATAAAATGTACGACAACGGGTGGCAAGCCTTTTTTATTTAGCTTCTTATTTAGTGCTTGAATACTCTCAAAGTAGCTAGAACTGGCACGTACCCAAACCTCTTTACCGCTCAGTTGCTCAATGTTAGTCATGGCTGGTGTGCTTTTGTTCGTGACTATCCACTCGTCAATACCAGTAAGAATGGGTGAACTAAAATCGACTTTCTGTTTACGTGTGCTGGTAATGGTCAGATTGGCTACGACTAGATCACCGGAGCCATTTTCTAAGGCTGGCAGAAGTTGGTCACGGGCTAGAGGAATAATTTGTACGTTAAGTTTCGGTTTGAGCTTACGAAGGTCTTTTTCGAAATGCGCCAGGAGTTCTGCACCTATTCCTTTTGGTGTACCGCCTTCAATGTAATAGAAGCCTAGATCAGCAGAAACGAGGACACGTAAAACATTCTTCTCTTTAATGACATCGAGATCCCCAGTGTAAGGAGGTTGCTTGAGTGGTGATATTTGCAGTGCGCAAACGGAAGCAGACAATAAGAGCAGCATAACTGCGCATAGCTTAGGTATCGTCACGTTCACATCCTTTTATAAAGGGGAGGGGAACTTTAAGCATATGTAGAGCCCCGTAGATCATCAAGCAAGGGCAGAACACGCTATTGCGGGTAATAAAAAACCGCCACGGTAAAAACGGTGGCGGTTTAGTTTGAAGCGGCTCAGTTACTTCACAGGGTTGAGCTCGATAAGCTTTTCAGTTCTTGCTACGGCGTCTTCCAAACCGAGTTGCTTGTAGGCCTCTAGCTGGATAGTCAGTGACTTACGTGCCGCTTCTGTGTCTGGGAATGCTTTTTGTAGCTCTTGACTGCGATTAATTGCAGCTACCCAGGCTTCACGGCGGAGGTAGAAGTCAGCCGTCGCTAAGTCATAGTTCGCTAGGCGGTTTTTCAGCGCAACCATGCGTTTTTGTGAATCTTCTGCGTATGGACTGTTCGGGTAGCGTTGAAGCAGTTTTTTGAAGTCATCAAACGCTTTTTTTACTGGCTCAGGATCGCGATCGCTTCGATCTACGCTGAACAGATCATGCATAAAGTTACGATCTTGCGCCATATGGCTTAGGCCGCGCATGTACAGTACCCAGTCCATTTTTTCATGGGTTGGGTTTAAACGCATAAAGCGAGAAATGGTTGCCAAGCCCAAAGCAAGGTCGTCGTTTTTGTAGTACGCATAGATTAGGTCAAGCTGCACCTGTTCTGAGTAGGCACCGAATGGGTAACGTGAGTCTAATGCTTCCAGTTTCTCAATTGCAGAAAGCCAATTACCACTTTGAAGAGAAATCTGTGCGTCTGCATACAGTTCCGAAGGCGGCACATCAGGAACGATTTCTTCTTTGCTTGCACATCCAAACAGAAGGGATACCGCTAAAAGGCCTGTTAAAGTCTGACGTTTCATATCAGGAGTCTGTTCCTTGAATCTAAATATTTCTTAAGCTGCCGTTACTTTCTTTCCAGTAACAGATACAATGACGTAATAGTCTATTTTTTCACAGTCGTGAGCATTAGTCTCACAGTTTTTAAAAAAGTTCGATATGGCTCAGCAGATTGTATTAACAAATACCGTAAAAGATAGCCAGTTAGGTCAACGTTTAGACCAAGCTATCGCCGAATTATTCGCGGACTTCTCTCGCTCGCGCCTGAAAGAGTGGCTGCTTGATGGGAAAGTTCAAGTTAATGGTGAAGTTGTCACCAAACCTCGCACCAAAGTAATGGGTGGTGAGGAAATTACATTGCAAGCCGAGTTAGAAGATGAAGAACGCTGGGAAGCGCAAGATATCCCGCTAGATATCGTTTTTGAAGATGACGATATTATCGTTATCAATAAGCCTCGTGACTTTGTGGTTCACCCAGGTGCCGGTACGCCAGATGGTACGGTGCTTAATGCGTTGTTGCATCATTACCCTGATATCGCAGAAGTGCCTCGTGCGGGCATTGTGCACCGTCTGGATAAAGACACAACGGGTCTGATGGTGGTTGCGAAAACCGTTCCTGCACAAACTCGTCTGGTTCGCGCACTGCAAAAACGTAATATTACTCGAGAGTACGAAGCGATCGCTATTGGTCGTATGACAGCGGGCGGTAAAGTAGACCAACCTATTGGTCGTCATTCTACCAAGCGCACGCTTATGGCGGTAGCACCAATGGGTAAACCAGCGGTAACGCACTACCGTGTCGCTGAACGTTTCCGCGAACACACACGCATCCGTCTGCGTCTTGAAACGGGTCGTACGCACCAGATCCGTGTGCACATGTCTTACCTTCAGCATCCGCTGCTCGGTGATATTGCATATGGTGGACGTGCTCGCATCCCGACAGGTGCTTCTGAAGAGCTAACGGCAATGATCCGTGGCTTCGATCGCCAAGCATTGCACGCCGTAATGCTACGCTTTGAACATCCAATTACGGGAGAAGTACTTGAGTTCCATGCCCCTGTGCCTGATGATATGGTGGCGATGACTGAAGCGCTTCGTCAAGATACGGAAGAGCACGGTTTACCGGAAGAGTTCTAAGATGAAGACAATCATTCCGAATTGGCGTGCGCCTAAAAATGTCAAAGCTTTTGCCTCAACACGTATAGGCGGTTTTTCGACAGGCCCTTATCAAGGGCTAAATTTAGGTACTCACGTTGGGGATGATTTGTCTTTAGTAGAGAAGAACCGAGCTTGGTTGGCGCAGCAGGCGAACATGCCCAATGCGCCGATCTGGTTAAACCAAACGCATTCAACCGTTGTGGCTCAAGCAAATGAACCAACAACACAGGTGCTTGATGCGGATGGTGTATTTACTTCTTCAAGCCATGTTGTTTGTTCAGCGATGATCGCCGACTGTTTACCCGTATTATTGACTAATACACAAGGTACGCAAGTAGCCGCTGTTCATGCGGGTTGGCGCGGCTTAGCAAATGGCATTGTCGAAAATGCATTAGCGTTATTTTCAGGTGAAGTGATAGCGTGGCTTGGCCCTGCCATTGGCCCTCAAGCCTTCGAAGTGGATGAAGATGTTCTGCAAGCTTTTGTTGATTTTGACTCACAGGCGCATCAAGCATTCATCCCACGCGATATCGACGGCAAATGGTTTGCTGACATGTCGGTGCTGGCAACGCAACGTCTCAATCGAGCTGGAGTGACACAAGTGTTTGACTCTGGACTTTGTACTTACCAAGATAAAGCCTCTTTTTATTCGTATCGCCGTGATGGTAAAACTGGTCGACAAGCCACCTTTATTTGGATTGAAGATTAGTTATAAGCACTAAAGTGCCAAGATGCATAGTGCTATTTTTGCAAAGCTATCTTTATTCATTCACTCCCTTGAAATTCCTCCTCTGAGTATCCATCTTTCTAACTGTCAAAAGAATTTCCTTTAGTTGAGGTTAGGAAGGTAGATATGCGTCTTGATCGATTCACAAGTAAGTTTCAAATCGCTATCTCTGATGCTCAATCACTAGCGTTAGGGCGCGATCATCAATATATCGAGCCAGTTCACCTCATGGTGGCTTTGCTTGACCAAAATGGCAGTCCAATCCGTCCATTGCTTACTATGCTGGATGTGGACGTAACGCATTTACGCTCTAAATTGAGTGAAATGCTAGATAGATTACCAAAAGTCAGTGGCATCGGTGGAGATGTACAGCTCTCTAGTTCGATGGGCACGTTGTTTAACCTGTGTGACAAAGTGGCGCAAAAGCGTCAAGACTCCTATATCTCGTCTGAAATCTTCCTGCTTGCTGCTTTAGAAGATCGCGGACCATTGGGGCAATTACTCAAAGAGATCGGTTTAACAGAGCAAAAAGTTAGCCAAGCAATCGAAAAGATCAGAGGTGGTCAAAAGGTTAATGATCCGAATGCAGAAGAGCTTCGCCAAGCATTGGAAAAGTTCACCATTGACCTTACCGAGCGAGCAGAACAGGGCAAACTGGACCCGGTTATAGGCCGTGATGATGAAATTCGCCGTACCATCCAAGTATTGCAGCGCCGTACTAAAAACAACCCTGTGATCATCGGTGAACCTGGCGTAGGTAAGACCGCAATTGTTGAAGGCTTAGCTCAGCGCATTGTCAACAATGAAGTGCCAGAAGGTTTACGTGGTCGCCGCGTGCTGTCATTAGATATGGGCGCACTGGTTGCTGGTGCTAAGTACCGTGGTGAATTTGAAGAGCGCTTGAAGTCGGTATTGAATGAACTCGCTAAAGAAGAAGGTAATGTCATTCTATTTATCGACGAGCTCCATACTATGGTTGGTGCGGGTAAAGGTGAAGGCTCAATGGATGCGGGGAACATGCTCAAACCTGCATTAGCCCGTGGTGAACTGCACTGTGTTGGCGCAACAACACTGGATGAATATCGTCAGTACATCGAAAAAGATGCGGCGTTAGAACGTCGTTTCCAAAAAGTGCTGGTGGATGAGCCGACCGTTGAGGATACAGTGGCGATTTTACGTGGCTTGAAGGAGCGTTATGAGCTTCATCATCACGTTGAAATTACTGACCCAGCGATTGTTGCAGCGGCGAGTTTGTCACATCGTTATGTTTCTGACCGTCAACTGCCAGATAAAGCGATCGACTTAATCGACGAAGCGGCTTCAAGCATTCGTTTACAAATTGACTCTAAGCCAGAGTCATTAGATAAGCTTGAACGTAAAATCATCCAACTTAAGATTGAGCAACAGGCGCTTAGTAACGAGCACGACGAAGCGAGTGAAAAGCGTTTGAAAGCGCTTAATGAAGAACTCAATGAAAAAGAACGTGAGTACGCTGAACTAGAAGAGGTTTGGAATACAGAAAAAGCCGCACTTTCTGGCACTCAACATATTAAGTCTGAGCTTGAACAAGCTCGTATGGATATGGAGTTTGCTCGCCGAGCTGGTGATCTAAACCGCATGTCGGAACTTCAATATGGTCGTATTCCTGAACTTGAGAAGCAGTTAGATCTTGCAACCCAAGCGGAAATGCAGGAAATGACACTATTGCGTAATAAAGTAACCGACAACGAGATTGCAGAAGTACTTTCTAAGCAAACTGGCATCCCAGTATCCAAGATGCTAGAAGCGGAAAAAGAGAAACTACTTCGTATGGAAGACGTACTGCATAATCGTGTGGTAGGGCAAAGCGAAGCGGTCTCTGTTGTATCGAATGCCATTCGTCGTAGTCGAGCTGGGCTTTCTGATCCAAACCGACCAATTGGCTCCTTCTTATTCTTAGGTCCAACTGGTGTAGGTAAAACAGAGCTTTGTAAGACACTTGCGAGCTTTATGTTCGACAGCGAAGATGCGATGGTCCGTATCGACATGTCTGAGTTCATGGAGAAACACTCAGTGGCAAGATTGGTGGGTGCGCCTCCAGGCTATGTCGGATATGAAGAGGGTGGTTACTTAACGGAAGCGGTTCGTCGCAAGCCGTATTCGGTAATTTTGTTAGATGAAGTAGAGAAAGCGCATCCGGATGTATTTAACATTCTGCTGCAAGTTCTCGATGATGGGCGTTTAACGGATGGTCAAGGTCGTACTGTTGACTTCCGTAATACGGTTGTGATCATGACATCGAACTTGGGTTCATCTCGTATCCAAGAGAATTTCGCAACATTAGACTATCAAGGTATCAAGAGTGAAGTAATGGATGTGGTTAGCAAACACTTCCGTCCTGAGTTCTTGAACCGTGTTGACGAAATCGTGGTGTTCCATCCACTTGGTCAAGAGCACATCAAGTCCATCGCTTCTATTCAATTAGAACGTTTGGCGAAACGACTAGAAGAAAAAGGATATCAACTAGAGGTTTCTGACAAAGCACTCGATTTGATCGCTCAAGTTGGTTTCGACCCTGTATATGGTGCGCGTCCTTTAAAACGCGCAATTCAACAGAATGTCGAGAACCCATTAGCCAAATCGATTCTTTCTGGTGAAATTGTTCCAGACAAGAAAGTGCAGCTAATCGTTACTAATGACCAAATTCGTGCCCATCAGTAATTGCACGGATACAATAAGAAATGAGATAAAAATCACATTCAAGGGGCCATTTGGCCCCTTTTCTATAATGTTTTAGAGCCTCTTGCCTGTTTTCTGTACGAATGAACTAAAAAGGTGAGTTTTTTTTAAAAATGCACTTGTGTTCCTTAATGAACGCCCTATAATGCGCCTCCGTTGTCAAGGGAAAGCAAGTTAAGCGACGTCTAGACAACAAGGCCAGTGAGTTAAGAATTAACTCGCAGATAAATAACTTAAAAAAGTGTTTGACACGATAAGTTATCTAGCTAAAATGGCCGTCCACTTTGAAGAGAAGTTCAAAGTGTGCTCTTTAAAAATATAGACCTATCAATCTGTGTGGGCACTCGTTGATGATAATCCAATTAGAAGCCTCGGCTTCAAATTAGGTTTCAATGAAACGAAGTGACCATTGAATCTTCGGATTCAGCACAGTCAATTCAAACATTACTTTATGTAATGTTCAGTATTCATTGAGCCGAACAAAATCTTAAATTGAAGAGTTTGATCATGGCTCAGATTGAACGCTGGCGGCAGGCCTAACACATGCAAGTCGAGCGGAAACGAGTTATCTGAACCTTCGGGGAACGATAACGGCGTCGAGCGGCGGACGGGTGAGTAATGCCTAGGAAATTGCCCTGATGTGGGGGATAACCATTGGAAACGATGGCTAATACCGCATGATGCCTACGGGCCAAAGAGGGGGACCTTCGGGCCTCTCGCGTCAGGATATGCCTAGGTGGGATTAGCTAGTTGGTGAGGTAAGGGCTCACCAAGGCGACGATCCCTAGCTGGTCTGAGAGGATGATCAGCCACACTGGAACTGAGACACGGTCCAGACTCCTACGGGAGGCAGCAGTGGGGAATATTGCACAATGGGCGCAAGCCTGATGCAGCCATGCCGCGTGTATGAAGAAGGCCTTCGGGTTGTAAAGTACTTTCAGTCGTGAGGAAGGCGGCGTCGTTAATAGCGGCGTTGTTTGACGTTAGCGACAGAAGAAGCACCGGCTAACTCCGTGCCAGCAGCCGCGGTAATACGGAGGGTGCGAGCGTTAATCGGAAT
>NZ_VHSY01000039.1:0-1887 GCF_013048625.1 Vibrio sp. 11-4(1) | reverse complement strand
AAGCTCTGCAATGAAATTGCACACAAATTAAATACGCGCCCACGCAAAAGACTTGGGTATAGGACACCAACGGAGTATATTCATGCGCATCTGTAAAAAGTGTCGCACTTCAAACTTGATACTAAGCCACTGTCTCAACGTTTTTCACTGAATGCCATCTCACAAACAGCCTTTTTACAAACATCTGGTATTCAACAATATCGTCTTCACATAATGGAATAGGTCGAAACTGTTCCGGGGGAGCATGAGAAATTGCGTTCCTTAGGTTTGCCCAAAGTAGCAACTCGTCGATCTCATGTTGCTCGATTTGATAGCCACTGTTAACTAAAGCTTCTAGTTTTGACTTAAGCCCGAACAGCTTCTTGGCATTTTTATCTACAAGCTGATAAGTGATAACTGCTTCAATTAATCCCTGAAGCCTCCAGAGAGCAAACTGCCAAAGATACTGATTATCGGTATAACGATAGTAAGCAACATCATCAAGAATATCATCCGCAATTTCAGAGCTTTCACTACGAACCCTTGCGGCTTCAGATTCATACTGATGATTTCGCGCTTCTATCATTTCACGCACAATTGATACTGCATGATCGAAGTCGGATTCAGTTACACCATAAACCCAGTAGTCATTCTCTGTCAGATTTTTTAATTGCTCACGCATTTTATCTCCGAAGTGGTATAACGCTCTGTTAAGGGGTGAGCAACGCAATACCGAAGCCACCGCACTGCACCTTAATCACTAAAATCAACGCATAGTAAAAATGCCACGCGTTGCGAATCCCTCTTGAACAGTTTGTTAACTGAGCGCCTTTCAGTTTTCGCCGATCTTACAGCCACTTTAGCCAAGGGTGGTTTTCCTAATTAATGATTAGTAAAGCTAACTCAAATATGTATTTAACTAAAAGATTACCGTTTACCTTTAGTTTGAAATACGTTTCACAACACCATACTTCGGCGATGTAAGTGCGCCCAACTAATCGCGAATGCCTTATATTATTAGAAGGCTTTGTGCCGCCTTTCTCATGAGTAAACTTAGGTACCAAATTGAAATTAGTCGCATTAGCTTAATTAAGGAAACCGACCAAACACGCTAAACCTCTGAACCTAGTAACGGTATCAATGTGCTTTCATATTTTCTGCGCCAGTTAACGCCCTGTTAAGGTGTGAGCAACGCAATACAAAAGCTGCTGCATGCCACCTTAAACACTAAAAGTAACGCATAGTAAAAATGCCGTGCGTTGCGAATCACTCTTAAACAGTTTGTTAGCACTCTGACTACCAGTAATTTGACATAATTTCTTTTGACCACTCGGGCTGCTCGACGGTTGTTCTTGGTAAGAATTCATCCATTACTGGCTTAATGTCTACCACTGGCGTACCGTCTATTGCATCCAATCCTCTAACTTGTAGCACATTCCCACAAACAGCAATAACTTCACAAATTGTAGAACCTAAACGGTTCGGTCGGTTTTTACCTCTTTGGGCAAAAATACCAACTTTCGGCCAATCAGTGTTATTTCTTGGATGCCTTGCACCCGTTGTGATCTTTGACTTATCAACTTTGTTGAAATAAAAAGTCACTTCAACATGAGAAAAATCAGAAAGTCCTATAAGAGCTTCCGCCCCGAACGCAGCATCAATAACTATAGAGGCGTTTTCTTTATCCCAATTATCGTCAATCATCTCACTTCTGGTTGATTCAACTTTTCCTATAGGAACAAGCCTAATTTCTTCCATGATTATTTTTCTCCTCTGGGTGCTAACGCCTTGTTAAGGGGTGAGCAACGCAATACAAATGTCACCGCATACCACCTTAATCGCTGAAACTAACGCATAGTAAAAATGCCATGCGTTGCGAATCCCTCTTTAACAACTTGTTAGCAATTT
>NZ_VHSY01000038.1:0-2222 GCF_013048625.1 Vibrio sp. 11-4(1) | reverse complement strand
AAGCTCTGCAATGAAATTGCACACAAATTAAATACGCGCCCACGCAAAAGACTTGGGTATAGGACACCAACGGAGTATATTCATGCGCATCTGTAAAAAGTGTCGCACTTCAAACTTGATACTAAGGTTATTTTTTTGTCGTTAGATCATCAATCTGCTTAAGCAAGTGCTTTTCCTTTGTTTCGTAGGGCATGAGATGTTCGTAATATATTGCCCAAGCAAAAAATACTACTATAAGCACAACCAAGATAATTGATCCTGTTCGAAACAATAAAAACTCATGTTCTGTCGGCTGAGCACTCTTCGCCACTGATGTTTTTGATACAACACGCATTCGTTCAAGATCATAACTGCTCACCATAACTCTTGCTCCTGTGGAGACAAGTTTAATGGATGCAGATTCATTTGGCCTCAACGCATCAAACTTTATAAGAAAGTGCTTATCTGTTAACTCTGAGGACTTATATGGAATACTTGATTCCAATTGAATCTCCGGTTCAGTCACAGTAACTCTTAGCCTGCCATCATCTCCCACCTCACTTTTGGCACCGGAGATTACCCGAAAAGGCAGCCATATTTCGATATCATGTTGGGTTTCTCGACCTTCATTAGTGACTGTGACGCTGACTGCTGTGGCTTCTTCCAGTTCAATAGGCTCTATATACTGATATGAGAGACTATTTTGGGGAAGAGCATAGTCTAAAAGCCAAGGAATTGAAGCCGCTAACAAAGGAATTAGTACGCCGATTAGTAAAAAGCTTGCTAACTTCCAGTTGCTATTACTGTTTTTTTCATTATTTACCACTAGCTGAAAATCTCCTAATAACCCTAACGCCCTGTTAAGGTGTGAGCAACGCAATACCGATGCTGCCGCATGCCACCTTAATCACTTAAAACAACGCATAGTAAAAATGCCACGCGTTGCGAATCACTCTTAAACAGTTTGTTATAAGCGTGGTTTGAGCATGTGCACGAACTGTTCGTCCTGCCCTGTAACCTCAAAGCCAAACCTTTTGTAAAGTTGCCCTACTCGGTTTCCTTGTAAGTAGCAAAGCTTTATCGGTAACGACTTTTGTTCAGCAAGCTCAATGACAGCTTTTAATACTTGGCTACCAATTCCTTTACCCTGATATTCTGGTAATAGGAAAAAGCGACCAAAGTACAGATTCTCAGAATGGTACTGCACCAAGTAACTGCCCACTGCGACTCCATCGACTTCGATGATGGTTGGCTTTTCTTCGACCCACTCATTGTGATGAATTTCTTTTTGAACACTTTCGTCCCAACCAAATACAGCTTTGATTGGTTCAAATTCTGCTGATTTCTTAAGTTCGAATAGGAACTCATAGTCACTATTTTCAGCTTTACGGGTTTCGTACACCTAACTCTCCAAACCTACAACTACGGATAGCTTATAACGCCCTGTTAAGGTGTGAGCAACGCATTACCGAAGCTCCCGCATACCACCTGAAACACTACATACAACGCATAGTAAAAGTGCCACGCGTTGCGAATCGCTCTTAAACAGTTTGTTATAGCGCTTTGCCGTTTACAAGTGACCAATGATGAGGCATTAATTCACGTATAGTTTTGAAAACCAATGCCTTCTCTGGAGTCGTAATGGCTGCTTTGACATCCCCACCCCAGTGGACGAGGCGCTCTTGGCAAACTCCGCATGGTGACAAGATTAGAAACTCATCGTTCTCGTTTTCACGATACAGGCATAATGAGTGGGTCACTCGCTCATTGAGTTTGTGAGCCTCTAAATACGCTCCCACTTCCATGCATAGTGAAAGAGCATCGTTTTTAGTATCAGGAGCAATGCTTGTTAATATTTTTCCTGACTCTGTTCTAACAGCCGCAGCACCACCCCAACCAGAAGGATATCGCATATTTACTAGTTCTATTGCTGCTTGATAAAGCTCTTTTTCGATATTATCCATGACCATCCATATTCAATTTTATCGAGCGCTATAACGCCCTGTTAAGGTGTGAGCAACGCAATACCGATGCTTCCGCATACCACCTTAAACACTAAACGCAACGCATAGCAAAAATGCCACGCGTTGCGAATCACTCTTAAACAGTTTGTTATGCGTCTTGGATTCAAGTACGAAGTGCGACACCTCTGAACATAAAAACAGTGAGATGCGATAATCATGAAGTTTGCTCCCGCCAAGAAGTAAAAAACATGAAATACACACACCTCACTGAGAACGAAA
>NZ_VHSY01000037.1:0-2356 GCF_013048625.1 Vibrio sp. 11-4(1) | reverse complement strand
TTATTCTCATAATCAGTTGCAGCTACACGATTGCCAGATCCTAGCCTAGCTTCAGGGATCTTACTTCCCATCGAAAATCTCCTCTTGTTTATAACGCCCTGTTAAGGGGTGAGCAACGCAATACCGAAGCCGCCGCATACCACCTTAATCACTAAAACCAACGCATAGTAAAAATGCCACGCGTTGCGAATCCCTCTTAAACAGATTGTTAGCTAAACTATTACCTCTGAAACCTTTTGTCTACTTTATGCAAGACCATAGAAAAGGTTTTACCAAACGGGTCGTCTAGCTCGAAAACGATATTTTTAGCATCTTTTTCTACAATGACGTATTGCTCCGTGAGGTTGCTTGGAATGAAATCTTCAAGCGCAGGAACAAGGGCTTTAAACTTAGGCTCCTTTAGGTCAAAGTTCCTATTGTCTATTTGTAAAAATCGCGGGTAAGTTTTTGAGTCTGTTAATTTGACATAAAAATTCTTGGTATCATGCTCCCACTCTCCCGCACCATCAATGTCGTACATAACCTTTATCGTACTGGCATCACTGGTCTTGGAATCAATTACCATAATACCAGTAAAGTTGTACATTCCATTTTTAAAGTATTCTGTAGTTCCATTAACTGTTGCTGTACCGTTGGTTATTGAGTAACTGTACTTTGACTGCCAGATTCCTAAAAAATCATCTGAATTCGTTAGCTTATCGTCAAATGGGCTCCAATGAGTGTAAACACTCCAGCAGACACCAAAAATACCTGCAATAATTCCTACCCATAACCCAACAACTGATAATCTATTCATGAACTTTCCTTGTTTAGCTAACGCCCAATTAAGGGGTGAGCAACGCTACTACCCAAACCTAGAGCATTGTGCCATAAACACTATATTTGAAGTAGAAGCAAAAATGCCAAGCGTTGGGAATCCCTCTTAAATTGTTTGTTAGGCATTTTTACTCTCGATATACCCTTGAAACTCACTACCATTACCCGTGATCATTGCAATCTCGGTGCTAAGCTCAAACTTACAAGTATGTTTTTTTCCACCTATATCAAAATACGATACTTTTGCTTGAATATTAGGAAGGTCTGGAAACTGTTCTTTCCGGTCATTTTGAAAATAAAAATAAATCACAGCAGATACGAGTTGGATGTATGCCGGAGGTAAAAACAGCTCAGAAGAGTTACTTTCCACAGAGGAAGGTAAAACAAAGTCCAACTTTGATTCCTTTTGATTTCTCCAAACTGACACACTTTTCTTACCACTTTCAGTATCATAGCTCAGCATCCCATTGTCATATTTAAAATATGCTTGTATATGATTTTCCTGAGTTATTTTATTGACACTTTTAACCATAGATTCAATTGGAAAGCTCCAATTGACTTCTATTTGTTTGGCTGCTCCCAAGCCTACATTACTTAATGGTAGTGAAAAGTAACTACGCTTATGTGTATCGCTATTTTCTTCATCATCTATTTCAAGCCAATCAGTAGGTGCATCACTACTAGTAGCTGAAGATTTAAATGGCTTCTTAGAAATAACTAATTCTGGCTTATACGAAGCTCTACTGTGTTTTGAAGATAACTTTACCGCAAAAAGGGCTGCAATCGCTGATAAACATGCACCAATACTTGCTGAAATAGAAACCCACTGATCAATTGTCATGTAATACCTTTCGTTTTTGCCTAACGCCTTGTTAAGGTGTGAGGCACGCAATACAAAAGCCGCTGCATACCACCTTAACCACTAAAACCAACGCATAGTAAAAATGCCACGCGTGCCGAATCACTCTTGAACAATTTGTTATGCTCGTTCTTTTAGGGTTTGCACAAAACTTACAAGCAGCGAAACTTCGGTAGTTTCAAAGCACTCAAGTTTTGGTAATACATAACTGTCGTTCGCTGTTTTTAAAGTAATTTCTTTGAGCACTTTGCCGTCCCTTGAGTAACTTATATCAGAAGATTCAACATCACATACATTCAAATGCCAAAGTGTACTGTTGCCAAGTTTAAGAGTAATACGCCCACCTAGGACCTCGATGCTGTAAAGACCACTTTTATCCGGAAATTTTTGCTGTAGTAATAAGCTAATTACGGCTATTGAGCTCAAACCTAGCGCTACAAATAAGCTTCCTGAAGCAATAGAAATACAGATAATACCTATAGTGCCGATTAAAATTGCACCTTTATTCAAAGCTTTCTCTTTTTCCCTGAGAAACACAACTTCCTCCTAAGAGCATAACGCCCAATTAAGGGGTGAGCAACGCTACCACCCAAACCTAAGGCATTGTGCCATAAACACTTAATTTGAAGTAGAACCAAAAATGCCAAGCGTTGGGAATCCCTCTTAAATTGTTTGTTATGT
>NZ_VHSY01000036.1:0-2453 GCF_013048625.1 Vibrio sp. 11-4(1) | reverse complement strand
AAAAAGTTGCCATTGTTGCCTGCATGAGAAAGATGGTTGTTATCTTAAATTCAATGCTAAGAGATGGTGTTATGTGGGATACAGATAGCCTCAAAAATTAACTATTGACGCCATAGTCTCTTGTTATAACTTTATGCCAAATCTGCCTGACAATGCTTACAAACAATAGCTTCGCTTTTAACCAACTCAGCACATTTCGGGCATTTTTTGTGCTCTCCAGACTCAATCGCAGCCGCCTCTACTTTAGCTGTAACTGGTGAAACGACAAGCGCAACTATCAAGCCAATTAAAGGCGATAGCAATAATGACAATATGAAAAATCCTATTCCTGAGCGTCCTTTACTTGCAGCAAAAGCCCCAACACCAATAGACAACCCTAACCATATAATTATCCCAAACATACATTTCCCCCTTTTTCTGTTAATAAATAATTCTTAAGTTATAACGCCGCATTAAGGTGTGAGCAACGCTACCACGAAACTTAACCTTGCCACCGTAAACACTGAACCCAACGATGGAATGAAAAATGCCAAGCGTTGGGAATCACTCTTAAATGCTTTGTTATATTTTTTGTGTTATCGGATTTTTACTAGCCGATGCTCCGTGTTTTGCTTAGCTAAAAATGTTTCCATTGAAGGAGAAACTGGAGCTTCAATCGCAAAGTCACCAAATTTGTCACAGAACTTTTTCCATTGGTAAGAGAGCTTTCTTTTGTTTCTAAGGAATGGGTGTAGCCAGACCCAACACAAAACCCACGTACCACCAACATTTCTGAATAAACAACCACCAACACACCTTGTTGGCATTTGATCATGTTCGTCAGTACAAACATCCATCGCATTTTCAATGAACATGAAGCCTATAGTATTTTCATCATGTTTCTTTGCGTCATACTGAACGTTGTCAAAGTGCATTTCACTTTTAAAGTAGCGAGCCATTCTCTCTAAGGCTTCTTTTTCATCCAAACTACTCGATTTTGTAACTTCTCTTAACCCATTGCTACTCAAACAGGTATCAAATACAGGCAATGATATTGTGAACTTATCTGTCACAAGACTCTCCTAAAAATATAACGCCCAGTTAAGGGGTGAAGCACGCAATGACCAAGCTGCTGCATAGCACTTCAACACTTAAGTCAACGCATATCAAAAATGCCACGCGTGCTGAATCCCTCTTTAACTGTTTGTTATGTTTAGCTTTTTACTTGCTCGATTACTTCACCTTTCGGACTTAATTTTTTATAACCAGAAGAAGCTGAGAAAGATTTAGGTGTAGACATATGATGCCAAGCTTCATACAAAGCAACAACGTTACCATCTTGGTCTTTTTCGACAAAAGAGTAGTCATCGTCATCTCGCATATGACGTGAATTGTTTGAGTAGTTGGTAAGCTCCAACGTATTTTCGCTAGGAATACCAAACACCTTGCGATACTCGTTAGCACGATCAGTGTTCCATTGTTCAGAGCCAATAACATATTTTGGATCAATTGCCATACTGCACCTTTTAACATTTTATATTTATCATGAGTCTGCAATTTTGCTCCTGAAACCACCTTTATGCAACAAGTCCCTGCTATACATAACGCCCTGTTAAGGTGTGAGCAACGCAATACCGATGTCGCCGCATACCACCTTAAACACTAAACACAACGCATAGTAAAAATGCCACGCGTTGGGAATCACTCTTAAATGCTTTGTTATGTTTATATTTTACAAGTACTTATCTTTGCACGCATTACAAACATAGTGACTTTCTACTAGCTGACCAGTATTGGATTGACCACATATTTCGCATACATTAAAAGTAGAGTTGAAACCAAGCTTTAATTTCTTACCTTTCAATTCGCTGATTAATTGCAAATTTACGCTTGATCGAGGTGTTTCTTGATTTTCAACATTCTCAGAAGGCCCTTCAGGCTTAATATCATTATTTTCCTTCGATAACCTTTCATCTTTATCCTCAGCAAATGAAGGTTCAATTTTTTGATCACTGCTAGGTTTAACATTTTCTACTGATTTGACGCCATTACTTTTAATTGAATGAACTATAGCGGCACCAACAATGAGAACTGTACCGTTTAAGATAACAAGAAACGCAACACCTTCATGAATCGAACTTGTTGCTGTACCAAATACCATAAACCCGAAAAGATAGGCCAGAACACCTAAAACTGAAAACAGTACGACCATTAAATTTCCTCATTAGTTAATTAGATAAACATAACGCCGCGTTAAGTGGTGAACAACGCGACCACCTAACCTAAACCATTGTGCCGTAAACACTAAAGCTGATTCAAACTTAAAATGCCAAGCGTTGTGAATCCGTCTTAAACGCTTTGTATGGATAATAAGTACTCCAATCGGGTAAGGTGAGACCCAGACTTTAGCTGCAACTAAAGTTCTTCTATCTGGTAGTTCGATTGAACGATGGCTCCTCAATTGAGAGACCGGT
>NZ_VHSY01000035.1:0-2604 GCF_013048625.1 Vibrio sp. 11-4(1) | reverse complement strand
AGAACGTGAAAGCCACTAACTGAAAGGTGTAAACACGAGCGCCAAAACAGATAAACACAAAAACTTATGACCTTTGATGTCAAACCCGTACTAACGCCCTGTTAAGGTGTGAGCAACGCAATACCGACGCTACCGCATATCACCTTAAACACCAAACGCAACGCATAGCAAAAATGCCACGCGTTGCGAATCACTCTTAAACAGATTGTTAGGTTACTATTTTTCGACTCTGCCTTGAAAGTGCTCATGAGCTGCATCTGAAATATCACAACCAATGTAGTTTCGATTTAATTTTTTAGCTGCAACGAGTGTCGAACCAGAGCCAAAGAATGGATCCATTACTAACTCACCTTCAGTGGTACTTTGAGAAATAAGTACCTCAAGTAAGTCTACGGGTTTTTCAGTTGGGTAGCCCCTATAAACCCTTTTTGATTGAAGTATATCAGGCACACCTAAGTCATTGAGCTTACGCTTACCTTTTTCAAAGAAAAGTATGTATTCGTGGCGAGCTCTGTAGTGATAGCCCATACCAATAGTGACTTTGTCCCAAACGATTGGTTTCCAAAATTTAAAACCTACTTTCTCAGCTATTGGCTTAATTACGAACATTGTTTCTTGATCGCAAAACAGATAGAAGTGAGAGTTTTTCTTTAGGACTCGGTACATCTCTTGTAAAAGACTCTCAAACCTTTCATTGGGAAAGATTTGAAACCACTGATTACTTGATGCTTTACTTACCTTTAGCCTTGTCGTGGTCCCAATTTTCCGATGCTTTTCCAATGATTCGTATGGTGGGTCTGTGATAACTAAGTCAACGCTCGCGTCAGCGAGCGTTGAAAGCCATTCAACTGCATCTTCTTTAAAAACTTGCATTGAACCTCTAGATTAAACCGCTACATGTTCGTCCATTACGATAGACATTTGAGGCTACACCTTTAGCAAGCCTGCGGCAATCAATACAGTAACTCTGGTAACCATCAGGATTACGTGCAGTTTTGCGAGCTGGTGTTTTACCAAAGTTAAACGGATATGGATGGAAAACATGTTCTCCTCCATTAGCATCGGAACAATGAGGACAAGATTTGTATTTTTGACCAGTTACTGGATCTGTCTTGTGAATCATGCCGATATTTAAGCGTTTACCACAACAATTACATGCCATTTTTATCTCCTATCAACGACTTATACGACCCGATAATAAGAGAAAAAACATATGCAAACTGCGATCTATGCACTCAATTTAGTAACCTAACGCCCTGTTAAGGTGTGAGCAACGCAATACCGATGCTGCCGCATGCCACCTTAATCACTTAAAACAACGCATAGTAAAAATGCCACGCGTTGCGAATCACTCTTAAACAGTTTGTTATAAGCGTGGTTTGAGCATGTGCACGAACTGTTCGTCCTGCCCTGTAACCTCAAAGCCAAACCTTTTGTAAAGTTGCCCTACTCGGTTTCCTTGTAAGTAGCAAAGCTTTATCGGTAACGACTTTTGTTCAGCAAGCTCAATGACAGCTTTTAATACTTGGCTACCAATTCCTTTACCCTGATATTCTGGTAATAGGAAAAAGCGACCAAAGTACAGATTCTCAGAATGGTACTGCACCAAGTAACTGCCCACTGCGACTCCATCGACTTCGATGATGGTTGGCTTTTCTTCGACCCACTCATTGTGATGAATTTCTTTTTGAACACTTTCGTCCCAACCAAATACAGCTTTGATTGGTTCAAATTCTGCTGATTTCTTAAGTTCGAATAGGAACTCATAGTCACTATTTTCAGCTTTACGGGTTTCGTACACCTAACTCTCCAAACCTACAACTACGGATAGCTTATAACGCCGCATTAAGGTGTGAGCAACGCTACCACGAAACTTAACCATACCACCATAAACACAAAACCCAACGATGGAATGAAAAATGCCAAGCGTTGGGAATCACTCTTAAATGCTTTGTTAGCATGTTGTTTCCACAACAAATGCGTTGACTTGTGAGCGTGTAGTGAAACGTACTTTATTGCCCTGAAAATCACTGAACAATTGCTGATGAAACTGCCGTGAGCTTTTGGACTCTCGAACCGTGTATTCAGAAGCCCATTTCAATAACTCTCGAAAATTCTTCTCCGCCTGTTCCACATCAAGTTGCTTTGAGCTCTCTGAACCACGAGCATGCAGAGAACTCTCACACACGGACCACTCCAAATCCAAGAACAACAGCGTATCAGCGGAAGGAATGAGCTGTTCCGCTAAGGCACCAAATACCCCTTCAACCACCCAGCTATGTTGAGAACGTAAACTAACAATTTCATTTTCGATTGCTCTAGGAGAGCGTTTCCGGTTATAGCCACCTGGCTCCCATACAATCGAGTCCAAGTTAACTTCTTGCAACTGGAGCTTTCGAGACAACAGATCTGACAACCAACTCTTACCTGAACCAGAATTGCCAATGATGAGAATTTTCTTCATGTTGCTCCTACATGCTAACGCCCTGTTAAGGGGTGAGCAACGCAATACCGAAGCCGCCGCATACCACCTTAATCACTTAAACCAACGCATAGTGAAAATGCCACGCGTTGCGAATCCCTCTTGAACAGTTTGTTAACTGA
>NZ_VHSY01000034.1:0-3285 GCF_013048625.1 Vibrio sp. 11-4(1) | reverse complement strand
AGGCTACACCCTTACCACGAGCTGACGGTCTAGTTTCGTAGCCAATATGACCAATGACATTTTCTACGTTGGCATTAGTACCTTTGCGAACTCGGATTGCACCTAAAATTTCGGAGTTCGATACACAGTAGTAAGTTGTGCTAGGTAAATATCCCTTTGGTAACTCGGAGATTGCCTTTGAACGTTCGACCAAACCTGACAAATAAGCTGTCGGATCTAGCTCCACACCCGAATATTTTGGAATACCCGACTCTAGGCATTCTTTCGCATAACTCGCTAATAATGGGGCCAAATCAAGGTTGGCCTCTATCACTTCCATGTCAATTTTCCTCATAAGCACATAACGCCCTGCTAAGGGGTGAGCAACGCAATACCTAAGCCGCCGCAAACCACCTTAATCACTAAATTCAACGCATAGTAAAAATGCCACGCGTTGCGAATCCCTCTTGAGCAGTTTGTTAGTTTGCAAACCCAAAGCGTTGATTTTACGTTATTTCAAACTTTGCAAACAATAAACTTTATGTGTTTTGATGCATCTAAGTCAGGCGTAGTCTCAAAGCGGCTACTCAATGAAACCACTTGGAACAAACAACGCCGCAGAAAGCGAACTCACAACACCAAAAAGCGCTTTTGGAAAACCAACCTCACAGTGCGGACTTTCAACAAAGTCACTAAAACCACGTGAACTTACCACACCAGAGAAAACGTCATTTCAGTGAATAAACCGGCTTTTGCACCAACAAACTCAACGAGCAGAGTTTCAGCAAAAAAGTTCAACCCAGTTAACCCAAAAATCGCCGCACCAAAGAACAAATCAACCGTAGAAACGCTGCCAGTTTGGGGTTTTCACCACGCTAGTTAACACTGAAATTGAACGCCGATATGACGATTTCCACTTTGAGCTTTTACCACTAGACCTTGCGATATAGCTGCGTTTATCCTCTTGCAAACTAACGCCCAATTAAGGTGTGAAGCACGCGACCACGAAACTCAATTTAAACACCTTAATCACTAAACTTGACCAAAACCGAAAATGCCAAGCGTGCTGAATCACTCTTAAATTGTTTGTTATGTGTTTACTCAAAGTAACCCTCGGAAGCAATTGCAACCGATTGAAAGTACAACCCTTCACCTTCTTCTAGGTCAGGAAGAGTTGGACGCCAGAAAGATAACTGAAGCTCTTTAAACACGTAGCTATAGCCTAACTCTGGATCAGAATGATCATAGTTTCCTTCTAGCTGAACTCGTTCGAGCACATTAGTCGCTAATGTCCTATGTACGTCAAAGCCAAACAATGTCGTTGAAAACAACTCAGACGCCGCAGCTTCAATGAACTCAACTCTTCCTTCATTATCAAAATCTACCATGAGACCATCTAAAAAATGATGGCGATGACCATAGATGCAATCAGGAGCTCCGATAACATTGCTCACTTCAGTTTCTGTCATACCAAGCTTGACTGGACCGATTGAGTTTCCTAGTTGAATTTCGAAAATTTCCATTTTTTTCCTAAAAACACATAACGCCCTGCTAAGGGGTGAGCAACGCAATACCTAAGCCGCCGCAAACCACCTTAATCACTAAATTCAACGCACAGTAAAAATGCCACGCGTTGCGAATCCCTCTTGAGCAGTTTGTTAGCTGTGTTTTACAACACGAGCTTTGCTCCCAACATACCAAGAGCTGCGATAGCTACCATCGTAAACCAAAGGTAAATCATAAAAGATAGGTATAACGAAAATAAACCTCTCACAGCTTTATCTAAGTTTGCACCTTCATCGTGCTGTAAGAAGTACGCTAGTTCTGCTGTAGGTATTGATCCAGCAAAGCTCTTAAATTTGAACTTTACCATCATCAAGCCCATTGAGACTGGAAGACTAGATACTAGTAAAATGATTCCCACCGAAATCCAGACATTCTCAGGGGATTCATTACCTAAAACTACTGCAGCCCCGATCAACACTAAAAGCATTCCCAGAAAGCCCTTAAAAGATGACAACAATGAGTCTCTTGTTTTTATATACAGCCAGAATAGCGGCTTATCGAATTTTCTCATTTTTTCCTCAAACAGCTAACGCCCTGTTAAGGGGTGAGCAACGCAATACCGAAGCCGCCGCATACCACCTTAATCACTTAAACCAACGCATAGTGAAAATGCCACGCGTTGCGAATCCCTCTTGAACAGTTTGTTAACTGAGCGCCTTTCAGCTTTCGCCGATCTTACAGCCACTTTAGCCAAGGCTGGTTTTCCTAATTAATGATTAGTAAAGCTAACTCAAATATGTATTTAACTAAAAGATTACCGTTTACCTTTAGTTTGAAATGCGTCTCACAACACCATACTTCGGCGATGTAAGTGCGCCGAACTAATCGCGAATGCCTTATATTATTAGAAGGCTTTGTGCCGCCTTTCTCATGAATAAACTTAAGTACCAAATTGAAATTAGTCGCATTAGCTTAATTAAGGGAACCGACCAAACACGCTAAACCTCTGAACCTAGTAACGGTATCAATGTGCTTTCATATTTTCTGCGCCAGTTAACGCCCTGCTAAGGGGTGAGCAACGCAATACCGATGCCGCTGCATACCACCTTAATCACTAAAATCAACGCATAGTAAAAATGCCTCGCGTTGCGAATCCCTCTTGAGCAGTTTGTTAGTCGCGAGGCACCGAGCGACAATTTTAAGCCGAACCAAACTTTGCGAACAACAAACTTTATGTGCTTTGATGCATTTAAGTCAGGCGTAGTCTCAAAGCGGCTACTCAATGAAACCACTTGGAACAAACAACGCCGCAGAAAACGGACTAACAACACCAAAAAGCGCTTTTGGAAAGCCAATCTCACAATGCGGACTTTCAACAAAGTCACTGAAACCACGTGGAACTTACAACACCAGAGAAAACGTCATTTCAGCGAGTAAATCTGCTTTTGTAACAACAAATTCAACGAGCGGAGTTGCAACCAAAAGCAAACTCTCGATTGCCCTGCTATGTCAGCACCAAAGAACAAAACAACCGCGAGGACACTTGCAAAACTTTGGACTTAAAACAGCTGAAAATGAGTTTGGACCAACGACGATGAACCTGTGAGCCGAACAATCAGCAGCCAAATTTTGAGCTTAGAAACATGATTTTGATTGCTAACTTTTTCTGGCGACTAACGCCGCGTTAAGGGGTGAATGCCGCATAAACCAACTTTCCGCAGACCACTTTCACCACCAAAACTCACTGCATACCAAAAATGCCACGCGGCATGAATCCCTCTTGAACGCTTTGTTATGCCG
>NZ_VHSY01000033.1:0-3583 GCF_013048625.1 Vibrio sp. 11-4(1) | reverse complement strand
AGATATACCCATAATCTCTCAGTTCACGGTTAAACGCCGATTTGTAGCTAGAGATCTTCGCCCGTATTTTCTTATCAGTATCTGGAATTACAAACATAATCAAAGTTGCCTCTATTCAGCTAACGCCTTGTTAAGGTGTGAGGCACGCAATGCCAATGCTTCCGCATGCCACCTTAATCACTTAAACCAACGCATAGTAAAAGTGCCACGCGTGCCGAATCACTCTTGAACAATTTGTTATGCATCATTTTTGCAACCGTTGTGAGTACAAGTGACTTTTTCTGTAGATGCTGCCCAATCTTTAGGGTTAGTCTGTAAATCCACACCACAGCTAGTAGTTTTACCGTCTTCCGCCAGTTTGTGTACTATTCCCGTTGGCTTATGTAAAACTGTTTTGCACATCTCTGCTTCAAAACCAGCACCTTTAAACTTAGAAATTTTATCTATATTGGCAAAAGCTAGGCCGATAGAGCCGGCTAGAATAGCTAGCCCCATTTCTCCAACCATATTCATAAAACCAAATATAGAGCTAATACCTAAAAGCATTGTGTACGAAAATATTGAAAATATATCTTTGATACTTGACTCCTTTTGATGCATAACGCCCAATTAAGGTGTGAAGCACGCAATGACCAAGCTACCGCATGGCACTTCAACACCCAAAACTAACGCATACCAAAAATGCCACGCGTGCTGAATCACTCTTAAATTGTTTGTTATACGTAATTTCCAATTATTACTGCTTATTATTTCACCACCAAAATTTTGTGCTAAATAGCCATCAAAACTATATGAAATAACAGCGGTAAACAAATAGCCAAATTTGCCATATTGGTGCTTGATACATTTTTCAACTTTGTGACTACTACAACCATCACCCAAATTGTGGCGGAAACATAGCCTAAATAATCATCTAGGTCACTGTAATACTGGAACTTATCAAGTGAAGATAGAAGATTAGAGCCTTGTATTTCTACTGCGCTTTTAAGTACGTCATTCGCAATAGAACCATAATATTTCGAAAAACTCAGTAGAGTCAGTTGAAGCAGTGTTGCTACCAATAAATATATCTTCATACTCTCATTACGTATAACGCCGCGTTAAGTAGTGAGCAACGCTACCACACAACCTAAAGCATTGTGCCGTAAACACTAAAGCTAATTTAAACTAAAAATATCATGCGTTGCGAATCTGCCTTAAACGCTTTGTTAGGGCTCTTGGATTCAAGTACGAAGTGCGACACCTCTGAACATAAAAACAGTGAGATGCGATAATCATGAAGTTTGCTCCCGCCAAGAAGTAAAAAACATGAAATACACGCACCTCACTGAGAACGAAAGGTATATGATTTCTGCACTCAGAAAGCAAGGAATTAGTACCGTTAAAATAGCTAAACAACTGGGTCGTCACAAAGCCACTATCTATCGAGAAATTGAACGTAATTCCCGATACAACAGACACTTTAAAAGGTACTCCTATCAGGCGTGGAGAGCCCAACAAATGGCTCGCAACCGGCTGAGCCGGTCGCGCAGAAATAAGCGCTACAGCGAAATCGACTTCAGGTTACCTGAAGCCTTGCTACGACTGGATTGGAGCCCTGACCAAATCGTCGGATACCTAAGAGTAAGAGGCTACCCAACAATGAGCCACGAGCTCATTTATCAGCATATTTGGAACGACAAAACTCTCGGTGGAACTCTATGGAAACACCTACGCCAATCCACTAAGAAAAGGCGCAAAAGGTATAACTCAAAAGACAGCCGAGGTCGGCTGGCAGCAAAGCGTCATATTACCGAAAGACCTACAAAAGCTGAGCATCGAAAAGAGCCTGGTCACTGGGAAATTGATACCGTCGTTGGCCGCGGAACCAAGCACTGTATCGTGACTTTAGTCGACAGAATGACTGGCTACACTTTTATTGGGCAAATGGACGATAGAACAAGCGAGTCGCTCAACGTAAGAATGAGCAAAATCATGACCCGCTCTGACTTACCTTTTAAGACGATAACTGCGGATAATGGCACTGAATTTCATGGTTACGCACAACTAGAGAAACACCATAACTGTCTGTTTTACTTTGCAAATCCATACCACTCATGGGAACGAGGTACAAATGAAAACACCAACGGCTTGATACGACAATACTTACCAAAACGAACTTCTATGTCACACGTGACACAGAAGCTCTGTAATGAAATTGCACACAAATTAAATACGCGCCCACGCAAAAGACTTGGGTATAGGACACCAACGGAGTATATTCATGCGCATCTGTAGAAAGTGTCGCACTTCAAACTTGATACTAAGGCTGCAACTACACGGTGAAACCACACTTTAAACAGCGTTCACCGCCATAGTTTTCATTGTAACTAAGTCCTAGGCTACTACCGCACTCAGGGCAATAATCTGAATCATCGAGTGTTCCCCACTCCCACGTACCTTCATATTCGGGGATCCCATGCCTGTCATAACCTATCAATTCACCTGCGTTAGATTGTTTTGCGATATAACTGCAGTGGCTATGCGCTTTTAATAAGTCGAGTACAATTTCATGGTTTATTTCGAACCATTCCCCAATTACACGCTGCTCTCTGTACTTCTGGTGTAGTTGCCTTTCAAGCTCACGATCAGTACCACTGTTAATCCAGCCCATTAAGGCAAGTCTTCTCGAGTTTTCCGTTTGCAAAGTCTTTAGACGTTTAACCGGATCTTTGCTTATTCCGATTTTAATCCGCTGATTAATTAGGTCTTCGTTTTCGATAATAAAATAGAGTGCCATAATTTCCTTGTAGCCCTAACGCCGCATTAAGGTGTGAGCGACGCTTGGCTATACTTGAGCGAAGCGAAACTGCCAAGCGTTGCGAATCACTCTTAAATGCCTTGTTAGTTTTTTCTACTCAACACCTACAAAAACTTCTCAATGAGGACTTCGTCTACGTATTCCCCGCGAACTTTTGCATGCTTCTTCGCTGTACCTACAATTTCAAAGCCTTGTTTAAGATAAGCTGCCAAAGCTCGCTCATTATCACTGCGGACGTAAGCAAATAGCTTTTCATAGCCCTTTTGCTTTGCAACTTCGAATGTCGAGTTGAAAAGCTCTTTTGAAACACCTTGACCACGAGCATTTTCACTGACAAACGTACCAATTATACCTACGTGGTCAAAAGCTTTTGTGTATTGTGCTAACGGCTCAATATTTTGGAAACCAATAACCGTTGAGTCACTTCCGGACAACGCAACTGTAAACACACCGCGCTCAGGAAATTGAGCAATAAACTCTTTTTCTTCTTCAGGGGTAAAGGTTGTGTCCAATACCGTGTATAAGCCTTCAATAATGATGGGGTTGAGGACATTTGTAATGCCTTCAGCATCATCGAGAGTCACCTGACGTACAACTAAACTCACGTAACTTAACTCCTATTGTAATTGGAATTGCTTTGTACTTCCGGCAACAACTAACGCCCTGTTAAGGTGTGAGCAACGCAATACCGATGCCGCCGCATACCACCTTAATCAACTAAACCAACGCATAGTAAAAATGCCACGCGTTGCGAATCACTCTTAAACAGTTTGTTATAAACTA
>NZ_VHSY01000032.1:0-3969 GCF_013048625.1 Vibrio sp. 11-4(1) | reverse complement strand
AACTGCGAGCTCAGTTGGCCTGTAAACTTGACGAAGTTCATCTAAGCAACACTCTGACAGTTCAACCACTGATTTTTCGTTTGAATCAAGCTGCTTGATCATCAATTTCACCTTAGGCATAACGCCCTGTTAAGGGGTGAGCAACGCTATACCGAAGCCACCGCACACCACCTTAATCACTAAAATCAACGCATAGTAAAAATGCCACGCGTTGCGAATCCCTCTTGAACAGTTTGTTAGGTGCGTAGCCAAAGTTGGTAAAAGTCTGTTTCATCGTGCTTGGGATTCTTGCGCACGAACTCCCAACCATGGCGCTTATAGAATGTGAGAGCTCGATGGTTAGTTCGGCTTACTGAAAGTACAGCACGCACACACCCCGCTTTACTCAAAGTGCTTACAATATAATCCTGCACTTTTGGAGCGAGTCCTGAACCACGAAAATTCGGCTGTAAGTAAATGAGATGCACATAACCAGTCTCCGGCTCGGGTGAAAAGCTACGAAACTCTAACTGCCCTGCAAACTGACCATCCACAAATATATGGATATAGAACCATCCTGATGTTGCTAAACGGTCTAAGACGCGTTCACGATAACCACTGATGAAGTCGTCGAAACCATCGTAATGCCCAAAACTACAAAAGTATGCATCTTTTCTCGCAGCAACGCATAATTCGAAATCATCAATGTTTATCTGCCGAAAAGCAATTTCCATACTTACCTTTTCCTTCAAGCACCTAACGCCCTGTTAAGGGGTGAGCAACGCAATACGATGCTTCCGCACACCACCTAAATCACTAAAATCAACGCATGGTAAAAATGCCACGCGTTGTGAATCCCTCTTGAACAGTTTGTTATACGATGCCTCACACCAAGCGCTGAAACTGACCGTTTTTAGCTTTGAAACCTAGCTTATTAAACAAAGCTTGAGACCGAAAGTTACCCTCATCAATATCTGCATACAATCTTTCAATACCCAAAGATTGAGCATGAGAAAATAATAAACTAAGAGCTTCCGACATATACCCTTGTCGCCAGTACGATGAATTTAGTAAGCATCCGACTTCACAGGAATCACCGTTATCACTAAAGCTATGTAAGCCGCAGGTTCCAATAACCTTGTTTGTCGCGCGATCCATAATCGCCCATTCCAACGATTCACCTGATTTCTCTAGTCGAGCAACGCTTTCTAGCATCTGAACTATCAGATCTTTCGATGTAAAAACTGGGTCTGAGGCAAATTCCATTGTTTGAATATCACCATAAATTTCAAACAAATCATCAGAATCATTCGTTTGAATTGACCTCAAAACAATTCTACTTCCGTGTAAATCAGGCTTCATTTCTCTCCTTAATCGTATAACGCCCAATTAAGGGGTGAACAACGCCTCTACCTAAACCTAAAGCATTGTGCCATAGACACTAAATTTCAAGTAGAAGCAAAAGTGCCAAGCGTTGAGAATCCCTCTTAAATTGCTTGTTAGACAAAACTGCTACCGTCTGGGAACTGCCTTTTATACACTTCAGAAAACGCACTCTTATGCCAAATAAGCTTCCTTGCTAATAAAGGATTTCCATTCATTCTCTCTGGATTTAATGTGCCACATTTAAATAACCTTTTATGTACCCTATACGCATATACCTCGTCAATTTTAGGGTGAGAGCCCGACGTTTTATGCTCGTAAAAGATGAAGTAACCAGGGTTTTCGACAGTTATTTTATTTATTTCCGAGAGAAACTTACTGCTTTCTACCATACCGTTTTTCTTTCGACCACGGTAACTGTCAGAGTACGCTACTGTTCCGTGCCACCCACGACTAAAACGCACTGATATACCATCAGATCTAGTGCATTCTCCAATCTTAATAAAAGGCTTAGTTGAGTCAGCATGAATGTAAAAATACAAGCCAATAGAACCAGATAAATTCTCTGCTTTTAGTGCTGAAAGGATAGGATTATTTTCTTTCACCAACACATCCTCTGGTGATTCAATCCTAAACGCTAGTACTTTTTGATTACCGTCACCACGCTTAGAATCCGCTCCATAAGTTATGCATCTGTATTGCTTCATGTGACCTCTTTTGTCTAACGCCCTGTTAAGGGGTGAGCAACGCAATACAAAAGCAGCCGCAAACCACCTTAATCACTAAAATCAACGCATAGTGAAAATGCCACGCGTTGCGAATCCCTCTTGAACAGTTTGTTATGCGATAACTGTCGAGTGCGCAGAGATAACCTGCCAGTTCCCCTTTTGCTTTGTCCAAACACGAGAAAATGCAAACTCACCGTTTGCTACAGCCCCATTATAACTGCCTTTGATTTCCGCGTTTACGTAAACCAAAACGACATTCTTCTGAGGCACTACGTGAAGATCATGGAATTGAATTGACTTAATAGCTAGTAAGCCAGAGTCATGCAGTGCTATATCGTCTTTTTTGGAAGTTCGATGACCAAGGTGATTAACAAATACCAAGTCATCAGACAATAAGTCTTGCAAGGCAATCATATCTGAATTGAGCATTGAAGTTTTTAACTTCTCCTCTGCTTCAATTATTTCTTTAACTACATTACTTTCCATACTATCAACTTTCTCATATCGCATAACGCCCAATTAAGGGGTGAACAACGCCGCCCCCAAACCTAAAACATTGTGCCATAAACACAAAATTTGAAGCAGAAGCAAAAGTGCCAAGCGTTGTGAATCCCTCTTAAATTGCTTGTTAGGCGAACTCGTCATAAGCTTGGTTTCGTACGATATTGAAGGATTTAAACGCAGCCCTAGCTTTGAAAATTTCAACGCCAACATCATCTCCAATAGATTCAATAACCTGTCGACGAGTAGCCTTGGAACAAGATCCAATGATGACCTGTTTTAATTTAATATCAGAGCTAAACGGTGCGTAATACAAACCATCTTCTCTAGTTTTTAGCTCAACAAACACTCTATATTCTTCTTCATATGACCAATGTGCAAACTTTGTTGTTAGAAGCTCAAGCATATCCGCTTCAGTGAAGCCATTCGGATACTCGATACGTTCATCAACGTAATTTACTTTACTTAGCAAGCGATCAGGAATATCAAAACCTAGACAAATACCTTTATGACTATCAGCATAATGTGCCCATTGAACAGGGTTACGCCAGTTCCGACTAAAGCATATTAACCCTTTAGATTTTGCTAATTGATTTTTGGTCTTTCTCATAGCCTTGCGAAGAACAGGATCGGCTAAGTTCATCCCCAAAAACTCAAATGGATCGTTCAGACGATTTAGTTCTGATACTTTTAGCCTCTTTTCACGCAAATCTTTATACGCAAATTCTGTACTTAAAAAATGATAAACTCTCATCACTCTATCCTTGTTCGCCTAACGCCGCATTAAGGGGTGAACAACGCCACCACCTAACCTAAACCATTGTGCCGTAAACACTAAAGCCAATTCAAACCAAAACTGCCAAGCGTTGTGAATCCCTCTTGAATGCTTTGTTAGTTGCCAAACCTAAAGCTTTGATTTGAAGTTAATTACCGCTTTGCCAGCGCTGTTTTTACGTGCTTTGAAAAACTCAAATCAGGCGTAGTTTCAAAGCGCCTGTCACTGAAACCACTTGGAACAAACAGCGCCGTAGAATACAGCCTAACAACACCAAAAAGCTCATTTGAAAAGACAATATCACAGAGCTGGCTCTCAACAAGTGAATCGGCTTCTGAAACGGCAAACCAAAACCACACTAATAAACATCGAACGCAACTTCAGCAGACTTGCACCTAAACA
This sequence comes from Vibrio sp. 11-4(1), assembly GCF_013048625.1. Lineage (NCBI taxonomy): Bacteria > Pseudomonadati > Pseudomonadota > Gammaproteobacteria > Vibrionales > Vibrionaceae > Vibrio > Vibrio sp. 11-4(1). The sequence continues at coordinate 201 of NZ_VHSY01000032.1, read as the reverse complement.
CAGAATCAGGCAAAAACAGCACAGATCATTAGCCCTAAATACTCCGCTTTAGCTGCGTTTTTCCCCTTGGCAACTAACGCCGCATTAAGGTGTGAGCGACGCTTGGCTATACTTGAGCGAAGCGAAACCGCCAAGCGTTGCGAATCACTCTTAAATGCTTTGTTAGCTGAATTTTTCAAGGGGTTCTAGTAACTTATAGGA
>NZ_VHSY01000031.1:0-6173 GCF_013048625.1 Vibrio sp. 11-4(1) | reverse complement strand
GAAGCTCTGCAATGAAATTGCACACAAATTAAATACGCGCCCACGCAAAAGACTTGGGTATAGGACACCAACGGAGTATATTCATGCGCATCTGTAAAAAGTGTCGCACTTCAAACTTGATACTAAGTGAATTCTCGATTGAAACGCCGAACTTTTGTACGCATATTTTTCATAGGTGATGATGTATTAAACTGAATCATGCGCCCCAAAGTCCATTGTTCATACCACGCAACACCATACAAATCATGGTCACTTAAGCTTGAAATGAGTAAAAGTATCTCGTTAACTGTAGACTCAAGCTCAAAGAGTAAATCATCATATTTCCACTCACAGTACTCTTCGTGGAAGCTTTCAGCGAGTGAGCCTAATTGGTTCCATTTATAACCAGTTTCCGGGAAATCAACATGTTGGTTTTGAGATCTTAAGTGATGCCATTTAAGAACGAGTTTTCCCCAACCAATCAAGTAAGCCACTGTATCACTAACGCTAATGACTGTACCTTTGACGTTTCCCTCTACTCCAGGTTTGCGAGCTTTGCTTTCCGGAATTGAACGATAGTCAGCCATGAGTTTCGGAAATATTGAGTTTATAGCCAACTCCAATTCATCCTTATTTCTTGGCACAGAAGACATTTTGACCTCCATTCACATAACGCCCAATTAAGGTGTGAGGCACGCAATACGATGCTCCCACATACCACCTTAGTCACTAAAACCAACGCATAGTAAAAATGCCACGCGTGCCGAATCACTCTTAAATTGTTTGTTAGTTGCCCATCTCAAAGCCTAGTGCTAACATTTGTACACACACCAACAAAGGAATACATCATGGACACTAGAATTCAATTTCGTGTTGATGAAGAAACAAAACGCCTAGCTCAACAAATGGCTGAGAGCCAAGGTCGAACTCTAAGTGATGCTTGCCGTGAACTTACTGAGCAACTCGCTGAGCAACAAAGAAAAACATTATCTCACGATGCATGGCTAACTGAACAAGTAAACCTAGCATTTGAGAAGTTTGACTCAGGAAAATCCGTTTTCGTTGAACACCAAACTGCTAAGTCTCGAATGGAAGAGCGCAAAGCCAGAATCCGTAATCGAGGTAAGCAATGATTTTATGGGAAGAAGAGTCACTTAATGATCGTGAAAAGATCTTCGAGTTTCTCTATGACTTCAACCCTGATGCGGCAGAAAAAACTGACAACCTCATTGAAGCAAAAGTAGAAAACTTGCTTGAACAACCTTTGATGGGTTTACAACGAGATGGCATCCGCGGACGATTGCTCATTATTCCTGAGATTTCAATGATTGTCTCTTACTGGGTCGAGGGCGATATCATCAGAGTTATGCGTGTACTCCACCAGAAACAAAAATTCCCTACGGATTGATTGCTTCCTCTGGGGAACTAACGCCTTGTTAAGGTGTGAGGCACGCAATACCGAAGCCTCCGCATACCACCTTAACCACTAAAACTAACGCATAGTAAAAATGCCACGCGTGCCGAATCACTCTTGAACAATTTGTTAGCTTAAACTTTTAATTTGTTTCCAGGTTTCACAACCAATTTCATTCATAGCGTTGAAAAAATTGTTTTTTATCTCGCCATACCTAACATCATCAAAGCTTTGAGCTTCCAAAGTCGCTTCGCGAACACACGCTAGAATAAATCTTTGAGCATCTTGTATTGAGTTAAAAACTTCAGATTGTACGGGATCATTCTTGTTTAACATTAAGATAATATCGTTGGATTGCTTCATGATTTTTGTAGAGATTTCATCTAACTGATTCTGAAACTGCTCATTAGGGACATCGATCTTTCGCTTGAGCAGATTATATTGAAGATCAATATACACGTAATTACTGCCAGCTAAATCACGCAAGTCTTTCAACCATCTCATTCTTTCGCGAGTGATTACTTCAGCCATTAATTTTTGATGTTCTAAATTATTATTCTTTGACTGTATATAGACGGTCGAACCTACTGTAATAAGCGCGGTTAAAATAGCGGTACCACCCGTTATTGCTGCAACCCATACTGGATCGATACTGGAAGCAGTGTTTTCTGCTATTTTTTCTAGGATTTCCATCACTTTAGACATACTTCCCTCTTTAAGCTAACGCCCAATTAAGTAGTGAGCAACGCAATACAAAAGTTGCCGCATTGCGCCGTAAACACAAAACTCACTGCAAACCAAAACTGCCACGCGTTGCGAATCTGCTTAAATTGTTTGTTATGCGATTTGTACGCAAGCGCCAATTTGGCTAACGAAAACATTACCTTAAACACGAGAAACTACAAACGCGCAGATGACTTTTTGTGATTCAAGAACCAACGGACTCAACATTTAGTCAAAAAGCCGCCACAAGCGCGGCACGCGACCTTAAAGCGAAGATTTGGCTGTTACTTGTGAGAAACTCAACGAGCCGAAATTTCAGCAAATACCAGATTTCCATTAACTTGCCCTTTCCACACTTTGCGCCAGAAATGTTTCAGCGACCAAATACGCTGCTAAATGAGGCAACTTCACGAACTTTGGCATGTTTTGCGGTTTGAGTGATTCAAGAATTTGAACCGAAAATGTGTATTTGCCGAAACCAAAAATCGTATTGCCAAAGAGATTAAATTTAGAGAAACCTAAAAATTTTGCCTTGTCGCATAACGCCGCGTTAAGTAGTGAGCAACATTGCCACCTTATCTAACTTAGTGTGCCGTATACACTAAATTCAAAGCAAACCAAAAATGCCTAGCGTTGCGAATCTGCCTTAAACGCTTTGTTATAGGGCTTTTTAGGGATTGTTATGGTTTGTCTAAAGTAGAGAGCACCATCAAGTCCTTCACGAACTAACGAGTGCCCCTCGATATCGAAAGTGGATTGCACAATACCTTTTTTGTTAAAAACTTCTTTTGGCAAAGGAGTTTTTGCAAACGGATTATGAAATACTTGTAATCCATCAAATATCGTCTCGTTATGCTCGTAATTCGAACAGATACGCTTTACTGGTATCCCATCATCATTCTTGGACCACACCGAAAGCACTTTGGTGTTAGCCAGCTCCCTATGGGACATGGCAGACAACTTCCCCCAAGTAGCCGTACAACTGAAAATAACTGCGCTGACATTTTCCATTTCTGGCGTGGTAAACATACCAAGCGCGATTTCTGCACCATTATCTTTCTCAACAAACCCTAAACTTACGTTGGGAGGACCGTATGGGAACTTCTTAGGATTATCTAGGTATGCATCCTCATCTACGTATATGTCATAGAGCACTGCATTTATTGGTCTAGTGTATTGATGGTTAAAATATGGTTGCTCAAAAGGCGCAATAGCTAAAACAAAAGGTTTACCTATTACATGAGCTTGTTTACTGTATGATTTAGCATACTTTCTCTCTTTACTTATCAAGGCATTGGAGAGGCGAATAATTGATTCATGATTGATCTTGCTAAACCTTTTAAGTTCAGCTAACTCTTCCATACTAAATGTCTTTTCCCATTCACATGGTTTCCCGTTAGCAGCGTTCGCTGTTGTAGCCTCAACTACAAAGCTGCAATTTTTGTTAGAAAGAGAAAAGTCCGGTGCTGCATGCTGCCAATCGATTTCCAGCCCAAGCTCAACAAAAACACGATATAAATATATTTCCCAGAATGTTGAATTAAAGGTTGTCTGAAATTCTTTAATCAACTTGTTGTCTCGGTCAATAAATCCACTTGCCCACTCCAAAAGCAGAGCTCGTTCATTGCTCCGGATGGGATCCATAATAGATTTGAAATTTGGATGTAACTTAGATTCTTCTATCACTATATCGAATAATTTCATTTTATCCCTGCCCTATAACGCCGCATTAAGGTGTGAGCGGCGCTTGGCTATACTTGAGCGAAGCGAAACTGCCAAGCGTTGCGAATCACTCTTAAATGCTTTGTTATAACACCGCTAGCTTGGGTTAATTTCCGACAGCCATGAACTGATAGTTTTGAGCAAGTTTTGTGGTGTACGCCCCATTCTATCTATTTGAATCTCCCTTTCTTCCAACATTTGCTTTCGTGTATCTTCGTCAGCTAAATCGAAGCGTACAAGCTTGTTAACATATTGAAGAGAATAATATGATGCTGAAGAGTCAATTTCGTCTAACCTAGCAGCTTCGATTATATGGCTAGAGTTTAATTTTCCATTTACCACTTTTAAGCAATTGGGTTGACAGGCTTTTAGGTAACACACCATAGAAATCATATACTGATAATTTTCAAGGTAGCGTTGGCTACCCAGCATATTATTTATGATAGAGAAATAAGATAGCATACGCTCGATTTCTCTGAATGATGGTTGATAAAACTTAACGATATCATTTAGAACAGAGACTGACTCAGTGTTTACTATAACTTCATTTTCCTCTTTCATTCCAGAAAGAGCATTTTGCAAAAATTGATAACCATTATCGTTGTATTCATCCGAAGCGCGAGGCATCGTTAACCAGACATTGATAAACTTGTGAAGATAGTTTGTAGGGTTGATTCCTTGACCATACTTGGACTTAATTGACTCTTCTAATTGCTCTCTATTAGTAACTAGAAGGAAGGTTATACCTTTAACAGAGAACAAGTGCTTCACTTGTTCGAGTAACTCTAAAGCGAAATCAGGCTTACAGCGATCAAGTTCGTCAATAATAAATACGATCGGCTTACCACCATTAACTTCATTAGCAAAATTTGACAGATAACTCCTAAACTCTTTCAGAGCCAGCTTGTCTTTTTCTGCGTGTTCAAATCTTTCTTTTATCAAGTCATCGACTTGATCAGCAACCAAGTTCGATAGTTCTTTCTCTGCCACATCAACAGCACTACCATCAACAATGCCTGCTGTGCCTACTTTGACAGACACTTTCAAAGCCCCTCTTACAAGAGACTTTGCTGCCTTGGCTGCTTTATCTTTAAATTTGGTCTTCGTTTCTTCGTCTTCGACTGTGATGAGTTGGTAAATTTCAGATGCCAACGTTAAAAAAGGGTCCTTCTGATAATCATTTTCAAAAGCGTCAAAATAAATAGATTTTATCTCTGGTTCTCTGTGATTCTCGAGGTAACCACGCCACATTTTTATAAATGTGCTTTTACCCTCTCCCCAGCCAGAGTCTAATGCTATAACAGGGCTTCCACCTGAATTTTCAACAAGGTTAGCAAGCCTTTCACCAAAACCTTTTCGTTTGAAAATATCTATATCAGGACTAAATCCACAATCACTAGAAATTTGAAGTTCAGGTACAACTATTTTCACACTAAATCCTTATATTAATATTTTTGATGGCGCCTATTAAGGTGTTATAACGCCCTGTTAAGGTGTGAGCAACGCAATACCGATGCCTCCGCATACCACCTTAAACACTAAACGCAACGCATAGTAAAAATGCCACGCGTTGCGAATCACTCTTAAACAGTTTGTTATGTTTGTAGCCTCGTGTGCCATCTAGTTACGTCCGTGAGCCTACTTTCATAGACCTTATTCACTGTTGCTATATGAGCTATGCAGTCAAAATTAAACAACATTACACGTTTTTTAATAGTTTTTACTTTATCCGTATCTACTTCAACTGTTAAAGAAGCTTTCAATAATGTTGATAAATCGATATTTTCCTTTATCGCTTCACTTCTAAACCAAGCTGATAGCTCATTGGAAATATACAGTTCTAGCTCGCCAGCAATCGAATGTGAAACTGTTCCATCGAGCAAGTTAATACACAAGACACCATTAGGCAGCTCAGATAACATTTCGAGGTCTTCACCCATCCGCCAACCAACAAACATCTTGGGTAGAACTTCAACGTAGTGATTAATCCTTTTTAGTCCCATAATCCCTCTAGAACATAACGCCTTGTTAAGGTGTGAGGCACGCAATACCGAAGCCTCCGCATACCACCTTAACCATTAAAACCAACGCATAGTAAAAATGCCACGCGTGCCGAATCACTCTTGAACAATTTGTTATACGAATTTCTTCAGTGCCAACACTTGCTGTTCAAATAACTCACAATCTGACTTTGAGTATGACTTAGCAACATTAACCCATTGAACGCCCGTTTCATCTATGTGGCGAAACTCGACTTGAAGTGCATATTTAGAACAACGAAAAAGAGCAAAAACCAAACCTACAACCGTCAGACTAAGAACTAAAACTAGTAGCC
>NZ_VHSY01000030.1:0-6187 GCF_013048625.1 Vibrio sp. 11-4(1) | reverse complement strand
AGTACCAAATTGAAATTAGTCGCATTAGCTTAATTAAGGGAACCGACCAAACACGCTAAACCTCTGAACCTAGTAACGGTATCAATGTGCTTTCATATTTTCTGCGCCAGTTAACGCCTTGTTAAGGTGTGAGGCACGCAATACCCAAGCTTCTGCATAACACCTTAATCACTAAAACCAACGCATAGTAAAAATGCCACGCGTGCCGAATCACTCTTGAACAATTTGTTATGTTGAGATGTTAAGTAACGCGTTCATAACTATCTAGCATCTTCACAGGCAACTGGTTTTCAACTAGAAAATTGTAAAAACGTAGATCTTCAATTAAGTTAGGAGAAGCTAATTCAAAGTCTTGATAGGTCTGATTTTTGAAACGAAACCTTACCGTATGTTCAAACCTTTTGGTTTGCGCATACAAAATTTCATGAATATCAGCAGTATTTATACTTGTACCTAAAAGAGATAAACTATTACCATCAAGCACAACTTCTAGCGACTGTTTCGGTTTGGATGCTAAATACTCAGCGGCTAAAGATACAGCACAAAAAAATGCGATGTACCCTAGTTGTGTTAAAAATGGAGCCTTAGATATCTCGACTAAGTAGTAAGCAAACATGCCACATATCAATACTCTAGTGACAAAGCTATACATTAATTTAAAACTGACCAATTTACTTTGTTTCAATAAAGTTTTCATAACTTCCTTCTCAACATAACGCCCTGTTAAGGGGTGAGCAACGCAACACCGATGCCTCCGCATACCGCCTTAAACACTGAAACTAACGCATAGTGAAAATGCCACGCGTTGCGAATCCCTCTTGAACAGTTTGTTATGTACGTGGTTGAAACCTACTCTACACTTGGCTCCGGTAAAACTGGTGGTGTACTGTCCATATAAGTTAAAAAGTTTTCCCATAACTCGTGCGTTCTTTGCTTAGTTAACTTGGTTTTGCACGATATCCCCATAATTCCACGAATAGTTCCATCACGCCATTGCGTATAAACCGAATCACAGTGAGAGGACATATATGCTTGCCAATCCTGTTGAGCAAGCTTAATTGCTGCGATCAGTTCTGGGTCATGAGAGTTGTGCTCAAAGCTAGTGCTTAGATATTTATCTAATTTAACTTGTGCTGACTCTAATTCAATAGCGGCACATTGATTTATCTCGATTGTGGTCATCGCGTTATTACAGTCAATGGACTCCTCTTTAGCAAGAGCACCAAACGAAAGACTAGCTAATATAATGATTAGACACTTATTCATCGTTTTCTCCGAAAGCACATAACGCCCGCTTAAGTGGTGAGCAACGCAGCCACTTAACCTAAACCATTGCACCGTAAACACGAAACCCTACCTTGAACTGAAAATGCCAAGCGTTGGGAATCACTCTTAAATGCTTTGTTATGTTTTTAAGAAATTAGTTACAACAACCCAACTAATTTCTTAAAATCTTTTAGGCTATTGCATACCACTCCAATACCGAAGTCACCATTGTCTGCATGGTAAACTTTCCCGCTGTGTACTCCCGACAGGGAAATTAAGTATAAAGAATCATACGATAAAGCAACCGGGTATAAATGTTGTGCTTCTACAAAATCTTTGCTTATTTCAAAGTGCACCACATAATCTTCCAAGAAACCGAGATATTGATGAATCTCGATAACTTCGCGACTACTGCATATCTTTTCAAGAGATTCTTGCTGAGTGATGTTTCCGTAGTAATTGACTGTAAGTTCAATTTCTAATTCGGATAATTCACTACCAGCATAAGCAGTAAAAAACTCTATAAGCTCATCAGAAAGCTGATTGCCGTATAGGTGATGAATATCTAGAAGGCTACTTTCAAAATCCATAACTTCAACCTGGGAAGAAAAACATAACGCCTTGTTAAGGTGTGAGGCACGCAATACCGAAGGTTCCGCATAACACCTTAACCACTAAAACCAACGCATAATAAAAATGCCACGCGTGCCGAATCACTCTTGAACAATTTGTTATACGAATTTCTTTAGTGCCAACACTTGCTGTTCAAATAACTCACAATCTGACTTTGAGTATGACTTAGCGACATTAACCCATTGAACGCCCGTTTCATCTATGTGGCGAAACTCGACTTGAAGTGCATATTTAGAACAACGAAAAAGAGCAAAAACCAAACCTACAACCGTCAGACTAAGAACTAAAACTAGTAGCCATTGTGGCACCTCTTCCAACCTTGGAATAACTAACCAAACTGCCCCTGAAAAAACACACACCCAGAATAAAACTTGACCTAAGTTATCAAGAAAACTTAACTTTTTAACCCTAACATTGTTTATCTTAGACAAAGGATATGAGTCTTTCTTAAACCTGAACTCTTTTGAATCCAAGTTAAAATCAGTACTTTTGTACATAATTTCCCTCTATTCGTATAACGCCTTGTTAAGGGGTGAGCCACGCAATACCGATGCTGCCGTATGCCACCTTAATCACTAAAACCAACGCATAGTAAAAATGCCACGCGTTGCGAATCCCTCTTGAACAATTTGTTAGCTTAAATTATGTAGCACCAAGCCAGACCACCCCAAAACAGAATATTCAAAGTCCAGACCATTACACTCTGAACTGGAAGCATATGAAAAACTAACTGGGGACATGCCTTAAGTTCACTCGGAGAGAACAGCATTTGCGGCTGAAAATCCCAACTAGTAGCTAAACGCAGACCTTTTTTGAATCTAGGATGATTCACCAAATATTCAGCGTAGGATGAATAAATTGTCCATAATCCAAAAAAGCTTAGTAACTCAATTAGGGATATCACTTCCAAACTAAATGGCAATAGTGAAGGTCCACCAATGAGCAAAATAGCTGCAAATATCCATTTTCTATTTCTCATCCTTGTTAATGATTTAAGCTAACGCCCAATTAAGGGGTGAACAACGCCTCCACCCAAACCTAAAATACTGTGCCATAAACACTAAATTTGAAGTAGAAGCAAAAGTGCCAAGCGTTGTGAATCCCTCTTAAATTGCTTGTTATGTGCATTTTCCCAGCATTAGCTGCCAGTCACTTTTGGATACCCAAGATTCCAATACCCTTACCCTGTGATACCCTTTTGGAGTCAAAGACGTAATACGAATATATCGTCTTCCCAAGATTGACCTCTGGTGCCTTAATGCTGCGGGGATGCCAAATAAATATATTTCTTCGGTATCTGTTGTTAGGTTGCTTTCGCTTTTCCTCAAAGCACTGATGTATTGGAAAATAGCACCAACTACAACTGCACCATAGGCAATAAAACTCTGTTCTATCGAAAAGACAAACTGCATTACCAGCAGAATTAACACACCACCAATCACTGCTGATATGCTCTGAGACAGTGCTCTGGGATAACCCACAAATTCAATTTTACGCATCATAGAACCTCCTTTGCCTATTGTTCTATGGAATACGAAAAATACACTCAACGCCTTGAATCACTGCGAGTTTGTTCACATAGTCGCATGCACATAACGCCCTGTTAAGGGGTGAGCAACGCAATACAACAGCCGCCGCATACCACCCTAAACACTTAAACCGACGCATAGTGAAAATGCCACGCGTTGCGAATCCCTCTTAAACAGTTTGTTAGTTTGCACTTCGCACAAATCGCACGATTTAATTAAATTGAACATTTCATGCGATGCATTATAATCTAACTGTACACTCAATTGGGAACTGACCATGCATACATTAACAGCCAATGATGCCAAACGAAATTTCGGCGAACTACTTCTGAGCGCACAACGTGAGCCAGTAAAAATCAGCAAAAACAGTAAAGATACTGTCGTTGTCATGTCTATTCGTGACTTTGAAGAGCTAGAAGCTATGAAAGTTGAGTACCTCAAACACTGCTTTAAGTCAGCTAAAGAAGACTTGAACAATGGAAACACTGTTGATGGCGAAAGCTTTCTGAACTCGCTGTAACTAACTTATGCAAAAGAACAAATACAAGCTAAGTAACTTAGCGCAATCTCACTTGCGCAAAGTCAAAAACTACACTGTTGAAAATTTTTCTGAATTACAGTGGCGCAACTATAAAGACACTTTGCTATCAGGGTTTCAGATGCTAGCTGATAATCCAGGTTTAGGAAGAAGTTGTGACGAGATATACCCAAATGGCTTTTATTTCCCGATTGGAAAACACACAGCTTATTTCACCAAAGAAGATGACTTTATCTTAGTCGTGGCTGTCTTAGGTCAATCACAGCTACCCCAGAATCATCTGAAATAACATGACTTTCACCCTAGAAATAATAACTGGGGTGAGAGTTTATCCATGCAAACTAACGCTTTGCTAAGGTGTGAGTAACGCAATACAAAAGCTACCGCACGACGCCTTAATCACTGAAGACACCGCATACCAAAAATGCCACGCGTTACGAATCACTCTTAAGCAACTTGTTAGTACGCTGCTCGTGAACATTTGGCACATGCCAAGATATTGAAATATAGCACGAAATTTTTGGCTTAAAACGCTTAAGCCAAACAGACAACTACCAAACTAGAGCTCAATCTCAAAACGCAAGTTGGCTAGAAGAAAAACTTGCTTAACTGCCCTATTTTCGCCGCTTTCAAATTAACAAAGGAGACGGGCTGCAGAACTAAACAACAGCGCCAAAAAAACTCAGTTTTTGACGAGAGTTTCCCAGCATTAAAGAAACCACACCAGAGAAATAGCCCGAAAGTTAGAAACCGTAAACGGTGAAGTCAAAGCGAACACTCCACATATAGTGCCACCGGAAAGAACGTGAAAGGCACATTTGACCAGGTGTAAAGCAAGGAAAAGAAACCGATAAACCCCGAAATTTTTACCGTTGATGCCAATCCAGTACTAACGCCCTGTTAAGGTGTGAGCAATGCAATACCGATGCTTCCGCATGCCGCCTTAATCACTTAAACCAACGCATAATAAAAATGCCACGCGTTGCGAATCACTCTTAAACAGTTTGTTATACGCAAACCAGAAGAGACAATACCGTTTAGTCGTGTTCTTGTGCTGTGTATTTATTTAAAAAGTCATAGCTCAACGTGGGTAGCGGTTGGGTATAGAACACCTCTGGTACATAGTCAGTGTCAAAACCAATGCGGTAACCATACCTTGCAAAGGCGACTTTGGCTAGGGTGGTCAGTTGCATGGAAAAATAGCCGTGTTCTGAATCATTCAGACGTGGCTGGCTCCAATATTCATGGTGATTTTGAACTGCAGAGTACATTGCCTTCTGGTAGGTTTTTTCATCAGCGCCACCAAATACTTTCATCATCACATCGATCACTGATAAATCGAGGTAGGTGACACTATCAGGCTTATCGTGACTCACCGGCTCAGAGGCACTATGGTTGACGTACTCCTGAATCAAATTCATAGGCTCGCCATCACTCAAGCTGAAAACACACCCGAGCAACCTAATGAAGGTATCACCAGATTCGCTCCGCCATTTAACTTGCGGGTGATCCACGATTTTAACGAAGCGTCTTGCGCTATCAAAATCTTCGCACAACAAAGAGCGCCATGTGGATATCTCCAGGTGCGCGCCTTCAATCCCACGGCGATCCCTATCAGAGTGAAAACCAAATGACACCTCTTTATTTGGTAACGAAATCGTAATCTTTTCGCCATCCTCCAGTAAGGCATATTCAATACTTTTTGAGTCAAAATACTGCCAAGCGACGAGGGAGTGCAATGCACTGTCAATGTCCGCAAGTTTTAAATATAGTGATCTAGTGTAAAGCGCAAACCCCAAATCTCCTGGATTGACATAATTCCACTCTTCACTTTGCGCCAACCTGCGTGTGATTACATCGGTCAAAGCCGCAATATTTCCTGGTTGATCTTTGTATACTTTTCGAGCGCCATCATAGTTGATTGGCGGGTATTGTTGTGTCGTCATTTATTACTCAATTTATATTTTATTATATCTAGCACAAGTAGTACTCCGGCGTATAACGCCGCATTAAGGTGTGAGCGGCGCTTGGCTATACTTGAGCGAAGCGAAATTGCCAAGCGTTGCGAATCACTCTTAAATGCTTTGTTAGGGTTCTTGGATTCAAGTACGAAGTGCGACACCTCTGAACATAAAAACAGTGAGATGCGATAATCATGAAGTTTGCTCCCGCCAAGAAGTAAAAAACATGAAATACACACACCTCACTGAGAACGAAAGGT